>NZ_BAGJ01000260.1 GCF_000308775.1 Nocardia testacea NBRC 100365
GGTCAGCGCGGCCAGCCGGTTGCGGAACTCCACCCCGCCCAGCGAATCGAACCCCAGCTCGGCGAACAGCGCGTCCGGGTCCACCGCCGCGGCCGAACTGTGCCCCAGCACCAGCGCGGCCAGCGACCGGATCTCGTGCAGGACCAGGTCGTAGTGCTCGGCTTCGGGTGCCGTCGCGAGCCGCTGCGCCAGCGATCCGGTCTCCGCCGCCGGCGCGGCGGCCGGCGCCCGCACCAGATCGCGCAGGACCGGCGGCAGCACCCCCGAGCGCGCGAGCGCGGTGAGTGCTTCGATATCGAGCAGTGCGGTGAGGGTGAGCGGATGGCCACCGGCGAGCGCCCGGTCGAACAGGGCCAGGCCCGTCTCCGCGCCGATGGGCACCAGACCGAGCCGGGTGCGGATCTGGCGCACCATGTGCTCGGCCCCCGCCTCGCCGAGCCCCGCCGCCATGCCGATGGTCCACAGGCCCCAGGCCAGGGTGTGCGCGGGTAATCCGGCGGCCCGGCGCTGCTGGGCGAGTGCGTCGAGGAACCGGTTCGCGGCCGCGTAGTTGCCCTGGCCCTGCCCGCCGAGCAGCGGCGCGGCCGAGGAGAACATCACGAAGGCCGACAGATCGTGCCCGAGGGTGAGTTCGTGCAGGTTCAGCGCCGCATCGATCTTCGGCCGCAGGACCCGGTCGAGCTGGTCCGGGGTGAGTGTGTCGATCGTGCCGTCGTCGATGACGCCCGCGCTGTGCACCACCGCGGTCACCGGATACTCGGGGCCGACCGAGTCCAGCAGCGCGGCCAGCGCCGCGCGGTCGGCGATATCGCAGGCGGCGACCCGCACCCGTGCCCCGGCCGCGGTGAGTTCGTCGACCAGTTCACCGGCCCCCGCGGCCGCCGGCCCGCGGCGGGAGACCAGCAGTAACTGCCGTACCCCGTGTGCCGAGACCAGATGCCGGGCCACGAGCGCGCCCAATCCCCCGGTGCCACCGGTGATCAGCACCGTACCGGTACCGAAGGTCACCGGTCCGGCATCCGGCGCACCGGCCCGCGCCAGCCGGGGCACCAGCGCCCCGGACTCCCGGACGGCGACCCGGGGTTCGCCGAGAGCGACGGCGTCGAGCACCGTACGCGAGGTCAGCGGGTTCGTCCCGGTGAGGTCGAGTTGGACGATCCGGCCCGGATACTCCGCCTGCGCGCAGGCCAGCAGACCGGACACGGCCGCCGCCGCCGGATCACAGAACTGTCCCGGGATATCGGCGGCATCGCCGGTCACCGCGACCAGCGTGCGCTCCCGGGTTCGCTCATCGGCCAGCCAGGCGCGCACTGCCGCCAGCGCGGCGCCGACCCGCGCCCGCGCCACCGCGGCCGTCTCCCCGGTCCCGCCGGCCTCGTCGGTCCGCCAGACCACGACTCCGGGAGCGTCGGATGCCGCGAGCAGCGCGCCGAGCCCCGGGTACACCTCCACATCACCGGTGACGGGGACGGCGCCCACCGCCGCGACCCGGCCGCCCACCGCCGCGGCCGGTGCGGGGGCCGGGGTCCAGGTGAGGGTGTAGAGCGGATCGGTACCGGTCCGGGACCGGTGCAGCATCCGGGTGTCGACCGGCCGGGCCAGCACGGATTCGATCGTGGCCACCGGATTCCCGGCGGGATCGACCGCGTCCACGCGGACCGAGTCGGTATCGACCAGCCCGACCCGCACGCGCACCGTATCGGCCCCGGGCCGGGACAGCCGCACCCCCGCGTAGGAGAAGGGCAGCGGCACCTTCCCGGCGTCGGTATCGGCCAGCCGGTCCAGGGCGGGATGGAAGGTGGCGTCCAGCAGCGCCGGGTGGATGCGGAAGGACTGCCCGTCCAGCCCCTCGGGCAGGCGCAGCTCCGCGTACACCTCGTCGCCGGAGGTCCATGCCGCCCGGACGTCCTGGAAGGCGGGACCGTAACCGAATCCCATCTCGGACAGGCGTTCGTACAGTCGCGCCGGGTCCAGCGCCGCGGCGCCCGCCGGCGGCCACACCCGCGCATCGAACCCCGGCCCGGCGTGCCCGGTCGCGGCGGGGGCCAGTACGCCCACCGCGTGGGTCGTCCACGCGGTCTCACCGGTGGACTCGCCGGCGGCGCGGGAATGCACGGTGAAGCGGCGGCCGCCGTCGCTCGCGGCGGCCTCCACCACGACCTGGATGTCCACGGCGGCCTCGTCGTCGAGCAACAGCGGCGCCTCCAGGACCAGCTCGCGGATCGTCTCCGCGGCGAGCCGGCTCCCGGCGTACAGCGCCAGTTCGACGAACCCGGTACCCGGGACCAGCACCGTCCCGAAGACCGCGTGGTCGGCGAGCCACGGGTGGGTGCGCGTGGAGATCTGTCCGGTGAACAGCCACTCGTCCCGGCCGGCGAGCGGATGCGCCGCGCCGAGCAGATGTCCCGAGGGCTGTCCCGGCGTGCCGGTCCCCGGTTCCAGCCAGTACCGCTGACGCTGGAAAGCGTAGGTGGGCAACTCGGCCCGGTGGGTGACCCGCCCGGCGAACAGCGGCTGCCAGGCGACCTCGAGCCCGGCGTTGTGGGCCTGGGTGAGCATCCGGGTGAACTGGGTGAGCTCGTCGGCCGTCCGCCGCGCCGCGGCCGCGACGAGCGTCCCGGCCTCGATCTCCGGACGTTCGGCGAGACATTCGCGGGTCATCGCGGTGAGTACCGCGTCCGGACCCAGCTCCAGGAAGCGTCGCGCACCTTTTTCGACGAGCGTGTCGACGGCGGCCGCGAAGCGCACACAGCCCCGGACCTGCTCGACCCAGTAGCCCGGTCCGGCCGGGTCCGCCCCGGTCGCCGAACCGGTGGCGATGATCGGGATCGACGGTGCACGGTAGGTCAGACCTTCGGCGACCGAACGGAACTCCGCGAGCATCGGTTCCATCAGCACCGAATGGAAGGCGTGGCTCACCCGCAGCCGGGAGTTGCGGATCCCGTCACCGGCCAGCAGCTTCTCGACCGCGTCGACCGCGTCCGCGGTCCCGGAGAACACCACCGAGCGCGGGCCGTTGACCGCGGCCAGGGACAGGGTCTGCGGATGGTCTGCCAGCAGTTCGGCCGCGTCCGCCGCGGTGAGCGCCGCCGCCAGCATCGCGCCACCGGAGGGGAGCGCGCCCATCAGCCGGCCGCGGGCCGCGACCAGCGCACAGGCGTCACCCACCGACCACACACCCGCCACATGGGCGGCGGCGAGTTCGCCGATGGAATGTCCCGCCACCAGATCGGGGGTGAGGCCGAAGGATTCGAGGAGCCGGAACAGCGCGACCTCGTAGGCGAACAGCGCGGGCTGGGTGAACTCCGTCCGGTTCAGCAGTTCCGTCGCCTCGGGGTCGAACATCAGCGCCCGCAGCGAGCGCCCGAGCAGCGGGTCGAACCGGTCGCACAGCTCGTCCAGGGCTGCCGCGAACACCGGGAAGGCGCGGTAGAGCTCGCGGCCCATCCCGGCCCGCTGGGCGCCCTGCCCGGTGAACAGGAACGCGGTCCGGCCGGGTTTCGGGCCGGATTCCCGTGCCGCGCCCGCCCCGGTGGCCAGGTCGGCCAGCCCCGCCAGCAGTTGTTCCCGGTCGGCGCCGACCACCGCCCCGCGGCGGTCCCACCGGGTCCGGTGGCCGAGCAGGGTGGCCGCGACGCTCCACAGGTCGGCGGTGGGCCGTTCGAGCAGCCAGTGCCGCAGCCGATCCGCCTGCGCCCGGAGCGCGTCGTCGGTTTTCGCGGAGAGCAGCAGCGGGACCACGGTGGTGGTCGCGTGCGGGGCCGGAGCAGCGGGGGCGGCGGTGTCACCGGCCGGCTCCGCCGGCGCCTCTTCGATGATGACGTGGGCGTTCGTGCCGCTGATACCGAACGAGGACACTCCGGCCCGGCGGACCCGGCCGGAACCGGCCGGCCACTGTTCGGCCCGGCTCAGGACCCGCACCGCCCCGGAGGACCAATCCACGTGCGGGGACAGCTCTTCCGCGTGCAGCGATTTCGGCAGCACCTGGTGGCGCAGCGCCTGCACCATCTTGATCACGCCGCCCACGCCCGAGGCCGCCTGCGAATGGCCGATATTCGATTTCAGCGAGCCGATCCGCAGCGGCCGGTCCGCGCGCTCCCGGCCGTAGGCCGCGAGCAGCGCCTGGGCTTCGATCGGATCGCCCAGCGCGGTCCCCGTCCCGTGGGCCTCCACCGCGTCCACATCCACCGGTCGCAGACCCGCGTCGGCCAGCGCCGCCGCGAGCACCCGTTCTTGTGACAGGCCGTTGGGCGCGGTCAGTCCATTGCTGGCGCCGTCCTGGTTCACCGCCGAACCCCGCACGATGCCCAGCACGGTATGCCCGGCACGGCGGGCGTCCGACAGACGCTCCAGCACCACCACACCGACTCCGTCGGCCCAGGCCACCCCGTCGGCGGCGGCCGAGAACGATTTGCACCGGCCGTCGGCGGCCAGACCGCGCTGCCGGGCGAAGTCCAGGTACAGCGTGGGGGTCGCCATGACCGTCACCCCGCCGGCCAGCACCAGGGAGGCCTCGCCGCGGCGTAGCGCCTGGCAGGCGAGATGAATCGCCACCAGCGACGACGAGCACGCCGTATCCACGGTCACCGCCGGGCCTTCCAGTCCCAGCGCGTACGACACCCGGCCGGAGGCCACACTGGCCGCCGAGCCGATGGACACATACCCTTCGGCCGCCGGCCCGGACGCCTTGGCGATGGTCCCGTAATCCTGGTACGCCACCCCGGTGATCACCCCGGTCGCGCTGCCGCGCAGCGAGGCCGGGTCGATACCCGCGTGCTCGAGCGCCTCCCACGAGACCTCGAGCAGTAATCGCTGCTGCGGGTCCATGGCCACCGCTTCCCGGGGGCTGATACCGAAGAAACCGGCATCGAAATCCCCCGCACCCCGCAGGAAACCGCCCTCGCGGGTGTAGACCTTCCCGAACCGATCCGGGTCGGGGTCGAACAATCCGGCCAGGTCCCAGCCGCGATCGGTGGGGAACCCGGCCACCGCGTCGGTGCCGGAGGCCACCAGATCCCAGAGGTCGTCGGGGGATTCGACTCCGCCCGGGTACCGGCAACCCATCCCGACGATCGCGATCGGCTCGTCGAGTCTCTCCCGCAGTTTCGCCAGATCGTCACGCGTCGTCATCAGCTCGACAGTGACCTTTTTCAGGTACTCCAACGTCCGGTCGGAAGAGTCACCGGTGCCTTTGTCCATGTATCACATCCGCAAATTCGAAAATGGGTTGCCAGAAAGCCCGGTCCGGGACCTTCCGGTTTCCAGGAGAATGCTCACGCTGTTCGGGTCGACTTGCTTTACCCGGTAAACCAGTTACCCGGACAAAGGGCCGTCATTGTTTTTCGATCGACCACTGCGGCGACAATGCCGAGAGGTTTGCGTCGAATGTCGTTTTTGTCCCGCCGCCGACCGGCGTGTATGTCAGAGGCGCGGGACGGGGATTATTCGATGTCTTCGGACACTGCACATTATCGTCCGGACCTGCCGGGCCGCCGGTGAATCACCGATAACATCATCGCGAACGACGTTGACAGTTCGTTCCATTCGGGTAAACGAACCGTGGGCGCCACCATCGAATTCACGCACACAACCCGTGGCCACCAGAACCATTTTCCCGTCCCAAGAACGAAACCACTTCTCGATCGGATTCCCCGGCATAGCGGAATCCGTGAGTTCGCCGGCCGGATCCGCCGGCCGCGCAATCACAATGCCACCGTGCTCGAATTCCCGCAACCGGCCCGTTAACGGTAACCGGCCCTTCGCCCGAATGACACTGCGACGCAACGTAAGAGAATTTCCGGCGGCGTTGGCGCCGCGTTTCCCCGAGAACCCCGCGCGCACCGCGCCGGCACCCGCGGCCGCACCGAACCGCACACCCGATCGCCGCACCCCCGGCGCCCGGGCCGCCGTCACCACCACCGGACCCGACCGGATGATCGGATCCGTCACCTCGACCTCACGCTCGAACTCTCCACATCGCACACATCTGAAAACCGACCGATCAACACGGTCGGAGACGAGTGTGGCAGAGTGCGCGCGGATTCGCAGCCCGGACCCCCGTAACACGTCGCGGCACACCACGGTTCGGGCCGCGCAAACCGTCGCGACCTGGACTTTTCCATCGATCGGTACACCCACCGCCCGCGGCTCGCCTCGACAGTCGGCACCGGCGCCCGCATCCGAGTTCGCCCGGAGACCGGACACCGCCCCGAGCACAGCTATTCGCACACGCGGCAATTCACCAGCACAGCATCCGATTCGCCTCGACGCTGCCGTCGACCGGGCGGCACGGACGGAGAGGTCCGGGCGCCGCGTCTGGTTCGCCGTGGGGGCCACGGCCGTCTCACTCGCCATACGGCTCCTTCAGCGACTCGGCTCGCCGAGCGCCACCAAAGGGCAATTTCGTTCAGCGTATAGGCCTTCCCACCAGTGACGAGACCGCCGGCCGGGGCCTGGGATCTCACCGGCCCGCGGTACGGCACCATCGGACGATGCGAACAGGTGCACGCCGGACCGCCGGTGTCCGGCCGGATAGCACCGAGCGGCTCCCACCCGACTTCTACCGGCTCTGGGGCGCGTTCACCGCCGGCCAACTGGGCAGTGCCCTCGGTGCGGGTGCGCTGCCGCTGGTGGCGATAGTGCTGGTCGGCGCCTCCGATCTCCAGGTCTCACTGATGGTGGCGGGTGCCGGGGTCGCGGCGGCCGCGGTTGCCCTGCCACTCGGCCCGTTCCTCGAGTTCCGGCGCAAACGCCCCGTCATGGCGGGTGCGGGTATCACGGCGTGCGCCGCCCTGATCTCGGTCCCGATCGCCGCCCGGTTCGGCATGCTCACCTACGCGCACCTGTGCGTGACCGCCGCGGTACAGACCTTGTGCTCCGTCGTGTTCAATGCCGCGCGCGACGCGCACCTCAAAGCACTCGTCCCCCGCGTCCGACGGGTTCGCGCCGGCAGCCGGCTGGAAACCACCTTCTGGACCGCGACCACACTCGGCGGGCCGGTCGGCGGACTGCTGGTCACCGTATTCGGGACGACGACCACCCTGATCGCCGATTCACTCGGGCACCTGGTCTCGGCGCTCGGCATCCGCCGGATCCGCACACCCGAAACGCCACCCGCGCAACGGAACAGCGGTGGCCGCACGCCCGCCGGGATCAGAGCCGGCTGGACCTACCTCTTCGCGCACCCCACCCTGCACCGGCTGTTCTGGAACGCCATGCTCTTCGGCGGCTCGCTGGTGCTCATCTCACCGTTGCTGGCGCTGCTCATGCTCCGCGAACTGGGTTTCCCACCGTGGCAATACGGGCTGGCCCTCGGAGTGCCGGGACTCGGCGGACTGCTGGGATCCTGGTGTGCCCCGCGACTGGTCGCCCGGTTCGGCGAACACGCGGTCCTGCTCGGCTCCGGCACGCTGCGCACCTGCTGGCCCGGGCTACTCGTGCTCGCCGGACCCGGACCACTCGGCCTCGCCGTTGTCCTGGTCGCCGAAACACTGCTGCTCTTCTGCGCCGGCGTGTTCAACCCGGTGTTCGCCGCCTATCGCACCGACCACACCGCCGCCGACCATATGGTACGGGTCGGCACCGCCTGGTCGATCAGCGCGAAATGCGTCCAGCCCGCATTCATCGCCCTCGGCGGTGTCCTCGCGGCCGCGATCGGTGTCCGCGCGGCGATCGGCGTGGCAGCGCTGGCGTTACCGGCCAGTACCGCCCTGCTGCCCTGGCGCGCCGGCCACGACGCGCGGCCGGACCCGGCCGGCGGCGGACCGTGCTCAGGGCTCGATCAGTCCCGCGCGGATGGCGTAGCGGGTCAGCGCCAGCCGATCACGTAACCCGAGCTTCTGCAGGATATTGGCCCGATGCCGGTCCACGGTCTTCACACTGATGACCAGGTCGCCGGCGATCTCGCGCGACGAATAACCCTCCGCGACCAGTTTCACGATCTCCTCCTCGCGCGGCGTGAGCAGACTGCGCGGCAGGGGTTCGTCGCGGTCGCCGTGCTGCAACCAGTCGCGGATCAGGGAGTTCACCGCGCCGGGATACAGATAGGACTCCCCGCGCAGGGTCGCCCGGCAGGCCTCGAGCAGGTCGCGGTCCGCCACGGATTTCAGGACATAGCCGGAGGCGCCGACCCGCAGCGATTCGAAGAAATACTGCTCGTTGTCGTACATCGACAGCATGAGGATCCGCACGTGCGGGGCGGCCCGGTGGATCTCGCGGGCGGCCTGGATCCCGGTCATCCGCGGCATGGCGATATCCAGGATCGCCAGGTCGACGGGGAGGTGATCGATCTGCTGCACCGCCTCGTGACCGTTGGCGGCCTCGGCGACCACGGTGAGATCGGGTTCGGCGTCCAGGATCAACCGCAAGCCGGAGCGGACGAGCGCGTGATCGTCGGCAAGCAGGACTCGGGCCACGGCCGGGTTCGTCACGGCGTGCTCCTTTCGCCTCGATGTGGGATACGCAGGCAGATCTCGGTGCCACCACCCGGCGGCGACTCGATGGCCAGGGTGGCGTTCACCAGCAGTGCGCGTTCGCGCATCCCGCGGATACCGGCACCGTCCCCGGCCACCCCGCCGCATCCGTCGTCGGTGACCCGCAGCATCAGCGAATCGCCGTGCACCCGCAGGCTCAGCCCGACCCGGTGGGCGCCGGCGTGCCGGGCGATATTGGTCAGGCTCTCCTGGGCGACCCGATAGCAGACGAGTTCGATATCGGGGTGCAGCCGCGGCAGTTTCCGGTCGACGTCGCGGGTCACACCGATCCCGGCCGTCGAGCTGAACTCGCTGCACAACGCGCTCAGGGCGCTGGAGAGCCCGAGATCGTCGAGCACATCGGGCCGCAGCCGCCGCGCGATCCCGCGTACCTCGTCCAGGCAGGAACGCACGGTCTCCTGGGCGCCGTGCAGGACGTCGACGACATCGGCGGGGGCGCGGTCGGCGGCCCGCTTCATCGACAGCAACGCCACTGTGAGACTCTGGCCGATCTCGTCGTGCAGTTCGCGCGCGATCCGCCGGCGCTCACCCTCCTGGGCGGCCAGGGCCGACGCGCTGGCCGCCGCCCGCTCGGCTTCGAGCCGGTCGACCATCGCGTTGAACGAGTCGATCACCCGGGACAGGTCACCGTTGCCGCGCTCGTCGAGCCGACCACTGCGCCGCAGCGGGTCCACCCGGCGCATGGAGACGACGAGCTGGTCCAGTGGAGCCAGGCTGGTCCGCAACAGGAAGGCGTTGGCCGCCAGGATCACCACCAGCCCCACCGCCAGCACCGGTATCTCGGTCAGCCGCACCCGCGACGAGACGGTCGCCGGCGAGACCGCCAGCACCAGGGTGCCGAGGGTGAAGACCAGTCCGTTGATGAGGAAGATCCGCCGGAACAGCGCGTCGACCGGGGTCCGGGTATGCCGCCGGAACAGGCCGTTACCAGTGTCCGGACGGTCCATGACCTCAGTGTGGCCGCCGGCACGCGGGCTGTCCATGGGGTGTGACACCCATCTTCGGGGCCCGCCGCTACACAATGCCGGCCACCGGAGATGGGTAGCGGCACCGATGGCCGGTGACACCGCCGCGCACCGAGACTGGGACCCGGGAAAACCGGCTGCGGGAGGAGCGTTCGACGTGGACATCGACCGCGGCACCATACCGGGCCAGGGCACCGTGCACCACCTGCTGACCCGCAGCGGTGATCGCTTCGCCCTGGTCACCGGCACCGACGGCGAGAAACACCTGCACGTCTACCGCACCGCCCGCGACGAACCCGTCCACTCCATCGCACTGGGCCCGGACGAAGCCGATCAGCTCGCCGAACTGCTGCACAGCAGCCCGCTGCCCGACCGGGTGGCCCGGCTGGAACGGCTGATGGACCGGTTCACCGGCGACAGGTTCCGGTCATGACCACCCTCTCCCCGCACGCGCGACGGGACCATCCGATGCAAGCACACGAGATCGCGGTCGCGCTGCCGACCGTTCGCACCGGCGACCCCGTCGCCAAGGCCATGCGGTCGATGGTGGTCAACCGGCTGCCCGGCCTGATCGTGGTCGACGCGGCCGGCCGGCCCGTCGCGGTCCTGCCCGGCACCCAGGTGCTGCGGCTGGCCATCCCCAGCTCCTATCAGGACGATCCCGCGCTGGCGCGCACCATCGACGAACTGCACGCCGAGCTGTTCTGGCGCGAACCCGGTGATCTCACCGTGGGCGACTGCCTACCCGAACACGCGCCGCGCCCGGCCGTGGTGCACCGCGACGCCACCCTGCTCGAAATCGCCGCCCTCATGGCACAGCGGCACAGCCCGTTGGTCGCGGTGGTGGATCGGAACCGGACCCTTGTCGGCGGCATCACCCTCGAACGACTACTGATCAGCCTGGCCGTCGCCGGGCCCGACGACTGATCCGCCGGGCCGAGGGGAGCTGCGCCGATGAACCAGATCCTGGCGGTCGTCGTATTCGTCGGGGCGTTCTGGTTCATCGCCACCGAACGCGCGGACAAGGTGAAGGTCGTCCTGGTGGCGGCCGGGGCGATGACCGTGCTCGGTCTGGTGCCCGGCGAACAGGTCTTCTACGACCCGCACGTCGGCATCGACTGGAACGTGATCTTCCTGCTGCTCGGCATGATGATCATCGTCGGCGTCATCAAGCAGACCGGGCTGTTCGACTTCCTCGCCATCTGGGCCGCGAAACGGTCTCACGGCAGCCCGTTCCGGCTGCTGGTGATGCTGATGATCATCACCGCGGTCGCCTCGCCGCTGCTCGACAATGTCACCATCATCATGCTCGTCGCGCCGGTCACCATCGTGGTGTGCGGGCGGCTGGGGTTCGCCGCGCAACCGTTTCTCATCGCCGAGGTGCTCGCCGCCAATATCGGTGGCGCGGCCACTCTGGTCGGCGATCCGCCCAATATCATCATCGGCAGCCGGGCGGGCCTGACGTTCAACGATTTCCTGCTGCACATGGCCCCGGCCGTGGCGGTGATCTTCGCGCTGTTCGTGCTGTTCACCCGCTGGCTGTTCCGCAAGCATCTGCGCGAGCGCTCCGAGCACATCGAGACAGTGGCGGCCCTGCAGGAACGCCGGGCCATCACCGACCCGCGCCTGCTCACTCGTGCCCTGCTCGTACTGGCCGGGGTCGTGGTGGGATTCGGCCTGCACTCGGTGCTGCACGTGGCGCCGTCGATCATCGCGCTGCTCGGCGCGGGCGCCATGGTGCTGATCTCCCGTCTCGATATCGGCGATATCCTGCGCGAAGTGGAATGGGGCACGCTGGTGTTCTTCATGGGCCTGTTCGTGATGGTCGCCGGTCTGGTGCACACCGGTGTGATCGAGTTCCTCGGCGACGCCGCCGTCGCGGCATTCGGCGACAATCCGCTCTTCGCCTCGGCGGTCCTGGTTTTCGGTTCCGCCGTCGTGGCCGCGTTCATCGACAACATCCCCTATACGACCACCATGGCCCCGGTGGTCGAGGGGCTGGTCGACCGGACTCCCGACCACGGGCAGAGCCGCGCGCTGTGGTGGGCGTTCGCCTTCGGCGCGGATTTCAGCGGCAACGGCACCGCGGTCGCCGCCAGCGCCAATGTGGTCGCCCTCGATATCGCGCGCCGGGCCGGCCACCGGATCACGTTCTGGCAGTTCACCAGGTACGGCATCGTGGTCACGGCGCTCAGCTGCGTCCTGGCCTGGGCCTATGTCGCCGTCCGGTATTTCTGAGCGACCACTGCCCACCGGCTCGGCCACGTGGTGGTCCGGTACCGAGCTATACCGCCACGCGCTCGGTATCGGCCTCGGGGAGCGGCGGCAGTTCGAGGTTCTCCCGGAGGGTGGCGCCCAGATACCCGGAGCCGACGATATCGCGGCGGCGCAGTTCGGGCAGTAGACCGTTGGTCACGAAATCCCGGGTGCGCGGATCATCCAGGCCGCCCAGCGAGATGATGTCGAGCACTCCGGCGCGATACCGCTCTTCGATGTCGTCGGCCAACTGCTCCGGCGTACCCGCCGCCGACCAGTGGCCGGTGTGCCGCGCTTCCAGGATCAGCTCGCGCAGGGTGCGCCCGGAACCGGCGAGACGCGCGAAGATCTCCACCCGCCCACGCCGGCGATGCACCGAATCCACCGTGGGCACAAGGTTTTCCGGCAGCGGCCGGTCCAAAGGGAGATCGGAGAGGTCGACCCCGCCGCCGAGCATATCCGCGAGCAGCCGGCGGCCGGCTTCGAGATCGAAGGACTCCTCCTGCTCCCGGACCAGCCGCGCGGCCTCGGCTTCGGTCGCGCCGTAGGTGGCGTGGAAGGAACTGAAGATATACGGCAACCCCGCCGGCCGGCCCAGTTCCAGGGCGCGGGCCCGGATCTTGTCCGTGTACGCGCGGGCGTCGTCGAGTGTGGTGAGCGAGGTGAACACGACTTCGGCGAAACGGGCGCCGAGTTCGATCCCGCCGGCCGACTGGCCGGCCTGGAATTGCACCGGGCGTCGCTGCGGCAGCGGCGGAATGTTCAGCGGACCGCGCACGGTGAAATACTCGCCCCGGTGGTCGATCGTGCGCACCCGGGCCGGATCGAGTACGGCGCCTCCGCGGCCGTCCGGGGTGAGGGCGCCCGGGCCCCACGAGTCGAAGAGGGCGTGCACCACTTCCAGTGATTCCGCGGCGCGCGCATAGCGCTGTTCGGGCCCGGGCAGGTCCGCGTCGCTGTAGTTCTCCTCGCCCAGCGACGAGGTCACGGCGTTCCAGGCGGACCGGCCGTTGCTCACATGGTCGAGGGTGCCGAACAGCCGGGCCAGATTGTAGGGGTGATGGAAGGTGGTCGTGACCGTGGCGATCAGGCCGATATGCCGCGTCACCGAACTCAATGCCGAGAGATAGATCAGCGGCTCCTGCGCGCCGATCGCCCCCTGCGCGCCGAAGCCGAGCAGATCGGCCGCGAAGAGCGCGTCGAACCCGTGTTCCTCGGCGACCTTCGCGACGGCGATCGCGGTGTCGAGCGTCGACCGGCCCGGATCCACCGCCGCCGCGTAGATATCGGTACCGCCGCTGACTCCGGTGACCGTTTTGAGATGCCGTCGAGGTCTGCTGCGCGATACCACCTTCCGACGATAAGGCGCTGTTCCGGGCATCGGGCAGCCTTGCGCTCACCGTGATTCGGAGTGCGCGCGCACCGCGGCGCCTGGCCCGAAAGGATAGGTTCCGGCTCACCGGTGTGCCGCGGGAACCACCGCGGCACGGGCACTGTGCACCGTGGGCTCGCCGATCTGGTCGGCCACTGCCCTGGCATACCGCGCGTGGGTGAGTTCCGTGGTTGCCTGCCGCACGCTGACCGGTCCCGTGAGCAGCCGGTACTCCCCCGCCGTGTCCGCGCCGGCGCCGAGCCCGGCGGGCGGGGTGAGGACGGCCCAATCCAGTGTGGTGAGCGCGCGCAGCGCGGTGAGCTGGCGCAGATGTGCTTCGGCGAACGGACGCAACCGGGGCGGGAAGAGATCAGCGTCGTCGCACAGGTGGCCGCCCGAGTCCAGCTCCAGGGTCGCGGCCAGCCCCACCGCGACGAGACGACGCCGCTCCCGGTCCCAGTGCCGCTCGATACCGGCGACGATATGCGCGTAGTAGTCGATATCGAAACCGTCGAACGAATCCGGCGGCGCCGTGAAGGGCGTCACCGCCAGTACCACCGCGTCCACCCCGCGCAGCAGCGCCGCCGATTCCGCCGGATACCGGGCATCCCCCGCGAACACGCTCAGGTCCGCCGGCAGGTCCCGGCACCGGCCGGGTTCGCGCACCACCCCGCTGACCTCGTGCCCGTCCCGCAGCAACGCGGCGGCGACGGCCCGGCCGACCCGTCCCGCCGCACCGAATACCGCGATATGCCGCCGACCGTTGTCCGAAGTGGTGCCCATGCCCGTGACGGTAGGCCCGACCCGCCCGGTGACCGCAACGTAACTACCTACACTGAAGCGGTGACCAGGCCCGAAACCAAGCTGCCCACCTTCGACCCGGCCTGCCCGATGAGCAGTTTCCCGATCCGGATCGGTGGGAAATGGACGGCCATGATCGTCCTGTCCCTCGAGGACGCGCCGCAACGTTTCGGGGTACTGCGGCGGCATCTGCGGCCGGTGAGTGCCAAGGTCCTGGCCGAGACGCTGGCGGCGATGGAACGTGACGGGCTGCTGTGCCGCCGCCCGGTCGGGGCCACCGACGATCAGGGCGTCGAGTACGAGCTGACCCCGCTGGGCCGCTCCCTGCTCGGCGTGATCGAACACGTCCGCGGCTGGGCCCGGGAGCACCTGCCCGAAGTGATGAGCGCCCGGGCCGTTTCCGACGCCGCCGGGATCGACGCGCGCAGTGCCTGATCAGGTCAACCGGCGGATATCCCCGCGCACCCGGTAGAAGCCGCCGCGCGCCGACTCGGCCACCCCGTCCACCACATAGCGGGTGCCGGCCTGCCGGATATCCCGGGGGAACTGCACATTCCATTCCCGCCGGTAGCCCGGCGAGACGATATGGACCCGCAGACGCCCGCCCACATCGATACATTCGACGACCACGCCGCCTCCGGCGTCGGTGGCCACCTCCACGGTGCTACTGGGCACCACGGCGGTCAGCGACGGCGCCTTCACCGAAAGGGTCTGCGGCAGCACACCCTGTTCGGCGTCGCGGACCGCGGTCTCGCTCACATCCAGGCAGGCCAGGGTGCCGGCGGTGGTGACCAGGTACAGCCGGTCGTCGTGGTACTGCATCGAATACGCCGAACCACAGCCGGTACCGAGTTTCCAGAGCCGGCGGCCGTCGGCGTCGAAGCAGTACACCGAGGAGTAGTTGTCGCCGGCGAAGACATAGCGCCCATCCGGCGAGGCCGCGCACGAGTACACCGCGGCATCGCACTGGAACGCCCGGTCCGCGCGGCCACCCTTGTCCAGCATGCGCACCTGGTTGCGCGCGGTACCGGCGTACACCGCCGCGGCCTCCTGCCAGCCGAACAGCACCGCGCCACCGGTGCCGCGGTGCCACCGGTGGTCACCGGAGCCCAGATCGTATTTCGTGACCCCGCCCGAATGCCCGTGGTACACCCCGTCCGCGTCGATCCGCACCATCCAGCCCGAATCGCCCTGGCTGCGCCGCGACCACAACGATTCCTCTTCGTGGTCGATCACGGTGAGGCCACCCTGCACGTCGGAGACGCCGAGAATGCCGTCGTGGATATCGAGCCAGTAGATATCGACGTCGGCGGCGATATCGTAGGCCGCCCGCGGCACCTTGCCCGACAGATCGTAGACCCGGCCGTCGTCGCAGCCCGCGTAGATCCAGAAATCGTCGGCGACAATGCATTTGACCGCATCCGGCAGCCGGAAGCGCCCGGTCACCTCGCCCGCCGGGGTGAGCGTGAAGACGTCGCCGTTCTCGTTGCCCACCCAGCAGCGTTCGGAGTCGATGAAGATACCGAACGCCGCGGCGCCCGAATCGAAGGTCCACAGCACCGGCGCGGTCCGGGCGGTGGAACGGCCACTGGTGATCGCGCGGCGGGTGACCGGCCGCGCCGCCCGCGCGCCCGGGACCGCGGGGGCATAGCCCCTGCGGACCTTCTCGCCGATCTTCTTCTGCGCGGCCGCCTGCGCCTTCCGGGCGTCGGCGAAGGAGCTGACCTTGCTCTGCCCCTGGTCACCGATCCGCCCGTACCGGATGGTCACCTGGGTACCGTCCACGGCGACCTCGTAGAACTTGTGCGCCGATCCTCCTTCCTCCGACAGTTCGAGATAGGTCGTGGTTGCCGTGGTCATACTGGTCCCGCTCGTCGTCGTTGCGCTTCGACGCGAAAATTAGCAAGCGGCACCGACATACGGAGCACCGTCGCACCGTCTCCACGGCACCCGCGGGTCCGGGCGCCCGGCACCGGCCGATGACCCCGCTCACACCGCGTCACGAACGGCCCCCCGGTCTCGTCCTCGGTAACAGAAACCCAGAGAACGGAGCCACCATGCCCCACCAGCGCACCCATGTGGTCGTGATCGGCGGCGGATACGCCGGAACCCTTGCCGCCAACCGGCTGCGCCGCCGGCCGGACCTGAAGATCACTCTGGTGAATCCGCGACCGGACTTCGTCGAACGCATCCGGTTGCACCAGTTCGTCGCCGGCACGGGAACGGCGACCACCGGCTACGACACCCTGCTCGCCGCCGGGACCCGCCTGCTCGTGGACTCCGCCACCCATATCGATACCGCCGCCCGCACCGTCCGCCTGGCCTCCGGTACCACCCTGGACTACGACTACCTCGTCTACGCCGTCGGCAGTACCGCCGCGGGTCCGGCGGTGCCCGGTGCGGCCGAGTTCGCCTATCCGCTGGCCGAGTACGAGCAGGCGCAACGCTTGCGCGAGGCGCTGGCCCGCGCTGCCGGGGACGCGCCGGTCACGATTGTCGGTGCGGGCCTGACCGGGCTGGAGACCGCCGCCGAACTCGCCGAACAGGGTGGCCGGACAGTGCGGTTGATCTGTGGCGGCCTGCTCGGACCCGCGCTCAGCGCGCCCGGCCGCCGCTCGGCGGCCGGGCGGCTGCGCCGGCTGGGTGTGGAGGTCCTCGATACCGCCGTCGTCACCGAAGTGCGGCCAAGCGCAGTCGTTCTCGGCGACGGCACCGTGCTGCCCAGCGCGGTGACCGTCTGGACCGTGGGCTTCGGCGTGCCAGACCTGGCCCGGGCCAGCGGCCTGTCCACCGACGAGCTGGGGCGGCTGCGCACCGACGAAACCCTCACCAGCGTCGACGACGACCGGGTGATCGCCGCCGGGGACGCGGCGGCGCCCTCCGGACAGCCCCTGCGGATGAGCTGCCAGGCCGCGATCCCACTGGGCGCCCAGGCCGCCGATACCGTGCTGAGCCGGCTCGCGGACACCGCCGCCACCCCTATCGACCAGGCCTTCACCGGGTCGGCCCTGAGCCTGGGGCGCGGCGGTGCGCTGATCCAGGTGGCCCGCCGCGACGACACACCGGTGAATCTCTTCCTGGCCGGCCGGATCGCCGTGGCGGTCAAGGAAGCCATCTGCAAGGGCACGCTCTGGCAACTCCGGCGCGAAGCGCGCAAACCCGGTTCCGCGCTCTGGTTGAAAGGTGGCCGGAAGGCGACCGGCCCGGCGGCCACCGCCGCTGCCCGGTCGTGAACCACCGCCGCCGGGGCGGACACGATATCGCCACCGCCGGTGACTGTCACGGTTCCGGCGCACACTGAACGAGACGGAATACCTACGGCCGGTAGCGCTGTTGGCGCCGTCATGGCACTCAGCGCACCGATCGGCATCGCCCTCGCTCCCCGGCCCGCCGCGGCCGATGCCGTCGACGATGTGATCGACCGGGCCCGCCTGCTACAGCGGCTGGGGATCGATCGTGTCTGGTTCGGACAGCGTTTCGATGTCGATGCCCTGGTGCTGGCCGCGGTGGTCGGGTCGGCGGTTCCGGGTCTGCATGTCGGCACCTCGGTGGTCCCGATCAACCCGCGCCATCCACTCGTGGTGGCGAGTCAGGCACAGACCGCGCATGCCGCGACCCATCGCCGATTCACCCTCGGCCTCGGCCTCGGCGCGCCCGGTCTGGAAGAACCCGCGTTCGGTATCCGCACCGAGCGGCCGATCCGGCGGCTGCGTGAGTACCTCACGGTGCTGCGCTCGGTATTCACCACGGGGACGGTCGATTTCACCGGCGAGACGGTCACCGCGGTCCCGCCGCTGTCGGCGGTGGTGGCCGGCGGCGACGATCCCGATATCGTCGTGGCGGCCATGGGTCCCCAGGCCGTCGCCGCCGCGGGCGAACTCGCCGACGGTATCGTGCCGTTCCTGGCCGGGCCGCGCACCCTCGGCGACGAGATCGTGCCGCGCCTCGCCGCCGCCGCCCGAACCGCGGGCCGGCCCCGCCCCCGCGTGATCACCGGTGTCGCGGTGGTGGTGACCGATCGTCCGGAACGGGCGCGGGCCCGGGCCGCCGAGCAGATGGCCTTCTACGACCGCATCCCGTCCTACCGCGCGGTCCTGGCACGCGAAGGCGTCGCCACCGCGGCCGAGCTGGCCGTGATCGGCACCGCGACCGAGGTCGAGGCACAACTGCGCCGCTACGTGGCCGCGGGCGCCACCGAACTGCTGATCACCCAGACCGACCTCGGCGGCCCCGAGGACGAACTGGCGACCTGGCGTTTCCTCGGCTCCCTCGGCGGCATCCCGGCCTGATCCGGACACCGGGTTTCGCTCACGCCGCGCGCAACCCTGCCGGCCGTCCGCCGCGCCCGGTACCGTCCCCACTCCCGCCGGTCGCCGACGATCGGCTCAGCGGCCCTGGTCGGGCGGAAGTGTGGAGTGTGTCGTGACCGACATGGGGCGAATCGTCAGGGGTGCGCGGTGACCGCGACCGATCTCACGCCGGCCACCACCGCCCCACCGGTCCCATCCGGCCGCGGCGCCGGCTACCGGCGCCTGATCCGGCCGTTCGCGACCAGGCTTGCCGCCCTGGCGCTGGTACTCGTGCTCTGGGTGCTGGTCACCGCGGCCGGTCTGGTCGATCCGCTGTATCTGCCCTCGCCCGGTGCGGTCTGGGACGCCTTCGTCCGGGCCAATACCCGGCATCGGATCGCGCCGGGCGTCGACCGGATGGTGATCGGCGAACAGAACTACTACCTGTGGGAGCATCTGGCCGCCAGCCTGCAGCGCATCGGCGCCGGGGTCGGACTGGCCGTGCTGGCCGGGCCGCTCACCGGGTTCGTCATGGGCATGCTGACCCCGGTCCGGCTGATCACCGAGCCGATCCTGAACTTCCTGCGCGCACTGCCTCCGCTGGGCTACATCGGATTGCTGATCGTCTGGTTCGGAATCGGCGATGTCTCCAAGATCTGGCTGCTCTTCCTGGCCGCGTTCCCGCCCATCGCCATCGCGACCTTGAACGGCGTCACCGGCGTCAAACAGGATTACCTGCACGCCGCCCGCTCGCTCGGCGCCGGTCGGGTCCAGGTGATCACCCGCGTCGTACTGCCCGCCACCCTGCCCGAGGTCATCGGCGGGATCCGGCTGGCCACCGCGTTCGCCTGGACCACCGTGGTCGCCGCGGAACTCAACAACGGCATCCCCGGTATCGGCGGGCTCGCCTATATTTCCGGCACGCAGCTGGACACCCCGCTGACCATCGCCTGCATCATCGTCATCGGTTGCGCGGCGCTGGCCCTCGATTCCCTCCTGAAACTGGCCGGCGATGTGGCGGTCCCCTGGAAAGGCAAGGCATGAAACGCACACTTCGGAGCGCCGCCGCGCTACTGCTGGCCCTCGGCGTGACCGCCACCGCCGGCTGTGTCGAATCCGGGCGCGGCGACAGCGGCGCCCGGGACGGCGCGGCGGCCTGCCCGTTCGCCCCCGACACCGGTGTCACCGCGACCGCCCGCATCGGCTACCAGGCGATCCCCAATGCCGACCTCTTCGTCAAGGATCGCGGGCTGCTGGAGGCGTGCCTGCCGAACGCGACCGTCACCTGGAGCCAGTTCTCCTCCGGCGCCGATGTGGTGCAGGCGTTCGGGGCGGGCAGTATCGATATCGGCACCCTCGGCTCCAGCCCGGCCACCAAGGCGGTCTCGGCGCCACTGAACCTGCCGGTGCGGGTGCTGTGGATCCACGATGTGATCGGGGAATCGGAATCCCTGGTGGTCAAGGACAAGGGGGTCACCTCGCTCGCGGGTCTGCGCGGTAAGCGGGTCGCGACGCCGTTCGGCAGCACCGCGCACTACAGCATGCTCGCCGCGCTCGGCAAAGCCGGGCTGACCGGCCAGGTGAACCTGATCAATCTGCAACCGGCCGCGATCCCCGGCGCCTGGTCCGGCGATCAGATCGACGCGGCCTGGGTCTGGGATCCGACCCTGTCCGAGCTCACCGAGGCCGGCGGCACCGTCCTGACCTCCAGCGCGGAGACCGCGGCCCAGGGTGCCCCGACCTTCGATGTCGCCGCGGCCACCACCGCCTTCCTCGACCGGAACAGCGCGTTCGCGGCGGTGTGGGCGAAAGTCCAGAACTACGCCATCGAGCAGGTACGCGACAACCCCGAGGACGCCGCGGTGGCGATCGGCGCCCAGCTCGGGATCGACCCGCGGCTGGCGCGCCCGCAGCTGGCCGGCTACACCTACCCGACCGCGGCCGAGCAGGCCGGGCCGGAATATCTGGGCGGCGATTTCGCCGGTGCGCTGCACAACACCGCGGAATTCCTGCTGAGCCAGGGCGGGGTCGAGGCGGTCGGCGGCGAACAGTCCTACCGGGAAGCCATCTACCCGGACGCCGCGCGGGCAGCGGCACAGTGACCGCCACGAACCACCGGGTGGTCCTCTCCGCGGTGAGCATGAGCTACCCGGGCGGTGGATCGCCCACTCAGGTGCTCGCGCCCACCGACCTGACCATCGAGAGCGGTGAGTTCGTCTGTGTGGTCGGCCCGTCCGGCTGTGGTAAGACCACCCTGCTGAACATCCTGGCCGGGTTCCTGACCCCCAGCGGCGGCACGGTCCGGGTCGGTGACCGGCCGGTGACCGGACCGGATCCCGATCGCGGCGTCGTCTTCCAGCAGCCGACCCTCTATCCCTGGCTGTCGGTCCGGCGCAATGTCGAATTCGGGCCCCGGGTCCGCGGCATCGAGCGCGCCCGGCGACAGGCCGAGGCCGACCGCCTGCTCACCCTCGTCGGCCTCGACCGGCTCGGCGAGCGGCGCCCCTACGAACTGTCCGGCGGCCAGCAGCAGCGCGTCCAGATCGCCCGCGTCCTGATCAACGATCCGCGAATCATTCTGATGGACGAGCCCTTCGGCGCCCTCGACGCGCTCACCAGGGAAAAGCTCCAGGGCGAACTCCTGGCACTGTGGCGGGAACGCCGCAGCACCGTCCTGTTCGTCACCCACAGCATCGACGAGGCGCTGCTGCTCGGAACGCGGGTCATCGTCATGGGCGCGCGGCCGGGCCGGATCATCTACGACGAACCGACCGAGTTCAAGAGCGATCTCGGCGACGCCGGTTTCACCGAGGTCCGCGCCGACCCCGGGTTCATCGCCATGCGCGACGAACTCGCCCGGCACATCTACACCGCCCACGCCGCCTGAACACGCGCCCTCCGACCGGCGCCGGCCCGGGTTCCCTCGTCTCGGACACCGTCGAGCTACCGAAAGATCCACCCGCGGACGGATGTCCGCCGCATCACGTGCTCGTAGGCTCGGCGAGATGACGGAGACCGGCGCTTCGCTGCCGCACTACTTTCCTGATTGGATCGACCGGTTCGGTGTGCGGTTCGTGAACCCGTGGATGCGGCGCCTCGCCCCCTCCCTCCCGGGCTACGCCGTGATCGAGCACACCGGCCGGAAATCGGGAACCCGGTACGAAACTCCGATCTGCATTTTCCGCAGGGGCGGGGCCGTGGCGGTGGTTCTGCTCCACGGCGAGACCGACTGGGTTCGGAACGCGGTGGCCGCGGGACACGCCCGGTTGCGGTGTCGCGGTGGCGTGCTCACCGTGCGTGCGCCGCGAGTGGTACCGCCGCGCGCCGCCACGGCAGAGGTCGCACCTCTCGCACGCCTGGGCAATCGGGTGGCCGGGATCATCGTGTTCGATATCGGCTGATCCGCCGGTGCCACCGCGCGAAGCCCGGCACCGGCCACCGCGGAGCGGCGGCTCGCTGCCCACTACCGTTGCCCCGTGACCGCTTCCGGAGCCCCGCAACCTTTTCCCCCGATCGAACCCTACGATTCGGGCCTGCTCGAGGTGGGCGACCGCAACCGGATCTACTGGGAGACCAGCGGCAACCCGGACGGCCGCCCCGCGCTGGTGGTGCACGGCGGTCCCGGCAGCGGCGGCCACCGCGGTGCGCGCACCGGGTTCGACCCGGAGGTGTTCCGGATCGTGCTGTTCGATCAGCGTGGCTGCGGCGAGAGCTTGCCGCACGCCGCCGATCCGGCGGTCGATATGCGGCACAACACTACCGAACATCTGCTCGCGGATATGGAAGCGCTGCGCGAACATCTGGGCATCGAGCGGTGGTTGCTCTACGGCGGCTCCTGGGGTTCGACCCTGATCCTCGCCTACGCCGAACGGCACCCGGAACGGGTCACCGCTATCGTGCTGGTCGGAGTGACGACCACCCGCCCGCAGGAGATCGACTGGCTCTACCACGGCCTGCGGCTGCTGTTCCCGGTCGAATGGGAACAGTTCCGCGCCGGCGCCCCGGCCGGGGTCCAGGACACGGAGCTGGTGGAAGCGTATCGGCGACTGATGGAAGATCCGGACCCCGAGGTCCGCGCGCAGGCCGCCCAGCAGTGGTGCGCATGGGAGGACGCCGTGATCGCGCACGAGAATCTCGGCACGCCCGGCCAGTACAGCGCGAAACCGGATGCGTCCCGGCTGGCCTTCGTCCGGATCTGCACCCACTATTTCGCCCACGCCGCCTGGCTCGCGGACGGCAGCCTGCTGCGCGACGCCCACCGGCTCGCGGGTATCCCGGGTGTGCTCGTCCACGGCCGGCTCGACCTGTCCGCACCGTTGCGCACCGCCTGGGAACTCTCCCGCGCCTGGCCCGACGCCGAGCTACAGATCATCGACGACTCCGGGCACACCGGCAGCCCTGCCCTGCGCACCGCCGTTCTCGCCGCAATCGCCCGCTTCGCGAATTGATCCGGATATCGCGTCCCGCGCGGGCCCGGCACGCAAGAATCTGCGCGGCAGTATGGCTCGTGACCTCCGGTGGGTACAGCGATGCCGGCCACCCGCGAACGCCGTGTCCGATTACCGCTGGCAGATCGTTCACCGCGCTCCGATAGTTGTTCCATGACCGCAACCTCCGCACAGTCGGCCAGGCACGTCCTCGAAGGTATGTATCGAGCCGAAGCCGAGTACCTCGCCGCCGGCGGCCCCGGCCGCGCCTCGTTCACCACGCTCGCGCCGTTCTTCGCACCCGAGGTCGAACTCCACCAAGCCGACGGTCTCCCGTACGGCGGCGTCTGGCGTGGCCACGCCGGTATGCAGCGATTCTTCCTCGCCATGAGTGCCACCTGGGACCGTTTCGACATGGCCGAGCAGACGATCTTGTCCGAGTCGGGCCCGCTCGTCGTCCTCACCCACGTCCGGGCGCGGTCCCGCGCCACGGGACGAGAACTGAACTTCCCGATGCTGCAGACCATCACCGTGGCCGGCGGACTGATCACCGAAGTGCGGCCGTTCTACTGGGACACCGCGGCCGTCACCGCCGCCTGCTCCCCGGCTCCGTGAACCGGAAACCGATCCGGCACACCGCTACGCCGTCACACCAGCAGTTGCCCGGACTCATCGGACAGTTCGGCCGGGCATCGTCGCGGCTTCCGGTTGACGAGGTTTATGTCGCCGCTGTAGTGGGCGAGGAGCCGATGATCCATGACCGCGCGCCACAGCGGTGGAACGGCGGCGAGCAGGACCATGGTGGCGTAACCGAACGGCAGCTGCGGGGCCTCGTCGGAACTGCGCAGCGTCTGGTAGCGGCGGCCGGGATTCGCGTGGTGGTCGCTATGCCGTTGGAGGTGGAGCAGGAAGATATTGGTGACCAGGCGGTCGCTGTTCCAACTGTGGCGGGGTGAGCACCGCTCGTACCGGCCGTCGGCGCGGCGGGCGCGGAGCAAACCGTAGTGCTCGAGGTAGTTCACGGTCTCGAGCAACCCGATGCCGATCACCGCCTGCAGCACCAGGAACGGGAGAACGACGGGGCCGAAGGCGAGAACCATCGCGCCGAACAGCACGACGCTCATCGACCACGCCTGCAGCAGCTGATTGTCCCGGCAGAACCACCTCTTGCCCTTACGGGACAGACGTTCCCGTTCCAGCGTGAGCGCCGAACGGAAACCACCCACCGCACTGCGCGGTATGAAAGCCCACAGCGGCTCGCCGAAGCGAGCGCTCGCCGGGTCCTCGGGGGTGGCGACGCGGACATGATGGCCGCGATTGTGCTCGATGAAGAAATGACCGTAACCGGATTGCGCCAGTGCGATCTTCGCCAGCCAGCGTTCGAGACGTTCCACCCGGTGCCCGAGCTCGTGCGCCGCGTTGATGCCGATACCGGAAACGATTCCCAGCGTGACGGTCAACCCCAGTTTGTCGACGAGCCCCAGTTCGGCACCGGACCACATGTATCCCGCGATGGCCAGACCGACGAACTGCATGGGCAGGAAGAGAAACGTGCACCAACGGTAATAGCGGTCGTTGGACAGGGCCTCGTAGTCTTCGTCGCGTGGACTGACCCCATCGCAACCCACCACGATATCCAGCACCGGGATCACCACGAACACGAGGATCGGGCCGATCCACCAGAACAGCGCGAGCCCGGTGACGTGCACCAGTTGCCCCGGTAGTAGCGCGCAGCCGGGTGCCAGAGTGCTCAGAATCCAGAGGTAGCGTTTGTGATCGCGCGCGTTTCCGCGTCTGAGAGGTGTCATATCCGTCTCGCTCGTTCAACCGGTCATTCAATTGGGTGGAAACACGGGAAACGCTGAAAACGCCGCATATATCGGTACGCCCGGCCGGGGCCGGTCCGGAGCGGAGACCGCCCCTGGACCGGCCACGGCCGGGAAAAGTACCGGAATGCACGCGGTCAGCCGAGAATGCGTGACAGTGGCAGGCCTGTGCTGCCGGTCGGGTTGTCGGATTCCGGAATCGGCGGTGCCTCCGCGGAATCAGGGTAGGGCGGCGCAATTGACGGGGGCCGGTACGTCGGCGAGGCGATCGGTCACCCACTGCTGCGAATTGGCCAGGGACGGGAAGAACGCCACATCGTGGGTGCCCAGCATTCCGGCGGAAATGGGGGGCAGCCCCGCGTCGGACTCGAGATGCACGGCGGCGCCGCCACCACACCAGCTCGCGGCCATGGCGTGCACGGCCGGATACGGGGCCCCCTCATCGTGCCTGGCCGAGTAGATGCGCACCGGCACCGCGGGGGCGCTCCCGCCGAGCCGCTGCTCGTCGAATGCCCGCTTCAGTTCCGGTGAGCCGTCGATCACGGCCGTGAGCGGCAGCCCGCTGGTGGTCCATTGCGTCGTGTTCTGCGGTTGCGTGAAACTGCTGGAGAGTCCGCCGCATTTGCCGATCGCCGCGTTCATGATCCCCTTACCGGTGTCGTTGAGCGCGGCGTCGAGCACCGGACGGGTCTCGGGATAGTCGGCGGCGATACCGTTGACGATCCATGCGATGGCCGTGGCGACACCGGGGCGGCCGTCGAAGCGCGCGATGTAGTCCTGGGGGCTCACCAGGGGCCCGCCCACATAGGCGCCGCGCACGTTCAGGTCGGGGGCGTACTTCGGTTGCAGCTCGGCCGCCGCCGCGGAGGCCATACCGCCCTGGGAGTAGCCGTACAGCACGACCGGCGAGTTCGGACCGAGGCCGGTCTCGGGCAGCCGCAACGCGGCTCGCGCGGAGTCGAGTACCGCGTAGCCCTGCGTCTTGCGGTTGAGGAAGTTGTGGATACCCGGCGCGGCGAGGTCGTGATAGTCGGTGATCACCACTCCCATACCGCGAGCGAGCAGCTGATAGATCGCGATGACGTCGTACTCGAAGATCATGTCGGCCGGCGGCTGGAAGCGCACCACCTGCGACACCATCGCCGAGGGCGCGCACTCGGGGCCCTGCCCCTGGGTGCCGCCGGCGTATGCCACCAGCGGGCGATCCCCCGGGCCGGTCCACGGCGTCAGCGGCTCCAGGTACGTGCCCACCACCGTGGTCGGCGCGTCATGGGTATCGCTGCTGGCATAGGTGAGGCGTGTCGACCTCGCCGGCACCGTCCCGGGTATCCCGGGGGCTGCCGCCACCACTTGCGACGCTTCGGCACGGAGAATGTCGCCCCCGCTGCCGTGGGACTGTAGCGGGGCAGGTTGCGCCCACGCCGGCGGTGCGGCGATCGCCCCACCACCCGCGGCGATAAGGGTTCCTGTCAACACTGCGACCCAGGCACGTTTTTCGCTCTTCATACCGATCCTTCATGCGTGTGGTTCATCCAGGGCAGGTGTCGAGCCGAAAGGCACGATCGCCGCAGACGCAGCACGACACTGCTGGTCAGCAGACCATTAGCAGAAAACGGTGACGCTTCGATACAACAGCCAGATCGAATACCGCAGGGCACTTCGTGGTGCCGAGGCCACAGCTTAAGCCATACGACCGGCGCACGCCCGGAAGCCGCCGCTTCGATTCGGTAGCTGTCGAGGTGAGGGGCGCGCTCGGTCTCCCCCACCGGGCACCGTGACCGCGCCGGTGGCCCCGCTTCGTGGACGAATTGCGCCGGCGTATCGGTGGCCGGACGACACACCGGACAGGCGGGCACGAGCTCCGGCACCACGAGATCGACGCCGTGTCCCATGACTGTGTGGGGCGGGTGGGGCTCGAACCCACGACCAATGGATTATGAGTCCACGGCTCTAACCGACTGAGCTACCGCCCCTGGTCGCGACCTGAGGTCGCAAGTGTCGGATGCTACCCGGTCGACGTGACAGGGGCCAGTCGATCGGGATCGGGGGGTGGGCGCCGGGTGCCTGGCTAGGCTGGGGATCGTTGCCGGAGCGGAGGAGGGCGCGTGGCGAAGCTGTTCGTGCGGGCATTGCGGGCGCATCAGTGGCTGTACGAGAAGAGCGGCGGGCTGGTGGGGCATCGGCTGCTGTTCGGGAATCCGACCCTGCTGCTGCGGACCGTGGGACGCAGGACCGGGCTGAAGCGGACGTCGGCACTGACCTACGCCAGGGACGGGGCGGATTATCTGGTCACAGCGTCCAACGGCGGATCGCCGCGGCCGCCGGGATGGCTGGCGAATCTACGCGCGCGGCCGGAGTGTGAGATCCAAGTCGGGCGGCGCGCGTTACCGGTTCGGGCCCGGGTCACTCTGCCCGACGATCCGGAGTACGCGCGCCGCTGGGGGTTGGTGGACGCCGTGAATCAGGGCCGATACAGCGAGTACCAGCGGAAGACGAAGCGTCCGATTGCTGTGGTCGTGCTATCGCCCGCGAATGGTGCGGGTCAGTCGGAGTAGCTCTCCGAGCCGACCCGCGCACGTTCTCTCCGGGGACGGAGGTCCTCCGGGGGACGGCTGGCGAGATGGACGACGGAGGCAACGAGAATCAGGATTGCGAGCACTACCAATGCGGTAACCACGGCAGGCACAGTAACGATTTCCCGCGGGCCGTGGCACCCGAGAACGCTCTATGGTGCGCGCGCCACACTCGGCCAACCGGAGACCGTTTCGCCGGATATGACGGATTTACGCATACTCCCGCACACAACCGGACAATTTCGGTTTCGACCCGAAAGTCCCTGACGGGGTGTGAAATTGCGCAGTTCCACCGATACCGAATCGGTATGAGTCCAACACGCCGTGCGGTTCCCATCCATGGGACGAGGTGCAGGAAAGTCCCAATCGAAGACACATAATTTGTGCAGTCCCACAACCCCTTCGGGCCATTCGGCGCGAAATATTAAACGCTACTTCAAGTTACAGCCACATGCTTCGGTAATGGTTCGAGCCCTTGATATTTCGTCTCGCACCCGTGCTTCCGGCAAGGCGGCCGAGCCAGTGGCCCCGGCCCGGCCGGCTAGGACGACGAACCACCGCCACAACTGCTACCACCGCCACAACTGCTACCACCGCCGCAGCTACTTCCTCCGCCGCAGCTACTTCCTCCGCCGCAGCTACTTCCTCCGCTTCCACCACCCGAGCCGGTGTCGCCGTGATCCCAAGGAGCCGAACCGCTGTCACCGGATCGGTGAGGGGTACCGAAATGGTGACCGCCCGAATAGGCGCCTCCCGAGTAGTAACCTCCGGATGTCCCCGAGGGCCGGTTTCCGGTCGCCTTGACGATCGCGTAGATTATCCCCGCCACCGAGCCGACGCACAGCACGCCGAACGCCAGCAGAACGATCACCGCGAACAAGAGATCCATTTCCCAACGGTATCGGCGAATCCGCGCTGCGCATATACGGATTCACCGGGTGGATGCCGAGAGCGAGCCGCGCGCGGGCGATCGCGATCACGGTGGTGCCATCGGATTCCACACCGGGCGATAATGGCACGGTGTTCACTTTTGCCGTATCCCGGCGCCGCCGCGGTATCGATCCGGACGCCGTAGCGCACGCCGTCGGCGAGCTGGAACTCCCCGACGCCGTGTTCAAGACCTGCCCATGGCAGCCGCGGGCGCTCATCGAAACCGGACTGCGCCAATGGCTGCGCTGCTGCGGACCGGCACTGGCCGACGGGCAGGTGATCGGGATGCCGTCACATGCGGTGGACGAGGCATGGCACGGCCTGATCCTGTGCACCGAGCGGTACGCGCGATTCTGCGACCGTGCCTACGGGCGGTTCCTGCACCACCACCCGGACGGTGCGGGCCCGGCCACCGGGGAGCCGGTGGATACGGCGGGCCGGCTGGGCCGGACCGTGGTGGCGTGGTCGCTGGTCGCCCGGCCCGGCGAGCAATGCCTACTGTGGGACCTCGACTCCCGGGTGGGGGTGGCACACCCCTGGGGCATTCCGGCGGATCGGGTCAGGGGGATAGAGGAATCCTTACGCCAGGCTCGCGCCCACTGAAAGGCTACCGTTCCGCTATACCCTCACCAATCGGGCAATCCGGATGAACCCGACGCACTTCCCTGCGGTATCTTCGGCGGGGTGAGTTACTCAGCCGTCGCAGCGGCCACCACCGAACTTGCCCTGATGCCGGGTTTTCTGGACCCGGTGAATCTGCTCAATTCGTTCGGCACCTGGGTACTGCTGGGTCTGCTCGTCGTGGTGTTCATCGAGTCGGGCCTGCTCTTCCCGCTACTGCCCGGTGATTCACTGCTGTTCACCGCGGGACTCATCGCGGCCTCCAAATCGGCGGAGATCGAACCCTTCGCGCCGATCGGGGTGCTGCTGGTGCTGATCCCGCTGGCGGCCATCGCCGGTGACCAGGTGGGGTACCTGATCGGCGCCAAAGGCGGCACCGCGCTGTTCAAGAGCGACGACGCGAAGATCCTGAAAAAGTCCTATCTCGACGAATCGCACGCGTTCTTCGAGAAGCACGGGCCGATCACCATCGTGCTCGCCCGGTTCGTGCCGATCGTCCGGACCTACGCACCGCTGGTCGCGGGCGCGGCGAAGATGAAGTACTCGGTGTTCCTCACCTACAACGTCGTCGGCGGCGTGCTGTGGGGCGCGGGGGTCACCATGCTGGGCTACCTGCTCGGCCAGATCGCGGTCGTACGCGACAATGTCGACCTGATCTTCCTGCTCATCGTGGCCGTGTCGGTGCTCCCGATCGTCTGGGAGGTGGTCAAACGATCCCGCGCCGGGCGGCGGAAATCCGAGGCCGCGGGCGAGGACGAACCCGCCGATCACCCGGCCGCCTGAGGGCTCAGGCGGCCGGGTGACCGGTCAGCACACCAGACGGCGCAGCAATTTGTTGCCGAACAGGGTGGCGATGGTCTTCTCCAGCGTGGCGGCGGTGGCCTCGCTGTAGGGATACCAGATGTTCTCCTTCTTCAGGCCCCACCGGTCCAGCAGCACCGGTTGCGGGTGCGCGAAGCCGCGCAGCGCGTCCCGGCCGTTGACCAGGCCCAGACCGCTGTCCTTGCGGCCACCGAAGGGCGCCTCGGCGACGCCGTAGATCACCGACGCGTCGTTCTGCACCACCGACCCGGTCTTGAGCTGTTTGGCCAGCCGCACGACCTTGGCCTTGTCCTTGGTGAACACGCTGCCGCTGAGACCGTACTGGCAGTCGTTGGCCATCTTCACGGCCTCTTCCTCGTCCCGGACGCGCATGATCGCGACGATCGGGCCGAAGGTCTCCTGCTGCATGATGTCCATATCATGGGTGACGTCCACGACCACCGTCGGCTTGAAGAACACACCCTCGGCGGTATCGGATTCACCGCCGAGCAGGATGGTGGCGCCCTTGGCCTTGGCGTCCTCGACGTGCTTTTCCACGATCTCCAGCTGCCGGTCCCAGAACAGCGGGCCGACGTCCTTGCCCACCGCGCCGTAGGTCACCTCCGCGGCACGTTTGCGCACTTCTTCGATGAACCGGTCGGCGATGCTGTCCACCACGTAGATCCGCTCGACGCCGACGCAGACCTGACCGGTGTTGAACATCGACAGGTACACCGCGCCGAGCGAGGCGCGGTCCAGGTCGGCGTCGGCGCAGACGATCATCGCGTCCTTGCCGCCGAGTTCGAGGGTGACCGGGATCAGCCGGCTCGCGCAGGCGGCGGCGATCTTCTTGCCGGTGCCGACACTGCCGGTGAACGAGATCTTGTCGATATCGCCGTTCACCAGTGCCGCGCCGGTCTCCCCGTCACCGTGCACGACCTGCAGGACATCCTCGGGGACACCCGCCTCGTGCAGCACCTTGACCGCCCACTCCCCCGAGTGCGGGGTGACCTCGGACGGTTTGAGGACCACCGAGTTGCCGGCCAGCAGGGCCTGGGCGATCGGGTTCAGCGAAAGGATGAACGGGCCGTTCCAGGGCGTGATCACGCCGACCACGCCGAGCGGCTGATAGTTGATGACGAGTTTCTTCAGCGGCAGCATGTAGCCGTGCAGGCGGCGCTTCTCGTCGGCCAGATCCTTGGTGGCGCGGCCGCTCCAGTAGTTCAGGAAGTCGCAGGCGGGCACCATTTCCACGGCCAGCGCCTCGACCCGCGGTTTGCCGGTCTCCTGCATCACCGTTTCGACGATCTCGTCGCGCCGGGCCAGTAGCACCGAGACCGCGTTGCGGATGATCGCGGCGCGTTCCGCGACCGGCCGGGCGGCCCAGCCGGGCTGCGCGGCGCGCGCCGTGGCCAGGACCGCGGCCACATCGTCGGCCGTGCTCACCTCGATCTCGCCGACGCGTTCGCGGGTCGCGGGGCTGCGCAGCTCGAGCCGCCGGCGTCCGTCGGCGGTCGGCTCCAGCTGTTCAACGATGGCCATGGTGATCTCTCCTCACCGGAGGAATTGGAACAGGTTCTACTCGAATTCGGAGCTTACGTCATGCGCGCGGGCGACGCACCGGGGATCGCCCGAACAAGTCCGGACTACCTACGATGCCGCTATCAACCGATTCAATCAAGTGATTGACACGGGGCCGCCGCGCGGGACACCATCGACACGCGGTCCAGTGCCGGACCGCGCCCCCGATCGGCAGGAGACCGATGACAGCCGAGTCCCCGGACGCGAGTCTCACCGCGCCCTACAGCATCGAATTCCCGTACAACCGGACGGTCGGCGAGAAGATCGGCACGTTCCTCGGCGGTCTGCGCGACGGCGAACTGTACGGGGTGCGCACCGCGACCGGTGCCGTGCTCTGCCCGGCCCTGGAGTTCGACCCGGCCACCGCGGCCCCCACCGGCGAGCTGGTTCGCCTGGCGCCCTCCGGCACCGTCACCCACTGGACCTGGGTGCCCACCCGGCCCGGCGACGAGATCGCGGCCGACCATTTCGCCTGGGCCCTGATCACCATCGACGGCACCGAGGGCGGCCTCTTCCACGCCGTCGACACCGGCGGCGACCCGTCCCGCCTCGTCGCGGGCCTGCGGGTGGCACCCCGCTGGCGCGCCGAACGGGTGGGCAGTATCCGCGATATCGTCTGCTTCGAACCGGTGGAGGCGTGATGAGCACCCTGCCCACGCCCGTGGAATCGTTCACCAGCCCGCACAAGGTGGATTACACCTTCGTCGCCGGAACCGGCCGCTCGGCCTTCCTGCGCGGGTTGAAGGAACGCCGGTTGCTGGCCCGCCGCTGCCCGACCTGCGAACGCGTGTACCTGCCCTTCCCCGAATTCTGTTCGCGCTGCCTGGCCGAGCTCTCCGCGCCGTTCGAACTCGACGGCACCGGCGTGGTGAAAACGTTCTGCGTGGTGAATTTCCCGTTCCCGGGCCAGGTGATCGACCCGCCGTATCTGGTGGCCTATATCCAGGTCGACGGCGCGGACACCACGCTCATGCATCTGATCCGGGACGTCGAACTCGCCGATGTGCACATCGGGATGCGCGTGGAACCGGTGTGGTGCGCCGAGGAGGACCTGGACACATCCATGAACAGCATCCGCTATTACCGGCCGGTCGCAGGAGGTTCCGATGCGTGATATCGCGGTGGTCGCATTCGCGCAGTCGCCGGCGATGTCCGCCGACCGGCACGACGATATGGCCGAGATCCTGCTGCCGGTGATGCGCGAGGCGCTCGGCTCGGCGGGTATCGATCGCACCGAGGTCGATTTCTGGACATCGGGCAGCCATGATTTCCACGAGGGCCGGACCTTCGCCTATATCGAATCGCTCGACGCGGTGGGCGCGTGGCCGCCGATCTCGGAATCACATGTCGAGATGGACGCGGCCTGGGCCGCCTACGAGGCGTGGTCGTGGCTGCAACTCGGCGAGGGCGAGATCGCGGTGGTCTACGGTGTCGGGCGCGGATCGCTGGCCCACGATCTCGACCAGGTGACCGCCACCCAGCTCGACCCGTACTTCCTGGCTCCGCTGCGGCCGCATCAGGACGCGCTGGCCGCGCTCCAGGCGCAGGCGCTGATCGCCGCCGGGGTACTGGACGAGAAACAGCTGGCCGAGGTGGTGGTCCGGGCGCGGGCGGGCGCGGTGGGCAATCCGGGCGCGCAGGTGTCCGGGGAGTTCACGGTGGACGAACTGCTGTCCGCGCCGTATCTGGCGGCGCCGCTGCGTGAACACGACCGGGGTCCGATCGGCGACGCCGCCGCGGTCCTGGTGCTGGCGGCCGGGGATACCGCGCGACGGCTGGCGCGGCGCCCGGCCTGGCTGCGCGGCGCCGATCACCGGATGGACAGCCACTATCCGGGAACCCGCGATCTCACCCGCGTCGACACGGTGACGCTGGCCGCGGCGAAGGCCGCCGAGCAGGCCGGATTCGCGGCCCGCGAGGTGCAGATCGCCGAACTGCACACCGAGTACAGCTATCAGGAACCACTGCTCGCGCAGGCACTCGAATTATCCGGGGCCACGATCAATCCCGGGGGCGGGCCGCTGGTCGCCCGGCCCACCACCGCCACCGGACTCATCCGGATCGGCGCCGCGGCACAGCACATCCTGACCGGTCGCGCGGACCGCACACTGGCGCACGCCACCAACGGGCCCGCGCTCCAGCAGAACATGATCTGCCTTATGGAGGGAGACCGTTGACTACTCCCTCCCCAGAAGAGCAAGGATTCCAGGACTTACGTCCGGGATTTCCTGTTTCAGCGGCGATTGCCGAAGGGAGGACCCTTGCGGTCTGACATCGCCTCCGCAGGCGTTTCGTGTCTCCGCCAGCCCGGCGGCGACGAGAATGTTCTTCGCGGCATTGATATCCCGGTCATGCCAGGTGCCACAGCCCGGACACGTCCAATTACGGGTCCCGAGCGAAAGCGCGGCGAGCAGATACCCGCACGTGCTACAGGTTTTCGAACTGGGATACCAGCGGTCGATCACCACGAACCGGCGACCGGCACGCTCAGACTTGTATTCCAGCATCGCCCGAAATTCCGTCCAGCCCAGTTCGCTGATCGACTTCGCCAGCCGACGGTTACGCACCATGCCCGATACGTTGAGATCCTCGACCGCGATGGTGTCGAACCGCCTGACCAGCGCCGTCGAGGTCTTGTGCAGAAAGTCGCGGCGTGCGTCCCGCACCCGAGCATATTTGCGTGCCACCCTCACCCGTTGCTTGCTACGGTTGCTCGACCCCCTACGGGTCCGAGCCAGACGCCGCTGATGTCGCCGCAGCCCCCGCTCATAACGGGCCATATGCCGCGGGTTGGCTATCCGCTCTCCGGTGGACAGAACCGCAAAGTCTTTCACCCCGAGGTCGACGCCGACCAGCTCACCGGTTACGGCAGCTGGGGCAGGATCTGGCCGGTCGACGGCAAAGGACACGAACCAGCGACCGTCCGGTTCCTGGGACACAATCACCATGGTTGGATTCAAGTTGGCGAGGTCGAGGTCCGGCCAGGTCCAGACGATCGGCAGCGGAGATCGGGTCTTCGCCAGCCACAACGAACCGTCCTTGATACGGAATGCCGACCGAGTGAAATGCGCAGACTGGCGGCCGTTACGGTTCTTGAACCGGGGATATTTGGCTACGCCTTTGAAGAACGCTGCGAAGGCCGAGTGCTGGTGGCGCAGGGATTGCTGCAGCGGTACGGACGACACCTCGGACAAGAAGGCCAGTTCCGCGCTTTTCTTCCACTGCGACAGCGCGGCGTCCGTTTCGGTGTAGGAGGTGGGCTTCTGCTCGTGGGTGTAGCGGCGTTGCCGGTCGGCAAGGGTCTTGTTCCACACCAAACGTACGCAGCCGAACGTGCGACGCAGCAGCATCGCCTGTTCGACATTCGGATAGGCCCGGACCTTGTACGCGGTTCGCACGCCAGTCAACCACAGCAACCAACAGCTTGTGTAAGAACTGTGCGTCTCGAGCGCGGCCCCTTCTCCCACACCTTGAAGAGCAGGGCATCCTGAGAGGATTGCAGTGAAATTAGCCGTTGTTGGTATCGGACAGAGCAAACAGGCCAAGAAGCGCAAGGTCACCATCGGTGCGATGGTGCGCGAAGCCGTCGACGAGGCAATGGCCGACGCCGAACTGGAATTCGGCGATATCGATGCCGTCGTGCTGTCGAAGACGCCGGACCTGTTCGACGGGGTGATGAATCCGGAGCTGTACCTCGCCGACGCAATGGGAGCCCGCGGGCTACCGGTGACCCGGGTGTTCACCGGCGGCAGCGTCGGCGGGCACGCCGCCATCTACGGCGCCCATCTGGTGCAGGCGGGTCTGGCCCGGCGGGTGCTCGTAGTCGCGTATTCCAAGGAATCCGAGGGCGATTTCACCTGGGCGCTGTCGCGCGGGCTGCCCTTCAGCGCGCAACTCGGCGCGGGTGCGGGGGCGCATTTCGCGCCGGTGATCCGGGAGTACATCCGCCGGTCGGCGGCACCCGAGCACATCGGCTGGCAGATCGCGGTCAACCACCGGCTCAATGCCACCCGGAACCCGTACGCGCATATCCAGTTACCGGATATCACGGTGGAGCAGGTGCGCGAATCCCGGATGCTCTGGGACCCGATCCGTTTCCTGGAATCGTGCCCGTCCTCGGATGGTTCGTGCGCGGTGGTGATCACCGGGGAAGACGACGCCCACCACACCGGCCGTCCGCCCGCCTGGATCCACGGCATGTCGTGGCGTACCGAGACCGGTCATTTCGCCGGGCGCGACGAAGTGAACCCCGAGGCCGGGCGGCAGTGCGCCGCCGAGGCGTACCGGCAGGCCGGGATCACCGATCCGGCCCGCGAGATCGATACCGCCGAGCTCTACATCCCCTACAGCTGGTTCGAGCCGATCTGGCTGGAGAACGTGGGCCTGGCCGAAGTCGGCCAGGGCTGGAAGGTGGTGGATTCCGGCCGTACCGCGTTCGGCGGGGAACTGCCGATCAATCCGTCCGGCGGGGTGCTGTCCGGAAATCCCACGGGGGCGACGGGTCTGCTGCGGTTCGCCGAGGCGGCCATGCAGGTCCGCGGTACCGCGGGCGAGCACCAGGTCCCGGACGCCCGCCGCGCCATCGGCCACGCCATGGGCGGGGCGGCGCAGTTCCACGCGCTCTGGGTGGTCGGCGCCGAACCGCCGATTTCCTGACCCGGAGGTTCCGGCGACATCGGCCGGACCCCCACCGCATCGGCCCGGCACGGGCCACCACACTTCCGCAAACCGCGGGACCGCACGAGGCGAGGAGAGAGCAGATGATGCGATACCGCCGCGATCGCTGCGGCCTCCGCGGACCGCGTGTGTCAGCTACCGAGGAGCGATCGTGATGCGATACCTCCGCCTCCGCTACGGCCTCCGCGGGCCGCATGTATCAGTTTTCGAGGAGAGATAATGACCGGACGGGTGTATGTCGCCGGGGTCGGGATGACCAAGTTCGAGAAGATCCAGTCCCGGGACTGGACGTATCCGGAGATGGTCGCCGAGGCGGTAGGCCAGGCGCTCACCGACGCCGGAGTCGGTTACGACCAGGTGCAGCGCGCCGCCGTCGGGTACGTCTTCCAGCCGTCCACCGCGGGACAGCGGGCGCTCTACGATATCGGGCTGACCGGTATCCCGATGGTCAACGTCAACAACAACTGCGCCACCGGGTCCACCGCGCTCGTGCTCGCCCGGGAATGGGTGCAGGCCGGTCTGGCCGATATCGTGCTCGCGGTCGGGTTCGAGCAGATGACCAAACAGGCGATGTCGGGCGACGGCACCGTCCCGAAGGTCACCACGGTGGACCGGCACATGGACGCGCTGAAGGCCGCTGCCGGTTTCGGCCACGCGCCGATGACCGCCCAATTCTTCAGTGCGGCAGCGGTCGAGCACATGCAGCGGTACGGGACCACCCGTGAACAGCTGGCCCGGGTCGCGGTGAAGAACCACGAACACTCCACCCGCAACCCCAAAGCCCAGTTCCAGGACGCCTACACCCTGGACCAGGTGCTCGGCGACAAACTGGTCTCCGATCCGCTGACCCGCTCCCAGTGCTCCCCCATGTCCGACGGCGCCGGCGCGGCGGTGCTGGTGAGCGAACGCTACGTGCGCGAACACGGTCTCGATCGGGCGGTGCCGATCCTCGCCCAGGAACTGGTGACCGATACCGGCGCCTCGTTCGAGTCGGGATCGATGATCGATGTGGTGGGCGCACCCATGGCGCGTATCGCCGGCCGGAAGGTACTGGAGACCGCCGGGGTGGGTATCGACGATATCGATGTGCTCGAACTGCACGACTGCTTCTCCATCAACGAGCTGCTCACCTACGAGGCGCTGGGTCTGTGCGGCGAAGGCGAATCCGGCGCGCTGGTGGAGTCGGGGGCGACCACCTACGGCGGCCGCTGGGTGGTGAACCCGTCGGGTGGGCTCATCTCCAAGGGGCATCCGCTCGGCGCCACCGGGCTGGCACAGTGCACGGAACTGGTCACCCAGGTGCGCGGTGCGGCGGGTGCGCGTCAGGTGGACGGCGCCCGGCTCGGGCTCGCCCACAATCTCGGGCTCGGTGGAGCCTGCGTCGTGACCCTGTACGGTGCGCCGGACACGGTCTCCTAGAGTTCCGGTCATGACGAGAAGCCGGGTGCGGTCCGGGCGGGCGATGTCCTCGCCCGCCGCATCCCCGCGCCGGGGTCCGGCCGCGGCCCGCGGCGCGGCCCGCCCGGACCCCGGCCCCGGGCACTCCCCCGAGGCCGGTCTTCCCACCGATCAGCGCCTGATCCTGGCCGCCGAACGCCTCTTCGCCGAACGCGGGATCGACGCGGTCTCCCTGCGTTCGGTGATGGCCGAGGCCGGCGCGAACGTCGCCTCCGTGCACTATCACTTCGGTTCCAAGGACGCCCTGGTCGACGCCTTGATCAGCCGCCGCAGTGAACAACTGCACACCCGGCGCGCCGAACTGCTGGACGCCGTGGAGGCCGCCGGCGCACCCGATGCCCGCGCACTGGCCGACGCCTTCGTCCGCCCCGTCGGCGAACTCGCCGCCGCCGGCGGCACACCGTGGATCCGGCTGGTCGCGGGCATCATGAGCGGTAACCATCCCGCCCTCACCAAACTCACCGAGGGATTCGCCCCCCAGGCCCTGCGATTCAACGCCCTGCTGGAGCAGACCGCCCCCGGCGTCGCGTCCCGGACCATCCGTTTCCGCCTCACTCAGGCCATGAACCTGACCTTCCAGACGCTCGGCGACCCGGACGGTCTGCGGGGCATGCTGGCGCTCAGCGGAACCCGGCTCTCCCCCGACGAACTGCTCACCGAACTGATCGATACCGTCACCGCGATCCTCACCGGGCCACCGGACCGCTGAGGTCCTCGCCGACCTGCTCGGCGCGCGCTATCACCGATAGTGGACCCACTGCGGCACCTGGGGTCTGTTCAACTCGCCGGGCGGTACCCACAGACGTGTACATTGCGGCCATGAACGATCGGCTGAGCATTCGCGAAGCCCGCGCACAACTACCGACTGTGGTCGATGCCGCCGCTCGCGAAGGACACGTCACCGTGATCACCCGTGGCGGTGAGCCGGCAGCCGCTGTCATCCCGTTGTTCATGCTGGCCGAGCTCGAGGGGTGGGAAGATGCGCAGCTGGAGCGTATGGCGGACGAAGCACTTGCCGAAGCGGGTGAGCCCGAACGGATCACCCTGGGACAGATGATGGACGAGATCCTCGCTGCGGGAGACGACACCGTGGCCTGAAGTACGAATCTGCTGGATCGCTACCGCCAGTGGCGCCGCGATCCGTTCCCCAGGAGGACGCGTTGCGCCTTCTGGCCCGCACGACTTCATCGGTTGCGGATCCATATCGGAACGACGCCGGTTCGGATACCGAAGCATCGACAGGTCGCCCCGGGTTCCGCCCGAGGGTGGGCAACTACCGCCTCGTCTACGAGGTCGACGACGGAAAGGCTGTGATCCTGGTGATCTCCGCGCGCCATCGACGAGAAATATACGAGCGGTAGTTGCCCGGCGGCCTCAGTTGACCTGCCGACCCTCACCCCAGTACTGCGCCCGCAGCGCTTTCTTGTCCGGTTTACCGAGCGGGCTGACCGGGATGCTCTCGGCGAAATCGACGGTTTTCGGGGTGTAGACCGCCCCCTTGCGGTCCTTCACGAGGGCCTGCAATTCCTCGACCGGCACCGACTGCCCGTCGCGCAGGACGACGACCGCCTTGACCGCCTCGCCCCACTTGTCGTCCGGCACCCCGATCACGGCCGCGGCGCTCACCGCGGGATGCGCCGACAGCACGTCCTCGACCTCACGGGGGTACACATTGAACCCGCCGGAGACGATCATGTCCTTCTTGCGGTCGACGATGTAGAGGAAACCCTCCTCGTCCTGCCGGGCGATATCGCCGGTGTGCAGCCAGCCGAATTCGGTGGCCTCCGCGGTCTGTTCGGGTTTGTTCAGGTACCCGTTCATCACCAGCGGGCCCCGGACACACACCTCGCCCGGCTCGCCCTGGGGCACTTCGTTGCCCTTCTCGTCGAGCAGCGCCACCGACAGCCACGGCACCGGACGGCCACAACTGGCCAGCCGCTCGGGCTTGTTCAGGTCGTGGTCGGCGCGGCGCAGCACCGAGATGGTCATCGGGCTCTCGGCCTGGCCGTAGAACTGGAAGAAGATGGGACCGAACTTCTCGATGGCCTCGGCCAGCCGGGTCGGGGAGATCGCGGAGGCGCCGTAGAACACCGTCTGCAGGCTGGACAGGTCGTACTTGTCGAGGTCGGGGCTGTCCAGCAGGGCGTAGAGCATGGTGGGCACCAGCATGGTCGCGGTGATCTTGTACTTCTCGATCGCCTCGAGCACCTTGGCCGGGTGGAAGTACGGCAGCACCACGATCGAACCGCCCTGTTGAGCAGTGGGACCCCAGAACGCGGCGCCCGCGTGGCTCAGCGGGGTGCACACCAGGAACCGGACCTCGTCGGGCCACTCCCATTCGGTCATCTGGATGCGCAGCATGGTGGTGCTGCCGCGGAAGCTCATCTCCACGCCCTTGGGCTTACCGGTGGTGCCGCCGGTGTAGGCCAGGCTCATGGTCGCGTTCGGATCCACCTGCGGACCGCGCACCCGCTCGGGGGTGAACCCGGCGGCCAGTTCGATGAGATCGGTCCCCGCCTCGGACGAGCCGAACGAGAACAGGTTCCGCAGCCCGGGCACCTTGTCGCGCAACTGCGCGGCACGTTCGTCGAAACCGCTCGGGTCGTAGATCAGGGTTTCCACGCCCGCGTCCTCGAGGACGTAGGCGTGATCGTCGAGCGAGCCCATCGGGTGCAGTGCCATGGCCCGCGACCCGTTCACGTTGTTGGCGCCCTGGGCGAAGATAACCTCCGGGCGGTTCGCCGAGAGGACCGCCACCGGGGAGCCCACGCCCAGTCCGGCCGAGGCCAGCGCCTGGGCGAACCGGCTGATCTGATCGCGCACGTCGCGGTAGGTCAGGGTGGCGTCGTCGATATGGACCGCGGTGCGGTCGGCATATCGCTCGAGAGCTTTGCCCAGCAGGTCCACCGCCAGTGGCTCGCGGTGTAGCAGGGCGGCGTCGTCGACGTGCGGTTCAGTGTTCATTCGTCTGCCTTTCGGGCCGGCCCGTAGCAGTGGACCGGCGAAAATCGACCGGCGCTCCGGCGCGGTCACGGGCCGCGGGCACCGCCACATGGCGCCGCGGCCCGTGAACCACCCACGGGGCTCGCAAACCGCAAAAACTATAACACGTTCTATTTTATTTTCGAGGCGAATCCATCGGTCCCCCGGCCGTCCCGGCGAGAGCCGACCGGCACGCCGCCACATAACCGCGCACCAACGGCCGGATATCGTCGCGCCGCCAGGCCAGGGCCAGCTCGCTCGGGCTCAGCCCGCCGACCGGCCGCACCACCACACCCTCGTGAGCCACCAGCGGCGCGTTACCCGCCGCCAGCAGCACCACCCCGTCGCCGCCGCGCACCGCTTCGTAGGTCTCCTCGGTACTCGCGATCTCACCACCGATGACCGGGGGCCGGCCACCGCGTTCGTCGACCGCGAGGAAGTGGTCGCGCAGCGCCCGGGCCGATTCCGGGAGCGCCAGGAACGGTTCGTCCAGCAGTTCCGCGAACTCCACGACATCGCAGCGGGCGAGGCGATGGGAATCGGGCAGCGCCACCACCCGGGGTTCGCGAGCCACGACCACCCATTCGTACCGGTCTGCACCTGCCAGCGGTAGCCAGACGAACGCCACATCGGTGGATCCGTCGGCCAGCCCGGCGGTCGGATCGAGCCAGCCGATCTGACGCAGAACGGGTTTGGCGGCGGGATGGGCCGCCGTGAACCGGGCCCGCACCGCCGGGAGCAGGCCACGGCCCGGGCTGGTACTGATACCGATGGCCAGGGTGGCCCGTTGCCCCGCCTTGGCGGCTTCCACATCGGTGTACGCCGCCTCCCACGCGGCCAGCAACTGCCGCGCATGCGGTAGCAGCGCCTCCCCCACCGGAGTGAGCCGCACCGAACGCCCGTCCCGGTCGAACAGCGGCGCGCCCAGTTGCTGCTCGAGCGCCCGGATCTGCTTGCTCAGCGCGGGCTGGGAGACGAACAGGCGTTCGGCGGCGCGGGTGAAATTCAGCTGCTCGGCGACCGCCGCGAAGTAGCGCAGGTCCCGACCGTGCACGTCCATAACCAACGGTTATCACACCGGGTCTTGGACATCACCCCGGCACTGGATCAGGATCGTTGTCGACCCACGAATCGAGGAGAACGCAGTGAGCAACCCGAAGATCTGGCTGGTGACCGGAGCGAGCAGCGGCTTCGGCCGCGCGATCACCGGGGCGGCGATCGACGCCGGCGATACCGTGATCGCGGTGGCACGCCGCACCGCCGCCCTCGACGACCTCGTCGCCGCCCATCCAGACCAGGTGGAAGCGCTGGCGCTGGACGTCACCGATACCGAGCGCATCGAGACGGCGGTCGCCGATATCGTCGCCCGCTACGGCCGGATCGACGTACTGGTCAACAATGCGGGCCGCACCCAGGTAGGCGCGGTCGAGGAAACCACCGACCGCGAACTGCGCGACCTTTTCGACCTGCACTTCTTCGGACCCGCCGCACTCACCCGCGCGGTACTGCCGCATATGCGCGCCCAGCGGTCCGGCGCGATCGTCATGATGAGCAGTGTCGGCGGGCAGCTGTCCTTCGCGGGCTTCTCCGCCTACAGCGCCACCAAGTTCGCGCTGGAAGGTTTTTCCGAGGCACTGGCCGAGGAGGTCGCGCCGTTCGGGATCGATGTACTGATCGTCGAACCCGGCGCGTTCCGGACGGGACTCTTCGGGGCCGGGGCGGCGTATTTCAGCGCCGAGAACGAGGTCTACACCGAGACGGCGGGCGCCACCCGGCGGATGGTCGAGACGGGAGACGGGACCCAACCCGGCGATCCCGCCAAGGCGGCCGCCGCCATCCGCGCCGCACTGGACGCCGAACGCACACCCCTGCGCCTTCCGCTCGGCGCGGACGCCGTGGACGGGATCCTGGATCACCTCGACGCGGTGCGCACCGACATCACGGAATGGGAAAAGATCACCCGGGCCACAGCTTTCGACTGAGATCGCGCCCGCGAGTACACCGCCCGAATCCGACACCCCGGCACCTCGAGGCGGATCGCCACGCGATCTCGGCACGCGCTAGGTGTAGTCCCCCGTGAGGTCGTGAACACGGGGAACTACACCTGTTGTTCCCCGGGACGTCGTGGCCGGGGACGTGAGATCGGTACCCACCCCGGACGGGCAGGACGAGAACATGTTTCTTGCCGAGCATGGGAAACCGAGGACCGTTGCCGAACGGTAGCGTGCGCGAACCGAAAGTTGCTGAAAGCAAAGGGCTCTGATGGCAATCGATCAGATGGAATCACTTGCCGGGCGTTCACCGTCCCACGACGAGCATGTGAGAGCGTCGCGAATACTTGCCGTCGGGTTGCGGTCGCTTCGGCCGAGGGGCGGCGCATCGGCGACAGTTCGCGCAAGATACCGCGCCGGCAGTCGGCCGCGTTGATCGACGCCGAGTAACAAACCCTACCGGGCGGTGATCTCCGCGGTCACGCCCCGAGCCTGTGTCCAGCGAGCACCATCGAACAATGAGACACGTCTTCCTGGATGTGTCCCGCACCGACCGGTAGCGAGACCGGCAGCCGCTTCGTCCTATTCCGTGTGCACATGTCGAACAACCTGGAGTTGCCCTGTGTCTCTTCCCCCTTCGCTGGAATCGCCACTGTCCTTTGACGGCGGCACCATAACGCCGAGTTCAGTGATCGATGGTGAGACGCGAGTAGCTTTGTACACCAGGGAGTTCGCCGCGGACCCTCAGCGCGTCTACGGAGAGCTGAGAGCCCGCTACGGATCACTGGCCCCGGTGGAGATCGCACCCGGCGTTCCGGCCACCCTCGTGGTCACCTACGCGACAGCGAAGCGGATTCTGCACGATCCCGAGCACTTTCCGGCCGACCCGCGGGCCTGGCAGGCGAACGTGCCGCTGGACTGTCCCGTCCGGCCGATGTTGCAGTGGCGGCCGAACGCGCTGCGTAATACCGGAGCTGCCCACGCCCGGCTGCGCTCGGCGAATACTTTCGCCCTCGACGGAATCGATCTGCACGCCGCACAGGCATTGGTGGAGAAGATCGCGGTGCCGCTGATCAACGGCTTCTGCGCCGCCGGACAGGCCGATCTGCTCGCGCAGTTCGTACACCCCCTGGTCTTCGAGGTACTCAACACTCTGGTCGGCTGCTCGCCCGAGATCGGGTCGCGTGTGGCGCGGGGAATGGCCGCCGTATTCGACACTTCCACCGATGCCGAAGCGGGCAACGTGACACTGGAATCGGCGCTGTACGAGCAGACCATGCGCAGAATCGCCGATCCCGGTGACGACATCACCACCCGCATGATCGCGCACAGCGCGGAACTGACCGAGGAGGAGGTGATTCACCAACTGGTCGTCATATACGGGGCGGGAATCGAGCCGACGGTCAACCTCATCCTGAACACTCTGCGGCTCATGCTGACCGACGATCGATTCGGTGGGGGCATGGTCAGCGGTAGTCTCTCGACCGGCGACGCGCTGGAGGAGTTGCTGTTCACCGATCCACCGCTGGCGAACTTCTGCTTCAGTTATCCACGGCAACCGATTCTCATCGATGGTGTGTGGCTTCCCGCGCATCAGCCTGTACTGATCAGCATGTCCGCGTGCAATAACGATCCAGCAGTGCACTCCGAAGATTTCACCGCCAACCGGTCGCATCTCGCTTGGGGTGCCGGCCCCCACGTCTGCCCGGCCAAGGATCTGTCCTCGACCATCGCCCGTGCGGCGATAGATCAACTGCTCGATGCGCTCCCGGAGATGGAATTGGCGGTGCCCGCTGCGGACTTGCAATGGCGGACCGGGCCGTACCATCGTTCCTTGGCATGCTTGCCTGTGACGTTCGAACCGACTCCGCCGATGAGGGCGTGAAGCGCTGCCATCGGCACCGACGCGATCATCGTGTGCCTCGGAATCTCGGTGCTCGCCGAGACCGAGCCGGGGCACACCGGCACAGGTGTTCCCCGTTTCGCCGCCGGCCCGCGATCCCGGGAAACCCGCCGCCGGCCCCGTCTCCGATGACGGGGCCGCGCCCATACGACAACTGACGTGATCAGTCCCGCGTGACCGCCCCATCCACCCGGCGCCAGATACCGAGCGGGTTCTCCACGCGGATCTCGTCGGCGAGTAGTTCCTCCGGCACGTTCTGGTAGCTCACCGGGCGCAGGAAGCGTTCGATCGCGCGAGATCCCACCGAGGTGGTGGCCGGGGCCGTGGTCGCCGGGAAGGGGCCGCCGTGCACGACCGCGTGACCGACCTCGACACCGGTGGGCCAGCCGTCGAAGAGCACCCGCCCCGCGATCAGCTCCAGTTCCCCCAGCAGCGGGCGGGCGATCGCCCGGTCGGCGGCGGTGGCGTGCACGGTGGCCGTGAGCTGGCCCTCCAACTCCCCGGCCAGTGCCAGCAGCTCCGCGGTATCGGCGGCACGCACGATGATCGAACTCGGCCCGAACACTTCATCCTGGAGGGCGCGATCGGCCCGGAAGCGCTCGGCGGTGGTGACGAACAGATGCGGATCGCCGGAACAACTCGTCGCTCCCGCGGTCCCGATGGCGGCCAGCCGCACTCCCTCGGTACCGGTGAGGCGCTCGACACCGGCGCCGAACGACGACGCGATCCCCTTGTTCAGCATGGGCGCGCCGGACGCGGCACCGACCGCCGTCGTGGCCGCCGCCACGAATTCGTCGGCGCCGGGTCCGTCGGCCAGGAAGACCAGTCCCGGGCTGGTGCACAGCTGCCCGACCCCGGTGGTCAGCGAGGCGACGAATTCCGCGCCCAGGCTCGCGCCGCGTTCGGCCAGTGCGCCCGGCAGTACGAAGACCGGGTTCACGCTGGACATTTCGGCGTATACCGGGATCGGTACCGGCCTGGCCGCGGCGGCCGCGGCCAGCGCCAGGCCGCCCTGCCGGGACCCGGTGAAGCCCACCGCGCGGATATGCGGGTCGCCGACCAGCGCCAGGCCGGTTTCCACACCACCGTGCACCAGCGCGAAGGTCCCCTCCGGCAGACCGTGCGCCCGGACCGCCGCGAGCACCGCCCGCGCCACCAGTTCGGAGGTGCCGGGATGCGACGGATGCGCCTTGACGACCACCGGTGCGCCCGCCGCCAGCGCGGAGGCGGTGTCACCACCCGCGACGGAGAAGGCCAGGGGGAAATTGCTCGCGGCGAACACCGCCACCGGTCCCACCGGGATACGGCGCTGGCGCAGATCGGGTTTCGGTAGCGGCGTCCGCGCCGGATCGGGCCGGTCGAGCCGGGCGCCGGTCCAGCTGCCCTCTCGCACCACCTCGGCGAACAGTCGCAACTGGCCTGTGGTGCGGCCGATCTCCCCGCGGATACGCGCTTCGGGCAAGCCGGATTCGGCGATGGCCCGCTGCACCAGTGTCTCGCCCAGTTTCTCGATCTCCGTGGCGATACCGTCCAGAAACGCGGCACGCCGGATGAAGCCGGTGGCCCGGTAGCCGGCGAAAGCCGCCCAGGCCGCGGTCGCCGCCCGCGCCACGGTGGCGGCGTCGGCTGCGTGGAATTCCGGTTCGAGTACGGCGCCGGTCGCCGGGTTCACCGCACGGAAGGCCCCGCCGGTCCCGGGGACCTCGATGTCGCCCAGCAGGTTCGCGCCGGTGAGGTGTGCGGTCTCGGTGCCGGTCATCAGCTCACCTTCTTCACGAGGTCGGCCAGTTCGGCGATTTCGGTCTCGTCGAGATCGGTCAGCGGGCTGCGCACCGGACCGGCCGGGCGGCCGATGACCTTCATCCCCGCCTTGATGATGCTCACCGCGTAGCCGGGTTTGCGATTGCGCAGGTCGCAGTACGGGATCACGAACTCGTTCAGCGCGTTCAGCACGAAGGCGTTGTCGCCGCGACGCAGGGCGCGGTAGAAGTCGAGGGCGAACTCGGGCAGGAAGTTGTAGATCGCCGAGGAGTAGGTGGTCACGCCCAGCGCCAGGTAGGGCAGCGCGAACATCTCCGCGGTGGGCAGGCC
>NZ_BAGJ01000259.1 GCF_000308775.1 Nocardia testacea NBRC 100365
TAGGCAGCGATGAACACAACCACGCCCGCGTCGGCGCGCCGGCTGGAGGGGTCACCGTAGTGCCCGCCGATAATCGGGCGGATAGGAGTACCCGCAGCCGAAGGCGCTCTCGGTGATGGCCGTCCGGGCGCAGGACGGCACTCGCCGATGGATCACGACGACCCGAGATTTCCGAACTCCGTTGGATTCTCGGCGACCACTACCGGAGCCCGCACCTGGACAACTAGCAAAGAGTTGCTATACATTTCAGTGGTGACTGAAATCTATAGTAACAAGTGCCTTTCGGGGTGTTCATGACCGTGCAGCCAGAACCCGTGACATTCACCAGTCTGGGCACCCGCTGCGCAGGCGACCTCTACCTGCCGGACGAGGTGTCCGCGGGCTCGCCCGCGCCCGCGCTGGTACTCGGACACAGTGGCGTGATGGTGAAGGAGGCACTGGTCTACTTCGCCCCCTACTTCGTGCAAGCGGGCTTTGTCGTGCTGGCCATCGACTACCGCACCGTCGGGTCGAGCGAGGGCGAGCCGCGCGGGCTGGACTACCCGGAACGGCAGGTGGAGGACTTCCGCAGCGCGATCTCCTACCTCCAGGCGCGCCCGGAGGTCCAACCCGAGCGCATCGGCCTGTGGGGCGTCAGCATCGGCGGCTCCGTCGCCGTCCAGGCCGCCGTGCTCGACCGGCGCGCCAAGTGTGTCGTCGTGCAGAGTCCGAGTGTGTGGAACGGGTGGCGGTACCTGGAGCGGCTGCTCGGCCGGAACGGGCTGCACGCACTGCGCGAGCGGCTGGACGAGGACTGGCAACGCCGCTACGAGACCGGCGAGAGCGCCCGCGTGCCGCACCTGAACCTGGACCACGAGACCGCCAAGGGCGCCCAAAACCTGTCGAGCGAGCTGTATCCCACCTACCGCAACGAGAAGACCCTCGACTCCACCGAGCAGATGCTCACCTTCGCGCCGGAGAACCTCATCGACCGGCTCGCGCCGACGCCGCTGCTGATGATCGCCAACGGAGGCCACGATCCGTACCACATGCTCGAGGAAGCGCAGACCGCCTTCGCCAAGGCGGGCGAGCCCAAGCGACTGGAGGTTCTGCCCTACGACGTCCTCGGCCTCTACACCGGCCCCGGCCTGGAGGAGGCGATAGGTCTGGCCGTCGATTGGTTCGACCGGTACCTGCGCCGGACCCGACTGGCCACCACCACCCCGACGCCCACCCACGAGTCCGTCGCCGCTATGAAATGGTGACCACCGGACATAGGGAGTGAGGCGCAATGGGCGACGAACGGCAGGACCAGCTTATGCGATGGGTGGAACGGGTAGCCACCTTCTGCGTGGAGGAGTGGGGGCTGCCGCCGATCACCGGGCGCGTCCTCGGCTGGCTGATGATCTGCGACCCACCTGAGCAGTCCGCCGGCGCGATCGCCGACACGATCCAGGCCAGCCGCGCGTCCCTGACCTCCAACATGCGCCTGCTCACCACCATCGGGCTGGTGCGCAAGGTCCGCCGCCCCGGCGACCGCACCGCCTACTACCGCATCGAGGACGACGCCTGGCACAAGGTCGTCCAACGCAAACTCGACAGCCTCAGCGCGTTCGGCGATATCGCCGAGGAGGGCTTCGCCCTCACCGAAGGCGTACATGCCGAACGCATCAAGGCGGCCCAGGAATCCCTGACCTGGTTGCGGGACATCGCCGCCCGCACCCCCCCGAAGCACTAGGAAACCCATGCCATCGCAACAACTCGGCCTCAGCCCGGTCCAGGAGACGCTGTTTCTCACCCTCTGCGCACGAGCAATGGACAGTACGGGACCGAACCCGATCCTCGGCGATACCCTCGCCGCAGCGGTCGCGGACCGGATCGCCGAGGACACCGGTTACGACTTCGCCAAGCTCGAACTCGAGCCGAGCCTCGTCGCCAGCACCGCGCTCCGCGCCAGAAAGCTCGACGACGTCATCCACCAGTTCATTGCCACACACCCCGACGCGATCGTCGTCGACCTGGGCTGCGGCCTCGACACCCGGTTTGCCCGCTGCGCCCCACCCTCCGGCGTCGACTGGTACGACGTCGACTTCCCCGAGGTCGCAGACCTACGTCAGCGATACCTCCCGGACCGGTCACACCTGGTCGCCGCGGATGTCACCGAGCCCAACTGGTCACAGGTCCTGCCGGACGACCGACCCGCCATGATCGTGGCCGAAGGCCTGGTGCCCTTCCTGCCCGGCGATTCGTTCCAGACCATGATCCGCCAACTGGTCACCCGGCTCTCGGCCGGCGAACTCGCGCTCAACGGCTACACCCGCTTCGCCGCCTGGGCGATGAAATACCACCCCTCCATCAAGGCTCTCGGCATCGCCGCCGCCCAAGGCTTCGACGACCCGCACGAGCCGGAGCACTGGGACGCCGGCCTCACCCTGGTCGCAGAGCAACTGCTTACCCGCGCCCCGGAAGTGGCCGCGTTCCCGCAACCGGTGCGTGCACTCACCCGCCTCATGGCCCGCAGCACCGCGATGTCCCGCCAGGGCACACGCATACTCCACTACCGATTCTGAACAGCGCGCCTACCTGACTTCCAGGTGGGCTACGACACCTGGTGCCGGTGGTGATCGCCGAGAATCCAACCCGCAGCCGATTCTGTGCTGTTCATGGCCACGACGCGGGGCGCCCGTACGCCGAAGCTCGCCGCGAGTTCCGCGGCTCGGGTACTGATTCGATCAAGATCCACGCGGACATGATCACCTACCGCTCCCGAAAATACAGACCATATGGTTTGCGGGCTGATTCACGCGATATCGCCCGGGCGATATCGAGACGGGCACGAACACCTATCGGGGTTCGGCGCGGTCTCGAAAACTTGGTTACGAGACGGCTCTTGGGTGCGCGGGCGGCCCCGGCGGCACTGTCTACTGCTGCACGGACCTACCCCCTGACAGCCATCAGGGAAGTGGGCGTTACCGGCGGTCAGAACCGGAAATCGGCAGCTATCCGCGGTAGTTCCTTACCGAGACTTTCTCGCGGATGTTCCCGGACTCCCGGCCCGAGCGGTTTCGAGCGTGGTGTGCACCGGTGTCACGCCGGTGGTCAGGTCCAGGACCGGGCAATGCGCCTCGACCGCGGCCTGGAGTTCGGCGTAGCGCTCGGCGGTCTCCGGCCCGGTGACCCGCACCCGCAACCGCACGGCCTGGAAGCCGGCGCGCACCCGGTCGTCGAGACCGAAGAAGCCGCGTACGTCCAGGTCGCCTTCGGCTTCGACGGACAGTTCATCGACCACCAGGCCCAGCCGCTGGGCCCAGAACCGGTAGGTGACGATATGGCAGGAGATCAATGCGCCGAGATACACCTCGACCGGGTTCGCGGCGGTGTCGTCGCCACCGAGCGCCGGTGGCTCGTCGACCGGGAAGCGGTGCGCGCCCGCGGTGATCGTGCTGCCCACCGCGCCCCGCGGGGTGCCTGCGGCCCGGAAGATCACCGTCGCGGCAGCGGGGTCGTCCCGCACGGCCTTCGCGGTGGCCTCGGTGATGTCGTTGAGTGCTGTCGTGCCGGTGGTCATGGTTGCCGACCGTAGATCCGGCCGGAGGGCGCGGCCAGGATTGTGCTCCGCCCGATGCCAATTCACCGGCGCGAGGGCGGCCGGCCACCGGAGCGGATCGGGAAGCCCCCGCCGCATCGGTGTGCGGAACTGTTCAGGGCCTGCGTACCGAGTGCCGGGCGCAGCGGACCGGCCCGCTGTCGGATGGCAGTGGCCGCGGGGATTTCGAACACATCGGGGCCCCGCCATATGCGGCGGGGCCCCGATGCTCAGGTGGACGTCGTCGAGGACGACTGTCCGGTGATCAGGCGTCCAGCCGTGCCTCGATGGCCTCGATGATGCGCGGACGCAGTTCGGCCGCGCTGATGACGGCGTCCACCGAACCGACCTCGACCGCGCGGTGGATATCGTGCACGCGGTCGAACTCCGCGGCGACCTCACCGAGCTTCTCGGTGCGGACCGTGGACCGGAGTTCGTCGAGTTCGGCGGTGAGGGTGGCGCGGTCGGTTCCGGAGGCGTTCGCGGCGCGGGCCTCCAGATCGCGGACCCGCGGGTCCGACGCGGTGCGCTTGTCCACCTCGCCGGCGAAGACGACCGCGGCGGCGGGGGCGCCACCGAGCACCGAGGCGAACGACCCCTCGAGCGCGAGCACGGTCATATTCGGGTTCAGCGTCTTGGAGAACACCACGAACGCACCGCCGTGGTACCGCGAGATCACGGTGAACACGATGGGGCCCTGGAAATTGACGATCGCGCGGCCGATTTCGGCGCCGTACTCGAGCTGCAGCTTGCGCATGGATTCCGGGGAACCGTCGAAGCCGGACAGGTTCGCCAGCACCACCAGCGGCCGGTTGCCGCTGGCCGCGTTGATCGCCCGTGCGGCCTTCTTCGACGACCGCGGGAACAGGGTGCCGGCGGTGTAGGTGTCCGGGCCGTCGGTGGCCGGGAAACCGCGCCGCGGCACGCCGCGCGATTCGATGCCCAGCAGGCACACCGGGATACCACCCAGATGCGCGTCCTGGACGACCGCGGTCTCGGCGTCGGCCATACCCGCCCACCGTTCCAGCACCTCGTGGTCCTGGTCGGCCACCGCCCGCATGACCGTCCGGATATCGAACGGCTTCTTGCGGTCCGGGTTGGCCGTGGCGGAGAAGATCTCGCCGACAGTGGTGAAACTGCTGTCCGCCATGACATGCGGGAAACCGGAGATGTCCCGATCCACCGGGTCGGTGGTCGGCACCCGGCGCGGCCCCTTCTCCCCGGGGACGACGTAGGTGTGGTCGTAGTGCGACATCAGCACGGCCCGGGCGGCGTGCAGGTTCGGCGCCCAGTACTGGGCCTGCCCATTGGGGCCCATGACCCGGTCGTAGCCGCCGATACCGAAGTTGTCCTCGGCCGACACACCGCCGGAGAAGTCCAGGGCCTGTTTACCGGTGAGCACCATGGCCGAATCCGGGGTCATCACCAGGATGCCCTTGGTGTGCATGAGCATCGTGGCCTCGGCGTTCCAGTACGGCTGGGCGCCGACATTGATCCCCGCCACCACGATATTGATCTCGCCGCCGTCCTGGGTGAACTCGACGATGCGCTTGAGCGCGGCCGCCACCCAGTCCATGTTCTCGGTGCCCGAGGTCATCGAGATCCGGGCGCCCGAGGACAGGGCGTACCACTCCAGGGGGACCTGCAACTTCTCGGCCAGATCCAGCGCGGCGATCACCCGGCGGCATTCCGGCTCCGACAGCGCGCCCAGCGATTTCGTGGGATCGCCGAGCAGCACCACCCGGGTGACGCCTTCGGGGTGCCGTTCGGTCACGGTGGTCACCACACCCGCCACCATGGCCGCGGTGTTGCGGCCCTTGGGCCGGTCGACCGGAACCAGCGTGTGGTCGGCGTCGAGGTCGTATTCGGTGAAGTCACCGAGCTGGCCGGTGAGCTCGTAGGGGTACACCGTATTGCGGCTGCTGGCGCGCAGCACCTTCTGCCGGTAGGCGTCCAGTGGCTCGACCGGATCGTCGGACCGCTCGCCGACGGTCAGTTCGGTGCCGCCGGTGGCGTCGAAGGAGATCCGCAGGGCCAGCTTCACCAGATCGCCGGTCCGCGCGTCACGCTGGCGCGCGATGAGCAGGATCTCCTCCAGGCCCGCGCCCGTGGTCGTAGGCCGCACCCGCTCGACGATCGCCTCCAGTTCGCCGCGGGTGATATCGATCGGCGGCCAGACATACATCACGATGCGGTTGGTCTGCAGCCGTTTGGACGACGGCCGCCCCGACTGCGCCCGGCGGATGGAGTCCAGGCAGGTGGCGATGGTGCTCTCCGCGGTCGGCAGGGTGACCAGCCGGCCGTCGTGATCGCGCAGTGCGGTCAGGTCCCGGACCTGCGCAAACGCGACGAGACGCTCATCGGCCGGGTTCTCCTTGGCGACGCACCGGAACAGGTACACCTCCTCGTTGTCCGAGGACGGCAGCTGGGTGAGGTCGAACTTGTGCAGCCGCTTCATCTGCATCCGCTGCGCGATGTAGGGATGCAGGCCGCGGATGAGCCGTTCCTCGTCGAGGCCGGTCGCCGACGGGCGGAAGGTGAAGTGATGGTGCATGACCGCGTTGTCACTGCCCGCCACGGTGGCGGTGATCCGATGGACCTGGTTGGACACCGGCTGCGCGTTGAGCACCTCCTGCAGTGCCGCCGCCATGGCATCGAAATCCTCGGGCTGGTTCTCCCAGGACAGGTAGATATCGGCCTCGATGGAGGCGGAACCGGTGGACAGTTCGGCCAGTCCGGCCACCACCCGGGGGAGGGAGTCGAAGCTGACCGCGGCCGATACCAGGCTCACACCCTTGCGTTCGGCGACGACGAAGGTGTAATCACCGGCGTCGCGGGTGCGGACGTCGGTGAGGTCCTTGTTTCCGTAATAGCGGCGGGTCAGCACCTCCAGCATGACGGTGTTGTCCGCGGAGCCGCGGGAGAGTCGCTGGCCCAGCAGGCGCACCAGCGGCTCGGTGGCGCTCACCATCTCGGCGATCCGCCGGGGCCGGTCGGCCGCGTCCGGATGCGCGTCGAGGTAGCTGAGGTGCTTGCGCGCATCGGTGTAGACGCGTGCCCGGTTGCGGCGCAGCACGGGCTGTCCGTACCAGGCGAAGACCAGGCCACGGGTGAGGTCCGCGATCACGGGGAACCGCACCTGGGTCGCGGCGACGAGTCGTTCCAGCGCCAAGCCGACGGGCTCCCGCAGTACCCGGTCCGGCATCGGCTCGTTCAGCCATTCCCGCAGCAGCGCCGAGACGACCTCGACGGTATCGGCGGGGCGCTGCTGGGCCAGGAAGATCCGGAACACCGCGGCCTCGAGGTCAGGGGTGCGGTCCAGTTCGGTGACGCCGTAGTGGGCGAGCGCCTGGGCGAGCTTGGCGCGGTAGGACTCCGGCAGGCCGGCCCGCTCGACATCGAGGCTCTGCAGATAGGTGTGGAAGTATTCGCGGGCGCTGTGGACATGCCCCGGGGTGGGATCGTCCTCCCAGGACCGGTTGTGGCTCAGCTCGGCCAGATCGGCGAAGACCTGTACGAGTTCGAGTTCCTCGGCCAGCGGGCGGCGGTTGTCGGCCACGGCGGCGCGGCGTGCGGCGAGGTATTCGTCGAGTACCCGGCGGTCGTCGTGGGGGTCGACATCGAAGCCCAGCAGCAGACTGCGCAGATCCTGCTGACCGCGGCTCATCCGCTGGTGCGGCTGCGCCAGGCCCGCGTCGGTGGGCAGATCGAGTTCGACCGAGGCGGTCGCGGTGGCGGCCTCGGCCTCGTCGCCCTCCTCGGCGAGCGGTTCCAGCCGCAGCAGCGGCGCGCCGGTCTCCACCTGGGTGCCGACCGAGACATTGCATTCCTTGAGCCGGGCCCGGAACGGTGCCCGCAGCACCGTCTCCATCTTCATGCTCTCCAGCACCAGCACCGGAGCGCCGGCCTCGACCTCGGCGCCGACCTCCAGCGGGGTGGCCACGACCAGCGCGGGCGCGGGGGAGCGGACGACGCCGCCCTCGTCCCGGCTGACCCGGTGGGTCACCCCGTCGACGTCGACGAGGTGCACCGGCCCGTGGGTGCCGGTGATCAGGCGGTAGCGCACACCGTTGACCACGAGCTGCCCGGTGTGCTGATCGAAACGTTCGAGGTCGACGTCGGCGGTGCGGATATCGGTGCCCGCCTCGATCCCGACCCGGAAGCGGTGCGCGCCGATCCGGGCGACCCGCACCCGGTAGCTCGCGCCGCGCAGCTTGAGGTCGAGCGGGCGTCCGCTGTCGTGCTGCACCTGGGGCCGGCCGCCGGAGGCGGTGGACAGCAGCCGGTGCTGTTCGACCTGCTCCTCTTCTTCGTACGCGTCGATGGCGGCGGCGGCCAGGGCGATGGCGGAGTGCCGGTGGGAGACGAGCCGCCCCTCACCGCGCACCCGGTCGATCCAGCCGGTGTCCGCGCTGCCGTCGATGACCTCCGGCTGATCCAGCAGATCGAGCACGAAACTCTTGTTGGTCGCGCCGCCCTCGATGATCACCCGGGTCTCGATGACCGCCCGGCGCAACCGGCCCAGCGCCTCGTCGCGGTTGCGGCCGTAGGCGATGATCTTGGCGATCATGGAATCGAAGTCGGCGGGGATGGTGTCGCCCTCGCTGACGCCGGTATCGACGCGGATACCCGGTCCGGCCGGCAGGTCCAGATGCGCGATCCGGCCGGGGGACGGGGCGAAGTCGCGGTCGGGATCCTCCGCATTGAGCCGGGCCTCGATGGCATGCCCGCGTTCGGCCGGTGGTTCGCCCTCGAGCCGGCCGCCGGAGGCCACGTGCAGCTGGGCGCGGACCAGGTCGAAACCGGTGGTGATCTCGGTGATCGGATGCTCGACCTGCAGGCGGGTGTTGACCTCGAGGAAGGCGAACAGCTCGTCGCCGGGGTGGTAGAGGAATTCGACGGTCGCCGCGCCGCGGTAGCCGACCGCGACCGCCAGCCGCTCCGCCGACGCCTTCAGCTCGGCCGCCTGTTCGGGCCGCAGCACCGGCGAGGCCGACTCCTCGATGACCTTCTGGTTGCGGCGCTGCACCGAGCAGTCGCGCACCCCGAGGGCCCAGGCGGTGCCCTGGCCGTCGGCGATCACCTGGACCTCGACGTGCCGGGCGCCGGTGACCAGCCGCTCCAGGAACACGATGCCGCTGCCGAAGGCGCGCGCCGCCTCCTGGCTGGTGCGCTCATAGGCGTCGACGAGCTCCGCCTCGTTGTTGATGACCCGGATACCGCGGCCGCCGCCACCCGCGGTCGCCTTCAGCATCAGCGGGTAGCCGATCTCGGCCGCGGCCGCGGTGGCGGCCTCCACCGTCTCGACGGCGCCGCGGCTCCAGGGCGCCACCGGCACGCCGACCTCTTCGGCGATCAGTTTCGCGCCGATCTTGTCGCCGAGTTTGCGCATGGCGTCGGGGCTCGGGCCGATGAAGGTGACGCCGATCTGCTCGCACAGTTCCGCGAAGGCCGGGTCTTCGGCGACGAATCCCCAGCCCACCCAGGCGGCGTCGGCGCCGGTCGCCACCAGCGCGCGCTCGAGGGCCTTGAGGTCGAGGTAGGGGCGGGCCGAGGCGGGGCCGAGATCGTAGGTGATATCGGCTTCCCGGACGAAGGTCGCGTTCCGGTCGACATCGGTGTGCAGCGCGATGGTCTGGATCGGCTGCCCGGTTTCGGCCGCCAGATCCCGGACGGCGTGGACAAGGCGCATCGCCGCCTCTCCCCGGTTCACGATGGCGATACGACTGAACACTATCCCTGGCTCCTTCGTCTGTAGGGCACGGTCACGGAAGTACCGTTTGCGGCTCGGCTCTGCGTAGTGTGCACCCGCGGGACCACTATGTGCACAGCGTGCGGGTGCTACTCGCCCGTATTTTCGGTGGGCGGGTCGATCGGCCGGGTCGCGAACGACCGAGTGATCCGGAGAACACTTACCCGAAAGGGATGTCGCAATCCACCGACACGGCGCTACAGGCACCGATCGTTGGATTGAGCGAAGGGTGCCCGTGAGCGACCTGGGCGGGCACTTCGTGCAGGTGAGGTGGTGTGTGCGGAGTTCGCCGGCCGGTGCTCGGGCGGTGGGTTGCCCGGCCCGGCGGCGGACGCGGTACCGCGCGGGCGCGACGCGCGGGGCCGGGGTGCGGCCGGCATATTCCGGCCCTACCGAAACCACCCGGTCGTCGGAACCCCCGCAGACGCGCCGCCAGGGGTTCGCGGCGATCCGGGGACGGATTCAGTGCAGCAGGGTGCCCAATTGCCGGGCCGCGTCGCGGACCGCGGCCGCCAGTGCCGGCTCGTCGTCGACCTCGAAGACGGAGATGCCGATGGTGGCTTCCGGTTCGCCCCGGCGGCGGGGGACGAGCGCCGAGATGCCGAACACGGTCGCGACGACCTCGCCGCGGGTGAGGGCGTAGCCGCGGGCGCGCGCCGTCTCGACCTCGGGACGTTCACCGGGAACGGGCGGCAGCGCGGCGAGCATCGCCAACCCCGCCGAGCCGCGGTCTATGGGATGGACCTGACCCGGCCGGAAGGCCACATGGACCTGGGCGTTGCGCGGTTCGACCACCAGTAGCGCGCGGACCTCGGTCGTGTTCTCGCGCAGTACCAGGTGGACGGTGGCGCGAGTGCGTTCGGCGAGCTCCTCCATCACCGGCCGCGCGACCGTGCGCAGGTCCTGTTCGACCGGCTCGGCCAGGGTGACCAGGCCCGCGCCGAGCGTGACGCGGCGGGTGTCGTCACGGCGGCACAGGCGGTGGGCTTCCAGGGTGCGGACCAGCCGATGCGCGACGGTGCGGTGCACGCCGACGGTCTCGGCGAGGTCGGTGATCGACAGCCCGTGCGGATGGCGGGCCAGGGCCTCCAGGAGCTCGAGCCCGTGGTGGAGCGTTTTCGACATTCCGGAGTCGAGCTCGACGCCGGTGGTGGGCGCACTCCCGGTGGCGGTGCTGTGGTTCATCACGTCCTTCTTGACTTTTGTGAGTGCCGACACCTAGCCTTCACTCATATCGCACAGTGCGTGCGATTATCGCACACTGAGTCGGCGGGGGCAAGCGGAGGCTCTGCGATCACGTCGAGGAGAATTCGATGACCACGGTTTCGATCGGCGACCTACCCGATCCGGCGACGGTCGCCGCGGTCCACCAGCTGTACGGCTTCCAGAGCCATCACATCGACAACGGCCGGGCCGCCGACTGGGCGGCCACCTTCACACCGGCCGGTGAGTTCCACTCACCGAGCTACCCCGAGCCGGTGACGGGGACCGCGGCGCTCACCGAATTCGCGCGCGCGTTCCACGAAGCGGCCCGGGCGGCGGGCGAGGTACACCGGCACGTCGTCACGAACATCGCGGTCCGGCGCCTGGACTCCTCGACCCTCGAGGCCCACGCCTACCTGCAGATCGTGGCCACCCCGCGCGGTGGGTCCGCGCGCCTGGTGCGGATGACCACGATCGAGGACCGCCTCGAACTCGGTGACGGCCGCTGGTCGGTCGCCCACCGGCGCGTCTCCCGCGACGACGCGCCACAGCGGTAGGCCGCGGCGCGACCCCGCACGGATTTCCACACGATTTCGGAGGACAACAGATGAGCACCACCACCGAGCAGCCCAACCCCGGGCGCACCGACGCGGCACCGATGACCGCGCACTACCCGGAAATGGCCGGCAAGGTCGCCGTGGTCACCGGGGCGGCCCAGGGTATGGGTGCGGTGTTCGCGGCGGGCCTGGCCACCCGCGGGGTGTCGGTGGTCGCCGCCGATATCAACGAAGAGCAGGTCGTCGCCACCGCGCAGGGGATCGGCACCGAACTCGCCGCGCAGTCGCTCGCGGCGGATCCGGGCCGCGTGGTCGGGATGCGCGCGGATGTGACCGTCCCCGCCGACCACGAGAAACTCGCCGAACGCGCCGTCGCGGAATTCGGCCGGATCGATTTCTGGATAAACAACGCCGGTATCTTCCCCTTCGCGCTCGCCGAGGACATCTCACCCGAGCAGATCGGCGCGACCCTGAAGGTGAACGTCGAAGGCGTGCTCTACGGCGCGCAGGCAGCGGCCCGGCACATGGCGCCCGGCGGCGCCATCGTGAACATGTCCTCGGTCTCGGCGCTGCGGGTGCGCAAGGGCCGCGGCGCCTACTGCACATCCAAGGCCGCGGTGGCGCATATGACCGAATCGCTCGCCGTCGAACTCGGTGACAAAGGGATCCGCGTCAACTCCATCGCGCCGGGCTATATCGACACCGCAATGACCCGCTGGGTACAGGACGATCCCGCCGCGCTCGCGCACGCGCTCGAGGTCGTCCCGCTGCATCGGCTCGGCTCGCCCGAGGAAGTGTTCGGCCCGCTGCTGTTCCTGCTGTCCGACAGCGCCCGCTACGTCACCGGGCACAGCATCGCCGTCGACGGTGGGTCCCGCCATGTCTGATCGGCCGAACTATCCCGGCGTCGTCCTGGTCACCGGCGCCGCCGCGGGTATGGGCGCGGCCCACGCCCGGGCGCTGGGCGCGCTCGGCACCCATGTGTGCCTGGCCGACGTCGCCGACACCGAAGAGCTGGCGGCGGAGATCGTCGCCGCCGGCGGGTCCGCGAGCAGCCACCGCCTCGATGTCGCGGACCGGGAGGACTGGACCCGGGTGGTGGACGAGATCGGTTCCCGGCGCGGCGAGCTCGGCGGGCTGGTGAACAACGCGGGTATCTCGCGGCGGCTCGAGTTCATGGACACCCCGGACGAGATCTGGGACCGGACGCTGCGGATCAACCTGTTCGGCCCCTTCTACGGGATGCAGGCCGTGGCGCCGCTCATGCGTGACTCCGGCGGCGGATCCATTGTCAACATCTCCTCCATCTCCGGGCAGATCGGCTACTTCTCGCCGGCCTACTCGGCCAGCAAATGGGGGCTGACCGGGTTGTCGAAATCGGCGGCCGGTGGCCTGGCGAAATGGAATATCCGGGTGAATTCCGTGCACCCGGGCCTGGTGGGCACGGCGCTGGTGAGCGGCTCGGGCGGGTTCGTGGAGTCGTCGCTGCGGTCCATCCCGATGGGCCGGATGGGCGCGCCGCAGGAGATCACCGACGCCGTCCTGCACCTGCTGTCGGATCGGTCGAGCTATATGACCGGCAGTGAGGTCACCGTCGACGGTGGCCTGGTCTCCAACGGTCTGTACCACCGAATCGTCGCGGAGACCGAGGGGAGCCTGTAGTGGACGACGAATTCGATGTCATCGTGATCGGTGGTGGCGGGGCCGGTCTGGCCGCGGCGGTCTCGGCCGCCGAGGACGGCGCCTCGGTGCTGCTGTTCGAATCGGAACGGGAGCTCGGCGGTTCCACCCAGCTGTCCGCGGGCCTGTTCACCGCGGCCGGCACCAGTGTGCAGCGTGCGCTCGGTATCGAGGATTCGGCGGAGAAGTTCTTCCAGCACTACATGGATCTCAACCAGTGGGTGCTACGCCCGGGCCTGATCCACACCTTCTGTGAGCAGGCCGCGCCGACCCTCGAATGGCTCATCGGCCTCGGGGTGGAGATTCCCGCCGTCGAGTCCGGGAATGCCCATCAGCCCGGACTGGCCCGGGCGGGTGTCGAGGACGTCTGGCGCGCGCATGTACCCAAGGACCAGGGCTACGGCCTGGTCCAGGTACTGGACCGGGCACGCCGGGCGCACGGCGTCGAGGTGGTGCTCGACACCCGGGTGGAAGACCTCCTGGTCGCCGACGGCCGGGTCACCGGGGTGGTGGCCGACGGTATCGAGGTGCGCGCCGCCGCGGTGGTCGTGGCCACCGGCGGATTCGCCCAGGACCCCGGTTTCGTGGACCGCTACTTCCCGGCGGCGCGTGCCGCGGGCGACGCGCTCTTCGTCGTCGCCGCGCCGGGCAGCCGGGGGGACCATCTGCGCTTCGGCGCCCGGGTCGACGCCGCCCTGACCGGGCACGAGTGGGGTCTGCTCATGCCGACCGTGTACTTCCAGCGACACCACCACTGGCAGTCCGGTTTCCCGCCGCCGTCGCGGCTGTATGTCAACCGGGACGGCCGGCGGTTCATGGACGAGGACGCGCCGTACGCGGTGTCGACCGGGATCCTCGACCAGCAGGGCGGCTCCGCCTGGATGATCTTCGACGAGAAGGCACGGGTGGGACTCCCGGCCGGTTACACCGATTGGACTCCCGAGCGCGTCGCCGAGGAGGCCGCGGCCGGGCGTACTGCCCGGGCCGACACCTGGGACGAACTCGCGGCGGCCATCGAGGTGCCGGCCGTGACGCTGAAGGCCAGTGTGGACCGGTGGAACGCCCAGTTGCCGGCCGGTGCCGACGACGATTTCCGCCGCCACGTCTCGCTGGCCGCCAAACACAGCGATACCCACCTCGAACCGATCACCGAGGGACCGTTCTACGCGGCCGAGATCCTGCCCGCCGAACTCGTCTGCACCCATACGGGCCTCGAGATCACTACCGATACTGCCGTCCTCGACGCCACCGGACGTCCCGTGCCGGGACTCTTCGCGGCGGGCGAGGCCGGAGGCGGGGTCCTCGGACTCCGCTATGTGGGCGGCGGCAACGCCGTCGCCAACGCATTGACTATGGGGCGCATCGCCGGTCGCGCGGCCGCGGCCGAGTCGCACTCTCGCACGAAAGCACAAGGTAACTGACATGTTGGGAAACGAGCTGATGCCCAAAGAAGCGCACCGCTCCGCGCCGGCCGCCGGTGGCTCCGAGGGCCAGTCGTCGGTGAAGGTGGTCCGCGCGGCCATCGTCGGTACCGTCGTCGAGTACTACGACTTCGGTATCTACGGGTACATGGCGACCGTGGTCGCCACCCTGTTCTTCGTCTCGGAGAACGAGACGGCCGCGCTGCTGGGCACCTTCGCCGCGTTCGCGGTGGCGTTCTTCCTCCGGGTGCCCGGCGGGATCTTCTTCGGTCATATCGGTGACCGGTACGGCCGCAAGAGCGCGTTGTCGTGGACCATCCTGCTGATGGTGATCGCCACCGTGCTGATGGGGTTGATGCCGACCTACGTCACGCTGGGCGTCTGGGCCACGGCGGCTCTGGTGCTGGCCAGGTGCCTACAGGGCTTCGCCGCCGGCGGCGAACTCGGCGGTGCCAATGCCTTCGTCTCGGAATCGGCGCCGCGGCGCTGGCGTGCGACCCAGACCTCGATGGTCAACTCGGGTACCTATCTCGGGTCCCTCGTCGCTTCGCTGGTCGCGCTCGCCCTGACCTCGATCTTCTCCGAAGAGACGATCCTGTCGTGGGCGTGGCGCATTCCGTTCCTGCTCAGCGTGGTCATCGGTGTCGTCGGTATCTGGATCCGCAACCATATGGAGGACACCCCGCAGTTCGAGGAACTCGCCGAAAAGGGTGAGACGAAGAAACTGCCGGTGATGGAACTGCTGCGCACCTCGGGTGGTTCCGTGGTCAAGATCGTCTTCCTGGGCGCGCTCATCACCGGTGGTTACTACATCGCCTCGGTCTACGCGGCGACCTACCTGCAGACCGCGGGCGGTCATTCCTCGACGCTGGCGTTCCTGTCCACCTCGCTGGCGCTGGTGCTGGGCGTGATCACTCTGCCGATCGCCGGGTACCTCGCCGACACCTACGGCCGCAAGCCGGTGCTGCTGTGGGGCAGCGTCGCCGCGGCGGTGCTCGGCGTGCCGATGTTCGTGCTGATGTCGGGGGCGGGCGCCTGGCAGGCGGTGGTCGGCCAGTCGGTCCTGTTCATCTGCGTTTCGGTGGTCAACGGCGCCTCGTATGTGACCTACGTGGAGATGCTGAAGGCCTCGGTCCGCTACAGCGGCCTGGCGCTGGGCAACAACATCACCAACATGCTGCTCGGCGGCACCGCACCGTTCATCGCGACCTGGCTCATCGATGTGACCGGCAATTCGCTGGCGCCCGCGGGCTACTTCGTGTTCTGCGCGCTGCTCACGCTGGTCACGGTCTTCTTCGTCGAGGAGACCAAGGGCATCGAACTACGGGTGGACTGATCGCGTCGCCGCCGCGGGCCGACTGCGGTCGGCCCGCGGCGGCACGGTGAGCCCGCCTTTGTCTGATCCACATTCGTTCCCACGAGGAGGCAGGTCATGGCGTACTACCGCCAACTCGGCAATGTTCCGCCGAAACGCCACACCCAGCACCGCGACGACAGCGGCCGGCTCTACTACGAGGAGTTGATGGGGGAGGAGGGTTTCTCCTCGGATTCGTCGCTGCTGTACCACCGCGGCATCCCGTCGGCGATCTCCGGAGCCGATCTGTGGGAGGTCCCCGACCAGACCACCACACCGAACCATCCGCTCAAACCCCGGCACCTGAAATTGCACGCCCTGTTCCCGGCCGGTACCTGGGCGCAGACCGATGTGGTAACCGGACGGCGGTTGCTGCTCGGCAACTCCGATGTGCGGATCTCCTATGTGGTCGCGGCGAAGGAGTCGCCGCTGTACCGCAACGCCCTCGGCGACGAGATCGTCTATGTCGAATCCGGTGCGGCGCGGGTGGAAACGGTGTTCGGCGCCCTCGACGCCCGGCCGGGCGATTATGTCATGCTCCCGACCTCCACCACGCACCGCTGGATTCCGCGGGGAGAGGAACCGCTGCGGGCCTACGCGATCGAGTCGAGCAGCCATATCGTGCCGCCCAAGCGGTACCTCTCGCGGTTCGGGCAGCTGCTGGAGAACGCGCCCTACTGTGAGCGCGACCTGCACGGCCCCCGCGAGGTGCTGCTCGCCGAAGGCACCGATGTGGAAGTACTCGTCAAACATCGCACCTCCCGCGGCATCGTCGGCACCCGCATGGTGTACCCGCGGCACCCCTTCGATGTGGTCGGCTGGGACGGCTGCCTGTACCCGTACACGTTCAATATCGACGATTTCGAGCCGATCACCGGCCGGGTCCATCAGCCGCCGCCGGTGCACCAGGCGTTCGAGGGCGCCGGGTTCGTGGTGTGCAATTTCGTCCCGCGCAAGGTCGACTACCACCCGCTGGCCGTCCCGGTGCCGTACTACCACTCCAATGTCGATTCCGACGAGGTCATGTTCTACTGCGGCGGGAACTACGAGGCGCGCAAGGGTTCCGGTATCGGCCTCGGGTCGGTGTCGGTGCATCCCGGTGGGCACGCGCACGGGCCGCAGCCCGGCGGTATGGAACGTTCGCTGGGCCTGGAATCCGTCGAGGAGACCGCGGTCATGGTGGACACCTTCGCCCCATTGGAACTGGGTGAGGGCGCGCTCGCGTGCGAAGACCCGGAGTACGCCTGGTCGTGGCTGGGGGAGGCGAGCGCGTGATTCCCGCTCTCCTGCGCGGCCTGTGCGACGACGCGGCACTTTTCCCACCCGGCAACGCGCCGCTGCCCGACGCGCTGGCCGCGCATACGCGCTATCGGGACAGCGCTTTCGCCGCGCTCGTCGGCCCGCTGATCTTCCCTGTCCCGCGTCTGGTCGAACTGGCGCAGCGGGCACCCGGCCCGTTGACCGCGGTGTTCACCGCTCCGGAGGGACCGGGCAGCGTGGCTCCGGCGCTGGAGCGGGCCGCCGCGATCGACGGGCTGACCGTGACGGGACTGGAGATCGCCGCCCCTGCGCAGTCGTGCGCGCCGGAATTCTTCGCGGCGCTCGAATCGATCGCCGGCCCGACCGTGGGCCTCGAGGTGTTCGTCGAGGTGCCGCGGGACGAGCGGCGCCCGGCCTTCCTGGAGCGGCTCGCCGGCTCGCCCTACGCGGCGAAGTTCCGCACCGGCGGCATCGTGGCCGCGGCGTATCCGGACGAGCGGGAACTCGCGGCGGCGATACGGTCGGCCGTTGCCGCCGGGATCCCGTTCAAGGCGACCGCCGGACTGCACCACGCCGTCCGCAACACCGACCCCACCACCGGGTTCGAACAGCACGGCTTCCTCAATCTGCTGCTGGCGACCCACCTGGCTCTGGCCGGCGCCGACACCGGCGCGCTCGAGGCGGTGCTGGCGAACCGGAACGGCGCCGCGGTCGCCGCCGAACTGGCCGCGCTGTCGGAAGCCGAGGAGAAAGCCGTGCGGGCCGCGTTCCGCTCGTTCGGAACCTGCAGTATCGGCGACCCTCTCACCGAACTGGTGGATCTGAACCTGCTCCCGGCCGCCCTGCGGCCCGTCTCCGAAAGCTCAGCGTCATGACCGTCATCGATATCCCCGCCGATTCCCCGTTCGGGATCGACAATCTGCCCTACGGCGTCTTCTCCACCCCAGGCACCGCGCCGCGCGTCGGTGTCCGGGTCGCGGACCAGGTCGTCGATCTGGCCGTCGCGCTGGGCGACGAGGTGTTCGCGCGCCCGTCGCTCAACGATTTCATGGCGCGCGGCCCGCGGCAGTGGGCAGCCGTCCGTACCCGGATCACCGAACTTGTCCGGGGTGCTGTGCCCGCGGACGCCGTGTTCGACCTCGCCGATGCGACGATGCATCTGCCCATCGAGGTCGCCGACTACGTGGATTTCTACGCCTCCGAACAGCACGCGACCAATCTGGGCAAGCTTTTCCGGCCCGATTCGGCGCCCCTGATGCCGAACTGGAAACACCTTCCGGTCGGTTACCACGGCCGGTCCAGCACCGTGCTCGTCTCCGGCACCGATATCGTCCGCCCCTGCGGGCAGCGCAAATCACCCGCCGAGGAGGTCCCGAGCTACGGCCCGTCCCGGCGACTCGACATCGAGGCCGAACTGGGTTTCGTCGTCGGTGTGCCGTCCGAGCCGGGCAGCGTGATCACGCCCGACGAATTCGCCGAGCACGTCTTCGGCGCCGTGGTGGTCAACGATTGGTCCGCCCGCGATATCCAGGCCTGGGAGTACGTGCCGCTCGGCCCGTTCCTCGGGAAGAGTTTCGCGACCTCCATCTCGCCGTGGGTGGTGCCGCTGGCCGCCCTGGAAGCGGCCCGGATCGACACGCCGGTCCAGGATCCCGAACCGCTGCCGTACCTGCGCGGTGAGCAGAAATGGGGCCTGGACGTCGATCTCACCGTCGAATGGAACGGGCAACTGGTCTCCCGGCCGCCCTATGCCCGGATGTACTGGTCGCCTGCGCAGATGCTCGCCCACACCACGATCAACGGGGCCGCGGCCCGCACGGGCGACCTGTTCGCCTCCGGCACCATCTCCGGGGACGAGAAGGACCAGCGCGGCGCGTTCATCGAACTCACCTGGGGTGGGGCCGAACCGGTCGAGGTCAACGGACAGACCCGGACCTTCCTCGAGGACGGTGACGAGATCGCCATCGCGGCCACCGCACCCGGGCCCGGAGGGGCCCGGATCGGTTTCGGTGAGGTGCGCGCCCGGATCCTGCCCGCCACGCAGGCCCACCGATGAGCGCGAAGGTGGCGGCGTCGGCCGCCGCGGCCGTCGCCGATATCGGCAGTGGGGCGACGCTGGCGGTCGGCGGATTCGGCCTCTGCGGTATCCCGGACGCGTTGATCGCGGCGATCGCGGCGGGACCGGCGACCGGTTTCGAGGTCTACTCGAACAACTGCGGGGTCGACGACTACGGACTCGGCATCCTGCTCTCCGCCGGACGGATCGCGCGGGTCACGGCGTCCTATGTGGGCGAGAACAAAGAGTTCGCCCGCCAGTACCTCGCCGGGGAACTCGAGGTGGAACTGACACCGCAGGGCACGCTGGCCGAACGCCTGCGGGCCGGCGGCGCGGGTATCCCCGCCTTCTACACCCCGGCCGGGGTGGGGACGCCGATCAGCGAGGGCGGTCTGCCCTGGCGTTACCGGGCCGACGGCTCGGTGGCGGTGGCTTCCCCGCCCAAGGAGGTGCGGGAATTCCACGGTAGGCGCTATGTCCTGGAAGAAGGGATCCTCGCCGATTTCGCGCTTGTGCACGCCGTCGCCGGTGATACCGAGGGCAATCTCGTCTTCGACAAGACCGCGATGAATTTCAATCCGCTCGCCGCCATGGCCGGGAAGGTGACCATCGCCCAGGTGGAACGACTCGTCGAGCCCGGTGAACTGGACCCTTCGCAGATCCATCTGCCCGGCGTCTTCGTTCAGCGCATCGTCTGTACCGGGCCGCAGGACAAACGGATCGAGAAGCGCACAGTCCGGGAGGTATCGGTATGAGTTGGACCCGGCAGCAGATGGCGCGACGGGCCGCCGCCGAAATGCGCCCCGGTGAATACGTGAACCTGGGCATCGGCCTGCCGACGCTGATCCCGAACTACCTCCCGCCGGAGGTGAAGGTCGTCCTGCACTCGGAGAACGGCATCCTGGGCACGGGACCCTATCCCACCGCGGACGCGGTCGATCCCGACCTGATCAACGCGGGCAAGGAAACCGTGACGGTGAATGCCGGGGCGGCGTTCTTCGATTCGGCGCTGTCGTTCGGCATGATCCGCGGTGGGCACATCGATACCGCCGTCCTCGGCGGTATGCAGGTCTCGCGCACCGGTGATCTCGCGAACTGGATGGTGCCGGGCAAGATGGTCAAGGGCATGGGCGGTGCCATGGACCTGGTGCACGGTGCCCGCCGCGTCCTCGTCGTCATGGAACACACAGATCGCGCCGGCGGCGCCAAGATCGTCGAGCAGTGCACGCTGCCGCTGACAGGGCAGGGCGTGGTGCAGCGGATCATCACCGATCTCGCCGTCATCGATATCGACGACGGCGGGCCGGTACTGCGCGAACTCGCCCCGCAGGTGGAGGTGGAGCAGGTGCGGGCGGCGACCGGCACCGAGCTGGCTGTGGATCTTCTCGGCGCCGGCACCGGTGACACGCGGTAGGGTCTCCGGCCCGGTTCACCGGGGCGGGCGGCATCGGCGGAACTGCCTGTTCGAGCACTCGAGGGGCCCCCGTCCGTTCGATCCGGCGACGCGGTAGCGCGGCGAGGAGCGGGGGCGTCGCGGAGTTTCGCCGGCTATGTGCCGCGCGGAACCGGCGCGCCCGGTGGATCGCGTACTCGAGCACTCCGGTTCGCTTCGGACGGTGGTGATCCACATCGCGTGCGTGCGACGATCGGGCCGGCCGCGGGGTGACTTCGCAGCGTGTGGCGGGAGTAACATCCAGTTATCCCTCGACGAGTCGAGAGCATGATGCACGAACTCGCGATTGCGCAGAGTGTTGTCGACGCCGTGTGCGACCACGCGGCGGGGCGTGCGGTGTATCGCGTGACCGTCGATGTGGGTGTGCTGACCGCCGTGGTACCCGATGCGCTGCGATTCGCTTTCGATATCGCCGCCGAGGGCACCGTCGCGGACGGCGCGAGTCTGGATATCCGGTGCGTACCGGGTGCGGCGCACTGCCGTGCCTGCGGTGCGGACTTCACCGTCACCGAACTGCTCCTGTTGTGCCCGTGTGGAAGCGCGGATGTGGCGATAGGGGCTGGCCGGGAGCTGCGGATCCGCTCGATGGAAGTGAGCCGAGAATGTGCGCAACCTGCGGATGTGGAAACGACACGGTAGGCGTGATCACGGTCGGGCGCGACGGGCCGGCCGACCCCGGACACGAACACGGCCGGGACGGGCCGCCGCATACGCACGGTCCCGGCGACGAGCACGTACACGACGGTGGGGCCCCGCACACCCACCCGCCGGCGACCGAGACGGTATCGCTCGAACAGAAAGTGCTCGCGCGCAACGACCATCTGGCCCAGCACAACCGGGAGTGGCTGCGCGGGCGCGGCATCGTGGCCTTCAATATGACCAGTTCCCCGGGCGCGGGCAAGACCACGCTGCTCGAGCGGACGATCCGCGCGCTGCCCGGTACCCCGATAGCGGTGATCGAGGGGGATCAGGAGACGGTCCGCGATGCCGAGCGGATCGCGGCGACCGGAGCCCGGGCGGTTCAGGTCAACACGGGGGCCGGCTGCCATCTGGACGCGGAGATGACGCGCCGGGCCCTGCACGCGCTGGACCCGGGGCCCGGCACGCTGCTGTTCATCGAGAACGTCGGCAACCTCGTGTGCCCGGCTCTGTTCGATCTCGGTGAGGCGCGCAAGGTTGTGCTGATCTCGGTGACCGAGGGGACGGACAAACCGCTGAAGTACCCCCATATGTTCGCCGCGGCCGGCCTGGTGCTCGTGAACAAGATCGACCTGCTGCCCTATGTCGATTTCGATCTCGCTGCCTGCACCGACTACGCGCGCGCGGTCAATCCCGGCCTCGAATTCCACCCGGTCTCGGCGACCACCGGCGCCGGGCTCGACCGCTGGTACGAGTGGCTGGCGGAGCAGCGCCGGGCGGCGGCGACGAGTCTTGAGAGCGCAGGTCACCCCGTCTAGACTGTTGTGATCAGAGTCACAATCCGTGGTCTATGAGCCGGAACGGCCAGTCCCCGCTTCGACTCCGGAAGGTGGCAGCGTATGCCAACTCAGGAAGCGGTCCGAGCCGAAGAGACCTTGATCCACGTGCTCTGGATCAACGCGGGTCTCAGTTGCGACGGCGATTCGGTGGCGTTGACCGCCGCCACCCAGCCCAGTGTCGAGGAAATCGCCCTCGGCGCCCTCCCCGGTCTCCCGAAAGTCGCGGTGCACTGGCCACTCATCGACTTCGAGTGCGGTCCCAATGGCGGTGCCGACGATTTCCTCGAATGGTTCTTCCGGGCAGACCGTGGCGAAATCGACCCGTTCGTCCTGGTCGTGGAGGGGTCGATACCGAACGAGCAATTGCACGAGGAGGGGTACTGGTGCGGATTCGGCAATGATCCCGCCACCGGCCAGCCCCTGACGACCAGCGAATGGCTGGACCGTCTCGCGCCGAAGGCCACGGCCATCGTGGCGGCCGGCACCTGCGCGACCTACGGCGGTATCCACGCCATGGCCGGTAACCCGACCGGCGCCATGGGCGTGCCCGACTATCTCGGCTGGGACTGGAAGAGCAAAGCGGGAATTCCGATCGTCTGCGTACCCGGCTGCCCCATCCACCCGGACAATTTATCGGAGACGCTCACCTATTTGCTCTACACGGCCACCGGTCAGGCCCCGATGATCCCGCTCGACGAGGCACTGCGCCCCAAGTGGCTGTTCGGAGCGACCGTGCACGAGGGTTGCGACCGCGCGGGCTACTACGAAGAGGGTGATTTCGCCACCGAGTACGGGTCCCCGAAATGCATCGTGAAGCTGGGCTGCTGGGGTCCGGTGGTCAAGTGCAATGTGCCCAAGCGCGGGTGGATCAACGGTGTGGGCGGCTGCCCGAACGTGGGCGGTATCTGCATCGGCTGCACCATGCCCGGCTTCCCTGACAAATTCATGCCGTTCATGGACGAGCCGCCCGGCGGGAAGTTCTCCTCCGCCGCCTCGGGCATCTATGGATCGGTGGTCCGCAGCCTCCGTCACATCACCGGTCGTACCGTCGACAAAGAGCCACGCTGGCGGCACAGGGGCGAACAGCTCGAGACCGGCGCGACCCGAACCTGGTAGGAGGGATCCGGCGATGACCCAGATCATCCCCGAGCCGTCACACCGGACGATCGAACCGGACAGCCTCGTCGAGATGGCGTGGGATCCGATCACCCGCATCGTCGGCAGTCTCGGGATCTACACCAAGATCGATTTCGACAACAGCGAAGTCGTGGAGTGCCACAGCACCTCCTCGATCTTCCGCGGCTACTCGGTGTTCATGCGCGGTAAGGACCCGCGCGACGCCCATTTCATCACCAGCCGCATCTGCGGTATCTGCGGCGACAACCACGCGACCTGTTCCTGCTACTGCCAGAACATGGCCTACGGCGTGCAGCCGCCACATCTGGGCGAATGGATCGTCAACCTCGGCGAGGCGGCCGAGTACATGTTCGACCACAACATCTTCCAAGAGAATCTGGTCGGGGTGGATTTCTGCGAGAAGATGGTCGCCGAGACCAATCCCGGCGTGCTCACGGTGGCCGAACGGACCGAGGCCCCGCACGCGCAGGCCCACGGCTACCGCACCATCGCCGACATCATGCGCGCGCTGAATCCCTTCACCGGGGAGTTCTACCGGGAGGCCCTGCAGGTGAGCCGGTACACCCGCGAGATGTTCTGCCTGATGGAGGGCCGGCACGTGCACCCGTCGACGCTGTATCCGGGCGGCCCGGGCACCGTGGCGACGGTCCAGCTGATGACCGACTACATGACCAGACTGATGCGCTATGTCGAGTTCATGAAGAAGGTCGTACCGATGCACGACGATCTGTTCGACTTCTTCTACGACGCGATCCCCGGCTACGACCAGGTGGGCCTGCGGCGCACGCTGCTGGGCTGCTGGGGTTCGTTCCAGGATCCCGAGTTCTGCAACTTCTCCTATGCGGATATGGAGGACTGGGGTCGCAAAATGTTCGTCACCCCGGGTGTGGTGGTCGACGGCAAACTGGTGACCACCTCCCTGCTCGATATCAACCTGGGCCTGCGGATCCTGCTGGGCAGTTCGTACTACGAGGACTGGACCGATCAGGAGACCTTCGTGGCCACCGATCCGCTGGGAAACCCGGTGGACCGGCGGCACCCGTGGAACCAGCACACCAATCCCCGGCCCCAGAAACGCGACTTGGAAGACAAGTACAGCTGGGTTATGTCACCGCGCTGGTTCGACGGCACCGATCACCTGGCCCTGGACACCGGCGGCGGGCCGCTGGCGCGGCTGTGGTCGACGGCGCTGGCCGGGCTGGTCGATATCGGCTACGTGCAGTCCACCGGCCACAGTGTGCAGATCAACCTGCCCAAGACCGCGCTCGCCGGCCCGGTCACGCTGGAATGGAAGATCCCCGCGCACGGCAGCAACACCATCGAACGCGACCGTGCCCGGACCTACTTCCAGGCCTATGCCGCGGCCTGCGCGCTGCACTTCGCCGAAAAGGCGCTGGCGGAGATACGGGCCGGGCACACCAAGACCTGGGAGGAGTTCGAGGTGCCCGAGGAGGGCATCGGGTGCGGTTTCACCGAGGCGGTGCGCGGTGTGCTCTCGCACCACATGGTGATCCGGGACGGGAAGATCGCGAACTACCACCCGTATCCGCCCACCCCGTGGAACGCCAGTCCGCGTGACAGCTACGGCACGCCGGGTCCGTACGAGGACGCGGTGCAGGGCCAGCCGATCTTCGAGGAGAACGACCGCGAGCATTTCAAGGGCATCGACATCATGCGCACCGTCCGCAGTTTCGATCCCTGTCTGCCGTGTGGTGTGCACATGTACCTCGGCAAGGGGCAGAGCCTGCGGAAACTGCATTCACCGACGCAGACGGCCACACCGGAATGAGTCCGGTACCGGCGACGGGAGGGCGAGGTGGACGCATCCCCGCGCGAACGGGACGACACTGCACCTGACGCGCAGCGCTGGCGCGCGGCGGGCGACCGGATCGAGACACTGCTGGAGGCCAGTTCGACGGGCGGCGCCGTCGCCCGCGAGCGGGCCGAGGAACTGGTGCGCGAGGTGGCCGGGTTGTACGGGGCGGGGCTGGCCCGGGTGGTCGAACTGCTGGACACGGGGACGCTCGAACTCCTGGCCCGTGACGACCTGGTCGCGAGTCTGCTGCTCGTGCACGGGCTACACCCCCACGATGTGGAGGCGAGGGTGCGGACCGCGCTCGACAGCGTACGGCCCTATCTCGGTTCGCACGGCGGTGATGTCGACCTGGTCGGGATCGTCGACGGGGTGGTCCGCCTGGAGCTGACGGGCAGCTGCCGCAGTTGCCCGTCCTCATCGGTGACCCTGGAACTGGCCGTGGAGGACGCCGTACGTGCCGCCGCCCCGGAGATCGAGACCATCGAAGTCGTGGCCGCACAACCGGAACAGTCCGGGCTGATCGCCGCCGATTCGCTGTTCTCCCGGGTGCGCTCCGACGATCGTGCGGCGGGCAGCTGGGTGGCGGTTCCCGAACTCGCCGAACTCGTCCCCGGCGAAGTGGGCGGATTCGCGGTCGCCGGGCACCCGGTACTTGCCTGCCGGGTGGGCGAGCAGCTGTTCGCCTACCGGGACCACTGCCCGGCCTGCGGGCATTCGCTGGCGGGAGCCGCGCTGCACCGGCGGGCCGGACACCCGGTCGGGGACGCGGTACTGCGCTGCCCGAGCTGTCGCGCGCATTTCGATATCGTGCGGGCCGGGGCGCGTCTCGACGGGGACGGTCACCTGGAACCGCTTCCGGTCCTCGTGCGATCCGGTGAACCGTCGGTGGCCGTACCGGTGGGGGTGGCGGGGTGAACACACCGTCGCGCGTGCTCCGGCGGATCACCGCCGAACGCCCGCCCACGCCGCGGGCGGGCGAACGCTGCGAGATGTGCGCCGATCCGATCGCCGCCGAACACCAGCACGTGGTGGATATCGAGGGCCGGCAGCTGATGTGCGTCTGCCGCGGGTGCTACCTGCTGTTCGTGGACCAGCAGGCGGCCTTGAGATACCGGGCGGTGCCCGACCGCTATCTGGCCTTCCCCGGGTTCACGATCGGCGCGGCCGAATGGGACGCGCTGGATATACCGGTGGGGCTGGCCTTCTTCTTCCACAACTCCGCGGAAGACCGGACCGTGGCCTTCTATCCGGGCCCCGCGGGCGCGACCGAATCGGAACTGCCGCTGGACCGCTGGCAGACGATCCTGCGGCGGCATCCGGAGCTGGATGTGCTCGCCCCCGATGTCGAAGCCCTGCTGATCCGCGTCCCGGACAACGGGATCGACCGGGCGAGCTGTCTGCTCGTCCCGATCGACGCGTGCTACGAGTTCGTCGGCCGGATGCGACTGCTGTGGCGCGGTTTCGACGGCGGCCGGGAGGTGCGCGACTATCTCGACGATTTTTTCACGACCGTATCCGCCCGGGCCCGGGACGCGTGATGAGTCCCGTGCATTCGACAACGTTCGCGGTGCTGGAGATCGCGCCGCAGCCCTACTCCGTCGCGCCGATTCTGTCCGCCCGGGTCGGCATCGCCTCGCTCGCCGACGAACCCGTTCACGCGATCGCCCTGCGCGCGCAGGTACGGATCCAGCCGTCGCGCCGTCGCTACTCCGACGAAGAGGGCGCCGGCCTGACCGACCTGTTCGGCGCGCGCGATCGCTGGCGAGATACCCAGCGCTCTTTCCTCTGGATGCACTGCGCCACCATGGTGCCCGGCTTCTCCGGCGGCGCCGAGGTGGATATGCCGATGCCGTGTACCTACGACTTCGAAGTGACCGGATCGAAATACCTGCACGCCCTGCGTGAGGGCACTGTGCCGCTGCTCTTCCTGTTCAGCGGCACGGTGTTCATCAAGGGCAGTGGCGGATTCGCGATCCAGCAGATCCCCTGGGACCGCGAGGACACATTCGATATGCCGCTGTCGGTGTGGCAGGAGCTGATGGCCGCGCATTTCCCGAATACCGGGTGGGTCCGGCTGCACCGGGACACCCTCGACGCGCTGGCCGCCTACAAATCCGGGCACGGCCTGCTCGGCTTCGACGACGCGGTGACGCGGCTGCTGGCGCGCGCGGAGGAGTTGCCGTGAGCACCGAACCGCTGGCCCGGGCCCGCGCCGTCGCCGACGCGGTGCTCTACGAGGGCTATCTGCTCTATCCCTACCGGGCGACCACGCGGAAGAACATGGCGCGCTGGCAGTTCGGTGTGCTGGGACCGCCGGGAGCGGCCGCGGCGGGGTACGGCGAGGAACCGTCGCTGTCGGCCGGGTTCGTGCTCGACCCGGCCGCGCAGCCGGTGCTGACGTGGACGATCCGCTTCCTGCAGCTCCAGCGGCGGCAGGTGCTGGGCGGCGACGGCCGCCCACGCGACGAGCTGTCCGTCGGCGCCCGCTCATGGCTGTCCTGGGACGAAGCCGTCCCCCAGGAGATCGTCGTCGGCCCGGTGGCCGCGCAATCCCTCGTCCGCCCACTGACGGTCGCGGCCGGCGTCGACACCGAGGAGATCGCCGATACTGCGGGGCGGGTGGCCGGGACACTCGTGCGGACCCGGCAGGCGCTCGCCGGTGAATTCGTGCTCACCGTCGCGCGCGACGGCCGGTTCCTGCGGCTCACGGTGGAGGTCCGGAATGTGGCCGCGCCCGCGACCGGGCCCCGGGACGCCCTTGCCCGGTCGCTGATCGGCGCGCACGTCCTGGGGCAGGTCACCGGCGGACAGTTCGTCTCGTCGCTGGATCCACCGACGGCGGCCGCCGCGGCGACCGGCCGCTGCGCGTCGCACCGGTGCTTCCCGGTGCTCGCCGGTCCGCCCGGTGATCACAGCCTGCTGCTGATCTCGCCGATCATCCTCTACGACCACCCCGAGATCGCCGCGCAGAGCGCGGGGGAGCTGTTCGATTCCACCGAGATCGACGAGATCCTCACTCTGCGGGTGATGACGATGACCGACGAGGAGAAGGCGCAGGCGCGGGCGACCGATCCGCGTGCCGCCGAGATCATCGACCGCTGCGACGCCGCGTCGCCGGAAGAGATGCGGCAGTTGCACGGTGTGCTGCGGGAGCCGGGGCGTGCGGCCGGCGGTCGCACCGACGACGGTCCGGCACCCCGGGAGCAGAGGCTGCCGCAGGAGGCGTGGACCGACCGGCCCCGTCCGGTGCCCGAAGTTCCCGACGGGATGGATTGGTGGGATCCGGTGGCCGACGGTGCCGTCCGGCCGGACAGCGACGCGGTGCCGGTGGCGGGTGCGCTGGTGCGCCGGGGCAGCCGGGTCCGGCTGCACCCGTCCCGGCGGGCCGATGCCCAGGATCTTTTCGTCGAGGGTGCGCCCGCCCGTGTCGTCACGGTGCACCAGGACGTGGACGGGGAAACGCACGTCGGGATCGTCCTGGATGACGACCCCGCTGCCGAACTGCACGAATGGTACGGCCGGTACCTCTATTTCGCGCCCGACGAACTGGAGCCGCTCGACGGTCCCGAGAAGTGAAAGGAAGTGCGTGATGCAGACGGTGGGAATTGTCTCGACAGCGGTGGTGGCGGTACTGGCGGCAGCGGGTGTCTACCTCGGTGTGCGGTCGGTACCCGACCTCCGGAGATATCTGAAGATCCGGCATATGTAGCGGCGGATCGGAAGGAGACACGATGCAGGAACCCAGGGAAGAACCACAGCAGGCACGCGGAGAGCCGGGTTCGCGCGATACCGGTGCGGACACCGTGGCCGGCGGGCCCACCGAACGCGAACCGGGCGATATCGGTCACGAGGAGGTGACCTCCGCGCACGGCGAGGACACCGAGCGGGAGGCCGAGTTCACCTCGGAGCCGCCCTCCGATACCGACCCGGCCGTTCCGCCCTACGAGGGGCGCAAACCGACCGCGAACGAACCGGGGGAGACGGCGACCGGGACGGTCGACGACCGGGATGTCGGCGGAGCGACGACGCCGACCGACGGAAGGGGTTGAGCGACGGACGCCGTGCTGGTCGCCGGGATCGGCAATATCTTCCTGGGCGACGACGGTTTCGGACCCGAGGTGGTGCGGCGGCTGCCGGAACACCCGGCGGCCGGTGCGCGGGTGGTGGACTACGGCATCCGCGGTATGCATCTGGCCTACGACCTGCTCGACCCGTGGGACGCGCTGGTGCTGGTCGACGCCGTGCCGGATCGCGGCACGCCGGGACGGATCGAGGTGATCCGGGCCGAACCCGGCCACGCCGAGACCGCCGCGCTGGACGCCCACGCCATGGATCCGGCGGCGGTGTTCGCCGGTGTCCGGGCCCTGGGCGGCGCCGTGCCCCCGACCGTGGTCGTCGGATGCCAGGTCGAATCGGTGGACGAGCGGCTCGGGCTGTCCACCCCGGTCGGTGACGCGGTGGACGCGGCCGTGGCGACCGTGGGCCGCGTCGTCGCCGAACTGCTCCGCCCACATCAGGAGGTGTGATCATGTGCCTCGGTATCCCCGGCCGGGTCGTCGCGGTACCCGACGGCTACCACCGGCAGATCGCCGTGGTGGACGTATCCGGTGAGCAGCGACGGGTGAATATCGGCCTGCTCGACGACGACCCGGCGCGACCCGGCGACTGGGTGGTCATCCATATGGGCTTCGCGGTCGAGAAGACGGATGCGGCCGGCGCCGCCGAGGCGATGGCGGGACTGCGCCTACTCGGACGGGGTGAACAGCCGTGACGGCCGGCCGGGCGCGGCGCCGGTTCGTGGTGCGCGGCGTGGTGCAGGGCGTCGGGTTCCGGCCGTTCGTCTACACCACCGCGGCGGAACTGTCGCTGAGCGGCCGGGTGTCCAACGACAGCAGCGGGGTCTTCATCGAGACCGAGGGCGCCCCCGCCGACCTCGCGGAGTTCGAGCGGCGCCTCCGGACCGCTCCGCCCCCGCTGGCGGTGGTGGAGTCGATCGAATGCCGGGACCTGCCGGTCCGCGGCGGCACCGGATTCCGGATCGCCGGCACCACCGCGGGCGGCGGTCGTACGCTGGCCTCACCCGATATCGCGATCTGCGCGGCGTGCGCCGCGGAATTGCGTGATCCCGCCGACCGGCGCTACCGGCACCCCTTCGTCAACTGTACGAACTGTGGTCCGCGGTTCACCATCATCGCGTCCCTGCCCTACGACCGGGCGCGGACCTCGATGGCCGATTTCCCCATGTGCGAGCGGTGCGCCCGGGAGTACCACGATCCGGCCGATCGCCGATTCCACGCCCAGCCCATCGCCTGCCCCGACTGCGGTCCCCGCCTGTACTACGCCGGGCCGGGCGGCGGTGAACCGCTCGCCGCCGCCCGGGCACTGCTGCGATCCGGCGGCATCCTCGCGGTGAAGGGCGTCGGCGGTTATCACCTGGCCTGCGATGCGTCCGCGGAGACCGCGGTGGCCGAGTTGCGCCGCCGGAAACGGCGCGGCGGAAAGCCGTTCGCCGTGATGGCGCCGGATCTCACGGTCGCCGGAGCGATCGCCGGGGTCGACAGCGTCGCCGCGGCACTGCTGACCGGGCCGCAGCGACCCATCGTGCTGCTCCCGCGCGGGGCCCGGCCGATCGCCGGCTCCGTCGCGCCGGGCAACCCCGATCTCGGTGTGCTGCTCGCCTATACCCCGCTGCATATCCTGCTCTTCGGTCTGCCCGGCGATCCGCCCGGACCCGATGTGCTGGTGATGACCTCCGGAAACCGCAGCAGTGAGCCGATCTGCTACCACGACGCGGACGCCCGGGAACGGCTCGCCGGCCTGGCCGACGGATGGCTGTGGCACGACCGCCGGATCCTGGTGCCCTGCGACGATTCGGTGGTGCGCGTCGTCGACGGCGTCGAAACGCCGGTGCGCCGGTCCCGGGGGTACGCGCCGTTGCCGCTCGCGCTGCCGGTGCCGGTGTCCCCGACGCTCGCCGTGGGGGCCGATCTGAAGAATGTCTGCGCGGTGGCCGAGGGCCGGTATGCCTGGTTGAGCCAGCATGTCGGCGATATGGACGATCTGGCCACGCTGCGGGCCTTCGATGCCACCGAACGGCATCTGCGGGAACTGACCGGCGTACACCCCATTCAGCTCGCCGCCGATACCCATCCGGGCTATCGCTCCACGGAGTGGGCACGCCGCGCCGCGGGTGAGCGCCCGGTGCGCACCGTGCAACACCATCACGCGCATATCGCCGCGGTGATGGGGGAGCACGGCCTCGGACCGTCCGACACGGTACTGGGTGTCGCGTTCGACGGCACCGGATTCGGCCCCGACGGCGCGGTGTGGGGCGGGGAATTCCTGGCCGCGGGGTACAAGGGCTACCGTCGGCTGGCGCACCTGAAATACGTGCCGCTGGCCGGCGGAGATACGAGCGTGCACCGGCCGTACCGGATGGCGCTGGCGCATCTGTGGGCGGCGGGTATCGACTGGCGGGCGACGATCGCCTCGGTCCGCGCCTGCCCGCCGGAGGAACGCGCGGTGCTCGCCCACCAGTTCGAGACCGGCCTGGGGTGTGTGCCGACCTCGAGCATGGGCCGGCTGTTCGACGCGGTGGCCTCGCTGGCCGGGGTCCGGCACACCGTGGACTACGAGGCCCAGGCGGCCATCGAACTCGAAGGGCTGTCCCGGCGCGCCGATCCGGGCGATACCGAGTACCGGTTCGCGATCGATACCGGCCGCGACCCGGTGTCCATCGATCCCGCCCCGGTGCTCGCGGCGGTGGTCGCGGATACCGAGAACGAGGTCCCGGCCGCGGTGATCGGCGCCCGTTTCCACGCCGCGCTCGCGCGCTTGGTGCTGGAGACGGCCCTGGCCCACCAGGGTGCGGCCACGACCGTCGCCCTCTCGGGCGGTGTGTTCCAGAACGCGCTGCTGTTGTCGGTCACCCGGCGGCTGCTGCGGGACCACGGTTTCACCGTGCTCACCCACCATCGGCTGCCGCCCAACGACGGCGGTCTCGCGTTCGGTCAGGTGCTCGCGGTCGCCGCGGGCTGAGCGGAGAAGGAGGACGATCATGTGCCTGGCAGTTCCCGGAAAGGTACTCAGCCTCGAGGAGCGCGACGGCACGCTCATGTCGGTCGTCGATTTCGGCGGCGTGCACAAGGACGTATGCCTGCAGTACATCCCGGATGCCGCGATCGGTGACTACGTCGTCGTGCACGTCGGTTTCGCCATCCAGCGGCTGGACGAGGAATCGGCGCTGGCGACCCTGGCCGAATTCGAACACCTCGGCGTCCTGAACGAGGAGTTCGCCGACGGTTTCGCCGTCGCGGCGGCCCAGGCGGGAGTGGACAACCCCGAGGCGCCCCGGCGGCCCGACAAGGAGGAACCGTGAAATATCTCGACGAATTCAGTGATCCCCAGTTGGCGAAGAAACTTCTGGACCGGATCCGCGCCACCACCGACCGCCGGTGGGCGATCATGGAAGTGTGTGGCGGACAGACACATTCGATCATCCGGCACGGGATCGACCAGTTGCTGCCGGACCGGATCGAGATGATCCACGGCCCGGGGTGCCCGGTGTGCGTCACCCCCCTGGAGGTCATCGACAAGGCCCTCGAGATCGCCGCCCGGCCCGGGGTGATCTTCTGCTCCTTCGGCGATATGTTGCGGGTTCCGGGCAGCGAGAAGGATCTTTTCCACGTCAAGAGCGAAGGCGGCGACGTCCGGGTGGTCTACTCGCCGCTGGACGCGCTGGAGCTGGCCAAGGCGAATCCGGACCGGCAGGTGGTCTTCTTCGGGATCGGATTCGAGACCACGGCCCCGGCCAACGCGATGACGGTCTATCAGGCCCAGCGCCTGGGTATCGAGAATTTCTCGCTGCTGGTATCGCATGTGCTGGTGCCGCCGGCGATCGCCGCGATCATGGAATCGCCGCAGTGCCGGGTACAGGCGTTCCTGCTGGCCGGGCACGTGTGCACGGTGATGGGCACCCGGGAGTACCCGCCGCTGGCCCAGCGGTATCGGGTTCCCATGGTAGTGACCGGTTTCGAGCCGCTGGATATCCTCGAGGGCATCCGCCGCACGGTGGCACAGCTCGAGGCCGGCCGGCACGAGGTGGAGAACGCCTATCCGCGCGCGGTCTCGGCGGCGGGGAATCCGGCGGCCAAGGCCATGCTCGACGATGTCTTCGAGGTCACCGACCGGGCCTGGCGGGGGATCGGGGTGATCCCGGACAGCGGGTGGCGGCTGTCGCTGCGCTACCGCGACTACGACGCCGAACACCGGTTCGCGGTGGGCGAGCTGCACACGGCCGAATCGGCGATCTGCCGGTCCGGGGAGGTGCTGCAGGGCCTGATCAAACCCAACGAATGCGCCGCGTTCGGCACCCAGTGCACACCGCGCAACCCGCTGGGCGCCACCATGGTCTCTTCGGAGGGCGCGTGTGCCGCCTACTACCTGTACCGCCGGCTGGACCAGCCCGCGGAGGTGGCCCATGCGTGAGGATCCGATGATCCCCGCGGCGACGATCGATGCCGAGGGGTGGGTCTGCCCGATGCCGCTGCGCGACGCGCCGAATATCGTGATGGGTCACGGTGGCGGCGGGGCCATGTCGGGTGAGCTGATCGAGCACCTGTTCCTCCCGGCCTTCGGGGCCGCGGCCGACGCCGGCCTGGGCGATTCCGCGGTCGTCGCGGTCGACGGCACCCGCCTGGCCTTCTCCACCGATTCCTTCGTCGTGAAACCGCTGGTCTTCCCGGGTGGTTCGATCGGCGAGCTCGCGGTCAACGGCACCGTCAACGATCTGGCCATGGCGGGTGCGCGACCCCTGGTGCTGTCCACCGCGTTCATTCTCGAAGAGGGCACCGCGCTGTCCGAGATCGCCCACGTGGCCGAGGCGCTCGGCACCGCGGCGACCGCGGCCGGGGTCTCGCTGGTGACCGGCGACACCAAGGTCGTCGACGCCGGGCACGGCGACGGCATCTTCATCAACACCGCCGGTATCGGTGTCCTCGCCGACGGCGTCGATATCCGGCCCGAACGGGCGGCACCCGGCGATATCGTCGTGGTCAGTGGTGAGATCGGGGTGCACGGTATCGCGGTGATGAGTTGCCGTGAGGGCCTGGAGTTCGGCACCACGGTGCTCAGCGACACCGCCCCACTGGCCGGGCTGGTGGCCACCATGCTGGAAACGGGTGTGGATCTGCACGTCCTGCGCGACCCGACCCGCGGCGGGGTGGCCGCGACGCTGAACGAGATCGCCCGGGCCGCCGGGACGGGCATCGTGCTGGACGAGACGGCCCTACCGGTACCGGCCGCGGTACGAGACGCCTGCGGGCTGCTCGGGCTGGATCCGATGTATGTCGCCAACGAGGGCAAGCTGGTCGCTTTCGTACCGCCCGCGGACGCGGATCGGGTACTGGCGGCGATGCGCGCCCATCCGCTCGGGGTACACGCGGCGGTGATCGGCAGCTGCGTCGAGGAGCATCCGGGAATGGTGGTGGCGCGCACCGCGCTCGGCGGCACGCGGGTGGTCGATCTGCCCGCCGGTGAGCAGCTGCCACGGATCTGTTGACGCGGCGAGACCGCCGGGACCGCCGCCCGGAAGGAACGAGGTACACCGACGGTGCGGAAATCGGTGGCGGCCGTGCGGGCGGCATGGTCGGAGCTGGAACCCGCGCAGCGCCGCAGCGCGGCCGGGATGACTCTCACGATCGTCGCCCTGCACCTCGTCGGCTTCGCGACCCTGCTGTTCCTGGTGGTTCCGGGCGGCTATCTCGTGGACGGCGCCGTGTTCGGTGCCGGGCTCGGGATCACCGCTTACACCCTGGGTATGCGGCACGCGTTCGACGCCGACCATATCGCCGCGATCGACAATACGACCCGCAAGCTCGTGGCCGAGAACCAGAAACCGCTGTCGGTCGGATTCTGGTTCTCCCTCGGGCATTCCACGATCGTGTTCGTGCTGGTCGCCCTGCTGGCAGCCGGAGTGAAGGCGCTCGCGGTCAATCTGCAGGACGACAATTCGCGGTTGCAGCAGTGGACCGGCGTGTTCGGCACCGGTGTGTCGGGGACCTTTCTCATCCTGATCGGGTTGCTGAACCTGATGTCGCTGATCGGGATCTGGCGGGTGTTCCGTGGGATGCGCGGCGGCGTGTACGACGAAGCCGAACTCGAACGCCGGCTCGACGACCGCGGTGCGCTGAACCGCGTTTTCGGTCCGCTGATGCGCGCGGTGCGCCGGCCGTGGCAGATGTATCCGGTCGGGCTGCTGTTCGGGCTCGGCTTCGACACCGTCACCGAGGTGGGTCTGCTCGTGATCGCCGGTGGGGCGGCCGCCACCGACCTGCCCTGGTACGCGATTCTCGTCCTGCCCGTCCTGTTCTCGGCGGGTATGTCGCTGTTCGACGCCCTGGACGGGACGTTCATGAACTACGCCTACGGCTGGGCCTTCGCGGGCCCGGTCCGCAAGATCTACTACAACTTCGTGGTCACCGGTCTGTCGGTCGCGGTGGCCCTGGTGATCGGGGCGCAGGAGATCATCTCGATCCTCACCGAGAAGCTCGACCTCACCACCGGCCCGCTGGCCTGGATCGGTGCGCTCGATCTCGGCGCGATGGGGTTCATCATCGTCGGCCTCTTCGTGCTCACCTGGGCCGCCGCCGCGGCGGTCTGGCGGTTCGGTGATGTCGAACGGCGGTGGCGGCGCGGAGTGCCGGTGGACCCGTGAGCACCTCCGCCGACGCCCGCGCCACCCGGGGAACCGAGATGTTCGCCCGGTACGCCTACGCGCCCAACCGGCTCGGCTACTGCGGCCCCGCCGAGACCTCGGCCCTGCGCGGCGGTTCCGCGGACCGGGTACGGGCGGCGGCGCGGCATTTCACCGGGGCCTGGCCCTATCTGCAGGTCATGTCGCGGATGACCGGTATCGCCGATCCGCTCGATCATCGGCTCGTCGAATCGTACTGGCTCGGCGGCGGGGTCGGCGCGGGACTGGATCCGGCCGCGTTCATCACCGAACTGCTCGCCGTGATCGGCCCGGCCGCGGGGCACTATTGGAAATATCTCGCCGAGGAGTCGCTGGCCGGTGAGGCCGCGGCCAATCACTGCTTCCACGTGTTCGGCATCTACCCCTGGACCCGGCTGCTCGGTCGCGGTGGCGAGCAGCCGATCCGGGTGCTCGACCGCTGCCGGATCAGCTGGGGGACGGTGACGGCCCGGTGCGGCGACGAACTGACGGTGCGGCGCCGGCGGCTGTCCTTCGACGGGGACAGGTTGCTGCTGGGCGCGCCGGCGGCCCTGTCGGTGCCCGTGTGGGAGGACGGGTTCTCGGCTGTACCCGAGGCGGCCCCGGGGCAGCTGGTCGCCCTGCACTGGGACCGGCTGTGCGGTCCGCTGACCACCGCGCAGGTCCGCACGCTGGCCGTGGCGACCGCTCGGCAGTTGCGGGTCACCAACCGGAGATCGGCCTATCAGCCGACCGGTGTGGGCCAGCGCCGGTGATCGTCGTCGATGACGAAGGTGTGGCTGTGCCGGTAGCTGTGCGCGCCCACCGGTACCGCGTCGTGGAGATGACCGGGATCGATCCGGTCGTCGTGGAGGTGGTCGAGCGCGGCGGGATCGTGCCGGGGCCAGTACCGCAGCGCCACGACGAGGCCGGCGCCGGCGAGGAGGGCGGGCACGATCCAGGCGATGGTGAATCCCGCCGAGGTGGTGAGCCGGCCCACGACCGGGTAGGTGACCAGCCAGCACAGATGCGAGAGCGAGAACTGCGCCGCGAAGAGAGCCGGCCGGTCCGTCGGATGCGCGGAACGCCGCAGCACACGCCCGGCGGGTGTGATCGCCAGCCCGGTGCCGGCGCCGATGAGTGCCCAGACCGCGAGGGCGACGGCCCGGCTCCCGGGCCCGGACAGCGTCATCGCGATCGCGGTCGCGATGCCGAGAACCAGGGTCCCCGCCCCGGCCAGCACGACGGGGCGTTCACCGACCCGGGCCAGCACCGGGGGCACCGCCAGGGCTGCGAGCATCGTGCCGAATCCGTTGGCCGCCAGCAGTACCGCGACGTCGGCGGGTGAGCCGCCCAGCGCATCGCGGACGTAATTGACGGTATCGACCATCACCACCGACCCCACCGCGGCCACCACGAGGTTCACTCCGAGCAGCCCGCGTAGCCGCGGGGTGGCAGCGAAGATCCGCAGGCCGACGGCCGTGCGGTCCCATATCCCGGTCACCGCCCGGCGGACCGGATCCGGAATCGCCGTGCCCGCCACCAGTATCGCGGAGACGAGGAAGCCCAGGGCGGTGCCGGCGAACAGCCGGTGGAAATCCAGCACGGTGAGCAATACCGCCGCGAGTACGGGGCTCAGCAGCGTCTCCATCGTCGCGGCCAACTGGGCGGCGGACAGCGCCCGGGTGTAGTCGCGGTCGTCGGGCAGGATATCGGGCAGCACGGCCTGGAAGGCCGGGGTGAACACGGCCGAGGCGGTCTGCAGCACCGCGATCGACAGGTAGACCTGCCATACCTCCTGCACGAACGGCAGGCTCGACGCCGCCGCGACCCGCACCAGGTCCAGCGCCACCAGCAACCCGCGGCGCGGCAGCCGATCGGCGTAGGCCGCCGCCACCGGCGCGACGGTGACATAAACCGCCATCTTGATCGTCAGGGCGGTGCCGAGGACCAGGCCCGCGTCTCGCCCGGCCAGCTCATAGGCGAGTAGCCCCAGCGCCACGGTGGCCAGGCCGGTGCCGCACAGGGCCGACACCTGCGCCGCGAACAGGCGCCGGTACGCACGATGGGCGAACAGTGACAACCCTCGACTCCTCGCTGCGGGCCCGAGCAGGAAGAATATGTGCTCGTGTACGCACATGATTCTAGTAGTCATTGGTCCGAGCTTCCGCCCCCGGATCTCGTCGACGCGGCCGCGACGGCGTTGCGGATGCTGTCCGATCCCACCAGGCTGCGGCTGCTGTGGCTACTGAGCGGTGACCACGAGCTGGACGTCGGTTCCCTGGCCGCGCGGGTCACGCTGGCCCGCCCGGCGGTCTCGCAGCATCTGGCCAAGCTGGAACTGGCCGGGCTCGTGGTCCGCCGCCGGGCCGGCCGCCGCATGCTCTACCGCGCCCGGGGCGGCCACGTACGCCGGCTCCTGGTCGAAACACTGAACGCCGCCGAACACCGGGTGCGCGGAATACCGGAGCACGACTGAATTCCCCCTGGCGGTGGGCCGCCGGTTCCGGTCGAATTCAGCCCACCGCTTCCGGGCGGTCGGTGAGACCCAGGCGGAGATGCTCGCTGTGGTAGATCGCCTCGTCGAGCAGCTGGGCGACATGGCTGTCGTAGAGGCTGTAGACGATGCTGCGCCCGCTGCGGGCGCCGGTGACCAGGCCGAGGTTGCGCAGCAGCCGCAGCTGGTGCGATACCGCCGACTGCTCCATCCCGACCGCCGTCGCCAGTTCGGTCACCGGGAGGGGGCCCTGGCGCAGTTCGCTCAGGATGAGCAGCCGGCTCGGCGTGGCCAGCGCTTGCAGTGTGGTCGCGACGCGGGCCGCCGCGTCCCCGTCCAACCGCGCGATCGGGCGGTCCCGGCCTTCGACCCCGTGTCCCATAAGTAGACAGCATATCAACCAGCATAAATGAAGACGTGTTCATGTGTTCTGGTATGTTCGGCGAGACGTTGGTTCCTGCTGTGGAGGTGCCCTGTGGCCGTCCCGACACGTACGCCCGCCGATTCGGTGCGCGTGCCCGCCCCGGTGACCGTGCGCCGGACGAAACTGTTCGACCTGCCCGAAACCCGGTGGGCGGCCACGGCAGTGGTGCTCTTCGCGGCCGGAGTCGCGGCGCACCTGACCGGCGGCCCGGCCTGGACGTGGTGGGGGTTGTACCTGGCCTGTTATGCCGCGGGCGGCTGGGAACCGGCCGTGGCCGGCCTGCGGGCGCTGCGGGAACGAACGCTGGACGTGGATCTGCTGATGGTCGCCGCCGCGCTCGGTGCCGCGGCGATCGGACAGGTGGCCGACGGCGCGCTGCTGATCGTCATCTTCGCCACCTCTGGCGCGCTGGAGTCCTTCGCGAGCGCGCGCACCGAGGATTCGGTACGCGGACTGCTGGATCTGACGCCGGATACCGCCACTCGGATCACCGCCGACGACGCGGAGGAGACGGTCGCGGTGGCCGACCTCGAGATCGGCGACACGGTCGTGGTGCGCCCCGGCGAACGGATTCCCGCCGACGCCACCGTGCTATCCGGCGGCAGCGAGGTCGATCAGGCCACTGTCACCGGAGAACCGTTGCCGGTGGACAGATCCGCCGGCGACGAGGTCTTCGCCGGCACCCTCAACGGCACCGGCGCCCTGTGGCTCCGGGTGGATCGCCGGGCGCGGGATTCGGTCGTCGCCCGCATCGCTGACCTGGTGGAACAGGCGAGCCGGACCAAGGCCCGTACACAGCTGTTCATCGAGAGGATCGAGCAGCGCTATTCGGTGGCGATGGTGGCCGCCACCCTGGCGATATTCGCGGTGCCGCTGCTGTTCGGCGAGCCGCTGCAGCGGGCGCTGCTGCGGGCGATGACCTTCATGATCGTGGCCTCCCCGTGCGCGGTGGTGCTGGCGACCATGCCGCCGCTGCTGGCCGCCGTCGCGACCGCCGGGCGGCACGGGGTACTCGTCAAATCGGCCGTCGTCATGGAGCGACTCGAAACCACCGATCTGCTCGCGTTCGACAAGACCGGAACCTTGACCCGCGGGACCCCGGAGGTCGTCGAGATCCGGTGCACCACGGACTCGTTCGACGCCGACGAGGTGCTGCGGCTCGCGGCGGCCGTGGAACGACCCAGCGAACATCCGCTCGCCGCCCCCATTGTCCGGGCCGCCCGTGCCCGCGGACTCGAGGTGCCTGCGGTCGACGAATTCGCCGCCGACCCGGGTCGCGGCGTGCACGCCCGCGTCGGTGATCGCCGCGTCGCGGTCGGATCACCGACGGCGGCTGCCGCGCCCGGCGCCGAGACCGGGACTGCCGCGGCCGAGGTCGCGTCCCTGCAGGCGCGCGGCTACACCGCGGTCGTGGTGACCTGTGATCACCGGCCGATCGGTGTCCTGGCCCTCGCCGACGAGATGCGCCCGGAAGCCGCTGCCGCGGTCGCGGCGGCGCGGCAGCTCACCAGGGCGAACCCGGTATTGCTGACCGGCGACAACCGGGTGGCCGCCGAGCGGCTGTCGGCCCGGGTCGGCATCACCGATATCCGGGCCGAACTGCTCCCCGCGGACAAGGTCGCCGCCGTCCGGCAACTCCGGGGCACCGGCGCCGCGGTGACGGTCGTGGGCGACGGGGTCAACGACGCCCCCGCCCTCGCGGCCGCGCATGCCGGAATCGCCATGGGCGGCGCCGGGTCGGATCTGACCCTGCGGACCGCCGATGCCGTGGTGGTCCGCGACGATCTCACCGCCGTTCCCGCGGTGCTCGCGCTGGCCCGGCGTGCCCGCCGCATCGTGATCGCGAATCTGGTCATCGCCGGGTCGTTCATCGCGGTGCTGGTGGTGTGGGACCTTGTGGGCGCCCTGCCACTGCCGCTCGGCGTCGCGGGCCACGAGGGCTCCACGATCATCGTCGGGCTCAACGGCCTGCGCCTGCTGCGGGACGCCGCCTGGCGGCGTGCCGCGGGAGGTCACTCGAACGCCCGGCCGGCCGCGGGGGCCACGAGGTGACCGGGTCGACCGCCCACAGACCGGCTTCAGCCCGGAATCGGCGCGCGGAAATGGCTGGGTTCGGCGTCGGCCGGTAGATCGGCGGCGGTGGCGAACGGTTCGACCTCGGCGCGCAGGTCCACGAGGTGACGGGCATGGGCGGCCAAGGACCGGTCCTCGTCGGAGACGGGTGTCCACTGCTGGATGGGTCGCGCCTTGCCGGCGGCGTCCACCGCCACGACCACGGCCAAGCCGTGCGCGGCGAGGGCCGGCTCGTCGGCATGCGGGTCGGTGGCGGTCACGTGCACGCTGATGTGCATGCTGTGCGGGCCGGTGTGGATCAGCCGTGCGGTGACCTCCACGATATGGCCGATGACGATCGGGCGGTAGAAGCGGATCCCGCCGAAATAGGAGGTGATCACATGCTGGCCGGCCCAGTCGGCGCCGCAGACATAGGCGGCTTCGTCGATCCAGCCCATGGTGCGGCCGCCGTGCACCTTGCCGCCCCAATTGATGTCCGAGGGCGCCGCCAGGAACCGCAGCGTAGCGCTCGGCGCGGTACCTGCGGCGGTGTAGCGCTGCGCGGCCATGGCCTCTTCGATGCGCTTGCGCACCGAGATGCGGGCCCGGGCCTGCCGATGGCGGCGCAATTCGAGAATCGTGGCCGGTTCCCACTGGGGTACCTCGACCGTGCGCCGCGCCTCGTCGACCGCGACGAAGATCGTGAGGCACTGCGCCGTCTGGACCGGTTTCTGCCGGGTGGGGTCGGTCGAATAGACGCTGACCAGGATGTGCATGCTCGTCCGGCCGGTGTGGACGAGGTTCGCGTGCAACTCGACGAGTTCCCCGACCGCGATCGGCCGGTCGAGATGGATATTGCCCACGTAGGCGGTGACGCAGTAGCGGCCGCTCCACTGGGCGGCCGCGGCATAGGCGACCTTGTCGATCCATTCGAGGAGCTTGCCGCCGTCCACCGCGCCCGCGATACCCGCGTCGGCGGGTTTGACGAGAAAACGGTGGATCGCCTCGGACCGTCTGCCGGTCGCGGCCGGGGTCGGGAGGGGGTCGATGGTTGTGGCGTTCACGGGCCTGCCGATCTGCTCGGGTGGTGGAGGTACGGTCCCCGACTCCGTTGTCGTCGGAGCAGAATAGGCAGGTGCGGCGCTACGGGCGAGTAGGACACCGCCCGCGGCCGGGAACCCGCCGATTCGATCGGTGTCCGGAGCTCCCGATGAGGTGAACGGTGCGCCGCGGCCCTCGAAAGGCGGCTCGGGTGGGTGTTTGAGGGGACGTGTGGTGGTTATTCGCCCTGCGATCGGCCGAACCGCCGGCCGGTCGGCATCCGACGAGAGGGGACAGGCGATGAGTGCCAAGGACAAGCTCGACAACAAAGCCGAAGATCTCGCCGGTCAGGCCAAGGAAAAGCTCGGAAAGGCCACCGGCGACGAGGAGACGAAGAACGAAGGCAAGGCCGACCAGACCAAGTCCAATTTGAAGGACGCGGGCGAGAAGGTCAAGGACGCCTTCCGCGACTGATCGAGCCGTCGAGCGGGCGACGCCGGGATATCGGCGTCGCCCGTTCCGTGTCCGAAGGGGTCCGGCCGGACGGGGCCCGGCTCCTGGACCCCGCAGCGGCCACCAGGGGTCATGTGCAGGAGGGGACCGATCCGTCGTCGCGTCCGGCCGCGCCGCGGACCGCGTCCGGCGACCGCGGGGGTGGCGGGGAATCGAACCCGGGTAACCGGCCGGCGACCAGCGGGATCATGAGCTGGATCAGCGGGCCGATGGCGACCGCGTAGACGACGGTGCCGAGACCGACACTGCCGCCGAGCAGCCAGCCGGTGCTCAGCACCGTCACCTCGATCATCGTCCGGACCCGGCGGATGGGCCATCCCGTCCGGCGGGCGAGCCCCGTCATCAGACCGTCGCGCGGGCCCGGTCCCAGCCCCGCGCCGATGTACAGCACACTGGCCAGCGCGTTGAGCACGACCGCGAGCACCATCGCCCCCAGCCGGACCGGCATCGACTCCCAGTGCGGGAGCAGCCAGAGCCCCGCATCGACCGACACGCCGACGAGCACCACATTGCTCACCGTTCCCACACCGGGCCACTGGCGCAGCGGAATCCAGGCCAGCAGGACCACCGCACCGGTCAGTACGGTCACCGTGCCGAAACTCATCGGCACCTGCCGGGTGATGCCCTGATGAAAGACATCCCAGGGATCCAGACCGACTGCGGCGCGGATCATCACGGCCATCGAGAAGCCGTACAGCCAGAGCCCGGTGAACAATGCGGTGAGACGTCCGATCACGGGACGAGCTTCCCCGATGCCGGCTCTCGGGTACAGAGCCACCTGCGCACAACTGGTTCCTCGGCGGTCATGCCGAAAGGCTCGCGGCCATTCTTCGCCGGAGCCGACCGGCGGCGCCGAGAGGGACGACCCGGACATGCGACCACTCGCGCCGTGGCTGCGCGGGGCGAATCTCCCTCGGGGTGCGCGCCGTACCGGAGCCCGTGGACGGCGTTGTGGGAGGTCGGCGCGTCCACGGGCAAAACGCCGGACCCCGGTTGCACGGTGCCCGGGCAGTGTGCATAAATTGTCCAGCGCACGATCTGATAGCTGTTTGCTCTTAAAGGTGTTCGCGCGGCAGGGGCGCGGATACCGCTTCGTCACGACGAAGTCCTACCCAGGCTTCGAGCGCAGCAGGGGGCGTTTTCTGCTGTGCTCCGGTGCCTCCGAGCGAGAGGTTGGAAGATGGATTCGCGATCGGCCACAGCTGTCGACCACAATCTTGATCTCATTCCGTTGTCGCGGGCGCAGTACAGCATGTGGCTGGCCGACAATCTTCCGGGTGGGCCGAACGTCAATATCGCGCAGTACGTCGATATCGAGGGCGAGATCGATATCGACCTGCTCACCGAGGCGGTCAATATCGCCGGGCGGGAAACCGAATCACTGATCGCGCGGGTCGTCGAAATCGACGGCCGGCCTTATCAATTCGTAGACCGCGATATCACCTATGCCGACGCCCTGCTGGATCTGTCCGATGCCGACGATCCCTACGCCGCGGCCATGGAGTGGATGCGCCGTGACTACAGCACCAGGGCCGTCGACCTCGGCCGGGACCGGCTGGCCGTCGGCAAATTCATCAAGATCGGCGAGCGGCGGCATCTGTGGTACGCACGCGCACACCATCTGATCATCGACGGATACGGCGCGTTCAATTTCATCGGGCGGGTCACCGAGCACTACAACGCGGCCATCGAGAGCAGACAGCCTGCGCGGTTGGTGGCCGCGAGCCTGCGGGAAATCGCCGAAGCCGAACGCGCTTACCACGCGAGTCCGCGCTTCGAATCCGACCGGGCGTACTGGCACGAGAAGATTTCCGATCTCCCTACGCCGGTGAGTCTTTCGGGACGTGCCGCGCGCTGGAGCGACAGCGACCATATGGCCGGCCGGCAGTTGCCGGGCCGGCTGTCGGAGCTGCTGGAGCGATTCGCGGAGGACCAGGGGGCTTCGCCCGCCCAGGTGATCATCGCCGCGTTCGCCGCGTTCCTGGCAAGGATGACGGGTTCCGATGAGGTGGTGCTGTCGATGCCGGTGAGCGGCCGGGTGACCCGGCGCCTGCGGCACGCCGCCGCCATGCTGGCGAACATGGTGCCGATCCGGTTCGCGGTGACGCCGCAGACCACGGTCGGGGGATTGGTCGGCGCCGCGGTGTCCGAACTGGTTTCGGCGATCCGCCACCAGCTCTACCGGTTCGAGGATATGCGCCGCGAAACGAATATCGCGGATACGGCCGCCAATTCGTTCGGACCGGTCGTCAACATCTTGTTCTTCGACAGCGAGATCCGCCTGGGCTCCGCCGTCGGCCGTTATCGAGCCCTCACTTCCGGTGCGCTCGACGATATGCAGCTCAATCTCTACCGCCCCGGTTCCGACGGGCCGCTGCTGCTCGAACTGCACGGAAATCCGAATCTGTACGGCCAGGACGAACTCGAACTGCACACCACGCGATTCGTCGAATTCCTGCGGCGCCTGCTGGAAACACCCCTGGACACCCCCGTAGTGAGTATTCCACTGGTCGATGCCGTAGAGGAACAGCGCATTGTCGGCGGCCTCGCGGGGCGCGACGGTGTGCTCGCGGACACAACGCTGGTCGGTCTGCTGACCGAGCAGGCCGCAGCGACCCCCGACGCGGTCGCCGTGACCTGCGGTTCGACCGCCCTGACCTACCGGGAGCTGGACGAGCGGTCCAATCGGTTCGCCCGCGCGCTCATCGCCCGCGGCGCCGGGCCGGAGACCCTGGTGGCCGTGGCGATGCCGCGGGACGCCGATCTGCTCGTCGCCACCCTGGCCGTACTGAAATCGGGGGCCGGATATCTGCCGCTCGATATCGCCCACCCCGCCGACCGGCTCGACTACGTGCTCGCCGACGCCGCGCCGGTGCTGGTGGTCACGAACAGCGCACTGCGCGACAGTGTTCCGGGTGACGCGGCCCGGAAAGTGGTCTTCGACGACCGCGCCGGATCCGACGGCGACAGCGCACCGGTCACCGAGGCCGAACGATCCCGTCCGCTGCGGCCGGACAATATCGCCTACGCCATCTACACCTCCGGCTCGACCGGCCGGCCCAAGGGTGTGCCGATCGCGCACCGTGCCGTGGCGTCGTATCTGACCAATGCCTGTGCCGAGATCGGGGTCCGGCCCGGCGATGTCTGGACCTTGTTCCACTCCTTCGCATTCGACTATTCGGTGTGGGAGATCTTCGGGCCGCTGGTCTCCGGGGGCCGCGTCGTGGTGATGGACACCGCGACCACCCGGTCGCCCGACGACGTCGTACGCCTGGTGGCGCGGGAGAAGGTCACCG
>NZ_BAGJ01000258.1 GCF_000308775.1 Nocardia testacea NBRC 100365
TGCCGCCGTCGCCGGTCCAGGCCCGTGCGAGGGTGGCGACCGCGGTGGTTTTGCCGGTGCCGGCGGGCGCGATCGCGACCTGCAGCCGGGCACCGGATCCGGCGAGTTCGCGCACCATCGCCTGTTGTTCGGGGTTGAGCTCGGCGCCGTCGTGGTTGGCCGCGAACTCCACCAGAGCCGCGTCCACGGCGCTGGTGGGCAGGGTGCGGCCGCCGGTTTGCAGGCTCGCCGCGATCAACCGCTGCTCCGCATCCACGATGTCGGGGCTGGTGTAGAGCTGGGCGCGGGTCGGGGTGTAGATGCTGGTGCCGTCGCTGCGGGCCAGCACTCCGGGCGCGGTCGCGGGGTCCGGGGTGCCGCGGGGGATCGACAAGGGCGGGGACAGGGCGGCGTCGAGGACCTCATCGAGCAGGCTGGCCCACCGGTGCGGGTCGACGCGGCCGCGGAGCTGGCGTTCGGTTTCCGAGCGCAGGTGGTTGATCTGCCAGGTCGCCCGGGTCTCGGCCACCCTGCTCACCACCTGGGCGGCGACCTCCCGCGCGTCGAGGGGCGCACGGTCAGGGATCGGGTGATTCAGGGCGGCCGCCAGCATGATCCGCACGGCATCGGCGCCCAGCAGCTGCTCGGCGTCGCGGCGCCACTGCGCACGCTCCTCGGCCCGGGTACGCCCGGTCAGCTTCTCCCCGCGGGTCTTGAGAGTGGCTTCTTGGGCCAAGTCGTAGAGGTTGCTCGGGGTGGGTTCGCGGCCGTGATCAGCGAGGAACTGCGCGGTGCGGCGGTCCAGTTCGGCCTTGATGACCGCCGAGCGTTTCGACCACTGCTCGGTCAGCCGCAGGTCAACACCCACGGCCTCCCGTACCGGGCGCTTACCGCGGCGGGCCGCCCGGTCGGCGAACTGCATACCCAGCCGCAGCTCAAGATGGTGTTCCAAACGGGTGTTGTACAGCTCGGAGGCGGTGACCTTGAACCGGTACATCGCCTTGCCGTCGATACAGCCCCACTTCCCGTCCGGGCGTTTCACCAGGTTCGACACCACCATGTGCGTGTGCAGCAGCGGGTCGCCGGCGCGGGAGGAGCGGTGATCGAACATCGTCGCGATCAACCCACCGGAGACCTCGATCTGGCGCACACTGTTGCGGCCCACCCTCGTCCGCAACACATCACGCTCGAGGAACGCCACCGCGTCCCGGATCGCGTCGTAATGCGCGCCCTCGATCTCGGCCGAGATCTCCGGTTCCCCCAACGCCCACACCGCCGCCACGCTTTTGACCGGTGTGAACGTGCAGTCATACCCCGCCACCGCCCGCCGCGACGGCTGCGAGGCGCGAGCGATCCACCCCGACAGTTCCCGCTCGTTCAACGGCGGTCGCTGGTTCTCGTCGGTGAACAGCCGCACCGCGACCTCGGTGCTGATCCGGGCCCGCTGCTCGGCGGGGATCGGGGCGTAGTCGACCCGGCCCTGCTCGGCGTTGTATTCGGCGTAGGCGCGGGTGCACTCCTGCTGGTAGGAGAACTCATCGACGGTGTGCACGTGGAACGGCCGGCCCAGCCGCACCGACCGCAACGCACGGGCTTTCGCCTCGCTGTAGGGGATGCTCTCCGCGGCCATCGTCGCCGCGATCTCGGCGGCGATCATCGCCTCGGCGTTCGGATGCAGCCCGTGGCCGAACAAGGCCCGCATCTGGGCTTCGGTCACCACCTCACCCTCGGTGAGACCGACATTACCCAAACCCGACCCGAACCAGCGCCCCGGCGCCTCACCCCGTTCGGAGTAATAGCCGGACAGGTCCTGCACCGGCCCGCGGTCGTTGACGTCGTTGGTCGCGATATTGCGCAGGTAGTACTCAAAACCGTTCCCGGTCCCGAGCTTCACCATCGACATGACCACAAAACCGAAGCTACGCCCGAAATCTGAGGTTTCCTCGTGAGCTTTTCGCGGACCTTGAAGCACCAGGTGTGCTCGAAAATTTATAGAAGGAGTGAATTACAGGAGGTAGGAGGCTGTGAGAGAGGTTGATGGGAGGGAGATTTGAAGGGAGGGGAAGGGCAGGGATAAGAAAGGTAGGGCGTACAGGAAGTGTGGAAAGAGATAGGTGAGAGGTAGCTACCTCCTCCCCGGCCACACCGATATCGCCGGCCACGGATTCTCGGTGGCAAGGGCCGCAGGCCCGCGGCAGTACCTCTCTGACCGGGCCGGGCTGGAAGCTGCGCTCTGGCTCCTGTCGGTGGGCGGGTGCACCATCGAGGGATGAGCGAGCACGACGCCGTCAACACCGCCAACACGAGCGCGGCCCGCGCCGCCGGGTGGCCCAAGCTCACGGGTTCGCCCAAGCAGATCGAATGGGCCACCACCGTGCGCGCGGACAAGATCTGCGAGATGGAGGCCAGTGCCCCGACAGAGGTCGACTGGTACCGCGAGGTGATGCTGCGGGAGACCTCCGCCGGCGCCTGGATCGACAGCCGCAACCATCCCTGGCAGGCGCAGTTCATCGGCTGCGTCACCGACGAGGAAATGGAAGCGCTGAAAGCGAAAGCCGCGCAGGATGCTGCATCCGCGCAGTGATGCGGACGGCCCGGTGTTCAGTGCCGGGTTCGGGGGTGAGCGCTATGGGAAGGGGAGCGGCCGGTGAGGACCGATGATCTGTTCGACTTCGACGAGGACGACCTCGACGACCTGCTGTGGCCGCGGCCGCGGTATCCGCTGTTACGGAAGCTGAACCCGCGTCGTGGTCTGCTCCGGTGGCACGCTCGCCATGTGGTCAGCTTCGAATACCGGGGTCCGGTGATCACCGAAGGCGCCGGCCACGAGAGCCGGTCCATCACGTTCTGGGACCGCCGCAGCCCGAACAGCGATGTCGGGATGGTCAGCTACCGGATATGCCACGAGTGCCGATGGGGCTACATCGACAGCATCGACGTTCGGGAACGACTCTGGGGGCGGGGTATCGCCACCCGGGCTCTGGCCGAGATTCGTGAGCAGGTCCCCGGCTACACCTGGCGGACCAGCATGCACAAGAACGAGGCGAAGAGCTTCTGGTTGCTCCTCGCCGAACGCACCGGTGAGGACTACATCGACACCGATCGGTACTGCCCCCACATCCGCCGGGCTCCCACCTGATTCCGGCCGCCGGGGATCGCCGAACCGGGGACCGTTCGTGGACATCTACGGTCAAATGTAAACGTATTCGTTTCATTTGGGTTCGGAGAGCTACATTGAGCCCGCGGCCGCTGATCGAGCTGTCGTGTGCTTTCTGAATAACAGGAGGTTGTAGATGGATCCGGTGACGTTGATCGTCGCAGCACTAGCGACGGGCGCGGCGGCAGGGGTAGGGGAAGTAGTCAAGCAGGGGATCGTCGACTCGTACAACGGTGTCCGGAGGATGATCTCCGACCGCTACGAGGTCATCGAGGCCGAAGTGGTTGGCGTCGAGTCCGAACCGGAGGAGCCGTTGCGCCGCCAGCTGCTGGCCAAGAAGCTCACCCAGGTCGGCGCCGGCGAGGACTCGGAGCTGGTGGCGGCTGCGCAGGAGCTGCTGCGCCTGGTCGCCGAGCAGGCCCCGCAGGCCGCGGAGATCGTGGGCGTGCAACTGAACCGGGTCGATGCGGCCGGCGATATCGAAGTCACCGACGTGGCTGTACAGGGTGGTATCGGTGTGCAGGCCACCGACGTCGCCACCGGAGGATCCATGATCATCCGCGGAGTACAGGCGGTCCAGGAGCCGCCCCACCCTCATCTGGCGCGGCGGTAACCGGCATACCCGCCGCCGCGCACAACGCTCTCACCGCGAACACCAGCGATACGAGTATCGGTAGGGACTACAACATCTATCTCGGGGATCGCTCCTCGAGCAGCAATGCTGGCCGAGTCCGCGCTGTCACCACGTCGGTGGAAGCGGTCCCGCTCGGCGAGAACCTGTGGACTGTCAAGGTCAACAACGGCACCACAGGCCCGATTACCGCTCTCTCCGTGGACGTCTACGTTGTTGGTGAGGACGGTAACCGCACCGCAGACGAGTGTGTACCCGCGAAAGGCCGGGTGTCGTTCGCGGACAGCATGCAGGAACTCCTAGGGCAAGGGATGCAGGGCGCGCTGGGCGCGCAAGCCCGAGATCACCAGCACCCACAACGGACTCGGTTCGACGTCGGACGGTTCGGTGCGGCGGCTGTAGCCCGGAGGGCCAATACGATCGAAAATCTCCTGTTGACTCGCGACGATGCCGCGTCGTTTGAGTCGCTGCGCCACTTCGCGTTCGGTCGCGCCGGTCGCGGCGGTCAGCTCGTCCCAGCTCGCTTCGGCATGTGGGGTCCAGTTGAGCGGAAACTGGCGCTAGAGGGCGCTGACTTCCGAGGTCCTGTGCCCTGGAGGTCAATTCGCTGGATCGGCGGCGGCGGGCGGGCATGTGGTGGTTGCATGTCGGGTTGTGGGTGATGAGGTCGGGGCCGGGTATGGCCAGTTCGGTGCGCTGTCGCGGGTCGAGCTGGAGCGGTTCTTCCATCTCGATGACACCGATCGGGAGCTGATCGCGGCCCGGCGCCGGGACTCGAACCGGCTCGGTTTCGCGTTGCAGCTGGTCACGGTCCGCTATCTGGGGATGTTCCTCACCGATCCGCTCGATGTACCGGTCGAACTGGTGGAGTACCTGGCCGAACAGCTCGACATCGCCGATCCGTCGTGCGTGAAGTCCTACACCGACCGGGAGAAGACCCGGTTCGAGCACGCGTGGGATATCCAACGCATCGAGGGTCTGATCTCGTTCGCGCAGGTCGAGGCCGAGCTGATTGCGTGGGTCACCGATCAGGCGTGGATGACCGGAGACGGACCGAAGGCCCTGATCGCCGGTGCGGTGGGCTGGCTGCGGGAACGCAATGCCCTGCTGCCGGGCATCACCACCCTGGAACGCCTCGTAGCCGACGGCAAGGCCGACGCCGACCGGCGACTCTGGGCGCAGCTGGCCGCCCAGCTGACCAGCGGGGAGGCCGGGGTGCTGCTCGGATTACTGGACACTCGGCAGGAGAACCGCCGCCGGTTCGTGGAGCTGGAGCGGTTGCGTAAGGGCGCGTTCACGCCGACACCGACGGGCATGAGGAACGCGTTGGCGCGGGTACGGGATGTGAACGCGGTCGTTCCGGGGTCGGTGGATTTCGCGGCGGTGCCGGCGCGGCGGGTGATCGCGCTGGCCACGCACGGGTTGACCGGTAAGACCGCGCACCTGCGGCGGATGAAATCCCAGCGGAAGCGGCTGCTGGCGCTGCTTGCCGCGACGGTGTTCACTTTGCGCGGCAAGGCCATCGATGACGTTCTGGAACTGTTCGACCTGCTGATGGTCACCAACTTGATGGCCAAGGCCGAACGCCAGTCCCGCGAGGAGAAGATCAAGCGTTACCCGCGGGTGAGCCGCAACGCCGGCAAGCTCGCCGCCGCGGTGCGGGTACTGCTGGAGATGAGTGAGAACGAACCGGAGCTGTCCCTGGATCTGGTGTGGGATCTCATCGAGAGCACAGTGTCCAAGGCGGAGCTGCGGGCCGCCTTGGACGCGATCGATGAGCTGGTGCCGCCAGCCGATCCGGAGTGCGACTCGCACAAGCTCGAGGAGCTGGCGGGACGGTTCGCCACGGTGCGCGGGTTCTTGCCCGCGATGATGCGCCACATCGACTTCGGTGCCACCGCCGACGCGGCGCCGGTACTCAAGGCGGTGGTCGCACTGGCGGAGATGATCTCCCCACAGCGCACCGGCCGCAGCGGGCTACCAGCACGGTGGCTCGATGCCCGCCGGGTGAACCATGACCTGATCGCCGGCGGCTGGCAGCGCTTGGTGTACCCGCCGGAGCGGCCGGCCGACACCGTCGATCGGGCGGCCTACACCCTGTGCCTGCTCGAGCAGTTCCATCGGCATCTCAAGCACCGCAACATTTTCGCTGAGCACTCCTCGAAGTGGCGTGACCCCCGCGCGCATCTGCTGTCCGGCATGGCGTGGGAAGAGGCCCGCGACCGGGGCATGAACGCACTCGGCCTGCCGGGCAACCCGCATGAGATCTTGGGTGAGCTGGCCCAAAGCCTCGACGGCGCCTATCGGGAACTCGCCGAACACCTGGGCGACGACACTTCCGCGTCGGTGGACGAGGACGGGAAACTGCACGTGGCCGCGTTGTCGGCGACGCCGGAGGAGCCGAGTCTGGTCGATCTGCGGCGCCGCACCGCAGCGATGATGCCGAGGGTTGACCTGCCGGAAATGGTCTTGGAAGTGATGGACTGGTGCCCGGAGTTCGGCGAGTCGTTCACCCATGTCGCCGGGACCAGCGCCCGCGTCGCCGACCTGGGGGTGTCGGTGGCCGCGGTGCTGTGCAGCCAGGCCATGAACGTCGGCCTGGTCCCGGTGACGACGCCCGGCGCCGACGCGCTGACCCGCGACCGGCTGCGCCATGTCGATCAGCACTATCTGCGAGCGGAGACCCTGTCCGCGGCGAACACTGTGCTGGTCAACGCCCAAGCCGATGTGCCGCTGGTCGGGTTGTGGGGTGGCGGGGCCGTGGCCTCGGTGGACGGGATGCGGTTCGTCGTCCCGGTCCGGACTATTCATGCGCGACCCAACCGGAAATACTTCGGGCCGAAACGGGGCGCTACCTGGCTCAATATGCTGTCGGACCAGGCGGCCGGGCTGAACGCGATGGTGGTGTCGGGCACGCCCCGTGATTCGTTGAACGCCATCGACGTGATCCTGCGGCAGCCGGAGGGCAGCAAGGTGCCCGACGACATCATTTCCGACAACGGGTCGTATTCGGATATCGTTTTCGGGCTGCTGCATCTGCTGGGCCGCAAGTATCGCCCGCAGCTGAAAAGCCTGCCCGACCGGCGGCTGTGGCGCATCGATACCTCCGCCGACTACGGCCCCCTGGACAAGGCCGCACGCGGACGCATCGACGTGGAGAAGATCTGCTCCCACTGGGAAGACATGTGCCGGGTGGCGGTGTCGATGAACCGTGGTGAAGTCTCCGCGCACGAGGTCACGCGCATGATCTCCCGCGACGGCAACCCCACCCACCTCGGGCAGGCCATCGCCCACTACGGCCGGATTTTCAAGACTCTCCATATTCTTCGGTTGGCCGATGACGAACCCTACCGGCGGGAAGCCAAGGCCCAGGCCAACCTCCAGGAAGGCCGCCACGATCTGGGCCGCACCGTCTTCCACGGCCGCAAGGGCGAACTGCACCGCGCCTACCTCGACGGCATGGAAGACCAGCTCGACGCGCTCGGGCTCGTATTGAACATCATCGTGTTGTGGAACTCGGTGTACCTGAGCCGTGCCCTCGACGAGCTGCGCACCCAGGGCTATCCGGTCCGTGACGAAGATGCCGCGAGGCTGTCACCGTTCATCCGTCGCCACATCCGCATGGAGGGCCATTACAGCTTCCACCTGCCCGACCTGGGCGGACGCCACCGGCCGCTGCGCGATCCAGATGCCGGAGACGAAGACGACTGACGGTTTCGGGTGAGGAAAACAGATCAGCGGTTCGGCCGACGGCGGGCGGCTGGGTCGGTGTCGGCCTGGAACCGGCGCAGCCCCTCGTCGGACACCCGAGCGTATTTGGCGAGGCTGCGGACCGAGGTGTGCCCGCTCAGCTTCATCAACACTGGCGTGGACGCGCCGTCCTCGGCGGCGTGGGTGAGTCGGGAATGCCGCCATTGATGCAATGTGTAGGGGCCGTCGCCGAAGTGTGCGGTGTAGGTCTCGAATAGTTCTGCCGCGCGACGGTAGGACAAGCGGGCTCGCCCGGTCACCGGATCCACATCGTTGCTGGCCACCGAGGGGCGGGCCTTGCGGTCGGTGAGGAACAATGGGCCCCGGCGCCGACCGGCGAGCATGCGTGGCAGCAGCCGCGCGGTGCCGGTCTGCCAGGCGATCCGCTCACGCGCCCCGCCCTTGCGGGTCACCACCGCGCACCGGTTCACCGTGTCCAGATCGGGCACGTCGAGCATCAGCACTTCCTCGGCGCGGGCGGAGGATTCATACAGCAGGTGCCACAGCACCCGCTCGCGCAGTGGCGCATCCGATGTCAGGATCTCGGCGACGCGATCACGCGAGAGTGCCTTGCTGGTATCCGGCGGTGCGGGACGCGCCTTCAACCGCACCAGCGGATCGGCGGCCAGCCAGTCCTGTTCGGCCCAGTACGTGCACGCCGATTGCAGGGCGGTCAACCGGATGTTGAACGTCTTGGCTGCTTTGTCGCCCCACATGAAGGTGAACCAGCCGGCCACCCGATCCGGCTGCGACCCCAGCAGCGCCACATCGGTATCGCGGCCGAAGTCGGCCACGAGCCGGTTCAGCGCCGTAGCGTAGGTCGCCTTCGTGTTCTCGACCGTGATCGCCGCCAGATAGATCGCCACGGCATCACTGAGCCGGACCCCGCCGACCGCGCTCGGGAGTCTCCGAACCTGCCCCATCGCACCACCCTCCCGTCGCTACCGCAGATAGTTTCCCGAGTCGCCCCCGGGTTCGGGGTGTATCGCACCAGGACGACTCGGCAGTTACCGCACATAGTATGTCACTATCTGCGGTAACTGCTTAGCGCCAGATTTCGCAGATGTGGTCGATGTTCGAAGTGGTCTTGTCAGCAGAGTTGCATTCACGAAGAGATGGCGACGGGTGTGCGGTAGGTGCGTGGGTCGTCGATGGCGTCGAGTAGATATCTGGCAAGGTCGGCTCGTGAGGTTCGCGGGCCGACCTTCGCTTTCGCGCCTACGGAGATTCGCGGATGCCTGGCTGCGGGGTCATGGGTCAGACGTGTCGGCCGCACGGCGGTCCAGGTCAGCTCGCTGTGCGCGAGTTGGCGTTCCATTCTTTCCATATCGGTGTAGACCTCGCGCATGATCCGGTGCAGCAGCCGGGCGAAGAGCCTGCTGACCAGGTCCGCATCGGATGGAATGCCCACCCCTGCGGAGGAAAGGACGAGCAGTCGACCTCTGGGCCGCAGGGCCGTCATGATCGTGGCGGCGCTGTCGGAGTAGAGCGTGGTGGGACCGCGTCCGGCGGCACCCAGCGCGGAGATCACCACATCGTGTTCATCGAGAAGTCCGTTCAAGGCCCCCGGTCGGGTCGGATCGGCGGTGACCACCGTCAATCCCGCTGCTGGACCGAGGCTTCCGGCCCGGCGGACGACGGCGGTGACACGGTGCCCACGAGCCAGTGCCTCGTTCACAATCATCCGCCCGGTGCGGCCGGTGGCCCCGAGGACGGCAATGGTGCTCATGAGCGGGCGGCCGGGCGGGAGGCGGGCTGGAATGTGAAGGTGAGGGCCTCCATGAGCCGCTTGCGCTGGGTCTTCTGTACCGCCGCGATCCGCCACTGGCCGTCTGCATCGCGGATCACCGTGTAGGTCGCGAGCTTGCCCAGCTGCTTCGGCGCCCCCTTCGAGGACTCGCCGCGCGCCACCACGATGGCAGTGTCGCTTCCGTAGGTGCGGATTTCAATAATCTCGACGGTGAGGCGGGTTCCCTTCAGGAAGCTGTCGAACAGCACCTGGTGCCCGCGGCCGATCTCCGGACCGCCGTGGTAGACGGTGCCCATGTAGGTGACGTCGGTGGCGTCGGCGGTGAAGCATTCGCCGTAGGCAGTGCCGTCGCCCCGGGTCCACGCCTGTGCGCTGCGCTCGATGAGGGCGCGAATGGCGGCGGTGTCGGTGGTGGCGTTCATGGTGGTGAGCTCCTTCAGTGCGCGAGCAGGGCCAGGGCGGCCCTGCGGGGAATGAGCCGCAGTGCGGCGGTGAACAGTTGATTGGTCCGGCTGGTCGCGACGACGGGACCGGCCTTGCCGGACAGCGCTTTTCGGGCGCGATCCACCACTTCACGAGGTGACTGGACCAGCCAGGGCGGGACGTCGTCCGCGGTTTGTGAGGCGGTTCGCGTGACACCCGGGCACAGGGCCAGGACGTGCACTGCGCGCGACTTCTGTTCGTGCCACAGCGTTTCGGAGAAGGCGGTGACGAAGGCTTTGGAGGCGCTGTAGACACCGATTCCCGGCTTCGGGATTTCCCCCAGCGTGGAGGACACGTTCACCAGCGCGCTGCCGGGTGCGGCCGCACCGAGGAAGGCGTGCGCCAGGACGACGACCGCGCGGCAATTCACCTCGATCGTGGTGAGCGCGGATTCGAGCGGCAGCTCGGCGAAGTCGCCGTGGGTGGCGGTACCGGCATTGTTCACCAGCAGCGTGTATCCACCGTGCCGGAGTAGTGCGGCGGTCGCCGCCAGCCCTTCGGTGGTGGCGAGATCCGCGGCGAGATAGTCGTGCCCGTTCCCGAGCTCGGTCATGAGCGTTTCCAGTCCCTCGGCGCCCCGCGCCACCCCTGTCACCGAATATCCCTGCGTCGCGAGCGCTACCGCGAACGCTCGACCGATACCCGCACTGGCGCCGGTCACGAGTGCTCTCATCGCTCGGCCTCGGGCTTGGTGTCCGCATCGAACAGGAATGAGATGCGTTCCATGACGGTCTGGCGCTTGGTGTTCTGGAAGGCGGCGATGCGCCACTTTCCGTCCTGTTCGCGCACCAGGGTGTAGGTCTGGGTCTTGGACAGCTCGCTCGGGCGTTCGTCGTCGTACCGGTCGCCGCGGGTGGTGACGATCGCGGTGTCCGCGCCGAAGAAGCGGATGCCGAGGTAGGAGTCGGCGAGCTTGCTGCCCTTCAGGAATCCGTTGAACAGCGCGCGGTGGGACTCGGTGAGATCGCGACGGCCGTCGTAGTAGGTGCCCACGAAAGTGGTGTAGGTGCCGTTCTCGGTGAAGGTGGCGCCGAAGGCGTCGGCGTCGCCCTGCCCCCAGGCCGCGGTCATCTCGGCCAGCGTCGCGCAGACCCCCTGCAGGTCCGCGGCGGTGCCGCCGTCCGGTGTGACGCTCGTGCACTCGGCAATGCCCTGGTTGCGCACGTCCGAGGTCTGGTCCAGCCACACATACCCGCCGGCGGCGGCAATGCCGAGAGTGAGTGCGCTCGCGCCCAGCACCTTCACGACGGTGCGGCGACGGGACTTCGTGGCCCTGGGGGACGGTAGGCCGACGGAATCGGCGGAGTGGGTGGACGCCGTGGTGGATTCGGTATTGGTGGTGGTCGCGGTCATCGCGGGGACCTTCCTCGTGCTATTCTCCCTGCCTAGAAGATTTCTCTTCTTAGGAGATGTCTCTTCGTTTAGGAAGAGAATATGAGGAAGGTGGACCCCTTGTCAACGGATAGGCAGAAAGACGACCCCAGTCAGGTCTTCCGGCGGTACCTGAGTTCTGTTGTGCTGCATGCCCAAGCGGGCGCCAGAGCCGTCGGGCTGGGCGCCACCGACCTGTACGCGCTCAACATCCTGGAACTGAGCGGGGCCATGACACCCGGCGAACTCGGCGCCCGCACCGGTCTGACCACCGGGCCCACCACCCGGCTCATCGACCGCCTGGAAAAGGCCGGGTATGTGCGTCGCGGCGCTGACCCCATCGACCGCCGCAAGGTGATGGTCGAGCCGGTCGCCCAGCCCGCCGATCTCGACGACGTACTCGCCCCCGCCCGCCGCAAGATCGGCGACATCATCGGCGGCTACACACCCGAACAGCGGGAATTCCTCTTCGACTACTTCGCACGGGCCGCCGACGCCTTCCAGCAGGCGGCGACAGAAATCAGCGCCGCACGCCCCGCCGCAGACTAGGGCACGTGCATTCCTGCGCTGGGGGCTGCAAAACGCGTGTGTGGCACCGACGCCTACGCCGGACAGCCACTCAAAGGAGTACTCGCCGATCTGGAGTGCTGCGGATCCCGGGCTCGTCTGTGAACAGCACCTCGACACCGCCCTGCTCGGCCCGGCCGATCACCTTCAGCTTCCCCGCCGGCTCCATCGCGGCGCTCGCCCGAGAACTAGGGAACGGCGCTGCGATGAGTGCTGATCAGAACAGGGTGTCGCGGACCCGCAGCGGCCGGTAGCCGGTGGGACCGAGCTGGGCGAGTTCGGCGTCGATATCGACCTCGACCGCGCCGAAGAAAATGATGTTCTCGCTGTGCGCCGGGCTGACGTGGGCCAGAACATTGGCGTCGATACGGCGGCCCTGACGGCGCATCTGGTCCACCGCGAGCGCGTAATACTCTGTGGTCCAAGCGATTACTGCGTTAGTGGCCACGGTCAGGCACCAGGCTTGTTCGGTCTGGGCTTCCAGGTGGCGTGCGCGGAAGGCGCCCTCGTGGGCGTAGATGAGGCCGCGTTTGAGGGCGTGGATGGATTCGCCCTTTAGTCCGGATCGGTCAGGTACCGGCAGGCGTAGATGGTGCGGCGCATCGCGCCGTACTCGTTCAACGCTGCCGCCGGCGCGTTCCGCCGACCCCAGTCCGGAGCCCCGGATCGACGCCACCATCGGCGAAGCCCTGGCCAGGATGGACAGCGCGGACCGGATCATCATCACCGCCGATCACGGCAACGACCCAGCCGCCGGAACCGGCCACACCTACGAATTCGTGCCCGTACTGGATACCCGGCCGCCGACCCTCGATGGGACAGCCGGACTGGCGTGGATCGCCCACGCCATCAGCACCGCCCTACTCGGATACCGGCCCACGCGCCACCGCTAACGCCAATTTCCGCTCGACTGGACCCCCCGTGCCGTGTTCGCCGCGCGGGCGGCTTCGGCGGCCTCGATCTCGGCGAGCTTGGGCCCCCAGATCTCATCGGTGGCCAGCGTTTTGCGGCAGTCGCTCAAGTGCTGATCGAGCACCTTTTGAGCGCGGGCGAGGTTGTCTTCGATTTCGTAGACGCGGGCGTCGTAGCCTGCGGCGAACTCTGTGCTGTTGGCGTTCGAGGTCTGCATGTAGAGCGCGTAGTCCTCGGCACGCTCTCGGTTGGCACGGTCGAGAGCGTGCTCGTAGTGGTCGCGGCGGCGGGCAAGTTCGTCGGCATCGAGGGCTGCTCCGGTCCGGACGGGTGAAGCGTGTGACATTGCGGTGTTCTTCCTTCTCTATCGGGTGATTCCGGGGTTCCGCCGAGCAGCGGGCCCGGGAGGGACGGCGCAGCGTGGTGTGCGCCGTCCCGGGGGGTTTGGCCGTCTCAGCGGCCGAATCCGCGGTCGCCTTTGCCGCGGCCGCGGTGGTTGGTGATGTGCATCCCGGCGCCGGGGCGGGTGTTGCGGGACTTGGTGCGGCCCTTGAGCGCGGCTTTGACGGCTTCCTGCGTGGGGTGGGCGCAGGTGCTCTCGGCCGCGATGCGCTGGGTGACCTCATCGGGGGGCATCCCCTGTGCGCGCAGGTGCTCGGCCATCTGGTCGAGCCGGTCGCGGCTGTCGTAGCCGGGGGCGGGCGGTGTGCGCACGGCGGTGACCGCATCGCGGCGATCGGCCCACCGTTCCTGGATGACCTTGGCCTGCTTCCCGGCAACGGAGGCCTGGCCGGCGGTGGCGTCGAGTTCGGCCCGGACCCGGTTGCGCATGCCCTCGGGAACGCCGGCGGCGGCCAAGCGCTCGATGAGTGCCCGGTCCACACCTTTGTCCTCGTGGTCGGTGAGGGTGGCGTTGCCGACGGCGAGCTGGATCTGAGCGTCGGCGACACGCTGCACCTGCTCGCGGGTGCGTCGCGCGGTGCCGCGGGGTGCCTGGTTGGACTCCAACATCTGGCCGAGCTTGTGGCGGGTGTAGCGGGCGTGGTCGTAGGCGATGGACGAGGCCCGGTCCATATCGACCACCGAGGCGGAGCGGTCGTCGACGAACAGCAGTTCCGGTGTGGTGTGTTTCCCGGCGTCCACGTCGACCAGGACCGCGCGCAGCTGCTCCTGCTCCAGCGGGTGCAGGCCTTTGCCCTGGGTGAGGGCCTTGCGGATGTAGGCGCGGTCCTTCTCGGCGCGCTGGCGTAGCGCGGCCGCGGTCGGGTCGCCGAGGTCGCCGGCCCTGCCCGCGACCCGGGAGGCCTGGGTGGCGACCGAGGCGTACATGCGCACGGTCGCGGCCAGTTCCTCGCGGTCGACGTGATCGGGCCAGAGCCGCGCGAACTTTCCGGCGGGGTTGTGGCGGATCTCGCTGCCCCGCTCGCGTGCGGCCTGCTGGTCTTCTGGGGTCATCACTGCGACGGCGTCACGCAGCCGTTCCTGCACGCTGGTGGTGGACATTCCGGTCTTGAGGCGGTCCTGGTAGGCCTCCAGCAGTTTGTCCACCCGCGGCTTGGCTTCCTCGCCGAGGTCGACCAGGGGGAGGTCCATCTTGCGCAGTTCGGCGGTCGGGAACGGGGTCCGGGTCGAGCCGAGCTCGTCGTCGGCAACGATCTGGCCCGGTGTGCCGAGGTAGGAGGCGATGAACCGCACCTTCGTGCGCACCGGCTCGCTGACCTGCTGCACCCGCATCTTCTTGGTCAGCTCGTCCAGGCCGCGCGGGGTCGGGTTGGCCCGCCACGCCTCGATATCGGCGTAGAGCTGCTCTTTGACGCTCTGGTCCAGATCGTTCTGCCGCGCGATCTCTTCGACCATCCGGTCCTGGGCACGGCGCGTCCGCGACTGCGTAGCCCGCTCGCCCTCCTTGGCCAGCAGGGCGTCGGCCACGTTCGGTGCAGGGCTGGCCAAGACGCCACCAGTCTCCATGTCCAGGTGGACCCCGTACCGGTGGGCGACATAGCCGACGAGTTCGGAGCGGGCTTCGGCAGCGAGTTTGCTGTCTTCGGCCCAAGCGACCGCATCACCGAAGGCCGCCTCGATCTCGCTGACCGAGAGGTGGTCCCAGCCCTTGTCCTTCAGTTTCGCCAGCCGGGTCTCCACGGCCTGGCGCTCGGCGGCGTGCCGCTGCTCGGTCTCGCGGCGTTCGTCGTCGGCCTTGGCGGCGGCTTCTTCGCGTTCGCGGCGGCGCTGCTCGGCCAGTTTCTGGGCGTAGGCCAGCATCTTGGCGAGCATGAGCTGCCAAAACCGCGACATTTCCGCGCCGGCGGAGTCGATATCGGGGGTGTGGTCCGGAGCGGCGTCCAGATCCGGGGCCATCATGTACTGGGCCATATCGGTGGGTCCTCCCTCAGGGGTGACGGCCGCGGTGACCGGTTCGGTCTCGGCGGCAGGGGTTTCGCGGTCCGCCGGTGGGGTCCGGCGGGGGCTGCTGGTCGGTCGGGTGAACGGGTCGAGGTGTGGGATCGGGGTCATCTCGGAGACCTCGTGCCCGGCGTCGATGTGGTCGGTGAAGTCGTTGCCGGTGGCCGGGGCGACGACCCGCACCCGGTCCACCAGCCCGTCCAGTGAGGCCAGGACCTTTTCCGCCCGCCGGTATCCGGCCGGGTCCTGGTCGGCGACGACCACCACCAGAGAGGCGCCGCGCAGCCACTTGGCGTGATCCGGTGTCCACGACAGCGCACCGCCGGCGTTGGTGGTGGCGGTCAGCCCGGCCCGCTCGGCGGTGTGGACGTCCTTCTCGCCCTCGCAGATGTAGATGGCTTCGCCGTCGGCGATGGCGGCCAGGACCTGGGGCAGTTGGAAGGGCACCGGGTCGAAACCGGTGTCCTGCCAATCGCCCTGGGCGCTGTTCCAGGCGCGCTGTGAGAACTTCTTGCTGCGGCCGTGGGCGAACTGGGCCTCGCGGCGGATGACCTCACCGGCAACGGTGCCGTCGTCACGGACGTAGGTGTAGGTGTCGGTGGTTTTCCACGGTGTGCGCTGCTGTCCCAGCTCCCGTTTCGGTGTGACCGCGGGAAACCCGGCCGCCGCGATCGCGCGGTCGGCCGGGCTCTCCCGCCGGGTCTGCGGCTGTGGCCGGCGGCTGCGGGTCCAACCGCCCCGCGTCTGGCCGCTGCTGCGCTGGCCTTTCTCCAGCGGCTTGTCGTAGAGATCCTTGATCTCCAGGCTGATCGCGTCGAGGACCTGCTCGTCGGTGCAGCCCGAGAAGCACTTCACCTTGGTGCGGCCCTGATCGTCGAGGTACTTCACGCCCAAGCTCGGGTTGTGGTGGCGGCCGTCGCCTTCGTGGTGCGGGCAGCAGTACCGGGTCCAGGTGCCCGCGGTGCGGCCGTGGCCGACCTTGCGCTCCAATGCTTCGGTGACCCGCTCCCAGCTGGCGGAGCGGGCCCATGCGTTGCTCATCCGGGGTACTCCCGCGTCACTTCACGCGGACGGGCAGGCGGGCCGGCCGGAACCCACAGCCCGAACGCCGACGGGACGAACCCGTCGGTCGCCGTACCCGCCGCAGCTTCGGTGGTGGGCAGCGGCCCCAGTTCGTCGCTGTGCCTGGTCGAGTTGCAGAGCTTGAACGGTCCGTCCGGGCTCAGGATCACCGCCATATGCGGATCCAGATGCGTCAGCCACCACAGCGAGACCTCGACGGTCTCGTCCAGCCGCATCGCCTCGAACGCCCGATGCACCGCCTTGAACCGGGCATACACCTCGCCATGGGCGTGCCAGCGCGGGCACCACTTCCACTCCCGCTGATCCGTGGTGACCTCACGGCGGTAGGTGGGCACCACCCACTGCTCGACGAACTCCTCGACCGTGGCGTACTTCGGTTCCGGCGCGGCCGCTTCCTCCTCGGCCTCACCAGCTGCTTCCTCCTCGCCACCCTCGCCCGCGGGTGTCGCGGTGTCGGCCAGCGCCGGGTTCAGCGCGTCCTCGGCTTCCACCAGCGCCGCGGCGCGCATCTCGGCCCGGACCGCATCGGTGAGCAGCTCGGCGACCACGCCGGCGGCCATTTCCTTGGCCTCGGCGTTGATCTGGGCCTGCACGGCCTTGCGCAGCGCGCTCTCCAGCAGTTCGCCCAGGTCGACCCCGCCCACCGGCGCGGCCGCGCCGGTGTTCTGGTTCTCCTGGGGGTTCTGGCCGTTCTCGGGGGTCTGCACGGTCTCGGTCATGCGGTTTTGCCTTCCTCATCAGCAGGGGGTGGCACGATCCGCAGCTGCGGACGCGCGGCAGGAGCAGTGACTTCGGCGAGTGCTTCGCGGATCTCGCGGTCGTAGTCGCGCCACCACCACGGGATGGCCTTGGCCAAGGTCGGGCGGTGACCGGAGGAGAAGACGATGATTCGGCCCTTGGGCATCGCCGCGATATCGCTGGCGTGCAGGGTGGTCTCGGTGGTGCGGCTGGTCGAGACCGACCGCGAATCCTTGCCCCGCGACACCGAGGTGCTCAGCTCGTAGTGCGGGCCGATCAGCTCACTGCGATCACGCAGGAACGCGGCACCGTCGAGGCCGGCGCCCAGCACCTTGATATTGGAGGCCGACCACAGCGCTTCCATGCCGTCGTTGCCCCAGCAGCGCGTCCCCTGCGCCCAGGACTGCAGCACGGTCATCACCACGATCCCGCGGGAGCCGAAGTGGGAGTACTGCTTGGGCAGGTCTTTCCAGCGCACGATGTTGGCGGCCTCGTCGAGCACGATGGTCATCGGCACCGGCAGACGCCCGTTGGGGTGGCGGGTGCCCTCGGCGGCGCCGGCGTCCGCGATCGCCGCGCACAACGCGGTGACCAACGGACCAGCGCTGCCCTGGCCCTCCTTCGACAGCGGGTAGAGCGTGCCCTTCGACTTCACGAACTCGTCCACGTCGAACGATTCCCGGGGCCGCTCCCCCTCCTGCGGCGGGGTGACCCACGGTTGGATCCGCCGGAACTTCAGGCAGGCCGCCATTTTCTTGGCGGTGCCGAAAATGCCGCTGCGCTGCTTGTCCTCGCAGTTGTACTGCGCGATCAGACCGGCCGCGTCCTGGTCGTAGTGGTGACGCTGCAAGATCTTGACCGGGGTGCGGTCCTGGTCGTCGGTGACCCACGCGAACACCTGGGTGATCGGTTTCTTGTCCAACGCGGCCGCCAGGATCAGCCCAGCGAGCAGGTCTTCGCCCTCGGGATCGAAGAATGCGTCGCGCTTCTCGTTCTCGGTGGGGCCACCGAACGCGAAGTGCGCGGCGAGTTTGTAGGCCCGCTCCTGCGCGGCCGCCGGGTCTCCATCGCCCAACACCCACGCGGTCGGGTCCCAGTAGAAGGTCGGCTCGCCATCGGCCACACCCTGCGGGTCGAACACCAGCGCCGGGCCTTTCGTGGCACGGAACCGGCGGGTCGCATCCACGACGTCGCGTTTGTTGCTGGTCGCCACGACCGCGCCCGGGGCCTCCATCACCGCCGGGATCACGCGAGTGGTGGTCTTACCCGACCGCGGACCCCAAATGTCGAGGTGCAAATCCTCGTAGGAGGCGAAGAGGAGCTTGTCGTCGGCCACCGACCGGCCGATCATCACCCCCGGGGCGTCGCCGGGGTTCAGCTGCACGTTCAGCGCCGCGGCGCGCTCGGCGACCGCCGCCTGCGACAGCCCTTCCAGCTCCCGCCCGCGGCCCATGTACTTGGCCTGAGCGTCGATGGCCTCCTTCTTGTGCTTCTCCCAATGCCGCGACAGCGCACGGCACTTGCGGCACCCGGCCCGCCACGCCGCCCGGGCACCGACCGCACCGAGGCCGGTGCCGATGAGCAGCGTCGCCAGCCCACCATTGGCCGCGCCGGTCCAGTCCACATCCCCGGTCGCGAGGTTGCAGGCCAGCGAGATCGGGTTGATCGGCAGATCCTGATCCGGGCCGCCGTAGAGGGCCTCACCCAGCCAGAGGCTGGCGTAGGTGGTCGCGCCGACGGTCGCGCCGGCGCCCACGAGGATGAGTTCTTTCCAGTCGTTCAGCCCGGCACCGGGCTGTTTTACGCTGCGGTCCACGCCGCACCTCCGAACGGGATGACGGCCACCTCGACGACGCGCGTCGCGCCATCGTGGCCGTGGATGGTCTCGATATCGGTGAGGCAGGAGGCCTCGACAGTCGTGCGGACCGGGCCGCGCCAGCGCAACGAGACCGTGCCGTCGGGCCAAACGACCCCATCGGCCACGACCCCGGTACCGCTGTAACCGGTCAGGTCCACATCGCGGTGCAGCTGGAAAAACCGCACACCAGTAGTGGTTTCAACCCCGGTCATCACGCGGCCCGCCTCTCGCTGGCCTGTGCCGCGATCGCGACGACACGAAGCCGGTCAGCGAGTTCGCCGAACACCTTCAGTGACCTACGCACCGGCGGCAGGTGCACGCCCGCGACGACGCACTCGACGAGGTCCCGCCGCTCGACCAGGGGAGCCGCCCAGGCCGCGCATTCGGCCAGCAGCGGGCAGTCACGGCAGGCCGCCTGAGCCAGCTCGATCCGCTTAGGCTGCTGAGCCGAGGCGAAGAACAGTTCCGGATCGGTGCTGCACACCAGACCGGAGCGCGAGATATCCATGCTCATCGCGTGGCCTCCCCCGCCGGGTGAGCCGCGCTGGTAATGGCGCAGAACGGCTCACAACTGGACTCGGGAATCTGGGCGCCCTCGCCGAAATCCGCGCAGGACACAGCGGCGCACACGATCACGGCGAACGTGATGGCCCCGCCGATCACGGCGAAGATCGAGCCGACGACACCAACGCCGGCGCCCGGGCCGACCGGGATGTAGATATCGATGTAGCGATCGCGGGACATCACGCGACCTCCGCCGACATCGCCACGAAGCCGCGGGCTTCCGCAGCGGTCAGACCCAACAGGCCTGCCCACCGCTCGACTTCCACCCGCTCCGGAGCGATCGCGATCTTCATCGCGGCCCGGGCCTGCATGCGGGTCAACTGCCGCCCCGGCAGGTAGGAGACATGCCAGCGGTCCAGCCCCACGTAATCCGCGTGGTGGACGGTGGCCTCGCTGACCAAATGGCCGTCGCGCTCGATGACCGCCGGGATGGTCGGATTGGCCGCCCGACGCCAGGTCTCGCGTGTCCAAACAGCAGGTACCTGCATCACGCACTCACCCCCAGCGCCGACGCGTCCGAGGGGACCTCTCCGGCCTGGCAGCGCAGCACCGCGTCCAAGGCATCCAACCCGAGCGTCTGCGCCTGAAGTTCGATCATCCCCCAGGCCATTCGGGTGTTCGGGGTGTCGAACCACAGGCCCCGACCCCACCGCGCAGACAACTCCGCGATCGTCAGGCCGGCCACGGCAGCACGGGCGGATACCCGTACGCCCGGCCACAGCGTGAGCCGAAAACGGCCCGGTGCAACCTCATACGCGCAGTGCGCGGACCGCTCTGCGGTCAACCACTGCCCCTCACGCCTTATCGCCATGAGGACTCCTCCTTCACTCTATCGACTGTCTATCTGAGTGAATCAGACTGAGTTGATAGAGTCAATCATGTTCAAGTGATTGACTTAAGTGACTCAAGGAGACTTACTCTTAGATGGTGAGCAAACCGCGATATGCCCTCATCGCCGATGACATTCGGGCCAAGATCAGCCGCGGCGACTATGCGCCCGGCGACCAGCTGCCGACCAAGGCTCAGCTGATGGAGCAATGGGGCGCTGCTCTCAATACCGTTGCGAGAGCGATCACCGAGCTGCAAAACGAGGGCCTCGTCGAGACCTTCCACGGGGTCGGGTCCTTCGTCCAATCGCCGGCGCCGGTGGAACAAGCCGGAGAAGGCGACGAGGTCGCCCAACTACGAGCCCGTGTCGAGCAGTTGGAGGCGATGTGCGCTCGCGTCGAGCAGCTAGAAACACTGATGATGGAGGTTTTTTCTAACCTCGGCCTTACCTACCCCGCCGCGCCGAACATCCCGGAGACCTCCTCCCGGGAGGCGATGTGAACGTACGTCGCCTGCCATCCTCGGGCGGAACCGTCACGGGGCTGCACACACGCGGATCCAGCTACCACCCGGACTACGCAGCCCTCGCGCGCGGCCGCGTCTCGATGGCCAGGGCTTCTGCAGGTCTGTCTCCCGTCGAATTCGCTGCGGCACTCAGTGATTTGCTCGGTCGTAGCATTCAGGCTGGTCACGTGACCTCTTGGGAGAACAGGGCAACCCCACCCGGGGATGTACTGATGGCCATCACTGCACTGGCACCGACGAACTCCAGCACCCTTGGAATTCGTTCTCACAAATTTATCGCTGCGCATGTCGGACACACGCGCGTCCAGCCGCTCGTCGAAAGCCTGGAACTGGAACGGGTCACCGGCCACCTGGGTCGAACCCCTTGCTGGATCGGACCCGTCCCCGAGACGGGCGACCACTGCTCGGTGTCGCTATTTCCCTTCGGCACGGCCATCATCCACCTGCTTGAAGATCTTGACCTGCCCGATGTCACTTCGCTCGCCTACTGGCGCTACCAGTCGTACCCAGAGAACCTCAGGTGGGCCGGGCAGTACCTCACCGAAGCGGCAGGTACAGACATCGCCGCCTCGTACGTTCTCAGCACCTATTGGGTCTACGCCGCGCCATGGGCCGGGCAGAGTCTCGACACTGGGCTGCGTTTAATCTGCGCCCCACGGGTGCTCGTCGACCGTGAGGTCACTCCAAACGCCCAAGCTGCCAGCGAGCGCACTGAACACGACCTGCTCGGTGCGGGTTACCATCCGCCCGAGATGCGCAGTTTCGGCAGTCCGGGCGTTTCCAGCGCGTGGGCAAGTTGGTCAGGGGTGGTCTACCACCCGCACGATCCTCTTCGGGGTCTTGCCGAAAACGACCTCGTCCAGTTCGAGATCGGGGTCCAGGCCATCTGGGCTTTCACGGCCTACATTAACGAGCAAATCGAAGCTGGCGTGGACCCCGACATATCACCTGAATACGGCGGCCGCTTCCTCAGAGCGATGCGGCTGCTGCTGTTCAACCCCCGGCCGCAGGAGACCGGGCAGTACCAGCAGATGCGGGAGGCGGTCGTCACCTCCAGCGGCCTGCCATCCCAGCTTGAACTAGCCATGGAGGCACTGAAGGAGGCCGGCCAGTGATCGACATAGACAAAGCAGCGCTGCTCGTCGTCGACGTACAGAACGGGTTCGTCAACGAGTTCTCGGCCCACGCGGTTCCGGTGATCGTGGACCTCGCGACCCGCTGGGCGCAGGCCGACCGGCCGACGGTGTACACCCGCTACTGGAACTACACCGGCAGCCCCTGGGAGCGCCTGATCGGCTGGAGAGCGCTGTACGGACCACCCGAGACCGACCTCGTCGAAGAACTTGAAGTGCTGGCCGATGCACCCGGATCGCACCTCCTCGACAAAACGGTTTACACCGCGCTCACCGCCGAGGGGCGCGACCTACTCCGCCGCCTCGACGTAACAGACCTAGTCATATGCGGAATCGCCACCGACGCCTGCGTTCTGAAGACAGCGCTCGACGCTTTCGAGTTCGGCTACACACCCTGGGTCGTCCGAGACGCCGTTGCCTCTAACGCAACTCGACACCGCGCGGCCGAAATCCACGAATCCGCACTACTGCACATCTCGAGGCTGGTCGGTGCTGGCCAAGTGGTCGATTCCGCCCGAATCCAGCAGTCGCTAGCAGAACGTACCGCGTCCGCTACCCCCGAGCTGTAATGCCCCCTATTACCTGGATGTTGGCGCTTTGAGCGGCTGCGGGTCGCACATGGTCGTAAGGGCGATGTGGAACCCACGCCCGAACTCACAATTTTCGTGGGAAACCAAATCCGGCGTGTCGGTAGGCGTTAACAGTTTGGGCATGGAAGGGTAACGCGCATGGCTCAGCTGCCCAAGGGAGAACGAGCCCAGGTTGGCCCACGCCTGGCGCTCGATGTTTTCGAGGCCGTACGTCGGCTCGCCGAGGAAAACAGAATGTCCGTGTCCCAGTACGTGGCGGACGTAATGGCCCTCCACGTCAACCGGCCCGACCTCGTCCTGGAGCTCGACAAGCCGCGGCATGTACCGCGGCGAGCTCGGCCGAAGAAGGGCCGCAAGCGAAAGACCGAGAAGACGAACCAGCAGGAGTTGCCACTGGCTGGATAGTGACCGCAGGCATCGGCCTGCCCTCAACAACCTCATAAACGCGGAAAGCCTCCGACCTGGTACGTCGGAGGCTCCGCATAGCACCCCAGAAGGGTCTTGTCTTGGCCGACAGATCTGAGGGTATCGCACGCCCTATTGCAGTCGCGTGCGAACACGCCCTGAACACGTGTGACAGTTACGACACCTCCTCTGATCCGCAGGGAAATTGCCCCGACGGGTCCTCGTGTGTCAGCCTCGCTGAGTTGGAGCGCGCCCTCTACGTTGCTCCGTTTATCGCGATCCAGCGGGACAACCGCGGTGACCCCGTCAAGGATCTGGTCACGCTGCGGGCGGCGGTTGCGTGTGGCCGTTCCGCCAGCGCTGGCGCCCGACTGGCGCCCGCTCTCGGTGCCGCTGACGTCGACGCCGCTACCGCCGCGCTTGGCGACGCCGCAGTCCGGGCACTGCTGGAATGGTGCGTCGCTCGTGGGCTGCCTTATCTGCTGCGCAAGAGTGGCCGTCCTGGCGGACGTCACGTGATCACCATTTTCGACAGCCCGAACACTGCCGCAGAGTGGCATCGGTTTTGTGTAAATCTCGCCGACCGCCTAGGCACTGTCGTTGACGACCGCACCGGGCAGGTACTCCGACTGCTCAGCGCACCGCACCGACGCGGCCTTCCGTCCCGAATTGTCGTCAGCACCATCACTCCCGCAGCAATCGCTGAGGCTGCTGCTGCGTGGGAGGTCCCCGTCCGTGAGTCCAAAATCTCCCGGCCCGGTCGAGCCTGCCGACGGGCGCGTAGTCGCGCGGGTAACTCTCGATCGGAAAGCGAGTTCGGCTTGGCCTGTGTGCTGGCGCGCAACGGTTATGACACCGCCGCCGCGTGGGCCGAAGTGTCGTCCAAGGGCAGCAAGGCGCGTGACCGCGGAGAACGTTGGTGGCGCCGCTACGCGTGGCTGCCTGCGGTCACCCTTGTGGCCGCCGAAGAAGGCAGCACCGAGCGAAGCGCCTGGTCCCGAGCCAAAGACGCATGTCCTGAAATCGGTCGGAACCTCCAGCAGTGGCGCGAGATGTGGAAGCAGGCTCTGACCGAGGCGAAGACGGAGCGGCCGCGCCGGCGGCGCCTGAAGCCTGCTTTGGCGACATCCACCAACCACACCGATGCCGCGGAAATACGGGCTCTTGAGGCAGGGCTGCGCGCCGCGGTGCAGGACCTTACGGATCTTGAGACACGCCGCCGAAAATCACTGTCGACGGTTCTGTGCGCCCTGGCGATGCCTCTCATCACCCGCGAGGGCTCGATCTCTCTGCGCGACCTATCCGTTCGTTCAAGGCTGGCCTTGGCAACCGTCCGGCGAGCCCTGGCGGCAGCGATCGACCTCGGTCTTTTGGAAATCAGCCGCGCCTACACCGGCGGCGCTGACGACTGCCACGCCTACCGAATTGGGCCTGCCGCAAGCTCATACATCACCCGTGCTGAAGACTATGAGCACACTAGTCTGGACACCCCCCGGCCCCTCGGCCGCTGCACCCCCGCCCGGCTGACCGCCCAGTACAACCGCGACCGGCTGTACTGGCGTGTCCGCTGCGACGCTCTGGCTGCTCTGGCCCCTGGTGAACGTCTTGCAGTCTCTCAGCACCCCGCTGCCAAACTTATGCGCTCACTGTGGTTCCAGCGCCGTTGGTGGACAAACCTCTCGGATCACGAGCAGGAGGAACGCCGCACCGCACGCCGAGAAGTCCTCCGGCAGCTCCACCCGAGTGAACGGAAAGCATGGTTCCGTTGGCTCGACCGCCGACACGACATCACGGCCGCGATGGACCGGATCCTCATCCACGCCGAGACGCCAGAGGACGCTGGGATTGTGCTGAACGCACCGCTGACAATCCACCACGGGATGCGCGATCCGCAGTGGCGGGTCGGCGGTACGCCACTGGCAACGCGGCGCACCGGGGAGGTGGAACAACCTGAGTTGTGCGTGGCCTGACAACAGCTGTGTCTGCGGACCGCACCTCGAACGCGATTTACCGGCGGTAAATCTGCACTCGCTCACAGTCCGGGGGAGGTCATTTACCGCCGGTAAATCGATTGGACAGGGTCCGCTACGTGGACAGCTTGGTGACCAGATCGGCGAGCGCTTCCTCATCGAGGTACTCGCGTAGAGCCTCGGCGAGGATGTCTGCCTGCGGCTCGAACCGGCGCAGCGCCTTGACGATCTGCGGGGCATTGGCCGGCTTCGGCGAGCTGGGAGCTTTGGGCTCACCGTCGGGATCCTTCTGGGCCTGGCGGTCCTGCGCCGCCTGCCAGGCAGTCACCTGCTGCTCCAGAGGAACTTTCGCCAGGCTCCGAGCTACCCGGACCGCGAGGTCACCCCGGCGGAGAGCGGTCTGCAGTTCCGGTGCGAGCTTGAGCAGTGCACGGCGCTGAGACACCCAGCCGGGCGACTTCTTCAGGTACGCGGCCGCAGCTTCTGCAGACTCGGATTCCTCCACCAGCGCTTCGACAGCGCGGGCTTCCTCGATCACATCGAAGCCTGCGCGAGCGACGTTCTCGGTGATGGACGCCGACAACAGGGTCGATCGGTCCGCCGCGACCTCATCCTTGATGACGAACTCGAGCTCGCCGCGGCCGTACCGGTGAGACGCCGCCAACCGCCGGCAGCCGTTGATCACCACCCAGCGCGCATCCCCGACCTTGCCCTGGTCCTCGGGATACAACCGCAGATACGCAGCCCGCGTGACCACAAGCGCCGGTTGCAGCTGCATCTGACCGATCGACTCCAGATCCACCAGATCCCCGACGTCTTCGCGCGGGTTCCGGGGGTTGGCCACCAGCTCCGCCAGCGGCGCCGAGGTCGGTGGACCGCTCGGCGCCGGCTGAGACGCTTCTCCATCGACAGGCGACTTCTCACCGACGCTGTCGAACAGATCTGCCAGGTTCTTCCTGGTGCCGCCGCGGGCCATCACACAGCCACCTTCAGCTCAAGCGCCAGCTTGTAGAAGTCCTCCCGCGCCCGCAGCGAGGTACCACTGCTGGGGTACTCGGTGACGACCTGGCCGTTGAGGGAGGCCCTGGTATGCAGCTTGTAGCGCCGGATCACCGTCTTCGCGCCGGTCCAGTTGTTGCGGCGGATGAACTCGATGGTCTCGTCGCGGTCCTGCTCCCCGTCGCGTGGATCCCAGTTGTTCAACACCACCCGGTACTTCAGCCCGCGCGGCTCGATCACCTTCCGGATCGTCCGCGCGGTCGGATCGAAGGTCAGCGGTTCCGGAGTGATCGGCACGATCACCAGATCGGCTGAATCGAGAACCGCACGCAGTGCGTCCCCCGCCGGGCCCTCCCCGAGGGGATCCCGTTCGTCCTGTGACTCGGCCATATCTAGCCATCCGGGCGTATCGACGAACACATGGTCGATACCCGGAAGTTCCTTCAACCGCTTCAACTCATCCAGATCGGCGTGCGCCTGGACCACGTGGAACGGTAGATTGTCCACCCGCGACCCCCACCACACCGCGGAACCCTGAGGGTCGATCGACACCGCCGCCACAGGCGAAGGGGCATCCGGATCCAGCCCGTCCCCCACCACTTCCGACGTCACCGCCGCCAGATTCACTGCCAGCGTAGACTTCCCAACGCCGCCCTTCTGATTGAGCAGCACATGCACAACAGCCACCGGTACTCTCTTCCGTTGCTTCACCCCGGCCGGGGCTACTCGGATAGCGACCGCAGCATACGACGCCCACCCGAACACCACCCAGGTGAAACACCGGGTAATCGCTCAGCCCGACGAAATCACAGGGCGAGTATCGATTTACCGCCGGTAAATATCAGCGTCGTCGGAGACCTCTCAGGAGCGTAGAGAGCTCGACCGGCCGGCCGCCGGAACGCCACGACCAGGGCGAGAAACCTCCCACTCCTCGATCGTCGACTCCAGCCACCCCCGATTACGACCTACCTCAGCATCGTGCGGCGGCAGCATCCCCTTGCGGTAATAGCTCTTCACAGTGTTCAGGCTCAGCTCCAGCCGATCGGCGATCTCGGCGAGCGACAGGTAGTGAATCACCACCAAATAATACACCCTTAAGGGTTGATAATACACCCTTAAGGGTGTATTATCAAGATGTGGAGCTCCGCCTGCTCTGCGTCGCGCACTGCTGAAAAGGAGGGATTTCCAAGATGCTTCGTCGCCAAAGAACAATCACCACGGACGGCGACTCCCTGCTCGCCGTCGACCTCACCGATCCGGTCCAGCTCGCCCGTCAGGAAGGTGACCCCCAGTGACCACCACCGACCACCAGCCGCCGGCGCACGCCCACCGCGCCCACGACCACCGGGCCGCGCTGATGTCGCTGAGCACCAAACGCGACCAAGTCCGCTACGCCTGCTCCCAGCTGCCCTCACCCACCGGCGGAGCGGTACAGAACTGGCTGCGTCACTACGGCATCGACGCCGGCCGCACCCTGGCCGCCACCGAGGCCACCGCCTGGCGCAAGCAGAACGGGCTGGTCAACACCGGCGACCTGCAAGCGCTCACCGCCGAGGTTATCGCCGGACTCGACGCCGAACGCGCCGAGAAGACAGCAGCAACCGACAAGCACACCATCGAACCGAACAGCGAACAGCCGCCGGTGAACACCGAACAGTCAGACGGAGACGACATGCCCGCCCTCCCGGACTCGGCCCTCACCGACGCGAACACCGAACACGACCACAGCAGCGAACAGGCCGAGCGAACAGCGAACACCGAACAGCCGCCCCTGGCGCCGGTGAACATCTCGGCGGTGAACGAACATCCCACCGACGAACAGCCGGCGGAGAGCACCGAACACGACGCCGTTCCTGCGAACAGCGAACACCGAACAGTCGCCGGTGAACAGGCAAGTCTCCCGGCCTCGCCCGCGCTGTTCGCTGCCCAGCCGCCCGACACCGCCGAACACACGGCAACGGCACCGGTGAACACCGGGCCGAACACCGGGCCGAACACCGGGCCGAACACCGGGCCGAACACCGAACTGCAGCATGTAGACCACAGCCAGGACGAGCCGACCCACAGCGACTCGGGCGGGCAGGGGGCAGCCGCGCCGGCGGGGGAGAAGAAGGCTGCGTCCCCGCTCGTGGTGTGGCCGGTGCTGCTGATGGCGATGGCCGCCTTCGTCGCGGTATGGAGCGGCTGGGTCGGACTGGGCGAGATGACCGGGTTCGGCGAGGTCCGGCCGCTTCCCGGGATCGCGGACAACTTCGTCATCAACTCCGCGATCACCCTGCCCATCGGCGTGGAGGCCTACGCCGCGTACGCGATGTATGTCTGGCTGTCGGGGCGCTGCCGCAACGACGCCACCGTGATCTTCGCGAAGTGGTCCTCCATCGGTGCGCTGCTGCTGGGTGCTGCCGGGCAGATCGCCTACCACCTGCTCGAACAGGCACAAGCCGACAAGAGGGCCGCCGCCCAGGCCCTCGCCGACGCCGCCGCAGCGGCGACCGGCCAGGCAGCCGAACGCGTCGTGCTCGGCGCCCCTTGGTGGATCACCACGTTCGTGAGCTGCCTGCCTGTCGTCGTGGTCGGTCTCGGCGCCGCGCTGGCCCACATGGTCCGCAGCGAACGTGAGAACGAGGGCTCATGACCCCGTTCACCGAACACCATCCCGGCGAACACCGAACACCCCGGACCGAACAGGAGCCTCCTCGATGACAGCGAACACCATCACCCGGAGCGAACACCGAACAGTGAACACCGGTGAACAGCCGCCGCTGAACACCGAACATCACATGTTCACTCCGGCGGGCCAAACCGAACAGCGAACAGCCGCATCACCGACCGCCGAACGCCCGGCGGGGGTGGCCTGTTCACCGCACGGCGGCAGTGAACACCGGCGAACACCCGTGCGCGTTCAGCGTCGCCGGGTACGCGGATGGCGGCGGCCGAGTACAGGCGTGATCGTCGATCGCACGTCCCGGTTCGGCAACCCGCACACGGTCAGCAACCAGTCCGGTAGTCCCACCGAACAGCACGCGGCCGCCGTCCGCCGCTACGTTCGGTGGCTCGACGGTGAAGGGCCGGACGTCATCGAACACCGCCGGCGCCGCTTCAACCGGCAGTGGGTGCTGACGCACTTGCCCGAGCTACGCGGTCGGGATCTGTGCTGCCCGTGCGAGCCGGGGTTGCCCTGCCACGCCGACGTGCTGCTTCAGCGCGCGAACACCTGAAACCCAACGCAACATCTCGACAGAGCGAAGGACCTGGCGGCCATTACTCGCCAGGTCCTTCGCGCGTTCAAACCTACCCGGCCGGATCCGCCGGTCTCGGCGGGGTGACCTCGCTCAGCGCGAGGGTCGCGTGGATCTGGGCCTGGGCCTGGAGCGCGGTGACCCGCTGCCACATCACCCGGTCGGAGGTCTCCCTGCCGCTGCTGTAGCTCAGCCACCCGCCGTCCCCGGGTAGATCGGTCGTCGATTCGAGCGCGGCCTGCAGTTCTCGCCCCGCCTGTGCCGCGAGATCCGCGGCCCGTTCTGCATGCATCGTCATGCCCGGAAACCGTAGCGATCAGCGCCCGCCGGCGGAGCCGAATTCCTTTGGTGTGGTCCCGATCCGAATGTCCTCACGCGCCGTACTGCTCGGGTATCCTGGCAGGTGAGAACGATGTCAGCGAGCTAGTTTTTAGGGCCACTAACGTGGCCCCACCCCGGCAGGCGGGGTGGTCGCTGCGCTAGGCCGGAGGAGAGGTTGCGGTGGCAGGGGAGTCCAGTGATCTGCGTGCGCAGGCGCGCCGCCGGCGGCAGTCGAACGTGGCCGGAGGCCGACCACACAAGCCGAAGGTGCCGATGTCGGATGACGAGCACCGGCGGTTGACCGCGCGGGCGGATGAGTTGGGAATCAGCGTGCAGCGGCTGCTGGTGGAGACCGCGATGGCGGCCCTGCCCGACTCCGATTCACCGGCCCCGGCGCGGTCGGCGTCGACGGATCCGGGTCGGGCGTACGCGGCGTTGCAGCTGCTGGAATTCGATGGGCAGCTGCGTCGTATCGGCAACAACCTCAACCAGTTGACCCGGTGGTCGCACCAGCACGAGGAACTCGCCGAGGGTCTCGGGATCGCGTTGAGCGCGGTGGTGCAGGCCAGCCTGAGCGTGGACGCCACCGCACGGTGGGTGATGGGTCTGGGCCCCGCGGTGCAGCTTCCAGCCCTCGATGCCTCGCAGCCCTCGGTCGTGGATGTCGATGAAGAGGCCGCGTTGGCCAGTGAGTGGGCGCTGTCGGACGAGACGGGCCGGTGAGGCGGCCGTGATCCCGAACATCAAGAAGGGCTCGTACATGCGGGACCTGCTGGTGTATCTGGCGGGGAAGGGCAAGGAGAACGAGCACCGCGATCAGCGACTGATCGCGGGGGACGTCGTGACCCGGGCGGTGTTCGGTGGCCGGATCACCACGGCGCAGGCGGCGGAGATGGCGCGGCTGCTGGACTCGCCGCGTCAGACCGTGCTGCGGGGCGAGCCTGTGCTGACCACCGACCGGGCCAAGGCCCGCACGCTGATGGCGCAGGGAATGGACCAGCGTGAGGCGATGCAGGCCGCGACCAAGGACGTGAACACCTGGCATTGCAGCTTGAGCCTGCGGCCGGAGGAGGGGCAGCTCAGCGAGGAGACGTGGGCTTCGATCGCCGACGACTTCATGGAACTCATGGGGTTCGCGGGCCGGGACGACGGTGTGCCTGATGTGCGGTGGGGTGCGATCGCGCATGGCTTGAACAAGGGCGGTGGCGACCACATTCACATCGCCATGGGGGTGGTACGTCCGGATGGTTCGATCGCGGACCTGTTCCAGGACTACACGCGAGCACAGAAGGCGTGCAACGTGCTCGAACACCGGTACGGGCTCGAGGTTCTGGCCAGCAGGGAGGAGGGCGGGACCGAGCGGGCGACCAAGCCGGCGGAGCGGGCCCGCCAGGAGCGCGAGGGCGCTCCGGAGACCGACCGAGAGGCGATGCAGCGGCGGGTCCGCGCTCTCGCCGTAGCGGCCAGCAGTGAAGCCGAATGGGTTCGGGAGATGCGGGCGGCCGGGATCATGCCCAAGGCCTACTACGAGAAAGGCGGCCGCGAGGCCGTCACCGGCTACTCGGTGGAGTGGCGCCCGGAACGTGGTGCGGATGGTCGGCGGGAGAAGACGCTGACGTTCTCCGGGCTGCGGCTGGGCAAGGACATGACGCTGCCGCAGCTGCGCCGCTGGGCAGGCTGGGACCAGTCCCCAGAAGCCGCCACCGAGGCGCTGGCCGAATGGAACAAGGCCACCGACTCACGAGGCCGGCCACAGATCTCCTCACCGCTGGACGAGCAGCAGGCGATCGCGGAGCTGGCGCAGTGGAGCGCGTACATGCGCACCATCCCGGTGAATGATCGTGCGGCCTGGGCCGAAGCAGCCGGTCGCACTTCCGGGCTGTTCGCGGCGGCGAGCGCGGCCACCGAATACGCGCCGGGGCCGTTGGATCGGCTGTCGCGGCGGCTGGCGGCGGCTTCGGACCTGGACGCGCACAAGCGTCCGGAACGGCCGATACACGACACCCAGATCAAGGCAGTCGCCCGGATGCTGTGGATCAAGAAGGGCCAGAGCGCCGCCGACATGGCACTGATCTACGCGCTGATGGATTGCCTGCTGGCGGTCCGCGACATGATGGCGGCCACCGAACGCGCCCGCACCGCAGTCAAGGCGTCGGATGCCGCCCGGCAGACGCTGGCCGAGATCCACATGCGCGCCGATGGTATCGACCCGACCAAGCCCTACATCACCGAGAAGGGATCCCCGCCCTGGCTGGCGCAGACCCAGGCCGCGGTGGTCGTCGATGGGCTCGACAGCGCTGCGGCGCAAGCCGATATGCGTGAGGCGTATGCGGCGTGGAACGCACGCCGGCTGTCGTCGATGGAGGTGCTGCCCTACAACGAGCGCGGGCAGATCATCGAGCGCACGTCGGCCGCGAAGGGTTCCGCCCCGGCAAAGAAGCGTGACCGGAAACTGAGTCCGACGCAGGAAGCGGCTCTGCGGCAGGCCCGCGCCCCGCAGCGGCCTGGCCGTGAGCAGGACCGCGGGCACGGCCGCTGATCTTCTCGGGGGTCGCCGTGGTATCGGCCGGAAGTCGGGCGGGTATGACGTAGCCGCTGGTTAGTGGGTGCGGGAAGCGTCAGGCCCGCGAGCAGGTTGGCCGATCAGCTCAGCAACGCTTGCATATCCCCGCTGCGCCAGAAGGTGCCCCACGAGGCGAGCTCCTCGGTAGTGAACATGCGCTCGGGCCGGAGCTGAAACTGAACGCCCTGAACGTCGATGTGGGTGTAGTGCCTGTCATCCGCCGCGAAGTCGAATGTCACATCGCCGGGTCGCAGCACTGTGGTCACCTCGTCGTCGGCCGAGGCGTTGACCAAATACTGGATCACCTGGATCTCGCTCGGCACGGCGCCGCGCCACGACAGCACGAACCCCGGTTTGATCGGGGTGGACCACAGATGGAATCCCAGACTTCCTCCGAACGGGCCGATGTAATCGAGCAGCAAGCTCAGGACCCGTCCCGCCACCTCGAAGGTGTGCGCGTCGCCTCGCTGCAGCGATGAGGTCTTCTTGCGGGCGTCTGCCGTCATGCCGCGCGATTTTCCTCTCCCTCCCCCTCGAAACCACGAGGGCACGCCGAATCGCCATATCCGTTGGTTTTTCGGCGGTTACTACGGGGACCTCCTCGTCCGTCCTCTGAACAGCGCCGGACCCCGGCGAGTAATGGTCGCCGGGGTCCGTCGCTTCGGGGAGGTCTACGTGGTTGCGTAGCGCTCGATGTCCTCTCCGGTGATGGTCTCCACCAGGGCGCAGCCGAGTACTTCGGCGGCCGGTGGGGTGACGGCGTTGCCGTATCCGCGGGCCTGGGTGCGTTTGTCTCCGATCGGTTTGAACGTGCGGGGGAAGGCCATTCCGCCCCGGATTTCGTCGGGTTCGAGCATCCTGAATGTGCATTCGTTGATCAGGCGGGCCGGGTCGATGCCGAGCAGGCCGTGCCGGTCGCGGGTGGTGAGTGTGCCCAGTGGATCGCTGACCGGGTGGGGTATGCCGGTGCGGTAGTAGGGCACCAGCAGTGCGTCCCGGGCAGCCTCGGGGGTGCCCGGGGCCTGCACCAGGCCGTGATGGAACCCGGCGGCGGAGAACGTCGCCAGCGGCTGGTCCACGCCCCGTGCGGATTTCTTGCTGCCTCCGCCGCGCAGGCTGGTGATGAACGGCGGGATGACCAGACCGAGTTCGCGGCGGGTGGTCTGGGTGGGCAACGGGCGTCCCACCATCCGGCCGGTGATCTCGGCGCGTTTGCTGGTCTGCACGATCATCGGCGGCATGACCAGCCCGTCGGTTTCGCGGGTGGTGCGGGTCGGCATCGGCGCGGCCAGCGAGGACGGTTCGCGCCGCCAGGTCCCGCCGGCGGGGGACAGAAACGGTTCGTTGGCGAACTTCTCCAGCCCGACCCGGATGCGGGCGAGGGTGTTGTCGGCCAACGGTTTGGCTCGGGCGCCGATCTTCTCGCCCGGATCCAGGCTCCAGTCGATCACTGTGGAGGCGGGTGTGGTGTAGGGCTCGACTTCGGAGAATCGGCAGGTCTTGGAGGGGCAGCGGTAGGTGTACTGGCCGGAGCGGCCGTAGCGGCCCATCTCGATCCCGGGACGTTTCCAGGACTGCACCGCATCGACCTCCCGAGCGCAGGTCTCACACCATGCCCGCGGCCGCAGCCACTTCGCCCAGTTCGGGCGCCGGCCGAGTGATTTCAGCCAGTAGACCAGGTAGAGCCGGTCGCGGGACTGTGGTGCGGGGTCGGTGAGTCGGGGGATGACGTGCATGCTGTTCAGCGCGATCAGCTGGGTTTCGTAGCCGATCTCCTCGATTTCACCGATCCAACGCTGCCACTGATCCCATTTGCGGCACTGGATGACGTTCTCCATCACCCCGCCCAACACGGGCTTGCCCCTGGCCGCCATGGCTCGCAGATACCGCGGGATCTGTTCGACCAGGGCGCGGCTGCGCGCGGCCGCCGGGTCCTCCAGGACCAGGCCCAGTTCGTCGTCGGCGAGCAGCGAGTACTGGTTGGACTGGTCGAAGTAGCGTCTGACGCCCTTCGCGTCGGTCCAGGCCGGGCAGGCCGGGGACGCCCAGAACAGTTCGGTGTAGGGCAGCGTGGTCAGGTCGATCTCCTCGACATCGCCCGGCGGGAGATGTTCGGCGTCGGGGAAGTTCAGCGAATGGACCTGAACGCACACTTCGTTGTGGTTGGCCGCGAGCCGCAGGTCGATGCCGGGGACCTGTTCCCAGCCGAGCGAATCTCCGCCCCATCCAGCGAAATACACCGTGCTGCTCAGGCTCATGACCGGACCTCGCTCGGCGCGGTCCGGCGGGGGTTGGGGTTGATCGTCATCTGCATCTCCGGAGGTGGAGGAATAGGACCATTCGAGTATGCGTGAATGAGTGAATGCGCGCAATCCTTCATGCGCGCATAGTGCTAGGCTGCTGCTATGGCTACAGGAACTCCCGGCGACAGCGCCGCCACCGTGAACTGGTCTGTCCGGCTCGATCCGGCCGACGCCGAGAGCTGGGACGATCTCCTGCACGCTCTCCGTCGCGAGACCGGCCGGCGCACGCTCACCAAGGCCACGCTCTTCCGGGCCCTGATCGACACCGCCGAGGATTCGGCCGCTCGGCGGCGGCTGATCGAGATCCTCACCGCCTGATCGCATCCCCAACCGAGGTACTGCCGCGACCCTGCGGGTCTTGCCGCCCGATGGGCTCTCCCTGGTGCGCCGTCGAGAGTCGGTGGGACCGGTCATGATGGTGCGCATGGACCGCACACAGCCATTCCGGTTCGGGCCCGGCTCCTACCCGTGCCAGAACCCGCGGTGCCACATCGCCTACCACCCGATCCCGACGTGCCCCTACCAGCTGCCCGAACCGTCCCGCCCGGTGAACCCGCGCGCCCTCGATGGCCGGCGCCGGATAGAGCAGTTGGAGCGGGAAGGGCGTCTCCCGCATGTGGAGCCGTTCCCGATGTGGTGGATCTACCTGATACCGCCGGCGCTCGTGGTCCTGCTCCTACTCATGCTGTTCTGACCCGCGCCGCTGCTCAGGGGTTGCGGTCCTCGTTCTTGGTCAGCGCGTGGGCGGGGCACCACTGGCGGGTTTCGACGTAGCCGCCGCGGTTGCCGGTGGGGATGGCCAGATGCACGTATCCGATCCATCCGCCGGTCACGGATCTGGCCCAGGCGTAGAGCAGGCCGGGCACGGTGGCGGTGGTGTCGAGGCCGGCGGTCTTGGTGCGCATCGAGATGGCGTCGCGGCGGAACCCTGGCTCGGGTGCGAGGACGACGTTCAGATCGACCAGGACTGGGGTCGGTGGGTCCAGGACACGCCGCAGAGGCGCGGAGAACTCGTCGTTCCAGGCTTCGAACACGCATTCGATTATGCTCGGGGGCGTGCTCGAAGTCGGCGATCAGGTGCGCATCGGGGAGTCCGGTGAGTCGGTCTTCGTGGTGCTTGAGGTCGACTCCGACGAGGGGCGGGCGGTGATCGAGTCGGTCGACGACTCCGCCGCTGGTCGATACCCCTTTTCCATGCCGCTGGGTGCCCTGGTCCGGGTGGACCCCACCGGCTGACGGCGTCTCTACGCCGGGCCCGGTGTCGGAGGGGCGTGCGATCCTCACGGCATAGCTGACCTGGCCGGAGGAGAGAGATGGCCGAAACCGAGGAACGGCCCACCGTGAAGCTGGTCGCGGTCTGCCGCCGTTGTCACGGCTGGCTGTTGTCGCCGCGGTCGATCGCTGAGGGGATCGGGCCGACCTGCGCGGTCCGTGAGCGGGCCGAGCAGCGGGCGGCCGCGGTTCCGCCGCCGCTGGCTTTGTTCGACGTCGCGGCGTAAGACACTCCGGGGTTCACCGGTATCGCTCGTGGTCGGCGGGAGGTCACAGGCCGTACCCGTGGCTGCGGCTGGGCCCGGAATCGTGGGACGGGCCGCTGCGGTGCATCCGTATATCGACGGCCCGGCTACGGCCGGCCTGGGCGCGGACCGACCCGCCGAACATGTCGTCGATGTCCCAGTGGGGGTGGGGTTCGGTCGCTTCGGGCGGGCGTGAGAGCGCGTCGCGGAACGCGACATGCCAGGTCTCGGGGTCGTTCGCGTCTTCGCGGGTGCTGCCGCGGGCGTCGTCGCGGAGGGCCTCTTCGATGCGGCGCTGCGGTTCGGGCATGTCGATGCGGCGTTGTTTCTCGTCGAGCATCTGTTGCATGCGGGCGCGGAGCTGCTGGTCGGCCTGCTCATGGTGGGCTACCTGCTGTTCCGCGCGCGCTACTCTCTCCAGGCGCGAGGCCCGTTCGCTCTCGTAGTTCTCGATGAACGTCTGCGCTTTGGTGAGACTGGTATCCCAGTTGAAGGAGGCGCCCGCGGTCTTCTCTGCTCTGGTCTTTGCTTCGCGTGCTGCGTCTTCGGCCTTTTCGAGGCCGGCCTGGGCTTTTTCGTAGCGGGTCAGGCTGTCGTCGTGCGCGGCTTGGCGGTCGGCTTTGAGCCACCACTGCCAGCGCTTGACCTCACCGAGCAGTTCTTGGGCGGTCCACCACTGTCGGTAGACCGCCCGCGTGACCTGCTCCCACTTCTCCCGGGTGCTCTCGGCTTTGCGGGCGGCGGTGATGTCTGCGATTTTCGCTTTCTCCTGGTCGCGGATCTTGTCGAGGTCGCCGACAGAGTCCTGGGCGGAGGCGAGTTCTTTGTTGGCCCGCCACCGCTCGCGGTTGCTCTTGCGCCACTTCTCGTAGAGCTGGAGCCCCTTGATACCGAGCAGGAACTCGGGGGTGGCGCGCAGCGGGTCGGCCTGCAGATACCGGCGCAGATGCTCGCGGTCACCGGGTTCGCCGCGGGTGTCGGTGAGCCGCCAGTGCAGGGCGGCCGCAGGTTGTTCGTAGGGCAGCGGTCGAATCGCGGCGGCGGTCCGGACGTCGGTGGCGGTGTCGTGGCCGGTGTCCTGGGCTTGGGACAGCTCGGCGGCCAGCACCGGCCAATACGGATCGGTGAGTAGGCGTTCGTCGACCTCACGCGCCAGCGGCGCCCACCGGCGGGTGTGGGTGTCGAGGCCGCCGATCTTCTCGGCGACCGCGGTGTCGAGGCGCTGCTGGGCGGTGCGTTCGACGGAGGGGTAGCAGGGCGGCCCGGTCGGCCGGCGGTCACTGTCGGGCACGGCGTGGGCGTATCGCCAGATGGCCAGTTCAGACAGCAGATCGGGTCCGACTCCACCGATCGCGGCCGCCCACGTCGGTGCACTGTCGGGGGTCCAGGCGCGGGCGGCGCGGTCGATGTCCTTGACCGCGTGCGCGATCGTGAACCACTGGCCTTGCAGGTACTCGCCGTAGGTCGGTTCGGTGCGCAGCGTGTCGGGGAGCGCGGGCAGCCAGTCGATCGGTCCGCCGCCGGTGGGCCGGCCGATCCGCCAGTCCAGCACGGCGGCTTTGTCGTCGGCAGTATCGAGGTCGCGGGCCTGGACGGCGGTGGTGAGTTCGGCGATCGGGTCGCGGCCGTCCATGGCGACCAGGTGCAGGGTTTGGCGCAGCACCGGCCAGGCTTCTTCGTCGGTGATCCCGGGCACCAGTTGTTCGGCGGCCGCGGTGAGCCGGGCGCGGTGCTCGTCGCCCAGGACCGCATCGGCGGTGAGTCCGAGCGCGTCGAGGTAGGCGTCGACCGAATGCGCGAGCATGCGGCGCGGGTCGCCGGCTTCGCGGGCGGTGGTGGTCGCCGAGGTCTGGGTGCCCTCCCGCGCGAGGATCTCGGTTATCAGATCCAGCGCGGTCGGCGGGTTGAGCGCCCGCCAGGTGTGCGTGTTGTCCAGGTCCTCACCGGTATCGGCGGTCGCCAGGTAGAGGTGGCTTCCCGAGCGGGCGCGGGTCGCGAGCACGTAGAGCTGGGCGCGGGATTCCCGCCCGGTGAGGACCCCGTGGCAGGTGTCGACGGTGAGGCCTTGGGCGGTGTCGATGGTGGTGGCGTAGCCGAGGTCGACGTGTTCGGCGACGTAATCGGCGGGCAGGGTGACCAGTTTCCCGGATCCCAGGTGGGCGGCGGTGATCCGGCCGTCGGGGTGGACAGTGCGGACCTGCCAGCGGTAGCCGTTGCGCACGTGGTCGGTGCGGGAGAACCAGAGACCGTAGTGGTTGCGGCGGGTGGTGATGATGTCGTCGGCCGAGGCGGCCAGGCCGTCGTCGAGCTGCACTTCGGGCCCGGTCGGGGCGCCGGTGCGGGTGAGGCGCTCGCTGCGGGCGAGGGCGTTGAGTTGGCCGACCAGGTCGCGGGTCGGGGCGAGCAGGATGCTGTCGCGGCCTTGGGCGGTGTCGGCGCGCCAGCCCCGCCAGGCCGAGGCGATGGCGTCGCCGAGGGTGCCGACGTGGAGGCGGTTGTGGTCGGCGTAGTAGGCGACCGCGGCCGGATCGCCCTCGCGCAGCGCGAGGCTGGCGGCCTGCTCACCCGGATCGGAGAAGCGGACCACGCGGGTGAGGGTTGGGGCTCCGGCGTGGTGGACGATATCGCGGATCACTCCGCCGGCGGCCACCGAGGCCAGCTGCCGGTCATCGCCGACAGCGCGGATACTCGCACCGCGCTCCAGCAGCCACGACACCGCCGAGTCCAGCGCCAGGGTGGGGGTTTTCGCGGCCTCGTCGAGGACCACCAGCGTGTCGGGCCCGATCGAGCGCACCCACTCGGGTAGCTCGGATTCAGCCCGGTCGGAGCGGGTGAGGGCGAGCAGCATATCGACGGTGGCGCAGTGGTGGCCGAGTTCGTCTTGCAGGTTCGCCGCGGCCGCGCCGGTGGGGGCCAGCCCGACCACGG
>NZ_BAGJ01000257.1 GCF_000308775.1 Nocardia testacea NBRC 100365
CGCCGCGGTATCGACGACGGGCTCCAACGGCGGGAATACGCCGGTGGACCGGGACCGCGCCATCGCCCAGGCCTCGGGCAGGACGAGTGCGCGCGCCTGCTCGTCGGTTTCGGCGACGGTGACATCCAGCGCGAGCGTGACCAGCGGGTGCTGGGCACGCGGGCTCGGCCGGAACTCCCGGCGGTAACCGGCCAGCGCCGCGTCCAGATCCGGGCTGTCCAGCAACGGCCCGCCGAGCACCGCCGGAAGACCCAGCCGTGCGGCCACCGTCAGTCCCCGTCCGGTGGCCAGGACGAACATGGGGATCGTCCGGTCGCTCACCGGGTGGGCGGTAACCGGACCGGTCCCGTCGAGAAAGTCACGCAGTTCGGCCAGATCGGCCGCGAATCGGTCAGGGGCGGCCGCGTCCTGCCGCATGGCCCGGCGCACCGGGGCCGTGAACGCCGGCGAACGGCCCAGCCCCAGATCGATACGCCCCGGAAAAAGCGCCTCCAGCATGAGGAACTGCTCCGCCACCACCAGCGGCTGATGATGCGGCAGCATCACGCCGCCGGACCCGATCCGGATCGCCGAGGTGCGGGACCCCAGCGCCGCCAGCAGGACCGGCGGCGACCCGGAGGCGATCCCGGGTACCGCGTGGTGCTCGGCCACCCAGAAGCGCCGGAATCCCGACTTCTCGGCCGCCACGGCCCGTTCGACGGTATGGGCCAACGCGGCCGATTCGGGTTCCCCGGCGCGGGTCCGCGACCGATCCAGCAACGACAGTTCCACACCTGTGGAACACCGGGTACGGGGCCGGTTCTTCCGGATGGCCGCAGCGGACTCCGCTGCCGGGTTCCGGTGGGGCCGGCCCTTATGGCTACCATTGTCCGGATAGTTTGGCCCATTGTTCGGAGGACTGCATGGCGCGCAAGGTGATCGTCGAGCTGGTCGACGACTACGACGGAACTTCCATCGCCGAGGAAACTGTCACGCTCGCTCTGGACGGTGTCACCTACGAGATCGATCTCTCGGCGGACAATGCCGAGAAGCTGCGCGACACAATCGGTTTCTGGACAACGCATGCGCGCCGGGTCGGTGGCCGGGCGAAGGGTAAACAGCGGCCGCAGGCGGCGGGCAGCAATGCCCGGACCCAGACGATCCGGGAATGGGCCCGCAAAAACGGTTTGGAAGTGTCGAGCCGGGGCCGGATCTCGGCGGAGATCGCCGAGGCATATCAGAAAGCCCACCCGTAATACATCGCGAGTCCGGGCGAATTGTCCCCCCCGCCGGACCGTGGTGCCTCCGCCGGGAATCGGTGCCGGCTTTCCGCTGAGCTCGGGGCGGCGGTCCACCGAGCGCGATTCCTCGTCGATCGACCGGCCCGGCGGATAGGCCCGGGCCTCCGGCCGTCATGGTCGTTCGGGCATCGGGGACCGTGGCCCGAGGCAGGGCGCACGCGATTCGGGCCGACCGATCCCACCGCTCACCTCCCGAGCCGTGCCGTTTCGCGGGTGCCGGTGACGCGTTGTCAGGCGGACCCGAGGCACGAGCACAGTGGACGGTCCGCCGGGACAGGTGAAATCCGAGGCCGCGGCCGGGGAGCTGATCGGCCGGTTCGGCATGAGCGTTCCCGTGACTCCCCCGGCGATCAATGGGTGACCTGACCGCCTCCATCTGGACGCCTCATTCCCGGTGACGCCGGTCCCGCCCGCACGCGGCACTCTCTTCCGGGCCGACCAAAACCATCCCTACCTGCTCGGACACCGAGGCCGCCCGCACCGCGCCGGCCGGTCACATCGACCCTTCCCGCAGTGATACCCGCAAGCGTCTCCGGGCGAAACAGATCACAGAACGGTAACGGACCCGGGTCCGTCGACGACGGACCAATCGGTATGCCGAGACCGTGGCGGGGGCCGCGCGCTGTTCGGCACCGGTCGGGAACCGCGTGACCGGCACCGGCCGGTCACCTCGACCCTGTGCTCACCCGGACGAAAGGCCCTGCTCCGCGATGCGAACCCGATTGTCCCCGGCGCCGGTGGACGCCCTGAACCGCCGTGCCCTCTGGCTGGTCACCGCCGCATTCGCGGTGGTCGCCCAGGCCCTGTTCCTGATCGGCGGCAGTACCGCGCCCGCCCGGGCCGCCTTCGACCCCGCCGGCACGGACTTCTGGGTCGACTCGAGTATGGGCCCGATCAAATCGCGCGTGTTCCGCGCCGCCGACGGCAATACCTCGCGGGTGGTCTACGCCCTGGACGGGATGCGCGCTCGCGAAGACCTCAGCGGCTGGGAGATCGATACCGATATCGCCCGGGAATTCACCAAATGGAATATCAACGTGGTGATGCCGGTCGGCGGCCAGTCCAGTTTCTACACCGACTGGAATGCGCCGAGTTCCTTCCTCGGGGTGACGCCCGGATCGGGTTCGACGGCCGGATCGTCCTCCGGATCGTCCTCGGGGTCCGGCGGGTTGCAGGCCCTCTCGGGCGGCCCCGGCAAGTCCTACACCTATAAATGGGAAACTTTCCTGACTCGTGAACTGCCCGCCGCACTGCGGGACCGGCTCGGCTTCGCCACCCGGCGCAACGGTGTCTTCGGCTTGTCGATGGGTGGCAGCGCGGCCCTGACACTGGCCGGCGACCATCCCGACCAGTTCAGTTTCGCCGGGTCCTACTCGGGCTACCTGAACATCTCCGCACCCGGGATGCGGGAGGCGATCCGGGTCGCGATGATCGATGCCGGCGGCTACAACGTGGACTCGATGGCCGCGCCCTGGGATCCGAAATGGTTGCGGATCGACCCGTTCGTGGCCGCGCCCCGGCTCGTCGCGAACAACACCCGGCTGTGGGTCTCGGCGGCGAGTGGCCTGCCCACCGCGACCGACGGCCCGAGCGTCGGCACGGTGAACGGTATGGGCCTCGAGGCGCTGGCACTGGTGAACACGCGCGCCTTCCAGATCAGGATGGCGACCCTGGGCGCGCAGAACGTGCACTACGATTTCCCCGCCTACGGCATCCACGCGTGGAACAACTGGGCCGATCAAGCCCTGCGTATGCTTCCCGATCTCTCCGCCAATATCGGCTGACGACAATGTCTGTTCGTGAAATAAGCTGCTCCAGTGCACAATTCGCACCGCGTCCGGCCCCTCCGCACCCGCTCTCGAACTCTGTGGCCTTCGGAGAAATCGGTGGAGTGAGCCGTCGTGAGTTCTGACGATACGGCGGTTTCCGAAAACCGGGAATCCCTTTCCGCACCGGGACCGGGGCTGCCGGTGGGCTATCGGTACCGCGCCCGCGACCACTACGTGGTCGGCCGGGAGAAGATCCGCGAATTCGCCCGCGCGGTGCAGGATCATCATCCGGTCCACTGGTCCGAGGACGCGGGCGCGGACTACGGATACGGCGGTCTCATCGCACCGCTGACGTTCTTCTCGGTACCGGGGTTCCTCGCACAATCGGAGATGTTCGCCTCGGTCATGACCGGCTACGACCTGAGCCAGATCATGCAGACCGATCAGGTGGTCCGCTACTACCGGCCGATCCGCCATACCGACGCGCTGTTCTTCGAGGTGCGTGTGGAGTCGTTCCGCAGGGCTTTCGGCGGCGATCTGATGGGGTTCCGGACGCTGGTCACCGACCGGAACGACGAACCGGTACTCGTCTCGCACACCAGCATCGTGGGCCGGACGGGCGTCGGGTCCGACCTCACCGGAATCGGCGCCGGGGTTCTCATGCACGGATTCCGGCCGGGCGGCGCGGAGGATCCCCGGCCGGCGCCACCGCCGGTGACCGGTGAGCTGTGGGAGGAACTGACCGGCGACGACATACCGTCCCCGCCGGTGAGCAGCTACACCCGCGCCTTCGAAACCGTCGCGGTCGGTACCGAGCTCCCGCCCCGGACCGTGCGGTTGACCGCGGGTGATCTGGTGAACTACGCCGGGGTGTCCGGTGATCCGAATCCGATCCATTGGAGCGGCGAGATCGCGGGACTGGCGGATCTGGAATCCCCCGTCGCGCACGGCATGCTGACCATCGGTATCGGTGCCGGATTCATCACCTCGTGGCTCGGCGATCCGGGCGCCGTCCGGGAATACGCGGTCCGCCTGACCAGCCCGGTGCATGTCACCGGGGAAGGGGCCGATATCGAATACTCCGGACGGGTGAAGGCGGTCGATCCGGTGCGGAGGACGGCGACCATCGCTCTCACCGCCCGGCACGGCGGCCGCCGGATCTTCGGGCGCGCGACCGCGGTGGTCCAACTCCGCTGAGTGGAAGGCGGCGGCCGGGTCGCGGCCGCCGCGAGCGGCGCGGCGTCGGGCCGAGTTGACCTCGAGTCGGGTTCAGGTTCGAGGATGGTGCCATGAGCACGAACGAAGCGCCCACCGTCACGGATTCCGGGACCGACCACACCGCCGATATCGCGGCGATCGAGCAACTGATCAAGGATGTCGAAACCGGGTACAACACCAACGACGCCGAGCTGATGGTCAGCGGTTTCCTCGCCAACGCAGCGGCCGGGAATGCCGTGGGCACGGTGATCACCGGCCGCGAGGCACTGCTCGAGGCCGCGCGTCTCGGACTGGCCGGTTTCCTGAAGGACGAGTACGTCAGCTACGAGCTCACCGATATCGTCTTCCTCCGCCCGGATATCGCGATCGCGCACAAGGCCGCCCGCGCGCGCACTGCCGACGGCGTCCTGCTCGACCGGGACCCGGCGATGGTCGCGCTCTATGTCCTGGTCGCCGAGAACGGACGCTGGTGGGTCGCCGCCCGGCACAACACACCGGTGCCCGCGGCAGGCTGACGGACCGTTCGGCACGTAGCACAGCACGGTATCCGGCGAGGCCGCTTCCAGGCCCGCGAACCCGGCGGCCGAAATCCCCCGCACAGTATCGGCGAGACCGCTCCCGGACCGGCGAACCCGGCCGCTGCGCAGTCACGACACGGCACCGGCGAAACCACCCCGAACACGGCGAATGCGCAGTCGCGACAAGGCGTCTGCCGGCCACCCCGGACCGAGGAAATCCGCCGACGCTCCGCCCCGGCACGGTTTCGGCGGAGCCGCGTGCGAACACCGGGCGATTGTCGCCGGACGCGCCGCTCAGCCGGCGCCCGATGTGCTCGTAGTGGTTTTCGGGAGGCCGTATTCCGGTGCGGCGGGCACCTCCGGCGCCGGACCGAGGGCCCGGGGCGGCGCGCTCAATGCCGCGGCCGCACCGATACCCGCCCCGATCCCGGCACCGATTCCGGCGAGCGGCGCGGCCATGAGGGCGAATCCGTAGGCGGCGCCCAGCGGTGCCGCGGCGAGTCCGATCGGCGCGAACGGCGCTCCGATCGCCAGTCCCATCGCACCGCCCACACCCGCGCCGATGAGAGCGAACGGGCTCGCGAACGCCGCTCCGGCGGCCGCGCCGATCGCCGCGGCACCCATGGTCTGCCCGGCCACTCGATCGGAGCGGGTGCGTTCCATACCGATCGAATCGAGGAAGGTCGCGAGGTTCGCTTCGGCCGCCGCGGAGCCGTCGTTTATCTGGATGGCCTGTTCCCGGGGTAACCACTCCGGGGAGTCGACCTGGACATCGCCGAAACGCAATGCGCCGGGTGGCGGCGCGATCGGGGGCACGGGCGCGACGGGTACCGGAGCGTGCAGTGCTTCCACCGGCGCGAGGTAGCCGTTTGCCGGCGCCGGCCGCGCCCACTGCAATGAGGACAGGATGTCGTCGGGAATCCGGACGCCCCGGTACGGCCGCACATTCGGCGCTTCGGCGCTCGGCCACGGCGCCGGCTCCTCCGCCTGCCCCGTATCACCGGCGGGGTCGGCCGGAATCGTCTCGTCCGCGACCGGGGCGAGGTGCCCGCTCGAATCGACCGGACGGTAGTGGTCCTGTTCGGCGGCGGCGGTGCCGGTTCCCACCAGGGTGAGCACGACGGGGACGGCGCCCGCCACCACCATGGACCCCACCCGGGTACGACGCGGGCTGACTGCTCTGTGCTTGCCGGTGCCCATCGATCACCTTTCACCTGAAAGAGATGCTGTCATTTCACATTCGTATCCGTGCATCGATTCGGATGGGTCCGAATCGGCTTCCGGGGAGGCAGGTTTTCGTCGGCCGCGAGGCCGCGGGCTGCACAGCGACACAGCGACACAGCGACACAGCGACACAGCGACACAGCGACACAGCGACACAGCGACACAGCGACGAGCGTGCGCGCATGAGCGCCAACACGGACGCTCCGCCCCGCCCGCCCCTGGGGACTCGCGCCGGCGAACTATACCGCCGTCGATGAACAACCCTGCATCCCCACAGTTTTAGAGTCGGCGGCACCCACCGGTACATCGCGGGCCGGTTGGGCTACCGAGCAGTATCAACACCGCAACCGGCATGTTACTGTCCAGTAAGTCACAGCATGGCGCAGACCATATTGAGCCGCGGCTGTGATCCAGCACTCGGAGAAGGGTTCCGGGGCGGACAGCATGGAGAGTTGGCGATGTTCGGAGAACGACGGCGTTTCCGGCCCGGAGTGCGCGGGTGGACCGGCCGCATCACCGCAGCGGCGGTAGCCGTGGCCTGTCTCACCGCGGTAGCCGCGGTGGCGACCGATCGACCGGAGGCCGCGGCCGCGCCCGAGTCGTTCTACACACCGCCCGAGCAGATCCCGGCCGAGCCCGGCACGGTCGTCCGAACCCAGCCGATGTCGCTGCTGGCCACCCTTCCCTCGGATCAGGGGTGGCCGGGCAAGGCCGAGCACATCATGTACACCACCCGGCTACAGGACGGATCACCGGTCGCGGTCACCGGAACCTATATCGACGCCGCGGGACCATGGCTGGGCGCGGGACCCCGCCCGACCGTGGTCATCGGGCCCGGCACGTCCGGCCAGGGAGACCGGTGCGCCATGTCGAAGGCGTTCTCCACCGGTATCACCATCACCACCGACCCGTCGCCGTCGCTGTCGGCGAATCAGGAGCTGCCGTCGTCGGCGGTGTGGAGTCGCCTCGGCGCGCGCGTCCTGGTGACCGATTACATCGGGCTGGGCACCCCCGGAATCCATACCTACGCGAACCGGATCGAAGAGGCGCACGCCGTCCTCGACGGTGCGCGGGCGGCCAACAACCTGGCGGGAACCGGTCCCGGGACACCCCTGGTGTTCTGGGGCTATTCCCAAGGTGGCGGCGCGGTCGCCGCGGCCGCGGAGATGCAGCCCGAGTACGCACCGGAACTGAACCTCAAAGGCACGTGGGCCGGCGGCCCGGTGGCCGATCTGGCCGCCATCCTGGAACGGATCGACGGTGCCCTGATCGGTGGTGCGATCGGCTTCGCCATCAACGGACTGCTCGCGCGCTATCCCGACCTGGAGAAAGCCGTCGGCCGGGTGACCAACCAGAACGGCCGGGACACCCTGGCGGCGCTGAGCGACGCCTGCATCGGCGATGTCATCACCCGTTACCCGTTCCTGAAGACCAGTTCGCTGACCAACGACGGCCGTCCGCTCAGCGCCCACCTGCAGGCCATACCGGAGGCCGCACCCGCGCTGGCCGAACTGCGGGTGGGCACCCTCACCCCGGCCTCGCCGGTGCTGGTCACCAGCGGTCGCAATGACGACACCGTGCCCTACGACCAGGCGCGGCAGCTCGCCGACGACTGGTGCGCCAAGGGCGCCACGGTCACCTTCCGGACCAACGAGCTGCCGCCGCTGCTGCCCGGCACCACCATCCCGAACCATTTCGGCCCGGAGATGATCGACGGATTCGGCCCCGACAACGCGATCACCTATCTGCTGGATCGGCTGGCCGGCACCCCGATCTCCGGCTGCACCGTGGACTGAGACGACCGCCGAGGTATCGGCGAGCGACCCCAGAGCGGCGGGCCGGCCCCGGGAACGTCCGGTCCGGCCCTCCGAGTCTCAACGGCGGACAGGCTCGGTTGCTCGAACACGCTGCCGCGCCACTGCTTCGATCGTCCCCCGCCCACTCCGTGCGCTGGACGACACCTCACAGCGCAGTATCGCGGAGGTGACACTGCGAGGCGCGGGGCCGAGGGCGCGCGCGATGGTTCTCCGGGAGCCGGCCCAGGCCGATCACGCACCGTGCGAGCATCTCGTTCGACAAGCTGTCGATCCCGATCTCACCGGCGCGGATCGCCGCCGACAGCGGCGTTTTCAGCTGCCGGACCCGTCCGTTCGACAGCGTCGGCAAGCCGGTCGTTGTAGGCGCGCAGCCCGGGATGCCCCCGCTTCGGCGGCGCGGTACCTAGACGGAGGGAGCGCCGAGATCGGTGAACGAGCCGCCGCGCCCGGCCCCGGCGGTGAATCGCTCGACACCGGATGCCGCTTCGGCCAGGGAAATGACTCCGTGCTCCCATTCGTTGGCGATCGCCTCCTGTTCGGTCATCCCCTCCTGCTGCAGCAGCGAGAGCCGGTCGTGCCGCTGACAGGTCCGCGGGAACCGCGCGATCTCGGCGGCGAGTGCTTCGGCGGCCGCCCGTTCCTCCCCCACCGGGACGACACGGTCGGCCAGGCCCATCGCGTGCGCCTCCGCCGCATCCACGGGCCGCCCGGTGAGCACCATGTCCATGGCCCGCCCGGTGCCGATCAGCCGCGGCAGCCGCACCGTACCGCCGTCGATGAGCGGAACTCCCCACCGCCGGCAGAAGACACCGAATACCGCGTCCGCGGCGGCCACCCGCAGATCGCACCAGATCGCCAGTTCCAGCCCACCGGCCACCGCGTGACCGGCGACCGCGGCGATCACCGGTTTGCTCAGCTGCATGCGGGTCGGCCCCATGGGCCCGCGGCCCTTCGCCGAGAGCGGATTGGCACGTTCGGTACCGACGGCCTTGAGATCGGCACCGGCACAGAAGTTTCCGCCCTCGCCCCACAGCACCGCCACCGCCGCCGAGTCGTCGTTCTCGAAGGCGGTGAACGCGTCGTACAGGGCGGTGCCGGTGGGTCCGTCGACCGCGTTACGGGCCTGCGGCCGGGACAGGACGATGGTGAACACCGGTCCGTCCCTTTCGATTCTCACGGGTGCGCCGGTCATAGTCGTCCCTTCGTTCGCGGTCACCGCCCGAGCCTATGACCTCGGACGCGCTCCCGGGCCGATCCACACCGATCGGGCCCGCCCCGTTTCCCCGGTCCGCTCCGCGAGTGCGCGATCCGGTCCCACACGCCCGGCGCGGCACCGCGAATGTCCCCTGCGGTCCGGCGGGATCATCAGTAGGCGGCGGCCGACCTCGGACACGCGGTCATCGCACAGCGGCACCGGATCCGGCGGAACGGATACGGGCGGAGGTGGTCTCGGTACCGAGCAGGCCGAATGCCTGCAATGCCAGATACAGTTCGGCCGACTGGCGCGGGTCGGTGGTGTCGCGGCCGGTGAGATCCCGGACCTTGCGCAGCCGATAGCGGACCGTATTGCGATGGCAGTGCAGGCTTTCGGCGACAGCCGCGGCCGATCCGCCGTAGCGGTACCAGGATTCGAGCGCAGCAATCAGATCTGCCCGTTCGGCGACCGGTTGGTCGAGCAGTGGACCGAGGATCTGTGCGGCGGCCCGCCGTCCGGCCTCGGGAACGGCGACGAGAAGGTGGGCGACCGGTTCGTCGCCGAAACGGACCGTGGCGGCCGAACCCGGCCGCACCGACCGGGACGCCAGACGTGCCTCGATCAATGCCGCGGTGATGCTGTGCGGTGTCGTGAAGGAGGCACTCAGACCCACCCGGCCGGTCACACACGCCGAGATCGTGGCCCGGGCGCGGTCGAGTGCTTCCGCGGAGGCCGCCGACAGGAACCCGATATACGCATCGGTCTGGGCGTCCCACACCGAGCGGACCCCGATATCGCGTAGCGCAGCGGTGAGCCTGCCCGGCAGCGGCGCAGTGGGTTCGGTATCGATGGCGACCACCGCGAACGCCCCGCGTTCGGGGAAACCGAGAGTGCGCAGCACGTCGAGAACGCGGGCGGGGTGACCGGAATGGTCGTCGAACAGGGTGCGGATCAGCCGGCTCTGGATCTGGGCGTCGGTATGCGCGAGCAGCACCTCGGTTTCCCGGTAGGACTCGACGGCCGCGTCGGAGTACAGATCGACCAACTCCCATAGGCGGGTGGCCAGCTCGTGCAGCCGGGCGTCTCCCGGCCCGGCCGACCAGTTGGTCAATTCCTCCCAGATGAGCCGGCCGCCCAGCCGATAGGCGTGCAGCAGGCTCGCGACCGGGATTCCCTGTTCGGCTTTGAGGCGTCCCGCGGCGCGGGCCGGCCGGAGCCGCAACGGGCCCGTTCCGGCCAGCGCCTCGATCACCGCGGTGAGATTTTCCCGGCAGGTGCGGTACAGCTGATCAGCGGTCAGCAGCCCCGGCTCCCCGTAGGCCGGATCGGCCGCCGTGATCCGGCCGACCAGTACATCGGTCAGCGCCTCGACGGAATCGGCGAGCGCGGCGGCCAGGGGCGCCGCCGGCGGCGCGGGCGTGCTCATACTGGAACAGTCTAGCCACCCGGCCGTGACCCACACCACGCCGCTTTTGTGCCGAGGCACAACAGCGGGCCGCGGATGACGCAACGCCGACACATTCCCTTCGGGCACCGGCACAGCCACACTGTTTCCTACTCGGATCATCGGATCTCAGCTACGGAGTGTGCCCACGTGCAGCCAGAACAGGCCGTCACGGCCGACACGGTCATCGACACCGCGCTCGCCGAACTCGCCGACGGCGAACAGAGATGGTCCCGGCTGCCCCTGACCGGACGGCGGGCCCTCCTGGACCGGATGCGTACCCTCACCGGCCGGCATGCCCGCGAATGGGTCGATGCGGCGGTGCGGATCAAAGGACTCGATCCCAAGTCTCCACTGGTGGGCGAGGAATGGCTGTCCGGGCCCTATGTCTTCGCCACGAGCCTCACCGCGGTGTCACGGACCCTCGAATCCCTGGAACGCGGTGTGAGCCCCCTCGCGAACGCGACCTTCGGCAGCGCCGCCGGCCGGGTGACCGTGCGCGCACTCCCCGCGGGCCTCTACGACGAACTCCTGCTCAGCGGTTTCCGCGCCGAGGTGTGGTTGCAGCGAGGCGTCGACGCGGCCACCGCCCGGGCCCGCGCGGGCCTGGCCCAGCTCGACCCCGCCCGCACCCACGGGATCGGCGCGGTACTGGGGGCGGGGAACATCACCTCGATCGCACCGCTGGACACGATCTACGAACTCATCGCGCACAACCGTGTGGTGGCGCTGAAACTGAACCCGGTCACCGACCCGCTGTTACCGGTGCTCGAGAAGATCTTTGCGCCGCTGATCGAGCTCGGCGTGGTGCGGGTGCTCACGGGTGGCCCCGAAGTCGGCGGGCAACTGGTGACCCATGAGCGGATCTCGCACGTCCATATGACCGGCAGCGCCGCGACACACGACGCCATCGTCTGGGGTACCGGCCCCGCGGCGGCCGAACGGAAGAAAGCCGGCACTCCGCTCCTGGACAAACCCATCAGCAGCGAGCTCGGCGGCGTATCCCCGACAATCGTGCTGCCCGGCGAATGGAGTACCGCCGACCTGGAATTCCAGGCCGAGCACATCGCCACCCAGCGGCTGCACAACGGCGGCTACAACTGCGTGGCCACGCAGGCGGTGCTCGTATCCGCGGACTGGCCACAGAAGGACGCCTTCCTGGCCGCCCTCACCGCGGCCGTCGATCGGGCGCCGAATCGCCACGCCTACTATCCGGGCAGCGACGACCGGGTCGCCGGGGCGCGGGTGGGCTACCCGGATGCTCGCCGGCTCGGCCGCCGCGGCGAGCGATTGCTGGTCACCGGACTGGACCCGGATACGGACGAAGCCCTGTTCACCTCGGAGTACTTCGCACCTGTCCTCGGCATCGTGGAACTACCCGGCAGCGGAGCCGATTTCGCCCGCACCGCGGTGGACACCGCCAACGAGAAGTTCACCGGCACCCTCGGGGTGAACATCGTCGCGCACCCGGACACCATCGAGGCGCTCGGCACGGAGTTCGACGCCTCGATCGAGCGGCTGCGCTACGGCACCGTCGCCGTGAACGCGTGGACCGCGGTCGGTTACCTGACGCCCACCGCGAGCTGGGGCGCGTATCCGGGCCATACGCTCGACGATGTGCAGAGCGGTATCGGCGTGGTGCACAACGCCTGGCTGATCGAGGGGATCGAGCGCACCGTCGTACGGGGCCCGTTCCGGCCCGCGCCGCGATCGGTGCTGCACGGCGAGTGGTCACTCACCCCCAAGCCCCCGTGGTTCGTCTCCAACCGGACCGCCGCGCGGACCGGGCAGCTGCTCACCGATTTCGCCGCCGATCCGCGCTGGTCGCGCCTGCCCGCGATCTTCGCCTCCGCGCTGCGCGGTTGATCTCGCCCGAGCGCACCGTATCGGGCCGTCAGGCCAATCCACCCAGCCATCCTGCGGCATCGAGCCGGAAGGCCCCCGGCGTCGCCACGGCGCGCAGATCGTCCTCCATTGCGCGGATGCGGTCTTCCCCGCGCTCACGCGCCCAGTTCCCGCGCAGCCGGTCGAAGATCTCGGCCGAGCGGGTCAGCGCGTCGAAGCCCTGCGTGGTGAGGCGGACGAGGCGACGCCGGGTATCGGCGGGATCATCGGCACGTTCGGCGTATCCGAGCGCGACCAGGCGATCCACCGTTTTTCCGGCGGCTTGTTTCGAGATCCCCAGGCGACGGCCGATATCGCTGGCCGAGGCCCCGTCGGCGCCGATGGCCTGCATGGCGAAACCGTGCGCGGGCCGCACTTCCGGGTGTCCCTGCCGAGCCAGTTCGGTGTGCAGTTCGTCGATCAGTGTCCGGAATCCGGCGAAAAGCAGCAGCGGCAGCTCGTAACCCGCCCGCGGCGGGCCGGCCGAAGGCGGGACGGCCGGGACACCCTTGGCATAACCGTCAACCTGGTTTACTATCTCCGGGTAATCGTCAACCATGTTGTCCATCTTAGGAGAAGTGTGTTCACCGCCCACACCCTGGAGACCGCTCCGCCCGCCGCCCACTCGGCGATGCGCGCCCTGCAGAGCACCACCGGTACGGTGCCCGACGCCGTACGCCGCCTGGCCGGATCACCCGAGCTGCTCAACGGATTCCTCGCGATGAGCGCCAGTTTCGAAGGGTGCACGCTCGATTCGACGGCGCGGGAGGTCGTCATCATGACCGTCGCCGTACGCAACGACTGCCATGTGTGCATCGCCATGCACACCGGGAAACTCCGCAAACTCGGCGCGCCGCCGGAAATCGTCTCCGCCCTGCGCGCGGCCGCACCCCTTCCCGACGCGCGACTCGAAGCGATCCGCGTGTTCACCCTCGACGTCCTCGCCACCGCGGGCGGCGTGGACGACGCATCCGTCACCGCGTTCATGGCCCAGGGATACACCGAACGCAATGCGCTGGAAGTCGTTCTCGGTATCGGCACCTACACGATGTCGACACTGGCCAACCGCCTCGTGCGCGCCGCATGACCGCCGCCCCGGCGGCGCCGGATACCGCCGGGGACACCCAAGGGGATCAGTTGCAGGTCGATCAGCCGGCCCCCCGGACCGGAACGGAGGTAAGCGCCCGCCGGGCCAGCGCGAGCCATCGGAGCTGCTCCGTTTCCGGGATCGTATCGACGGGCGCGGTGGCCATCAGCAGGATCACATCATCGGTGGTGACATCGGAGTAGAGCGAACCCTCCCGGTGCGCCGCCGCGACCAGCCGATCCACCGCGAGGCGACCGCGGTCCCGGATCTCCCCCAGCGCGTCCTCGGCCAGTGGGGCCACCGCGAACCGGAACAGTCGCTCCTGTTTCATCTCGAGCACCACACTCCGCAGTAGCGCGAGCAACTCGTCGATGGCCGGCGCGGCGCCGGTCTCGACCCGCAGCAATGCCGCGTCCAGCGACCCGGCGATCGTCTCGGCGAGATCGGCCACGGCCCCCTCGATGAGATCCTGTTTCGCCGGGAAATGCCGATAGAGCGTCCCCACCGCGATCCCCGCCGCGGCGGCGATCTCGTCCATACCGATCCCGGGCCCGCGCTCGACCACCAGTGTCCGCGCCGCCGCGATGATCGCCTCCCGATTGCGCACCGCGTCCGCGCGCCTGCCCCCGGCCATCCGTACCAACTCCCTCGCCTTGCCGACAAAATGAACTACCGGTTCACTTTATCGTGAACGACACGTTCATCTTAGATGGGAGCCGACCATGTGGACCGAAGCAGATATCCCCGACCTGGGCGACCGGATCGCCGTCGTCACCGGAGCCAATACCGGGCTCGGATTCGAAACCGCCCGCGCATTGGCCGAGCACGGCGCCACCGTCGTCCTGGCCTGCCGCGATCCGGACCGCGCCGCCGCGGCCGCCGACCGCATCACGGCGGCCGCACCGCTGGCCCGCATCGATCGCGTACCACTCGACCTGGCATCGCTCGGGTCGGTCCGCACGGCGGCGGAGCTGATCCGCGATCGTTACTCCCACCTCGACCTGCTGATCAACAATGCGGGCGTGACCGGCTTGACCGGCGTGACCGAAGACGGCTTCGAGGCGCAGTTCGGTATCAACCACCTCGGCCACTTCGCGCTGACCGGACTACTGCTGGACCGCCTCGTCGCCGCGCCGGCCGCGCGCGTGGTGACCGTCAGCAGTATCGGCCACCGCTTCGGCCGGATAGATGCCGCCGACCCGGCCGCGCCGAGTGGAAACGCCTACGGCAAATCGAAATTGGCGAACCTGCTGTTCACCTACGAACTGGCGCGTCGCCTCACCGGCACCGCGGCCACCGCACTCGCCGCCCACCCCGGCGGTGCGAGCACCGAGGTGTTCCGCTACTCCTCCGTCGCGTTCCGGCTGCCGAACCTCGCCATCGCCCGGCTCTTCGGCCGGACCCCGGCCATGGGTGCGCTACCGACACTGCGTGCGGCCACCGATCCGCTGGCCGTGGGGGGCGACTATTACGGGCCCACCGGCCTCTTCGAAATCCGCGGCTATCCGGATCGGGTGCGGTCCAGTGCCCACGCACACGACCGGCACCGGCAGGCGAGTCTCTGGTCGGCCTCCGAAGAACTGACCGGTGTGCGGTTCGCTGTCAGCGGAACCTCCGGCACCTGAAACGGCGTAATCTTGTAATCAAGTAATTCCCCTAGCTGAGAAGGTGCACCATGAGACATGGACAACGGGGGCGTGGATTCGGCCGGCCCGGCGGCTGGCAACAGGCCGACCTACCGGACGCCGCCGACGCGGCCGATTGGTTCGCGGGACGGCTGCCCAGCGACTGGTTCACCGGCAGTCCCGCCATCGAGATCGACCGGGACGAGATCGTGGTGGTCGGCGAGCTCCCCCTGCCCGCCACGGAGTCCGGCGCGGACGAGAAGCCCGCGGCCACCGAGGCGACGGCCGGCGGCGACGAGACCGGCCGCACTGTTCCGAAAGCGACGAAGCAGGGGGCGGTGGCCCGTTTCCGGGAGACCACCCGGGCCGCGCGGATGCAGATCGCCGACGAGGCCCAGCAGCGCTACGGCCGCAGTGTGGCCTGGGGTGTCTCGGTCGACGGTGAGCGGATTCTGTTTACCCACCTGGCGGTACCGGTGATGACGCGGCTGCGCCAGCCGGAGCGCAAGGTGCTCGATACGCTCGTCGACGCGGGAGTCGCGCGGTCCCGGGCCGACGCGCTGGCCTGGACGGTGAAGCTGGCGGGTGAGCACACGCAGAGCTGGCTGGAGGAATTGCGCACCGCCATGCGCAAGGTCGAGGACCTTCGGTCCGAGGGCCCGCAAGGGCTCTGACTCACGACCCGGCCGGCCGCATCCGGGTTCCGGCACGATCGTCGTCCTCCGGCGCCGCCGGAGGACGACGCCGGCATATCAGCCGAGGTGCGCCGACAGCAGCCAGGCCGGTACCGATTTGCGGCCCTTCGGTTCGTCGCGCAGGTCGGCGAACCGCAGCAGCGGTTCGCCCTCCGGAGATTCGAGGCGCTCCGGCAGATTCGCGTGGATCCGCGCCGGGGCGATCTCATCGATCACCCAGTACTTCGATACCGCGTCGTGGAGTTCCTCGGCAGTGACCGGCGCCGGCCCCGCGCCGGGAAGTTCGGGAAAGCCGGCCCGGTCGAACACCAGGGCGAAGTAGGCCGCACCCGGGGCGGCGGCCCGCGCGATCGACCGCAGATAACCCTCCCGCGACGCCACCGGAATCGAGTGGAACAGCGTACTGTCGACCACGGTGCCGAAGCGGCCGTCGTAGCCGGTGAACGAGGTGATGTCGGCGACCTCGAAGGTGGCGGCGCTCAGGCCCCGCCGTTCGGCTTCGGCTCGGGCCGATTCGATCGCGGTCGGCGCGAGGTCCAGGCCGACGGTGGTGAAACCACGCTCGGCCAGATACAGCGAAATGGCACCTTCACCGCATCCGGCGTCGAGGACGTCCCCGTGAAATCTGCCCTGGTCGATGAGTGCGGCGAGTTCGGGCTGGGGTTCCCCGATACTCCACGGCGGCGCCACGTCCGGCCCGAACGGACCGGTTCCGCGATAGACGGATTCGAATTCGAAATCACCCGGTGTGGTCATACACCACGACTAGCAGCCGATTCGGCGCATGTACATGTAACCGCCACCGGAAGCCCTGTGTCCGGCCGAGCGCCCGGCCACCGTTCACCGTGGCCGGCACCGGCGGCCGTCCGCCGGGCCGCACCGGCCACCGCCCGTCGGGTATGTCGCGGCCCCCGACGACACGGGCCCGAGGCAGCGCCGGTTCCGCCTGCCCGGCGACGCCCGGCCCGGCATGACCCGGAGAGGCGGTCCTCCGCACCGCACGGCGGTCAACTCGCGCGGTTCGAACCGGCTGGGCCGGATACACGGCCGCCGCGCGACCAGGGCGGACCGAGCGCATGATACTTGATCAGGCATTTCGCCTGGCGGGTTCGCCTCTCGGCCGACCACCGAGGGTTCGGAAGAGCGTGTGGGCCGAGGCCCGGCCCACATCCGTCTGAGTCAGTGACCTGCGGTTATTCGATATTCTTCGACAAACCGAGATGGCGAAACCTGATCCTGCCACCCGGCCTACGCCGACCCGCACCCCACTCTCGAGATCCGTATGCGGATCATATTTGCTGGTTACAGGGAATAATCCGCTCATCCCTTGCCGCCAATGGCTATAGACGGCCCCCGCCACGCAAATCCCCGATTCAACGAACATGACACTTGTACAGCTGTTAAGTTACTAAGTATTCTTCAATTATCAACCCGGTGGCGCCTCTGCGCCACCGCGATGCTCGAACTCGACGAGGAGTGGCGACATGGACCGACTCAACAGGCGGGATGCGTTGAAAGCCGGCGGCGTGCTGGGCGCGTTCGGCGCCCTCGCCATCGCGACCCCGGCCAGAGCGCAACCGTGGACCTGGTCGCCACAGGGATCGGTGGCGGGCAGCGGCGCCGGTGTCGACCCGCTGGGCGTCTGGGATCCCGAAGCCGACGAACTGGTCGCCTCCCTGCTCGACCGCGGTGCGGTACCGGCCGTCAACGACCTGCTGCGCACCTGGACCCGCAACGGTCAGCCGTTACCGGACGGGCTACCTCCGGATCTGCGGGATTTCATGGAATACGCCCGGCAGCTGCCCCGGTGGACCGATCCCGGCAAACTGGCCACCGCGGTGGATTTCAACAAGAAACGCGGTCTCTACCTCGGCGTTCTGTACGGTCTCGCCAGCGGCATGATGAGCACGGTCATCCCCAAGGAAGCCCGGGCGGTTTATTACTCCAAGGGCGGCCACGACCTCAAAGACCGTATCTCCAAAACGGCGAAACTCGGCTACGACATCGGCAGCGGCAACGCCTACGGCCCGGATGGGCAGATGGTCGTCACATGCGTCAAGACGCGCCTGGTGCATGCCGCGGTGCGGCATCTGCTGCCGCAGTCGCCGCACTGGGTGCATTCGGCCGACGAGGACATCCCCATCAGCCAGAACGACATCATGGTCACCTGGCACAGCCTGCCCACCACCGTGATGCGTCATCTCACGGCATGGCAGGTGCCGATCCCCGTCCACGAATCGGATGCGTTCCTGCATTCCTGGCAGGTCGCCGCGCATCTGCTCGGCGTCCGCGACGAATACATCCCGAACTCGTGGGATCAGGCCGACTCCCAGGCGGCGCAGGTGCTGGATCCGATCATCGCGCCGACCCCGGAGGGTGTGAAACTGGCCGACCGGCTACTGCGCCTGGGCACGAATCTCGACCTTGCCATCCTGAGCAAGGGAGTCCTCGGTGCCTTCACGCGCTTCCTGCTCGGTGACAAGATCGCCGATGAGCTGGCCATCGCCCGCGAACCGGTCTGGGATCCGCTGCTGCGGTTCAGCTGGGGCCCGTTCATCGCGGTCCGGGAAGGCATACTCACCGTCGCCCCGCCGACGCAGGAGGCGTACTGGCTGTTCGACGAGTTCCTGCGCCAGTTCGCTCTGTGGTATCTGGCCGAACTCCGGATGCCGATCAGTATCGAGCTCCCCATGATGAACCGGGATATGAGTCAGCCGCCGCGCTGACCCGGCCAGCCCGGTCGAGCCCGCACGGCCCCTCTCCGTGCGGGCGAGCGGGCGTGTGCGCAGCCCCGGCGTCCACTCCGGACCCGAGTCGAGCGCGTTTCACGGGGGTTCCGCCGGCTGCGGTCTCCCTTCTCACTCGATCAGCTACCCCCGCGGGGTGACCAGATGGAGCAGTCATGCCCACACGATGGAAATCCGGCGTCGCCGCCTGCTTCTTCGCGCTCGTGGCCGCAGTTGTCCAGGTCGGCGCGGCCCCGGTAGCGGCGGGCACACCGGCCCCGTGCCCCGATCTGTACGTCGTAGCGATCCCCGGGACCTGGGAGACCTCCGATGCCGAGCCCGGCACGGGCATGCTCGCGGCGACCGTCGACCGGCTGCCGGGAAATGTGGCGGTGGACTACGTCGCCTACGCCGCGACGGCCTTCCCCTGGGAGGGCGAAGTCTACGGCCGCTCCAAGCAGGAGGCGACCGATCGAGCGCGCGATATGGTCGCGGCCGCGGCGCGGGCCTGCCCGGCGACACGTATCGCGATACTCGGCTACAGCCAGGGCGCGCACGCGGCCGGTGATCTCGCGGCCGAAATCGGTGCCGGGTCCGCCACCGCGCCGGCGGAACGAATCGCGCTGGTGGGGCTTATCGCCGACCCCCGGCGTTCCCCCGCGGACACCCTCGTCGGCCCGGCGGTGCCCGGTGCCGGAGCGGTCGGGGCGCGGCCGGGCGGTTTCGGCGCGCTCGGCCCGCGCACATACACATTCTGCGTGGACGGCGATCTGTACTGCGCGATGCCCGACGGCGATATCGCCGGGCGCCTGGCCGGACTGGTGGTCCAGATGTCGAATCCCGATCCGGCCGATATCGGCAGCTACCAGCGGCAGGTTGCCGCACTGTTCGGTGATGCGCTGGCCGCGGGTGGTCTCGGCCTGCCGGCGGAGGAATTCGGTGTCTCCGCCTACGAGCAGCGCCGGAAACAGATCGACGATTTCCTGAAATCCGGCGCGCATCAGAGCTATCCCGACTATGTCGTCGATTCTGCGGGCGCCACCGCCCTGACCTGGCTGCGACAGCGGCTCATCGAGGCGACGAACTACTGAGCACCGGCGTGGTCCGCCGCGCCGGGAAGCCAGCTGTTGCCCGGCACGGTCCACCGCCGGTCCTTGATCATGCGGCGGGCCGAGCGCCGGTTCCGGCCGATCAGCCGGTCCAGGTACAGGGTTCCCGCGAGATGGTCGGTCTCGTGTTGCAGGCACCGGGCCAGGTATCCGGTGGCAGCCACCGTGACCGGAGCTCCGGTCATATCCACACCCGTCACCTGCGCTCGGTGCGCCCGCCCCGTGGGAAACCACTCCTCCGGAACGGAAAGGCACCCTTCGAGATCGTCCTCCGGATGGGGCATGCCCTCCGGTAGCGCGGAGGTCCACAGCACCGGATTAACCACGTGGCCGCGGTAGCGGGTGCCGGAATCGGTGAGGTCGTAGACGAATACCGCACGCGGATCGCCGATCTGGTTGGCCGCCAATCCGGCGCCGGGGGCGGCGGTGTTGGTATCGAACAGGTCGCCGACGAGGGCGGCGAGCTCGTCGTCGAACACGGTCACCGGGAGCGCGGGAGTGGTGAGCCGCGGGTCGCCGGCGATGAGGATCGGTCGCACAGTCATGTCGGCCAGACTACTCAAACGCGAGTAGTCGTGTAAGACTGGTCAGGTGAACGAGACCCGCTTGTTCGTCCTGGCCGCCCTGGCCCGGCGCGGACCGATGCACGGCCACCAATTGCGCCGGGACGCCCGTCTGGACCGTGCCGACCTGTGGTCACGCGTCAAACCGGGCTCCCTGTACGGCGCGCTGCACCGCATGGAGAGCGAAGGCCTGGTCCGCCCGTTACGCACCGAACAGCATGGCGCGCTCCCCGCCCGCACGATCTACGAGATCACCGACGAGGGTCTGCGGGAACTGCGGGCATTACGCGACGAAGCGTTCACCGAGGTCGATATCCGGCCCGACCCGGTCGATCTCGCGCTGGCCGTCGGTGACGATCTCGATCCGGAGTTGTTGCGCGGCTACCTCGAGGACCGGATCGCCGCGCTGCGCGCGATCGGCTCCCGCATGGAGCATCAGCTCGACCGCCGCTGGCCCGACCAGAGCACCGCCGACGATCTCATCGCCGAACACGCCCGCCTGCGGATACGCACCGAGATCGAGTGGCACGAAAAGGTACTGGCCGGTATCGGCAAACCGGACTGAGCCGCACGAGCCCGGGCCTGCTCGGTGCACAACACCAACATTGCCGGATCGATCGAGGTCTGATGGTCGTCCGCCGGTGACGCTGTCCGTCAAGCGTCGCCGGCGGCAGCACCGAACAGCGGTCCGGCTCCGGCCGCGGCCGGAGCGCAGCCGAGGGCTCGACACAGCGACCAGATGGTCACCTGGGTCGCGGTCAGCACCGGCACTCCCGCGGCCTCGGCCAGGGCCGCGGTGAGATGGTCGGTGTGCAAGGCGGTTTCGGGTAACAACACCACCTCGGCCTCCGGATGTACTGCTCGGGCCACCAAGTCGATGATGCGCTCGTCTCCCCAACGAGCCAGGTCGTGATCTGTGCGCGCATTCGCGTCGACGCGGTGCACCACCGCCGCGTCGGTCTCACCGAGGTGGGCGATGAACTCATCGGTGAAATGCGAGGGATAGACCGACGCCACACCGACCCGGGTGACTCCGAGATGGCGGACCGCGTCCTGGAAGCCGCGCAGTGTGGTCGTGGCGCGGCATCGAGCAACCCGGGCGAGGGTGGCCAGTTGGCGCCCGTGGTCGTGGGCGCTGCGCAAGAAGCTCGCAGAAGTGACCGCGAGGGCGACGGCCTCGAACCTGCCCACGGAACCGTCCAGCGCGGTCGCGAGCAGTGCCGGATCGCCCAGCCCGGCCGCCGCCTCCGTCAATCGGTCATCGGACATGTCCGCCAGGTCCTCGGCCACGCCGGGCGGCCACCGCAATTCCACCACCTCCAGTCCGGCCCGCGGTGACACCCGCCCCAGCAGCCGCCGGAAGTCCTCGACGTCGGCATTCGCCGTGGGAAAGAGCGCCCCGAAACGCAACGTCGCCATCACCTCACGGTCGCACACCCGGATCCACGGTTCGAACCCGGTGCCGGACTCGATGGCCTCCGGTCCCGCAGCCTCCGCGAAAACCCCTTGGCGCACCACGACGGCCACTGCTACCTTTCCGGGGACCGTGCAAGAGAACGAGGGGGTGGTACCCGTGAACGCAGTATCGACATGGGTGCTCCCCTCCGGGGTCACGGTCGGGCGATAGGTCGTCCGGGAGCGCCGCTCGCGAGCACTCCCGAAAGGCACGACAATGCACTTCACTTCCGAACAGCGTCTCGACGACGGCGTCCTCGAACGCGAATTCACCCTCGGCGAGATCCCCGGCATCCTGTGGACGCCCGCATGCGCGCCCACACCGGTACCACTGATCCTGGTCGGCCCCCCTCCTCTCGGGCTGCGCACGGTGTATCCGCGACTGCTGGCCCGGGCCCGGGCCACCGTGGCCGAGGGCTACGCCGCGGCCACCATCGAACTCCCCGGCAGCGGTGAGCGGCCCCGCGACGCCGCCGCCGACCGGGCCCTCGCCGACCTGCACCGGGCGCTGGCAGCCGGCGGGCCGGTCGACGACGAGATCGTCGACCGGCTGATCCTTCCGCTGGTCGACAAGGCGGTCCCGGAATGGCAAGCCACCCTGGACGCCCTTCTCGCGCTGCCCGAGATCGGTGGCCCGGTCGGGTATTCGGGCGGGGTGATCTCCATCGGTGTCCGGCTGGCGGCGGTCGAGCCGCGTATCTCGGCCGCCCTGCTGTTCGCCGGCAGTTTCGTTCCCCGCGCAATAGTCGAGGAGGCCCGGCAGGTCACTGTTCCGCTGCAGGTACTGCTGCAGTGGGACGACGAAGGAAACGACCGGCAACAGGCCCTGGATCTGTTCGACGCCTTCGGCTCCGCGGAGAAGACATTGCACGCCAATATGGGCGGGCATACCGGCGTCCCGCAGTTCGAAGGGGACGCCGGAACCCGGTTCTTCGCCCGGCATTTGAAGTGAGGCCGGACGACCGAGCCGATTGACGACAGGAGAGGTCGGCCGAGATACCACTCATCTCGAGCAGGCGCCGCTGCCCACGCGTGCCTGCTGCGGTCGACTTCTTCCTGTCAGCTCGACACTCTGGCGTACAACGAAATGCAGCCGAGCTCGAGCAGCGTCGCTCGGAGGTTGTGGCCGGTCCGGGACCGGCAGTCGTGCGGTGCGAGCGGTTCCGGAGCACAAGTTTCCGACGTCGACACGAGGACAGTGCGGAAGCGCGGAATCCGCGTCCGAAAACTCGATAACCGAAAGCTCGACGCCCGAACTCGACTTCTGCCTTTCCGGGCCGGCCTGTCCACGGCGTGGTCGGCCGCGCGATCGAGCAATGCTTTGGTACGGCGCCGGCGGCTCTGACCGCCGGCACCTTCAGGTCTTATCGTGTAGGTATAGGGTCCGAATTGGCAGGACAGTCCTTTCCTACCAAGTACCCGCCTAAAGGTTGATCCGGTGGTTGAGGCATCCGGGCCACTGAGAACGGCAGCCGGACGCCGATCAGGTCAGATCTTGCCGAGGACCCGGTTCAGCCTGGCCTTGCCGTCGGCGAGCGTGTATGTAACACAAGCGATCGCCAGCTCCCCGGCGGCGATCCGGTCGGCGATGATCTGTGAACGCTCCCGCAACAGGTCTGCGGTCTCGGCAACGTGACGGGTTTCGAGATCGTCGACCGAGTCGAGGCCTTCGCGGCGGCCGAGCAGGATCGACGGGGTAACCCGTTCGACCACGCTGCGGATGAACCCGCCGGGCACCACACCGGTGTCCAGGGCGTCGAGGGTGGTGCGCACCGCGCCGCAACGGTCGTGGCCGAGCACCACGATCAGCGGCACATTCAAAACCGCGACGCCGTATTCGATCGACCCCAGTACGCTGGCGCCGATGACGTGCCCAGCAGTGCGGACGACGAACATGTCCCCGAGGCCCTGGTCGAAGATGATTTCGGCGGCCACCCGAGAGTCCCCGCACCCGAACAGGATCGCCGACGGCGCCTGGCCGGCGGCGAGCTCGGCCCGGTCGGCGGCACCCTGGCCGGGGTGGTGCAACCGGCCCTCGACGAAACGGTCGTTGCCCTTACTCAGTGCCTTCCATGCGGAAATAGGGGTCGAATCCCCCACATGCATCATTCTGCATGCCTTGTTCTGCCGGTCGTTCGCCGTATCAGCGGAACCGGATACCGGTAGCGCGGGCGGGGCCGCGCGTTCCGGCCGCACGCCGGACAGACCTCGCCAGCACAACCACGTCGTCGCCTCGACTGCTTCCTGTTTCGGTATCGGCCGACCGGTCGCAACCCACTCTTGTGCGCATGTCTGCGCGGCTCCCACCAACCCGACCGCCAGCAGACGCGACCGCTGTGGCTCCCACGTCGTCTGCGAGGCGATTGCGGTGAATACCGCATCGACACAGCGCGTTCGACCACGCTGCGTCGTCCACTGGACCGATGGCTCCTCGACCCCGGGCGCGTCGAACAACACCGCCCAGAACTGCGGGTGGTCGTCGACGAAATCGAAGTAGGCCGCCGCTATCGCTGTCGCCGGCGTTGTCTGCGTCGACGCCAATCCACCGGCCCAGCAGAGCGCCTCGCTCACCCCGCGCACCAACCGGTCCCACGCGGTGTGCAAGACCACCAGATACAGGTCGAGCTTGCTCGAGAACGACTTGTACAGCGTCGGCTTGCTGAGCCCGGCCAGCTCGGCGATCTCTTCCATGCTCGCCTCGTGATACCCGCACGCGGAAAACACCGCCGTCGCGGCGTCCAAGATCTGGTGTCGCTGCGCCGCCCGTAGTTCCCGAAACATCGCCTGCATTGGGCCTTCACGCCCTGCGTGCTGTCCGCCGGGCGGCGGAATCGGTCGGGGCCTGCCACGCCATCAGCGCCTCCCCGGACGGTCGCGCATACCGACTCGGGGTTCGCATCGAGGTGTGCCCGCTCATTCGCGTCGGCGTCGGAGTCGACGCCCCTTCCTCGACCACACGGGTCAGCCGGGAGTGGTGCAGCTGATTCAGGCTGAACGGGCCATGCGCGAAGTCGGTCGTGTGGTATCCGAACAGTTCCAGCGCACGCCGATACGACTTCCTCCGCAATGCGAAGGGATGGGTAACAGGCATGATCACAAAGTGTTTCGTCGTGCAATCGGTCAGGAATACCGACCCACGCCTGCGGCCGATGAGCAGCCGCGGTAACAGCCGGGCAGTCCCGGTCTGCCGGGCGATCACATCTTTGGCGCCGCCCGTGCGGGTGATCGTTTCACACCGGTTCGCCGTATCCAGATCCGCGACGTCGAACGGTAGCAACTCCTCGGCATGACCGGGGGTCTCATACATCATCGTCTACAGCACCTTCTCCCACAGCGGAACAGCGGCCGCCGGCAGCCCGGCCCCGAGCACACCCACATCCGAATCGACGCCCAAATCACGCACGATCGGGTTCAGCGCCACGACATACCCACGGCGCGTATTGTTGAGCCGGATCCAGTTGATCGGTCGCCCCCGGCCGGAGCGCTATACAAGCAGATTTCTTATGCGGCTGTCTCGCCGCATTTCATTCCGGTCCCATCTGCCCTCTGAGGAACCCGTCGTCGGGGTTGAGCCAGCCGGCAACGGCCTTCCAGTCTTCCGGCGTCATCCGAGGTGTTACGTTATCCCCGGGCTCCGGGCATCTCACATGATGCTTCCGATAGCGGTCATGTTGGGTGATGAAAACACGACCGCACCGTGGGCACGGTACTTTCATTTCCTCGTCCAATCGATATCACGCGTGGCGTCGACGTCGATCGAGCTTCGATAGAGATAATGAAGTGGGCACTTCTTCGGGCCCACTTCTCGGCCTTGCCAGCGTCGTTGCTGACCGATCTCATCGACGCCACAACGAAAAACTTGTTCTACTCTGAACATCCAACGTTGGAGCTGTCCGTGCTGAAGGGCGCACCATACGGGGTCGCAGCCCATCACTCACTGAACCGAGCGCTTCTCGCAGTTGATTCTGCAGTCCGGCAACGTCTTACAATCGGACGGTTCGGGTGTGAGATCAGGTTATTACTCGTCCGATCCTGCTTCCTCCCTCGGGTAGCCGTAGGCGTTGTGCGCTTATTTCGGTCAGCATCTCGGTGTATCCTTCGAGGGCCTGGGCGAGTTGCGACCAGGCGCGGTGCCTGGTGCTCGCGTCTCGCGAATGCAGGACAATCCACCATGCATCGGCAGATGACATTGCGATATGACTGATAATCTCCCCGAGAGAGTGTGTATGCATGCGGGCGCAGTTCACACGCGACAGATTTTCTATCGCCCAGGCGTCTACTTCGCCTACTATGCGATCGATCTCGGCTCGCGCTTCATCATCATCGGCCTCCGACCGCCTGGACATCGGCCGGAGCCTGTGTCTGAGCAGTTCAGCGTGGAGGTCGGCGAGGTCACGGGCCCATTTCGTCAATGCCTCATCACCCTCGGGCTGCCCACAAACAGCCTGTAGTAGACCGTGGGGGTCGGGCAAGGGCACCTTCGACGCCGATATTCTGCCGCGTGGCCGGGCTCCTTCGGAGACAGCGTCTGCCGGGTCGATCGACGCTCGGGCGTGACTCTTCGACGCAACCATCGAAGAGAGGTGGCCTCGCAGTTCCGCATGTTGGGGTAGTGACATGTTCCGCTCCTCTCGATGCTAAAACGTTTTTTCAATGGAAGAATCCGGCGCCGAGATTGGATCGTGAAGCGGCCGCGGCCGGTGGCTAGGAGGGATCGATTCCTACACGGCCCGCCGCGAGAGCGGCGTCCCACACTCTGTTGGACCGCACCGTATCGAGACGATAGTCGGTCACCCGGGTGTCGAACAGCCGAGCACCGATACGCCTGGCCGCCTGTACGGGATCATTGGGATCGTGCACGATCTCGCCGCGGCTGTTCCCGTTTCCGACCACGACTCCACACAGCTCTTGGTTGAGATATCGGGTCAATTCCTGGAACTGCGCGATGACCCCAGAGGTAGCGCCGACATATGACTCTTCACACGAAATCAGGACAGCAACTTTCTTGTGCATGACGCCCTCGACCACCCGCTCCTGCAACGGTGAACTGTTGGCGGTATAGCAGAACAAGCGGTCGAACACCGTCTTCAGCCTCCCCGGCATACCGTAGAAGTACAGCGGCATTGCAAATATCAGCCCGTCGGCCGGGATAATCTGCTCGAGGAGAAGTTTCTCGTAGTTGTCGTCGAGTGAACACATTCGATCTTCAGGCCGCCGACACTGCCGGCAGTTGTCGAGCAGGCGGTCCACATGCTCACTCAGGAACACGTGGCGCACGTCGTGGCCGGCCTCTCGAGCGCCGTCGATCGCAGCGTCGGCCAATACGTGAGAGTTCCCGTCCTCCCGAGGGCTGGCGCTGATGATCAATACTCGCATCGAGCAATCTCCAATCTGATAAAACGCTTTTTCAAAGTATGACTCGAGAATGAGGGGTTTTCAAGAGGAAATCGTTATACGTACATAGTACGTTGAGTTGACCGGCGGATCTTCAGCTCCGTCGGGATTATTATTCGTGTTTTCTCGAGGGGTTCGTCCGCCAATGCCTTCACCAGCAGCGAAACAGCGCTGCTACCGATCTTGCGTGGATGGCACATCAGCCCTGTGAGTTCGGGTGTGGTCAGTCCGAAGGTGCTGCTGTCGACGCAGCTACACAGGCCCAGATCCTCGGGTACCCGGAGGCCGCGCCGGCTGCATTCGTGCAGCAGGTCGAGAGCGATATCCTCGGACCCGGCGTAGATCGCGTCCGGTGGTGTCTCGGAGTTCAGCAGATCGTCCAGCGCTTGTGCCGACGATGTCTGCGATCCGGTCTCGACCACGCGGGGCACGACGCCATGCTCCAGTGCCCACTGCTGATATCCGTCGACGACATCGCGAGTGTAGGACCGCGCCCTGTCGGTGATCATGGCTGCCGGATTTCGGTAGCCCTGTGACCAGAAATGATCGAGAACTTCGATAGCTGCGGATCGATGGTCATTGTCCACTACATAGGCGTCTTCACGCGCACCAGCGGTTCGGCCCGCGGTCACCACCGGATGGTCTTTGGTCCAGCCCGGGTCCAGCATCCCCTCATCACCGTGTGGGTCGACGATTATGGCACCATCGACCGCAAAAGCACTGATTGAATGTGGTCCGACACCGGGCGGCGTGAGAATCAGCGCGTAACCCTGCCGCTCCGCCTCTTCGGAAGCGCCGTTCAGTACCTCGAGGAAGTATTCTGAATTGGGTATCAGGATGCTCGAGCGGCTGACAGCATCGAACGGCGCGACCTGTATCGCGATTGTCCTACTTCTGTTGGTGACCAACTGCTGCGCGTGCACATTGGCTTTGTAGCCCAGCTCCGCAGCGACGGTGAGCACACGCCGACGGGTTTGCTCTCCGATACGGCCCTGGTTACTGAGTGCGTGGGACACCGTTGTCAACGAAACGCCCGCGGCGGCGGCGACATCATGTATGGTTACGGCCATTTCACTCCCTTTCCGGCCCTCACATGATGCCACCTTCGCCGACCGGTGGTTCAGTCCGAACGTTCCGCGTTGGTCAAGACACCAGGACCGAGGACGTCGGCCGGCTCTGGGAATATCCGCAGGGCGAGCGGGTAGAGGACAGCGGCAACTCCTCCTGCCACGAGGAATCCGGCATCCATCCCGCCCAGGAGGCGCGAGCCCGGGGCCGAGAACCATTGATTGTTCGCGAAGAGCAGGCCGGCTGCCACGGAGAGCAACCATACGGTGAGCGCCACGTAGTTGAGGCCGCCGGTGAACCAGTAGATGCCTCCCTTCTGCCGCCGGTTGAAGACTTGGAGATCATCCGTGTTGTAGTAACCGCGGCGGCGGAAGTGGCCGATCGTCAGGATGATGATCCAGGGCGTCGAGGTGCAGGCGAGTAGCGCGAGAAACACCACGACACCGTCGGCGAGCACGGCATAGAAGTGGCCGACGTATACGAGTGCGGTCGCAAAAACGCATGCCAGCAGGGTCGCTTGGACACGGTTGAGCCGGGGAATGATGGCCGATGTATCCAAGCCTGTGCCGTAGGTGTTGATGACAGCCTGGGCGGTGCCTGATGCCAGGCCGATGTAGATCAGGGCGGGCACGAACCAGATCGGTGTTGCGTTGGTCAAGGCCATGACATAGGAAGTTCCCGCCTCGGGCGCCTGGGCCGAGAACAGTGCTACAGAACTGAAGACTCCCCACATGAATGGGCCGCCGAGCCCGAACAATCCACCGATGAATATTGCACGTAACAGCGATCTGTCACCGTGTTCCCTTGGGGAAATATGACGAGTCCAGTCGCCGGTGTATGGCCCGTACGAAGCAACGGTCGAGGCGCATAGCAATGCCGACAGCAACCATGCGGCCGGGGCTGATCCCAGTTCATAGATCCCTGTCCCGGGATAGCCGAGATCGAAATCTCCGCCATAGACGAACAGACCGACGATCAGACAGGTACCCGCGGTCGGGATCATAACTTTCTGGCAAAATACCATGCTGAAGTGCCCGAATACCGAAATCGTAGTGACTACGATGGCCAGCACGCCGTAGGCCATCAACCTTATCGGTTCGGTATTCCCCAGTCCGAAGAATCGGGTCAGCGCTCCCGCCAGGGCGTCTCCGCCGGTCCAGATGCTCAGTGCGGCGAAGGTTACCGACGCCGTCGCCTCGAGCACTGAGCCGATGAGCCTGCCACCGACTCCGAAGAACGCGCCGCTGGATACGGGGTTGTTGGTGCCGGTGCGGGGGCCCAGCAGCCCGGTGGGTGCCAATAATGCAGCTCCGAAGGCAGAGCCGACGACGACCGCGCTCGCCGCTTGCCACCAGCTCAACCCGAAACTGATCGGAAACCAGCCGATGATGATCAGACCGAAGGTCAATGATCCGCCGAACAGGATAGTGCTCAGGTTGCGCGGTGAGGAGTGGCGTTCCTCTTCGGGAATGTATTCCGTGCCGTGCTTCTCGACTCCGCCGAATCGGGCCGGCCGCCTGCCGGGGACCGATGGCGGAAGTACTGCCTCTGGCTGCCTCGCCGCGGATCGATCATTCATCGCGGGAGTCCTCTCTTCTTGATCTATCGGGTGAGCCATCGAAACGGCTCCAGATGACGTTCATCCAGATCCACGGATGCCTCAGGGTGCCACTGCAGCCCCAAAAGCCCGGGGGCCTCGACTGCCTCGATGACGCCGTCATCGGCCCATGCCGTGGGTACAAGCACGGTCCCCGGATCTCGGATGGCCTGGTGGTGGTGGGAACTGACGAGCTCGAGTCCCGACAGAATACGGTCTACGTGCGTACCCGATTCGGATTTGATCTGATGCTGTCGCTTGGCGTAACCGCGATCGTGATTTTCATCGAAATGGTTCATAAAACCTTCCGATGGTAGATCCTGCACCAGCGTTCCTCCCGTGGCCACCGCGAGCATCTGAGCGCCACGGCAGATTCCGAGGATCCGGCGGTCACTGCGGATCATTATTTCGATCGCGATCATTTCCATTTTGTCGCGAGGTCTGTCTATAGAATCGAGTGTGGTGCGTTGTTTCTCTCCGTACAGAGACGGATGGATATCGCCACCGCCGGAGAGCAGTAGGGAGTCGATTCCCCGCAGCACGTCCTCGATATGGTCGACACCAGAAATGCTGGTCGGAATAATAAGGGGTGTTCCCCCGGCTCGCTGTACCGCATTCACGTAGCTGGCCACGATCTCGGGCCGTTCGGTCGGGCCGACGGTGATACCGATGACGCTCACAGGTTCAGGAGGTAGGTCGTGCGCTCGAAGTCTGTGACCTCAGCGTGGCTGGCTTCCCACTCGTCGCGCTTCATTTCGCTGTAGTCGCGAATGAAGGCTTCGTGAAACACCTCATAGGTCAGCGGGTCACGTTCGAATGCCTCTACTGCGTCGAGTAGCGTGCGGGGAAGAACATCGATTTCACTGTTGGTGTATGACAGGCTGTCCTTTGCCTCACCCGGATCGATTCCCTCACGTATTCCTTCCAGGCCGGCAGCGAGCATATAAGCTGCTGTCAGATGGGTGTTGGCCGCGGAGTCGACGGATCGGTTCTCGATAGCGGGCCGATTCGCCGGAAGGCGCAGCATGCACGACCTATTGTTGTGGCCGTAGCTGATTCTGGTGGGTGCCCATGAGTAATTTCCATCCGCCAGTTTAGGTACCAGACGTCGATACGAGTTCGTGGTCGGGTTGGAAAGGGCAGCCAAGGCTTTGGCGTGTTTCAGGATTCCTCCCGCGAAATGCAATGCCTCTTTGCGCCAGCCATTGTTGCCGGTTCCGGCCTTGAAGACATTTTCGCCGGTGTCGTACTGCTCCAGGCTCATGTTGAAGTGCGCTCCGGATCCCCAGACGTCAGCGAATGGCTTGGGCATGAAGGTGGCGACCAGGCCACTTTCTTTTGCAGCCTGCCGAACCAGAAGCCGAAAAAGCGTCATCCGGTCGGCAGAGGCGAGGACCTCTGCGTGGTCGAAGTCGAACTCGTATTGTCCCTCCCCGCCTTCGGCATCGAAACTGAACAGCCCGAAATCGAGTTCCTTCATGTAGGTGGTCACACGGTGAAGGAAGGGCATCGCGTCCAGTGATGCCTCGACATCGTAGGCGGGAGACGGTTTGATCTCCCCACTCAAAGCAATTGGAGTCAGCCGCGTGCTACCGGATTCGAGCGACTCGGGCCGGAACACATAGAATTCGGGTTCGATTCCGAGCTGACAGCGGAAGCCCATGTCCACAGCGTTCCCGATCTGCCGTTTGAGGATCGATCGTGGACACAGCGCGAACGGCTCTCGCCCTCCGAGCGACATGTCGGCGAGCATCCAGGCGAACCGGCGATCCCAGGGCAGAACCTTGAGGGTGGATACGTCTGCGATTCCGACCACCTCGTCTTCGATGGGGTTCATCCGGCCGATCCCGCCCATACCACGAGGGGTGTAGCGCTCCGATCCCGCGACCAGATTCGGCAGGTGATCGATCGGGACGACCTTCGACTTGGGGCGCCCGAGTACGTCGATCCACGAACCGACCGCATACTGAACCCCATTCCTACTCAACTCTGCGGCGAGTTCGCTGTGATCGGATGAGATCCCATGGACTGTGTCCATTTTTATTTTCCTATCGTTCCCATTTGTTCCGTCATTTACGGAGAGCTGTGCTGGCGGTGATAAATGGCTGTAGAGGAGCGCGGGCCAAGCCTGCCCCGATCTGTCCTCCATGTCGTCCCGCGATCCCGATGTCCATGACCGGTGCGATGCTGGTCTCGGTCACCGCGTGCACATCGATACCCGTCGGACTTCCACGGAAGCCCAGAAACGGCAGCTTGAACAGATCACTTTCGCCGTGAGTGATCCGATACATCTGCTGATTGTTATGGATCATCCCCTCGACGCCACCCTGATAATCCTGCAGCGAAAACGCCGACACCTGGGCGAACGCCCCCAGCCCGCAAACCTCGGTAATTATGCTTTCCCCACCCATGAATTGGGCATCCTCGATCCGGTAACCAGGCTGAAGCTTATACTCCTGGAGCCACGGAAGTGGTCCCGTGAACCAGCGGTCACCCAACCCGGAGACCTGGATTCCGAATTGCCTGCATGAGAACCCCATCGCTGTCACAATCGACGATCCGGTGAAATCGGCGAGGCGACTCGACATAACTTTGGCGGCTGCCATGGCAGGACGCAAGAAAAAGTAGTCACCTGCGGTCAAGTAGGCCAAGAGATCGTTCACCGAACTGCCGGCGTAATGGAGTGACGAAGCGATTTCCCGCAAGAAAAGCAGTGACGCCGCGGCGTTCCTACTGTGCAGTTCATCTCCTTGCCTGAGTGCGCGCTGCATGATCGGCAGCAGGCGAATGCCGCCGGACGCACGGACAATTCGCCCGAGAGCCGGCCCGATAACCTCGGCCAGAAAATGCAGATTGGTGTCTACTGCGTCCGACCAAACCCCGTAGTTCAAACGAGCCGATGCTTCACCTTCGAACAAGGTACAGAAGGCGCGATTACCATCAGCGCGATCTTCGACTACCACCATGGGCATCGAGGCACTGGTCACCCCGGCAAGAGACCCGACACAACCGTAATCCTGACAGCCGGCCACCTCGACCGACCCGGAGTCGAGAAGATCTTCAGCAGCAGCAAGATCAGCAGCAAGGCCTTCGTAGACAACCGCTCCCAGAATCGCAGTGCGTTGTCCACCGAAATACTCCGGCCACGGCATAGTCGGTCCCGACGCCAGTATGAGATTTGGATGCATACCGGGTACAACCTCGATTGCCGGCGCCACATCGGCCAGGACCGGGTCGGTACCGGCCAGGTTTTCAAGGGCCGCCCGATTGGCGGCGGCGGATGGTGCATCCATGAGTTGACGCATCGAGACTCTCCTTCGAGTATGCAAAGCGCTCTCACAACGTTCGGGGTTGCGGTGGGGTCACGCGCCATGTATTGGCAACATGCCCGAACGGGTCGAGTTGCTAAAACGCTTTTGCATAGGGTGCACATCACACCGCAACTTTGTCAATAGTGGATTTCCCGGCCCGGGTGCCGCACGTTCCGCCACCAGGGCGCCTTTCGAAGTGGCCTATAGAGTCGGCGCCCCGAAGCGATGCCACGCCCACCACCAATGGCTTCATGAAAGACATTGCCCGCCTTGGCAGATAGGTGAGATCGCCAGTCGGTGGGCTCAACGATCAAGCCATTCGGAAACCGAACCGGAGGCCTGGAGAGGACAGTGGCGGCGATGGGGCGCGCGGACCCGACCGACGCTCGATGGGGCGGTCGGAGACCCGCGCCGTCCCGCAACAGGAAGACCGGCCACCCACCGACATGGGCGACGGAATCGGTTTGTGCACCCGGGTTCGCTGCCCCTGGCATGCCATCGCCCACCACGACGGGTTGCGGCCGGCAATCCCGGGGCCGTTCCTTCGCACGCCGGTGATCCTGCGAATATCGCGAATCTCCCCTGGCCCGCCGGCCGGATCGGGTTGGCCGGTCGGCATCAACTCCACGATTCTGCGAGCTCATCAGCGCCCCGTCGAGGCCCGCCCGCCGCGCCGCAACCCAAGCGGCCAATCCGAACCATCGACCGGTCCCGGTGGACACGACGCCAACGACCACGCATCTGCCGATTTCGAGACAGGTGGACAGGAAGCTTACGTTTGGTCGGCGAGGGCCACTTCCTGCTCATGAGCGTGCTACTCACCGCCGGTCAAGTCGGCGATCACCCGCAAGAAATGGCGGTACTCGACCGGATCGACGCACCCCACCGCGACCGCGGGGATCGCCGGGTCCGGGGATTCACCGACGCGGCGCAGAGCCGCCAGGAGCAGTTCCGCAAGAGGCTCTAGATGTGATACCGCCCACAACGTTATATAGCGGAATTGACCTTTGTCCAGCCTGTTGCCGACCGTTTAGTCTCGGCTTCGTCGCCCACCGCACTGGTGGTCCGGCGGGATCCGATCAAGCAGGCCTTGTGGGTCGCATTGGCGGGCTTCGTCTGATTTTCGCGCGTTGCGCAGAGGTCGCCGCAGACCCTTGCCCTGTAGGTAAC
>NZ_BAGJ01000256.1 GCF_000308775.1 Nocardia testacea NBRC 100365
GCCGGCCGCGTTCGTGGTCACCGGGCGACCTCCGCGCGCAGCCGGCGGGGCGCGGCGTGGGCGCGCAGCGCGGGAGCCACCGGGCGGCCTTCGAGCAGACCGGCGACCGTGCCCTGGTCGAGGGCCCGCCGGTAGATCGCGGCGGCGTGGCGGCAGGCCTCGATCGTGTGATCGATATCGCGGTCGGTATGCGCGGCGGAGGTGACGAACGATTGCCCGAGTACGCCGCGCCGCAGCAGTTCCTGCAGGAAGAGCGTGCGGTATTCCTGGGACGGGTTGCCGTCCGGATCGAGTGTCCGGAACACCAGGCACGACGGGCGTCCGGCGACACACAGCCGATCACCGATACCCAACTCGGCGGTGATCTCCTCGACACCCGCTCGCAGTCGCCGCCCGGCGGCCTCCATCCGGCCCACCGGGTCGGTGGTGGCGTAGGCGTGCACGACGGCCCGGAAGGCGGCCAGCCCACCGGTTTCCGGGCCGTGGGTGGTCGACAGCAGGAACACCCGGGCGGCGTCGGTCCGCAGACCGCCGAGTTCCAGGTATTCCCGGCGTCCGGCCAGCGCGGCGATGGGGAATCCGTTCCCCATCGCCTTGCCCCAGCACGAAAGATCCGGCACCACCCCGTACACCTGCTGTGCTCCGCCGGCCGACCACCGGAACCCGGTGATCATCTCGTCGAACACCAGCAGCGTTCCGTACCGGTCGCAGAGTTCCCGTACGCCGGGCAGATAGCCGGGCGGCGGTTCCTGTAGCGCGGTCGCGGCTTCCATGACCACGCAGGCGATCTCGCGCCCGGCCAGCAGCTGTTCCAGGGCGGGCAGGTCGCCGTAGGGGAAGGAAACGGTCGACTGGTGTGGGATGCCGGCCGACATCGCGGTGGTCCCGATGAACCAGTCGTCCACCGAGAAGAAGGGCTGGGCGCAGACGGCGACGGTGACCCGGTCGGTCACCGCCCGCGCCAGCCGGACCGCGGCGGTGGTGGCGTCGGATCCGTTCTTGGCGAATTTGACCATATCCGCGCCGGGCACCAGGGCCAGGAAATCCTCGGCGGCGGCCAGTTCGATGACAGTGGGCCGGGAGAAGCTGACGCCGTCGGCGACGGCGGCGGTCACCGCGTCGACGACCGGACGGTAGCCGTGCCCGAGCGTCACCGACCGCAGGCCCATCCCGTACTCCACGAATTCGTTGCCGTCGCAATCGGTGACGCGGCAACCCTGTCCCCGCACCAGCACCGGCGCCATGTGTTCGGGGTACTGGTCGGCGCCGCGGGCGTAGGTGTGCGCGCCGCCGGGCACCAGGTCGTGCAGCCGCGCCTGGACGCTGTCGCTGCGGCCGAAATCGGTGATCACACTCGCTCCTTCGCGGCTCAGCAGCCGGACTCGGTGAAAGCCTTCAGGTATCCGGCGGTCTGCCGCACATACATCCAGGCCTGGAACAGGGGGTCGGTACGGCTCGGGCTGGCGACCATGGTGAGTTCACCGTCGAAGCAGCGGCCGACGATATAGCGGGCCCGGGAGACATGCGGGGTGAAGGTGACCACGATGATGTGCCGCCAGCCGCCCGCCTCGGCCCGGCGGCGGATCTCCTGGGCTTCCCCGCGCGTGGTCCACGGGCGGGGTTCGAAACAGGTCACCCGGAACGGGTGGCCGGTGCGGCAGTAGCGGTCCATCCGCGGATCGTCGAGACCGGTGGACGCGGAGATCAGCAACTCCGGGGCCCATCCTTGCCGGGCCAGCGCGAGTCCCACGTCGAATCGCTCGTACGGGGTCCCGCCGAGCACCACGACGGCGTCCGCGCGCCGGAGCGGGTCCACCTGCGGCCGGACGAATACCGGCCATCCGGCGACCGCCGCCAGGGTTACCAGGACGAGGAGGGCGGCCGCCACCCGCCACCTTCGGTGGGTCTGTGCGGTCATCTCAGCGAACCGGACGGTCGCGACCCAGCGGCGCGGTGCGCAGGGCGCCGTCGGGTGCGACCACCAGTCGCCAGTACCCGCCGTCGGGATCGCGCAGGACGACACCGGCGTCGGCGTGGTCGGACAACCACGCCCCGCTGGACAGCACCGCGGCCAGGCCCGCACCGTCGGGGGCGACGGCCCGCAGGATCTCCTCCTCGCCCTCGGCCCGGGCGGTGACCGGACCGGTGAAGGTCGGACGGTGGGTCTGGCCGCGGCCCAGGACCTGCCAGTTGCTGGGAAACACCCGCGGGCCGATCTCGGTGCCCGCACCGGAGATCAGGTTCACCGCGATTCCCTCCGGGCAACCGGCCTCGGCGATCCGCAATTCGACCGGGCTGCCGCCGGGATCGGCGTCGAAGGCGATATTCGCCAGATACGGCTGGCGGCAGTAGATCAGGTCGATATCGCACGAGCGCGCCGCGACCTTGCAGTTCACCATGCCGAACTGGGACGGGCCGCCCTTGCCCGCGGCGCCGACCTGCACCGCGATATCGGCGCCCTCGAACCACACGTTGGTGAGCCACCAGTTGTTGGCGGCGCCGTCGACGAACAGGTGGCGGTCGGTGGTCGCCGGATCGTTGTCGGAGACGAATTCGACATTGGTCAGCGACAATCCGGCGTTGTGGTCGTTGCCGGTGCCCAGCACCCCGATCCGATTACCGGAGAACTTCGAGGAGGTGACGTAGTTCTGGATACACGAGGTGGCCAGTCCGACCCCGAAATTGTTGATATCGCAGTCGATGAAGGAGGTGCCGCCGGTGTTGGCCTCCAGCACCACGCCGGTCTGCGCGGCGTAGCGGGGATAGTTGTCGGCGAGATGATTGCCGCGGATGAGAACGGTATCGAAACTGCAGCGGAAACATTCGGTGAGCCGGACCGCGGTGGCCTCGGGCCCGGACAGATAGAACCCCATCCGCGCGAACCGGACCCGCTGTTTGCCCTCCAGGTCGACCAGCACGGTGTCCTGGTCGCAGAACACCGTGGTCACATCGGCACCGTCGCCGTAGACGACGGAGTGGTCGGGCAGGTCGGGCCAGGCGGTGACCCGGTACTCGCCGGCGGGCAGATACACCACCGGCGGGGCGCCGTCGGTGCGGCACGCGGCGGCCAGCGCCTCGGTATCGTCGGCTTTCCCGTCGCCGACGGCGCCGAACGCGCGGATATCGCGTACGGTCGACGAGGCGGTGCCGGTCGCCAGCACTATGGGCGCGGGCGGGCCCGACGCGGCCAACGGCACCGTGATGGCACCGATCCCGGCGGCGCCGAGGCTCGCCGCGAGCAGATCGCGCCGCTGGATCCGCCGCTTTCCGTCCTCGCGGCGCGTTCGATATTCGCTCACGACCGCCGCCACCAGGTCCGGCGGGGCGCCACCGCGACCACCCCGCACACCGTCGCACCGGCCGCGGTCAGCGCCACCAGCGACGACTCGATTCCGCCCCGCCGGCCGCTACCGAGCCGCACCACCGCGACGGTGCCCGCCGCCTTCGGCGCGACGGCCGGGGCGTCGGCGGCGGCGATATCGACGATCACGCGGTCGAAGCGTTTCGCGACCTCGCCGAGAATCGTCTCGAACCGCGCGGATGCCAGCAGATCCGGGGTGCGTTCGTCCGGACTGCCCAGAGCCAGGACAACCACCGATCGCTGCGGCCAGGGGACGAAGGCCTCGTCGAGATGGATGTCCTCACGCAGGATCGCCGCCAGCCCGTCCGCCGCCCGCGCGCCGGTCTCGGTGGGGATCGCGGGCGCGGGGGCGGGCAGTTCGTCGAGTGCCGTGGCCGGTTTGGTCCGTAGATCGAGTTTGACCGTCGGGGGGTCGAAGATCTCCCCGCGGATCGCCGCGGAGGTGCGGCCGGACGCGGCGGTCACCAGCTCGCGGGCCTGCTTGCCGTCCCGTACCGGCCAGTCGCCGGCCGCCGCGGGCGGCTGGAGGGCGGATTCGGGCAGCAGGGTCGAGACACCGCGACCGGTGGTGTTCGCATCGATCACCAGAACCTGTGCGCCGGTGGCGCCCAGTACCGAGGCCGAGCCGAGAACGACGGCGGGTTCGGGTTTCGCGTCCAGCGTCGTGAAGAGCAGCGGTTTCGCCCCGGGCAGGCGCGACCGCAGGGCCCGCAGATCGGCCTGCTCACGCTCTGCGCCCGGCGCGACCGTGCCCAGTACCGGATGCCCCAGTGCCGCGAGTTCCGCGCTGTCGCGGATCCGGGTGTTCAGCCGATCCAGCAGATAGGCCAGGACCGCGCCGAGCAGCAGGCCGGCGAGCGCGCCGACCACGTACAGCCGGGAGCTGCCCGGACCGCTCGCCTCGACGGGCGCCTGTGCCGCGTCGACCACCGCGACCCGGGCGGCGGGCGCGGCCGTGACCTCGATGGTCTCCAGTTCGTCTACCAGCGCCCGGAACTGGGCGACCACCTGGTCGGTGAGCACCCGGCTGGTCTCGGGGTCCTCGTCGGTCACCGAGACCCGCAGCAGTGAGGTCGCCGGCGGTGTATCGGCGGTGATCGCGGCGCGTAATTCGTCGCGGTCCAGGTTCAACCCGAGCTGGCCGATGACCCGGTCCACCACGTGATCGCTGGTGACGAGCTCGAGGTAGGACCGCACCCGCTGCTGGGCGGCCAGGCCGCCCTGATAGGAATCGGCCACCGATGTGCCGGTGGCCATCGAGACGTACAGGGTGCTGGTGGCCGTATAGGTGGCCGGCGTCGATTCGGCCTGATACGCCGCCAGACCCACGCCCAGCGCCACGCCCGCCAGCAGCACCGCCCAGTAGCGGCGCAGCAGGCGCAGGTAGTCGGGCAGTTCCATCATTGTGTTCCTTCACTTCCCACGCTTGCGCCGACCGGTACCGCGACGGGCCCGGCCGGTGGTTGTCCATCGGGTTCGCCGGGCGGCCCGAGCGGTCGGTGTATGCGCCGCCACTGGCCCACGGCCAGCCGCACCAGCCAGGCCAGCACCACGACCTGCAAATATTTTCCGAGAGTTTCGGCGCTGCCGAGCATGCCGCGTTCGAAGACGACCGGCACCTCGATCAGCGCGATGCCGAACAGCGCCGGCACCAGATGCCGCGCGTACAGGGACCGCGCCCAGCCCACCAGGACGACCGCGGTGAACGCCACCCCCACCACGACTCCCGGCAGACCGCCGATCACATAGCCTTCGCTGATATTGCCCTCCGCCAGCGAGACCGATACCTGGCTCATATCCACCGAAGCGCCGCGTACCTCGCTCGCCCAGGCGGTTCCGGCGTGCAGCTTCTCCTCGGCCAGCAGCTGCGCCGGCACCATACTGCGCGCCAGGTGACCCACCACCTCGCCGGGGCCCAGCCACGAGTTCGGCCCCACATAGTAGGCGTCGGTGGCGGCCTCGAGCAGGTCGAACCGGCGCAGCAGACTCAGGAACGGGCGCACCCCGGCGGGGTAGGCGCCGTCCACGGCGGCCGCTTCGGCACGTAGATACGGGGAGGTCTTCAGCGACTGCAGCCAGTCGAATCCGGCGATACCGGTCACCGACACCGCGCCGATGCCGAGTACCTTCGCCCGGGTCCAGCCGGTGAGCGCGAAGCGCACCGCGACCGCCAGCGCGGCCCCCAGGATCGGCGTCTTCGATTCGGTGGCCGTGGTCCACCACAGTTCTCCGGCCATCAGCACGCCCAGTACCGCGATGGTGCCGGACTGCCGCGGCGGGCGGGCGAAGACGATCAGTCCGATCGCGCCCAGGATGGCGGGCATGGTGAGCAGACTCAGCACCGGCGAGGCGCTCTGCACGTCACCGGCCTGCCCGGCGGCGCCGGTGGCCACGCTGAGCAGCCGGGCGAACGTGCCCAGGACGTAGAGGACCCACAGGGTGGCGATCAGGTCCGGGTCGCCGGCCAGCGGCGCCCGCCCCGGCCGGGGTCGCCGCCGGGTCCACAGCGCGAAGACCAGCACGATCAGCGCGTAGACGGTGAGCCCGAATGCCACCGGGCGCAGGGCGGCCTCGATTCCCACGTCGTACCCGATCTCGGCCAGCCGCGGGTCGGCGACATTGTCGCCGAAATGTGGATCGGGTCGTACGGTCAGCAGCACCACCGGACGCGCGACATACGACATCGCCCAGTACACCGCCTGCGCGATGAGCAGCACCCGCAGCACACCGTGGGTGAATAGCGCCGCGCCCACCATGGTCGCCAGCGCCGCCACGACGACCAGCAGCGGCCCGTTCGAGGTGATCAGGTCCGGGATCACCATCGGCACCGTCGCGCGGTCGGCGGTTCAGTCCAGCGCACGCAGGATCTCCTTCGCCCGGTCGGTATAGGTGTGACCGCCCTCGACGACCCGTCGGTACCCCGCCTCGGCGGTCTTGGCCGCTTGATCGGGGTAGAGCGCGCAGCGTTCCAGGATCTCGTCGAGTTCGTCGCGGCTGGAGAACAGGAAGGCCTCGGTGCCGTCGTCGAGCAGTTCGGCGTGTTCGTCGGTGCGTTCGCCGACGAACAACCCACCCGAGGCCGGGACTTCGAAGGTGCGGCAGGTGTGGGTGTCACGGTTGGCGGAGTTGAGCAACACCAGGTTCGCCGTCACCGACGCCACCGCGATCGCGAAATCCTCCCCGTACACCGGTCCGGCGACGGCGGCGCGGGTGGTCTGCAACTGGCGTACCCGCCGCCAGCCCGGCCCGCGGACCAGCAGCTGCGACCCGTAGGTGCGGGCCAGCGACACCATGCCGGGCCGCCGGTCCGGGCGGCAGGCACCGATGAAACCGACCAGGAACTGCCGGGTGCCGCGCCGGGCCGCGGGATGATGCCAGGCCGGATCGTAGGCGCTGCGCACGAACAGTGTCCGGGAGACACCGCGGTCGGCGAGTTCGGGCAGATTGTGACGTTTGGTGGTGACCACCATGTCCCATTCCGTCTCGTGCGCGAGATAGTCCGCGGTGGTGTTCGCCGGATTCGAGACATCGTCGGGGCTGTAGTGCACGTGCAGCGCGGCCGGTATCTCCAGCAGCCGGCTCTGGTCCAGGAATACCGATTTGAACCCGAACACCAGATCCGGATGCAGTTCGGCGGCGGCCCGCTCCAGCCGGGTGTGTATCCGGTCCACCGTCCACGGCGCCCGCCGCTCACCGGTTTTCGCGTACAGCCACGACGGTGACAACCGCGGTGGCAGGGTAACCGGTGTGGAGTCGACCACGATCACCTCGTGGCCGAGCCGGCGGAACCCCTCGGCGAGCGAGCGGGCGTTGCTGCCCAGCCAGTCGTCGCCGACGAACAGAATCCTCATCGCGTCCCTCTCCTCTGCGCACCGGCGGGCTGCGCAGCGCCCGCGGTGCGTTCCCGCACGATCAGTGCGCGCATCCGCGCGAGATACCAGATCGCCACCGCGAATTCCGCGGCCACGATCCCGGCCGCCAGCGTCCATACCGAATGGGTGCGCAGGGTGAGCAGCAGTGCGCAACCCGCCACGACGGTGCCGGTGGCCGAACCGATCAGCACTCCGACCGTGTCCTGCCGGACCGGCAGGACCGCAGTGGTGACGAACGAGGTCACCGTGGTGGCCGGCAGGATCAGCGCTTCCAGGCGCAGCACCCCGGCGGCGCCGCCGAACTCGTCGCCGAACACCAGCCCGATGATCAGCGGCGCCGCCACCCACAGCGCGGCGGCCGCCACACACGCCGCCGCCACACACATCCCGAGTGCGCGCAGCGCGTCCGGCCAGAACCGTTCCTCGCCGCTGCGCTTGGCCAGCCGGGGCAGCAGTGCGAAACCGATCGGGTCCAGCAGCGACTGCACCGCCCGCACCAATCGGTCGGCGGCGGAGTACAAACCGAGCGAGGCCGCGTTCAGTACCGCGCCGTACACGGCGGCCGCGCCCTGCCCGTAGCTGGTGGTCAGCAGCCGTCCCGTCACCACCGGCAGGGCCGCGCGGATCAGCTTCCACGCCCCGTGCGGGCGTCCGGGCGGACCGAACGTACGCCAGGTGTCCCACCAGGTCAGCGCGAGACTGATCACCGAGGAGGCGAGCAGGCACAGCATCGCCATGGCGGCGGTCGGGAACCGGGGCAGCAGGGTCAGCAGCGCCACGAGATATCCCACCCGCGCGATCGACTGGTACAGCGTGGACGCACCGAAACGACCCTGGCCGATGAGCACCCAGTCCTCCGACATCGACCAGAAACCACCGACGAACAGACCCAGCAGGACCATGCCCAGATAGTCCGGCGCGCCCGCGGGCACCGCCGCCACCAGCGCCACGGCGAGTACGCCGAGGATGCCGCCGCGGATCGCCAGATAGGTGCCGCGGGTGTGGTTCACCACGCTCCGGTCGGTACCCGACTCCTGGACGCGCGCGGCCAGATAGGAGGTGATACCCAGGTCCACGATGAGTGAGCCGAGGAAGTACGCCGACATCCCGATGGCCAGCAGACCCATTCCGGAGGCGCCCAGCAGCCGGGCGATCAGCGGCAGCGTCGCCACCGTGACCAGGTACTGGCCGTACTTGCCGAAGCTGACGTAGGCGATATCGCGCAGGACCGTCGCCAGTTCCCGCAGTCGCGCCGCCCTGGTCCGCGGCCCTGTCTCCGCCGGCGGGATCGTCGTGATCACCGGGAGTTTCTCGGTCGGCCAGTCGGCGAAGGCCGGGATTATCTCGGTGGGCAGGTCGTAGTCGGGGACCCGCAGGCCGTCCACCGACACCGGATAGTGGCGGTGGACGATCCGGATCGGGATGGTATGGGGGTCGGCGGGATTCAGCACGCGCGCACCGCCCGGCGGCCGGTGACCTGTTCCAGCAGCCCGGTGACCGCGCGGACAGTGGCCGCGATCCCGAAATCGGCGCTGCGTTCGCGCGCTGCCGCGCTCAGCCGGGTGCGTAGTGCCGGGTCGGCGATGAGCCGGTCCAGTGCGGCCGCGAGTGCGGCGGGATCGCCGGGTGGGGTCAGCAGGCCGTCGATCCCGGGCCGTAGAACCTCGGCCGGACCGCCCGCGTCGGCCGCCACGACCGCGCATCCGGCGGCCATGGCCTCCACCACCACCTGTCCGAAGGGTTCGGCGAGTACGGAACAGTGCACCGCGATATCGGCCCGCACGAAATAGGGGCCCGGATCGTCGACGTGCCCGGTGAACTCGACGGGCAGGTCCAGCGCGGTGGCCGTGTGCTCCAGTCGCGCGCGGTAGTCCTGTTCACCGAAGAAGGTCCCGCCCACCACCTGGACGGCGGCGGGCCGGTGGCGCAGCAGCGGGAGTGCGCGCAGCAGGACCTCGTGCCCCTTCCACGGGGTGAGGCGCCCGACCATGACGATCCGGACCGCGCCGGGGTCGCGCTGGGCCGCCCGGCGCGGGATCGGTAGCGGCTCGACGCCGGGATGGGCGACCACCGCGACGCGGCCCCGGGTATAGAGGGTGCGCAGGGTCGACCGGCTGTTGGCGACCATGCCCCGGGCGAACGTCCACCCCAGCACCCGCAACGCGAACGCCAGTATCCGGCCGAAATATTCGCCGCTGACCCGGTCGTGGACCTGCCAGACCAGCGGCACCCCGGCGCGGCGGGCCGCCACCGCGCCCATCAGCAGGGCCTTGGTGCTCTGCGCGACGACCACATCCGCGCCCTCGGCCCGGACGATCGCCCCGAGCCGCACGCCCAGCCGCACCAGGCCGGCCGCCCCGCTGAGCAACCGCAGCGGCCCGGAGCCGTCGACGGTCAGCGCGCGGCTGTCGAAAGCATTCCCGCACACGGTGACCGGTATCCGGTGGGCGCGGAACCGGTCGACCATCGGACCGGGCGCGGTGAGCAGCATCGACGCGTCCACCGTGCCGCCCGCGCGCAAGGCGCTCAGCAGCCGCAATGTCGCGAGTTCGGCGCCGGAGGGGGCGGCGGTATGGGAGAGGAACACGGCGCGGATCATCCGGTGAGCTCCCGGTAGAGGGCGATATGCCGATCGGCGGCCGCGGACCACGAGAAGGTCTCGGCATGCGCCCGGCAGCGGTCCGGGCCCGGGACCGCGCCGTCGAGCGCGGCGGCCAGCCGGGCGGCCAATGCGTCCGCATTGCCCGGGGCGACGATCAGTGAGGGATCCAGGCCCCGGACCGAATCGGGCAGGCCGCCGCACGCGGTGACAACCGGGGCGCGGCCCGCCGCCAGCGATTCCAGTGCGATGAGCCCGAAACCTTCCAGCGCGACCGACGGCACCACGGTGACCGTGGCGCGTCCGTACCAGCCGGTGAGCTCGGCGTCGTTGACGCGGCCGGTGAAGGTCACACTCGATCCCAGCGCCCGGGCCTGCTCTCGCAGCGATACCTCGGCCGTACCGGTGCCGACCAGCACCAATCGTGCCTCCGGATGGGTGGCCCGCACCTCGGGCCAGGCCCGCAGCAGCACATCGATACCCATCCGGTGTTCCAGCCGCCGCACACACAGGACCAGTGGCGCATCGGCGGGCGGGGGAGCGGGGCGGAACCGGTCCAGGTCGACACCCGGCGCGATCACGGTCACCGTGTCCGGTCGCACCCGGTAGTCGTGCACCAGCAGGTCCCGGAAGTGCTCGGACAGTACGACGAACCGGTCGGCTGGCCGGGCGCGTAGCCGTTCCAGCGCGTATTTCGCTCCGGCGGCCAGTGCGCTCCCGCCGGCCGCGCGGCTCTCCGCCGCCCACGGCCCGTGGAAATGCACCACCAGATGCCGGGCGCGCGTGTCCGGCGGTCCGTACAACGCGAAATGCCGGTCCAGCACGGTCGCCCGGCCGACGCCGGGCCGGCAGTCCCGGAACGCCGTGCGCGTGCGGCGCCAGGTGGGGCCCCCGGGCGGCCCCCAGGACAGCCCGCCCGGCGGCGCGTCGCCGAACGCGGCGGCCGAGACCTCGACCTCGGGCCGGTCGATCAGGGCGCCGAAGAGATCGGTGAAGTAGCGGTTCAGCCCGCCCGCCGCGGCCCCGAACCACTCCGAGCCGGTCATATGGACCCGGGGCGGGGCGGCCGTCGCGGTCATCGGCGCGATCCGATCCGGGCCCGCGCGACCTGTCCCACCCGGACCCCGAGCCGCTCGAGCGCCGTCCGCGCCAGCCGCAGATCGCCGATGGTCACATCCAGTGGTGAGACCAGCAGCGGGCAGTCCCGGGCCAGGCGGTGATGGAAACGCAGGGTTTCGCTGAGTTTGCTCACCGTCGAGGTGCGGGCGCAGAGATTGAACGACGACGCCCGCCAGGCCGCCGCCACCTCGGGCAGACCGAAGAACAACCCGAACTGCCCGATCCGCGCGAACAGGTCGACATCCATGGGGAACACCAGGTCCCCGCGCAGTCCGCCGACCCGGTCGAAGTGCTCGCGCCGGAACATCGCGGCCGCGGTGGGCCCGAAATCGGCGGGCCCGCGGCGCACGATGGTGCGGGCCAGTGCCCGGGAGGTGCGGACACCGTCCAGACCGGGCAGGCCCAGCCCGGTCTCGACCAGCTCGCCCTGTTCGTCGATCACCTGGAAACGGCTGGAACTGATGGCGAATGCCGGATCGGCCATCACCTCGAGCTGCGCCGCGAGCGAGCCCGGCAGCAGGATATCGTCGGCGCACACCACTTTCACCAGATCACCGGTCGACAGCGCGATCGCGCGATTCCAGTTGTCGCCGATGGCCAGCGTCGTGGCATTGCGTTCCACCCGGATCCGCGGATCGTGGAAGGAGGCGGCGATCTCGCCGGTGGCGTCGGTGCTCGCGTTGTCGAGCACCACCAGCTCGAAGTCGAGGTCCTGACTCAGAATCGAACGCAGCGTCTGCTCGAGCGTCCGCGCGGCCTCGTAGGCCGGGACACAGATCGACACGCTGACCACTGGTGATCCTTTCGATGAAATGGGAGGGGCTACGCCGGGCGGTCCCGGCGTATCCGAGGAGACGGTGTGCTGCCGGTGCGTCGGCGCGAGCCGGCCACCGGGGGTGTGGAAGCGGAGCAGACCCGGGGTGCGAAGGAGCAGTGGTCCGCACGCCCGCGAGCGGTGGGTACTACCGGATGGGCCGCTCCCGCAACGGATCGGCCGGCTCGTCCACGAACCAGCGTCCGGCCAGTTCCGGGAACCGTTCGGATACCTCGGGGAGCAGGTCCGGCACTGTCAGCAGCACTCGGTCGGGCCGCGCGGCGACCAGATCGGCCGGGGCGATGATCGGCACATCGGTACCCGGCATCCGCCGGCCCTGTTTGGCCGGCGAGGCGTCGGCGACCCCCGCCAGCAGATCACGGTCCACGCGCGCGCGGCAGAACAGCGCCACCGCGCGCGAGGCCGCCCCGTAGGCGTAGACGCGCTCACCGCGCGCGGCCGCCGATTCCAGCGTCGCGCGCAGACTCCCGGCGTGCCGGTCGGCCGACCGTTGCAGCCCGCCCAGGACGACCGGGTCGGCGATCTCTTCCTCCCGGGCCAGGATGCGCTGTACCGCGTCATCGGGTTCGGCGGCGCCGTGCACTGCCGCCAGCAGCACCGTGCCCCCGTACAGGTCGAAATCCCACGCGTCCACGACCGACATCCCGGCGCCGCGCAGCAGATCACTCAGCACGGCCAGCGAGTAGTAGGCGAAATGACCGTGTCGCAGCGCGTTCCACTGACCGTGGGTCACGATCGTGTGTAGCGGGTGGTACTGCACCAGCAGCACACCCGCGGGCGCGGTGGCCGCCGCCCGTTGCGCGACGGCCGCCGCCTGATCGCGCTCGTGCATGAGGCCGAACGAATCCAGCACCACGTCGGTGGGCCCGGCGGAGACGGCGAAACCGCGCTCGGCCAGCAACTCCAGCCAGCTGCCCCCGTGCGGGCTGGCGAATTCGCGCACGGTCCGGCCCCGCAGCAGACCGGCGCCGGCGACCCGCCGCACCGCGTCGGCGGCCTGTTCGCGCAGTGCGCGCGGCTCCACGCCGCGCGGTTCGGCGGTGACCGTGTCATCGCGCGCCAGTTGCGCCAGCCCGCAGTCGCGGCAGATCACCATGGCCAGTGGGTGGGCGGCCTCGTCCGGCCGCGGGGCGGTGGCGGCCGGCGGAAAATGATCCGCCGCCGGCATCGCCCCGAGATCCAGCACCGTCACCAGCTCGGGGCCGCGGCAGGCCCGGCAACCCGGTGGGTCGGCCGGGTGCGGCTCGAGTAGGGCCGAGCGGGCACCGCGCGCCGTTCCGGGACCGCTCATGGCACCATCACCCGGTGCGAATCGAACAGGCGGACCTCGCCGATGTGCTGATCCTGGTGCCCGAACCCTTCCGCGACGCCCGCGGCCTGTTCACCCGCACCTTCGACGCCGAGATCTTCGACGCCCATCTCGGCCCCGGCGCCTCCACGGCGTTCGTGCAGGATTCGCAGTCGCGGTCGGCACGCGGTGTGGTGCGCGGTATGCACGGGCGCGGCGGGCGCGGCGAGGCCAAACTGGTGCGCTGCGCGCACGGCGCGGTGCACGACATCCTCGTCGATATCCGGCCCGATTCGCCCACTTTCGGACGCAGCCAGGCGTTCCTGCTCGACGACACGGAGTTCCGGCATCTCTATGTGCCGGCGGGTTTCCTGCACGGCTTCCAGGCACTCACCGATATCGCCGATGTGTGCTACCGCATCGACCGTCCACACGATCCGGCCGAGGACCTCGCCGTCGCCTACGACGACCCCGATCTCGCGCTGAGCTGGCCCCAGGAGGTCACGCTGGTCTCCGCCCGCGATCGGGCCGCGGGCAGCTGGCGGGAACTGCTGACAACACATCTCACACACCGGCCCTGACCCGCCGCAGCGACGCGTCCACCGCACCCGATTCACCCAGTTGGCGCAGTCGCGCCAACCGAACGAAACGGCCGGAGAAATCCGCCGCGGTCAAGCCGCCGGCGGTGTACTCGGCGTAGAGCTGCGCGGCACCCTCGGGGATGGTCCAGCGCGCCTCGAACCCCAGTTCCCGGCGCGCCGCGCCGAAATCGACCCGGTAGGAACGCGGATCGGCCCCCGAATCGCCGGTGATCAGCACCTTCGAGCCGGGCACCACCTCCGCGACGGCGTGTGCGATCTCGGCGACCGTGCGGTTGTTGGTCTCGGTGCCGATGTTGTAGGCCCGGGCGTGGATCGCCGCGACGGGCGCCTCCAGGCAGACCGCGAACGCTTCGGCGATATCGGCGGCGTGCACCAGCGGACGCCACGGCGTGCCGTCCGAGAGCACCTTGACCACGCCGTCGAGAACAGCATGGCCGACCAGATTGTTGAGCACGATATCGGCGCGCAGTCGTGGTGAGAAGCCGAACGCCGTGGCATTGCGCAGGAACACCGGTGCGAAACGGTCGTCCGCCATCGCCACCAGATCGTCTTCCACCCGCACCTTGCTCTCGGCATACGGGGTCAAGGGGCGCAGCGGTGCGCTCTCGTCGACCAGTCCGTCGCCGGCCGCGCCGTAGACCGAGCAGGTGGAGGCGTACAGGAAGCGGCGCACCCCGGCCTCCTTGGCCAGCCGGGCCAGCCGCACCGATGCGTGATGGTTGATGTCGTGGGTGATCTCGGGGACCAGAGCGCCCAGCGGATCGTTGGACAGCGCCGCGAGATGCACGACGGCGTCGAAGCCCGCGAGCTGCTCGATCGTCACGTCCCGCAGGTCCACGGCCAGTCCGCGCGGGTCCTGCGGTGCGGCACCGAGGACGCAGTCGGCGAACCAGCCGGCATCCAGTCCGACCACCTCGTGCCCGCGGGCGCGCAGTACCGGAACCATGACGGTGCCGAGATAACCCTGATGACCGGTGACGAGAACGCGCACCTTACACACCTCCCAGATCGAGGACGGCTTTGGTCAGTTCGAATCCCTCCGCGTACCCGGTGTGGCACTGCACGCCCCGGATCCGCGCCAGACCGAGGAACGCTGCCTCGTCGAACCAGTCGCGCTGCGCTTGCGAGGGATAGCATTCGGCCAGCAGCCGCGCCTTCTCCGCGGCGATCTCCGGTGCCACCGGATGCAGGACGGCCGGCCGGGGCGTATCGGTTTCCCATTTCAGGATTTCGTAGCCGAGCACCAGATGATCACGGAACTCCGTGGTCACGAGTTCGGCCAGCAGGCGGTGGTCCTGATGGGCGTCGCCGCGCTGCGGGGCGAAGACGATCTCCGGATCGGTGCCGCGGCGGAACTCGGCGAGCGCGCTCTTCACCCGGTCCCAGTGCGCGGGCGCCCGTCCGTCGGGCACATCCAGCACTGTCAGGTCCAGGTCGGCGTCCGCGCAGAACCGTTCGAGGGCGGCGCTCTCCTCTGCCGCGCGGCCGGTACCACCGCCGGACAGGACCAGCGCACAGACGTGCAGTCCCGGATATCCGCGGGTCAGGGTCAGCAGGGTCGCGCCCATCCCGATGGCGATATCGTCGCAGTGCGCGCCGAGCAGCGCGACCTCGGTGAGTCGCGCGGGAGCGAGAGTGATCACGAAGCGGCCCGCTCCCAGACCATCCACGGCCGGTCGCCGCGGTGATACCCGGCGTCGAGCTCGGCGCGTTCCTTGAACGTATCGGCCGGTTTCCAGAAACCGTCGTGCCGGTAACCGTAGAGCCGGCCGAGCGAGGCGAGCGCCCCGCAGCTGTCCTCCACCAGGTCCCCGCCCTCCGGAAGATGATCGAAGATCTCCTGGGTGAGCACGAAATAGCCGCCGTTCTCCCAGATCGGGAGCTTGCCGACCGCGGTGATCTGCTTGACCTCACCGCTGGGCAGCACGTCCACGCAGTGGAACGACGACTGCGGCGGCACGATCATCATCGATGCGGCGGCGCCGGACGCGGTGAAGCGGTCGATCATCAGGTCCAGCGGGGCATCGGTGAGCACATCGGAATAGTTGGCCAGGAACATTTCGTCGCCCTCGAGGTAGGGGCGCACCCGGCGCAACCTTTCCCCGATGGCCGATTCCAGGCCGGTATCGACGAAGGTGATCGTCCAGTCCGCGATATCGGAATGCAGTAATTCGACCCGGCCGTCGCGGATGACGAAATCATTGGACATCGTCTCCTGATAGGTCAGGAAGAAGTTCTTGATGTGGTGAGCGCCGTAGCCCAGGCAGAGAATGAATTCGGTATGCCCGAAATGCGCGTAATAGCGCATGACATGCCAGATCAGCGGACGCGGGCCCACCATCTGCATCGGTTTGGGCGGGCTGTCGTTCTCCCCGCTGCGCATCCGCATGCCGTACCCGCCGCAGAACAACACGACCTTCATCGCGCGGTGACCTCCGCCGGTCTCGGCGCGGCCACCCGCACGGTGGGTAGGGGGAATACCAGCCGCCCGCCCCATTCCTCGATATGTCGCAGTTGCGCGGTGAGTTCGGTTTCCAGGTTCCACGGCAGCACCAGCACGTAATCGGGGCGGTCGGTATCGATCCGCTCCGGGGGATGGATCGGTATGCGGGTGCCCGGGGTGTACCGGCCGTGCTTGTAGGGATTGCGGTCCACCGTGTACTCGAGCAGGTCGGGGCGGATCCCGCAGTAGTTGAGCAGGGTGTTGCCCTTACCGGGTGCGCCGTATCCGACCACTCGCCGCCCGGCCGCCTTCTGGTCGAGCAGGAAACGCAGCAGCTCCTGACGTACTCGTTCGGCCTGTTCGCGCAGCGGCCGGTAGCCCTCGACCGAGTGCAGACCGGTATCCGCCTCGATCGCCAGTAGTTCCGCCACCCGCGGCGATGGTTCGGCCACCGCCTCGGGACGCGCCCAGATACGCAGCGATCCGCCGTGGGTCGGCAGTGTTTCCACATCCGCGACCGCCAGCCCGGCCGTGGCCAGCGCCCGCTGCGCCGAGGCGAGGGTGTAGTACTGGAAGTGCTCGTGATAGATCGTGTCGAACTGGCCGTAGCGCACGAGGTTCAGCGCGTGGTGTACCTCGATCGAGATCCAGCCGTCCTCGGCCACCAGCGTGCGCAGCGCGCGGGTGAAACCGCGTAGGTCGGGGATGTGGGCGTACACATTGTTCGCGACCACCAGGTCCGCGGCACCGTATTCGGCGCGCACCCGCCGGGCCGAATCCTCGGTCAGGAACTCGGTCAGCGTCGGGACTCCGGCCGTTCGCGCGGCCGCGCCGACGTTCGCCGAGGGTTCGATACCCAGGCACGGGATACCGGCCGCCACCACATTGCGCAGCAGGTAGCCGTCGTTGCTCGCGACCTCCACGACGAACGAGTCCTTATCCAGGCCCAGCCGGGCGACCGCCGCGGCGGTGAATTCGCGCGCGTGCCGCATCCAGGAGTCGGAGTACGAGGAGAAATAGGCGTATTCGGTGAACGTCTCCTCGGGTGTGATCAGCGCCGGGATCTGCAGCAGCAGACAGTCCGCGCACACCCGGAGGTGCAGCGGATACGTGGATTCCGGCAGGTTTAACCGATCCTCGGAGAGGAAACTCTCGCAAGGAGGTGTCGCACCCAGGTCGACAACACTGGCCAGCCGGGACGACTCACACAAACGACAATGCACTCGGGCTCCACTCGAACGGTCACGGACATCGGCGGCGCCCCGCAGCCCCGAGAAGCAACTTCTCTCTGCCGATCGACGGAAAAATAGCACCAATCCGGCGCATCTGCGACACGGTCCGCGCCGACTTTCGCGCGGAAGTGACCTATGGCATATGTTCAGCAAACCCCGTAACGATCGGCGCTCGTAAAACGATGGCGGGCAACCGAAACGGGCCCTTTCCCGGTATTCGCCCTCCGGTGTGGAGCCCGATCCGCGGGTTTTCCGATTCCGGTACTTGTGTCCGGGGGCGATGGGGGCAATACTTCTGCAACAAGATCGGCCCGGCCCCCGCGTTATGGAGGCCGGGCTTCCTGGAAAAAGCGTGTGATCTGCTGTCGCGCCCGACAGCCGGGGCACGGTCGTTCGAAGTTCAAGCGGGTACGTTTCATGGTTCTGGATCTCCGTGTGGTCGGTGGCGCTGTCGATTTGCACCTGCCGAATCCCGGTGACCGGGACTCCTGGCGCGCGGGATACGTGCGCCGGCTCGCCCGGACCGATATCGCGGTGGTCACCACGGCGGCCCTGTGCGCGCAACTGTTCAGCATCGCGCCGGGGCACTCCCTCGGTTGGGAATTCGAGCCGCGCACCACCGCGCTCACGCTCGCCATCGCGGCCGGTTGGTCGATCCTGCTGGGCTGGAACGGCTCCCGTTCCCCGCATACCGTGGGCGCCGGCGCCGACGAATACCGTCGCCTGCTCTCGGCCACCCTCCAGCTGTTCGGCACGATCGCCATCGTTTCGCTCATCCTGCGGGTCGATATCGCGCACGCCCACCTGGTGATCGCGCTCCCGCTCGGTCTGCTCGGCCTGATGGCGACCCGGGCGCTGTGGCGCGCGCACGCGGTGCGGCGCCGGGCGCTGGGCCGTTACCGCCGCTCGGTCCTGGTGGTCGGCAGTCCGGACGCCGCCCGGGCGGTCGCGACCGCGCTGTCGGCGCAGGAGATGCACGGCTATCACGTCGTCGGTGTCTGCACCCCCACCGGTGACGCGCTCGACGAAACCGCCACCCTGCGGGTGGGGCAGCGCGATATTCCCGTCGTCGGCAACGACCGGTCGGTGCGCAGCGCGGTCCGCCGCAGCGGCGCCGATACCGTCGTCGTCATGGCCACCGACCGGCTGGGTCCGCGCGATATCCGCCGGCTGGCCTGGGATCTCGACGCGTTCGGCACCGAACTCATCGTCGCCCCCGGCATCATGGATATCTCCGGCACCCGGATGTCGAGTCAGGTGCTGGCCGGTATCCCGATGCTGCACATCGAACGGCCCCAGTACGATCGGGCGCTCTCGTTCGGTAAGGCGGTGTTCGACCTGTGCTTTTCCGTCCTGGTCCTCACCGCCGTCGCGCCGGTATTGCTGGTACTGGCCGCTGCCGTCAAATTCACCAGCGCCGGGCCGGTGTTCTATCTGTCGGAACGGATCGGGATGGACGGTAAACCGTTCCGGATGATCAAGTTCCGCAGTATGTACGTGCGGGCCGACCGGGAAGCCGCGTCGCTGATCAGCGCCCACGGCGGCAATCCGCTGTTCTTCAAACTCAAGGACGACCCGCGAGTGACCCCGGTGGGCCGGTTCCTGCGCCGGTACAGCCTCGACGAACTACCGCAGTTCTTCAATGTGCTGTTCCGCGATATGAGCGTCGTCGGGCCGCGGCCGCAGGTCCGCCGTGAGGTCCACTCCTACGACGGCGTGATGCGCCGCCGGTTGCTGGTCCGCCCAGGGATCACCGGGCTGTGGCAGGTCAGCGGGCGCTCGGATCTGTCCCCCGAGGAATCGGTCGAACTGGATATCTCCTATGTGGAGAACTGGTCCATGCTGCTGGACCTGCGCATCATCGCCCGCACTCTGCGGGCGGTCGCCAGGGGCGACGGCGCCTACTGACCCGGCCCGCGGGTGCTCAGAGCAGGGCCAACGCCAGGCTGACGAAAGCCATGAGGGCCATCCAGGCGATCAGCAGTGAGCGCGCGGACCCCGGACGTCCGGACCGGGCCGTGGTGACGGCGGCCGGTCGGTGGTTCCTGTGTGTCGTGGCGACGGTGCTCACGGTCCACCTCCTCGAAAGAGTGTGTGTGCCTGTCGAAGTCCGGCTTCCCCGAATTCGTCCGGCCAATCCGCCGAGTCGATCTCCGGTGCGGGTGTTTGTGTCGCCGGGGCCCGGGTAGCCGCTCGACGTACCGAAGCCGACTGTCCGGCCGGTCGGTGCCGCCGAGTGCGGCCGCGACGGCCACCGGACCCCGAGGGAGGTTGTTGTCCCATGAGCACTGTCACCGCGTCGACCGAGGTCAAGGTGCCGATCCGCACCGTGTACAACCAGTGGACGCAGTTCGAGTCGTTCCCGAACTTCATGGAGGGCGTGGAACGGGTCGACCAGATCGACGACACCCATACGCATTGGAAGATCAAGATCGGGCCCGCCGACCGGGAATTCGACGCGACCATCACCGAGCAGCATCCGGAGGAGCGCGTCGCCTGGCGTTCGGACAGCGGTCCGGAGCACGCCGGTGTCGTGACCTTCCACCGGATCGATGATTCGACCACCCGGGTGATCACCCAGATGGATATCGATCCGGAGGGTTTCGCCGAGAGCGCCGCCGACAAGCTGGGCGTGCTGGATCGACGGGTCAAGGGTGATCTGGAACGGTTCAAGGAATTCATCGAATCCCGCTCCCGGGAGACCGGGGCCTGGCGTGGGGATGTGCCGCGTCCGGGTAACTGACGCCCGTCCACTTCGTCTTGTGCTGCGCCGCGCGAACCACCGCATTCGCGCGGCGCGGCGCTGTCGGTGCCACGCCGGGGACCGCCGGACCAAAGGTCCGGGCGGGTCTGTCACCCGTCGCGCGGCTCGAGGGATCGGTGAAGAGCGGTGTGCAACCAATCCAGGGTCGCGCCGGTGGTGTGCGGGGTGCCGAGCGTGTCGGCGGTCAACGCCCAGTACCGGGTGACCGCGGGGTGGCCGGTGGTAGCGGCCGCCAACCGGCGGCGGAAGGCCGGGGTGTCCCGGCGGCCCCGGGCCGCCGCGTGTGCGGCGACGAAAAGGTCCAGTTCGGGCCCGGGGCCCGGATCGGCGCCGGCGAGTACGCGCTGCGCGGCGCCCGTGTGGGCGGGCGCCAGCTCGGCGACGAGTGCCCGCTCGTCGCGGATCGACGCGCGGTCGGACAGCCACAGTCGGCGCGGCATCTCCCGCCCGAGCTCGGGGCTGCGCGCCAGCTCGGCGAGTTCGGCGACTGCGAGAACATGACCCGGGGTGGGCCGTGCCGGCGCCGCCGGGATGTCCATCGCCACGAACTCGTCGAAGAGCCCCGGGGGCATCGCGGCCAGGATGCGGCGCCAGAATCCGACGAGTACATCGCGCGCCGCGCCGCGTTCGGCCACCCCGGCGAGCCGCCCGAGCACCACCGTACGATCCTCGTCACGTGCTCCTTCGAGGGCGATCAGCGCCGCGTGGCGCCACGAGAGCGCGTTCAGTTCGGCTTCCACCGCCAGCCGCTCGGCGGTCACGGCACCGCGCGTGGCGTCCGCGTCGGCGAGTACGGCGGCGATCGCGGTCAGGCCGAGTCCGACAGCGCGCAGACGCCGGATCGACGTCAACCGGGTGAGCGCGTCCCCGGTGAACACCCGGTGTCCGACGCTGGTGCGGTGGGCCGGCAGCAGTCCCTCGTCGCAGTAGAACCGGATGGTACGCACGGGGACGCCGGTGCGCCGCGCCGCTTCTCCGATGCTCACTGTGCCGAGTGATGCTGTGGTCTGTGTCACTTCTGCTGGAACCTCCACCCGGGTGGAGTTCCTACGGTAACGGAGACGATCGAGCACAGGAGGTAGGACAGTGAGCACCGAGATCGTTTCCGACGAACAGGTCTGGGCGGCCGTGGCCGCCGAACGCAGGAGTCTGGTGGATCTGCTGGACGGGCTGACCGAACAGCAGTGGGATCGGCAATCGTGGTGTGCCGGGTGGCGGATCCGCGATGTCGTGGCCCATATCGTCCTCACCTCACGCGCCGGAGCCGGCGAAATACTGTGGGAATTGCTCCGGGCTCGCGGAAATCCGGACCGGATGAGTTTCGCGACCGCTGTCCGCCGGGCGAACAGCCGATCGTCCCAGGACCTCCTCGCCGAGCTGCGTGCCGGTGTCGAACTGCGGCACACCCCGGTGGGCACGACGGCCCTCGATCGTCTGATGGATCTGCTGGTCCACGGACAGGACATCGCGGTACCGCTCGGAATCCGGCGCGAGATGCCGGTGGACGCGGCGCGGTGGTCGGCCGAGCGGGTGTGGCGGATGGGATGGCCCTTCCGCGCGCAACGCGTACTGGCCGGTCACCGTCTGATCGCCACGGATACGGAGTGGTCGGCCGGTTCCGGTGCTCCGCTATCCGCGCCGGTCGCCGAGATGTTACTGCTGGTCACCGGCCGGATACCGGTGACGGCGGTGGACCGGAGGGGATCGGCCTGACCCACGCCTTCGGCGGTCGGCCGGGTATGGCGAAATGCGGTCCGGGCGCGCCCTGACCGGCGTACGCTTCGCATCGATCGACCCGAAATGTGGAGCCCGCCATGGCCAGTAGTTCACACCCGATATCCCGAGGAATGACCGCCGGCGAGCAGCTGGCGCGGCATGCCCGCAAGATCCCCGACACCCCGGCCCTGCGGTTCGCCGGAACCTCCCGAAGCTACCGGGAGCTGGACGAGCGCGTCTCCCGGCTGGCCGACGTATTGCGGGCCCGCGGTGTCGGCCCGGGAGATCGGGTCGCCGTGCTCGGTCTCAACTCGATGGAGATCGTGGAGGCGTTTCTCGCGTCGAACCGGCTCGGCGCGATCGGCGTACCCATCAATTTCCGGCTGGTGGCCGGGGAGATCGCCTACCTGCTGGCGGACTCCGGTGCGAAAGCGGCGGTGGTGGACGCGCCGTTCGCCACCGCACTGGCCGAGGCCCGCCGGGAGGCACCGCAGTTGCTGTCCTGTCTGGTGATCGGGGGCGGTGACGGTGCTGCGGGGGAGGACTACGAGGCGGCCCTGCGCGACGCGGATCCCGAGTTCGCCGCCGTGGCCGTGGACGAGCGCGATCCGGCGTACATCATGTACACCTCGGGTACCACCGGCCGTCCCAAGGGCGCGGTACTGACCCACGACAACTTGCTCCTGCACGCCTTCAGTGTCGCCCTGCACCAGGGCGTCTCCGGTGACGACCGGGTCGCGTCGAACGGTGCGCCGCTGTTCCACATCGCGGGCCTGTCGAGCTACCTGATGTGCCTGCTACCCGGCGGGACCTTCGTGATCACGCCCTCGGGGGGTTTCGACCCGGCCGCGTCGGTCGAGTTGCTCGCGCGCGAACGGGTCTCCAGTTGTTTCTTCGTCCCGGCGCAATGGCAGGCGATCTGCGCGCTCCCGGGGATAGCGGACTACGACCTGTCCGCGCTGCGACAGATCTCCTGGGGTGCGGCCCCGGCGTCGACGACCCTGCTGCGCACGCTGATCCAAACCTTCCCGCAGGCCTCGGTGTCGACCGCGTTCGGGCAGACCGAATGTAGTCCGGTCACCTGCACACTGCGCGGGGAGGACGCCATCCGCAAGATCGGTTCGGTCGGTACCCCCATCCTGAATGTCGAGGTCCGGATCGTCGACGACGAGATGAACGATGTCGCACCGGGTGAGGTCGGTGAGATCGTCTATCGCGGGCCGACGGTGATGCGGGAGTACTGGAACAAACCGGAGGCGACGGCGGAAGCCTTCGAGGGTGGCTGGTTTCACTCCGGTGATCTGGTGCGTCAGGACGAGGACGGCTACCTGTACGTCGTCGACCGGAAGAAGGACATGATCATCTCCGGCGGCGAGAACATCTACTGTGCCGAGGTGGAGAATGCGCTGGCTGCGCATCCCGGGGTCGCCGACATCGCATTGATCGGTGTGCCGGACGCAAAATGGGGCGAAACACCGCTGGCGGTCCTCGTACCCGCCGACCCCGCCGCCCCGCCCACCGCCGCGGAGATCGAGGCCTTCGCCCGGACGCACCTGGCCGGCTACAAATGTCCCCGGGAGATCGCGGTGGTCGCCGAACTGCCGCGCAACGCGAGCGGAAAGGTACTCAAAACCGAACTCCGCGCCAAGTACTCGGCGCCCACCTCGCCGATCTGACAATTCGCGACGCGCGCCGATCGGCGCGTGTGTTCGGTCCGGCGCCGGCGCTTCTGCGCGGCCCGGATAAAGGCTTGCCGTCATACGGGTGTGCGGCTAGGGTCGGCAACCGATTCGTGCTCGGCGGACGAGGAGGTCGATGAATATGGCCTGCACAGGTCTGTTTCAGCCTGTCCTCCTCCGGTTCGCTCAGCTCTGACCCGCGCGGCCGGATCGCCTTTCACGATCTGGAGTTCATCGTGTCCGATTCTTTTCCCACCGATATCACCACCGCGCGCCTCGTTCTTCGTCTCTGGACGCCGGACGACCTCGCCACTGTGCGAATCGGCGCGCGGCAGCCGTCCTGGGCCGCGGATTTCCCGGCCGACGGTGACCGGGAAATAGTGGCGGCCCTCGCCGTCCGGCCCGAATGGCTGGATCGCTTCGGCCACCGGGTGGTAGTCGAACGAGCCAGCGGCCTGGCGGTCGGATCCATCGGATTGTTCTGGCCTCCGGCCGACGGTGTCCTCGAACTCGGCTACGGCATCGTGCCCTCGCGCCGTGGGCGCGGATACGCGACCGAGGCCACCCGCGCACTGGTCGAGTACGCCTTCACCGCACCGCAGGTGCGCACCGTGTCGGCGTCGGTGGAACTCGCGAATCCCGCCTCGGTGCGGGTGCTGGAGAAGGCGGGCTTCGCCCGCGTCCACTCGGCCGGGGCGCGCGCGGAGTTCCGGATGACCCGTCCGCACTGATGGTGGCCGCCGTGGCGGAATCCCCGGATTCCGCCGCGGCGGTGGATCATCCGAGCGTATCCCGGACCATCCGCCGGATCAGTTCATCGATATCCACGCCGGGCGCGGCCAGGGTGAGTGCGCCGGTGCCGGACAGGACGGCGATACCGTGCACACCCACCCAGAGCGCGGTGGCGGTGGTGAGCGGATCGGGGACCGGGTGGTCGGCACGCACCCGGGTGAGCAGCCGGTCGAAAAGGGGTTTGGACACCGAGCGCAGCCCGGCGCCGGATCCCTCGAGTAGATCGTGCCGGAAGATGAGAGTGAACATTGCCGGCCGGCTCCCGGCGAATTCGATATAGGCCCGCGCCCATCCGGTGATATCGGCGGTCTCGCCGGCCTCGGTCAGGGTGCGCGCCAGATCGCGCAATCCGACCTCGGCGATTGCCCCGAGCAGTGCCTTGTGGGTGGGGAACCACCGCCGCGGCGCGCCGTGCGATACGCCGGCGCGCCGGGCGATCTCGCGGAGCCCGATCTCGGTCGAACCGGTTTCCTCCAGCAGATCGACACCGGCTCGGACCAAGGCTTCCCGAGTACTGCTCGCAGTCATGTAGACATTGTCTACCGACTCCGGTAGACAATGTCTATGTCTCTGTGGAGCGCGTTCTGCTACCGCCTGTGCCGGTATGTCCTGATCGGGCCGGCGCTCTGGCTCCTCGGCCGGCCGGAAGTGAAAGGGCGCGAACATCTACCGCGGCGCGGACCCTATATCGTCGCCGCCAACCACTTGGCGGTCCTGGACTCCTTCTACCTCACCCGGGCGCTGCGCCGGCAGGTGTTCTTCCTGGCCAAATCCGAGTACTTCGACCGCCCGGGGCCGGCCGGCCTGGTCCAGCGATGGTTCTTCCGGGGTGTCGGGCAGATCCGCGTGGATCGCCGCGGCGGTCCCGGCGCCGCGCCCGCGCTCACCGCCGCGATCGGCATCATCGAACGCGGCGGCGTCTGGGGTATCCATCCCGAAGGGACCAGATCGCCCGACGGCCGGCTCTACCGCGGGCACACCGGCGCGGCGCGGGTCGCGCTGGCCACGGGCGTGCCGTTGCTTCCGGTCGCGATCATCGGCACCGGCCCCGAACCGGGCCGTCCGTGGTGGCGCCGCCGGGTGACCCTGGAGATCCTGCCCGCACTCGATCCGGCCGGATACCGGGCCGCCGGACCACACGGGGCCCGGCGGGCGACCGACGCCCTGATGCGGACCCTCGCCGCGCGGACCGGTCAGCAGTACGTCGACGAGTACGCCCGCCGCCGCCCGGACCACGATCTGGCGGCGTGAGCGCGTTCAGTCCGGTTTCGCCGCGGCGGACCGTGCCGTTCCGGATTCGCCGGTCGTCGGCAGCCGGCGCCGCATCAACTTGCCCGTCGCATTGCGGGGGAGTTCGTCGAGGAAGATCACGTCGCGCGGTACCTTGTGGCGCGCCAGATTCGCCTTGACGTACTCCCGGACATCCGCCTCGGTCACCGTCGTATCCGCGGCGGGGACGACGAAGGCTCGCAAACGGGTACCGAAATCCCGGTCGGGCACCCCCACCACCGCCGCCTCCAGGATGTCGGGCCGCTCGACGAGCAGGTTCTCCACCTCCAGCGGGAAAACGTTCTCGCCCCCGGAGACGATCATGTCGTCGTCGCGGCCGTCGATGAACAGCCGGCCCGCGGTGTCGAAATGCCCGACATCGCCGCTGGACAGCAGGCCGTCCACGATCTCCTTGTGCCGCCCGTCGGTGTATCCACTGAAACTCAGTCCGCTGGATACGAAGATCGTGCCCACGGCCCCGGGCTCGGTGATCCGGTTGCGCTGCTCGTCGTAGAGGGCGACGCGGCAGCCGACCGGCGGCTTGCCGACGGTGCCCGGCGCCTCCCGCATATCCTCCGGAGTGGCCACCGCCGCGACAGCGACCTCGGTGGACGCGTACAGGTTGTAGAGCACGTCGCCGAACGCTTCCGCGGTGCGGCGGCTCAGGTCCGGGGAGACCGGCGAGCCGGCGGAGAAGACGACCCGCAACGAGGAGGTGTCGTACTCGGCGAGCACTTCGGGGCCGAGGTCGATGATGCGCTGCAACATCGTCGGCACCACGACCAGGCTCGCGGCGCGATGCGCGGCGACGGCGGCGAGGGTCGCGCGGGGGTCGAACCGGCCCTGCCGGAACACGATCCGGTTGCCGAGTGCCCAGCCGAGCGCGAATTGGGAGAGTCCGGTGCCGTGGAAGATCGGCGCGGCCATCACCATCGTATCGTCGCGTGGGATCGGGATCCGATCGAGGAACTGGGCCGACTGGAGAGGTGAGACCTTGTCCCGGGGTGCGCCTTTGGGTGTGCCGGTGGTGCCGCTGGTCAGGATCACGGTACTGCCCGGATGCGGCGGCGGGGCGGTCGCCGCGGTGGAGTGCGCCGCGATCAGCGCGTCGATCGTGGTGGTGTCGCCGGATTCGCCCCAGGTGAGGAAACGGGGGGTGGCCGCCGGGATCGCCTCGAGCAGGCCGGTGAACTCGGCGTCGAGCAGGAGCGCGTCGACCTTCTCCCGCCGGGCGACATCGGCGAGTTGCGGCCCGGCGAACCCGGTGTTCATCAGCACGACGCGGGCGCCCAGTTTGCCCGCTCCCAGCAGGGACAGCACCATACCGCGGTGGTCGCGGCACAGGGCCGCCACCACGGAATCGGCGGCGATACCGTTCGCGGCGAGGCCGCGTGCGAGCGCATTGGACTGCGCGTCGAGCTCGTCGAAGGTGAGCGCGCCGCGGTCGTCGACGATGGCCTCGGCCGAGCCGTCGCGCCGGGTCGCGGCCCGCAGCACCGTCACAAAAGGCCCATGGATCCGCGCGTCGCGGACCGTGCGGAGCAGTTCGCCGGGGCGCTTCGGATCGAGCATTCCGCGTCGGCGCAGCACGCTCACCGCGGCCAGCGATTCGGACACCGAACGCAGCGCCGCGCGGGGTGCGGGCAGGTTCGTCGGCATGGGTCACCTCCAGGAGTGGAACAGTCCGAGCGGGGCGGGTACGGCGCGCGCCGCCGGGGCCGATGGGTTCGGCAAGGGTAGCCCAGCGCCAGAATTCACGTTCACTTATTGCGCAATCTCCGGTCGTGCGAGTCGTGCGGATCGCGTAGCGCGGATTCACATCCACGCTCTACGATGTGAGAGAATGAAAGATGATTTCTATCATTCTTGCATGGAGGTCCTATGTCGCGCCGGGTGCAACCCGTTTCCAGCGCCGACCTGCCCGAGGGGGTGGCACGCCGCAAATACCTGGCCGGTCCAGCCGCGTTGCTCGGCGGCCCGGCCAATGTCGTGATGCAGCTGAGCCAGGCGCCAGTGGGCCGCGGTGTCGTCGAGAGCACCGTGCGCAGCGGCCGGTTCGATCTGCATCCGCGCAAGCGGGGCCGGACGACGCTGACCTACCTCGCGGTGGCCATGCTGGGCACCGACGAGGAACGCGCCGCCTACCGCGAGGCGACCGATACCTCACATCGCCAGGTCCGGTCCCGGCCGGGTGGCGCCGTGAAATACAACGCGTTCGATCCGGAACTGCAGCTGTGGGTCGCCGCCTGCATCTATCGCGGCGTCGTCGATTCGCTGGAATACCTGTACGGTCCGCTCGACGCCGACTACGCCGACGAGCTGTACCGGGAGTCGAGCAGATTCGGGACCACGCTGCAGATGCGCCCGGAGATGTGGCCGGCCGATCGGGCCGCGTTCGCCGAATACTGGGAGCGCAAGTCCGCGCAGATCTCCATCGACGACGAGGTGAAACGGTATCTGCGGGAGCAGGTCATCGAGCTCGGGCCGTACGGGCGCGTCGAACGGATGCTGTTCCGGCCGGTCAACCGGTTCTTCACGACCGGATTCCTGCCGCAGCGGTACCGGGACGAACTGGGCCTGACCTGGAGTCCGCGGCGGCAACGCGCCTTCGAACTGATCATGCGCGTGATCGGTACTGTGATGCGGCTCGGGCCCGAACGCTGGCGGATGTACCCGCTGGACAAACATCTGGCCGATATGCGGCGACGCCGGGCGCTGGGCAAACCGCTGGTCTGAAGGAGGTGCCCCGGGGTGGGTCGAGTGAACCGATGTCACGCCGGGCCGGGATCGGTCGAAGTCCTTGCGCTCTACACGTCGCCGGATCGGATCTCGGCCGAATCTAAAGGCAGCCCTGAAGGGTCGCCTCGGCCAACTCGGTGAGCACGCCGCCGATGTCGTGGGAGGCGCGGAGCGCGCGCCGTTGCCGTGCGGCCCCGTTGCCGTACGCCAACACCTCGTCGGTTGTCTCGGTGACGAAGCGGTAGTCGCCCAATTCTTCCAGTGCAGGCCGGATGTCACTGATCAGTTCGGAAAGCCAGCGGCGTCCTGCGATCGTACGGCCGCTCACCGGGTCGACGAGCGCGCCTGTGATCCCGTAGTGCGCTGCCCTCCAGTAGGCGGCCCGCAGGAATGCCTCGGGGATGTGCGGCGCGGGTCGCGGCGAGGCCAGCGCTGTTGTCACCGTGGCGCGTACCAGGGTTGCCAGTAGGGCTGTTTCCTGCACGGTGGCCGGGATGTCGCTGACCCGTATTTCGACTGTCGGGTAGGTCACCGATGGGCGGATATCCCAGTACACCATCTTCCGGTCGAGGATGACGCCGGTGGAAAGCAGCATGTCGACCACGGCGTCGTAGTGGGTTGCCGAGGCGAAATATGGTGGCGGTCCCGCACTGGGCCAGCGCCCCCACATGATGTGACGCCAACTCGCATAACCGGTGTCCACACCTCGATAGATCGCCGAGTTCGCGGTCAGCGCCAAGAACAGCGGCAGTCGAGGTCGCAGGAAATTGCTCGCGTGCAGGGCCGTATCCCGATCCGGGACGCCGATATGGACATGACAACCGCACAGTTGCTGTTCGCGCGCCAGCATGCCGAAATCCGCGGCGATACGTCGATGACGCGGTGTCTCGGTGATCGATGCCATGCCGGTGCCCGTCGGTGGGGCCGCGACGGCGAGCAGCCGGGCGCCGTTCTTCTCGGCGCACGAGGCGACGGTCCGCCGCAGATCGCGGAGCTCCGCGAGCAGTTGAGCCGGGTCGGAGTGGATGCCGGTGTTGGCTTCGACCTGACAGCGGGTGAGTTCGAGAGGCAAGTCGAGACCATTGTCTCCGGCTGTCCGAGCCACCTCCGTATTTTTCTCGGCCGGTGCCCCGGTCTCGGGGTCGGTCAGGAGGAATTCTTCCTCCACGCCGATGGTCGGCACGGCCGCGTTCCTGATCGCCGGTCCACTCATCGCAGCCGCCCGCGCGCGCTGTTCCGGGCACACAGGGGAACCGGCCGGCCCGGCGCCGGGCGGAATGGTCGCGGACACGAAGGCGGCGCGGCAAGCCCTGCTGCCCCAGTAGTCATCACACTTCCAACAGTGAGGACGAACACGACGAACGCAGAAGCCATGTTACCCGCCGGTACTTCTCGGGGGTCGTCCTCCTGCCGCCGACATCGCAAGGTGGCCGCGACGGCATTCCCCCGAGGACTCGGGCATGCGGATCCTCCACGAAGAGATCCCACCGGCACTGTTCGCCCGCGGCGCAAGGCGATCGATCGCACCCTGACACAGTCGCGTGGATCGTCAGCGCCGCCGGGCGGTGACCAGGCCGTGGCGGGCCGCCTCTGCGAAACGTTCCATCACGGTGTCGCCGAGCGTGGGTAGCTCACGGTGGTAGGCGGCGGCACGTTCGTAGGTGTCGGAAACCTCGGCATCCCAGCCGTGCCGGGCCAGCCAGGGCTGTGCGGGCTCGGCCACGCCGCCGCCCTGCCACATCGCGGTGATCTCCGAGCCATCTTCGCCGGCCGCCGCCGCGGCCATCAGCGCGACGGAGTCCACATGCAGATACTCGATGGACAACCGGCTTTCGGCGGCGGACAGGTCGCTGATCCCGGCCAGCAACCGATCGTTGTGCTCGGGGCTCAGATAGCTGAGCAGCCCCTCGACGAGCCAGGCCGCGGGCGCGGTCGGGTCGAAACCGGCCGCTACCAACCGGGCACCCCAGTCCTCGCGGAGGTCGGCCGGCACCGTTACTCGGCGGCCGGCGGGTTGCGCACCCTGCGCGTCGAGGACCCGCTGTTTGAAGGTGAGCATCTCCGGGGTGTCCAGTTCGTACACGACGATCTCCGGCGGCAGCGGAAGCCGGAAGGCACGGGTGTCCAGTCCGGCCGCGACGATCACTATCTGCTCGACGATACGGGTGGCGTCGAGCAGGTAGTCGTCGAAGTAACGGGTTCGGATCGGCAGATAGCTGCTGAAGGAATCCCACATGCGTGCCGCGTCCGAGCCGCCGGCGAACTCCTCACCCCCGGCAGCGGCGAGGAAATCGGCGGCGTAGGGGTCGACGAACAGGGCGTCCGGTCGTGCCGACTCGGCGGCCCGGGCGCCGGCGACCATCAGTGCGGTGCGGCCGACACCTGTGGGGGCCACCGGTCCGGATTCGCCGGGCCCGCTGGAAGAGGAACCGGAAGTGGTCACGGCTTCAGCTTAGGGCGCTCCCACACGCTGTCCCGGGACCGACGCGAGTGTCGCGCCGCCGGGCGTGACCTGCCACGATTCGCGTGGCACCGGCCTGTCGTCAGTCTTTCTCGGTCAGTTTGGCGTTGAGTTCGCGGGCTTCGGCGAGTTGGTCTTCGAGGATGATGATCCGGCACGCCGCCTCCAGCGGGGTGCCGGAGTCCATGAGTTCGCGGGCGCGGGCCGCGAGGCGCAGCTGGTAGCGGGAGTAGCGGCGATGCCCGCCGGTGGAGCGTTGT
>NZ_BAGJ01000255.1 GCF_000308775.1 Nocardia testacea NBRC 100365
CCGGCGCATTCGAAGAAGCGCAACGGCTGCCGGCAGGACGGGAGCTCGCTGAATACTTCGGCGTAACGGCACCGACTGTCATCATGGCTTATCAGCAGTTGGCCGAGGCCGGCTATCTGGTTTCGGTGCGAAGCCAGCATACTTCGGTGGCGAGCGAAGATCAGTGGCCGACGGACTGGCAGCCACCGATCGCGGTCAAGATTTCTGTCGAGGAGTTCGTCACCGAACTCACGGGGTCCTCGGATCCGGATTCTTTGATGGAGCAGGCGACGGCGGGTGGCCGGCGCGTGTCGTTCGGTGGTGCGCTGCTCACCGCGCTGCATCGAGCGCTTCTCGCCGGCGCATTCGAAGAAGCGCAACGGCTGCCGGCGGCATGGGAACTCGCTGAATACTTCGGGGAGTCGACAAAGACCGTGGCACTGGTTTATCGGCAACTGGCGGAGGCCGGCTATGTGAGTGTAGTCCCGGGCCGGGAGACTTCCGTGACGAGTCGAGAACAGTGGCCGAGCAACCCCGGTCCCCTCACCATCACCGTCGTACCTCCGGTCCGAAGTGAAGCCGCCGAACCACCCGCGACACCCAAGCTCTCTGCCGAAGACCTTGTCATCAAGCTGTCCGGAACCTCTGATGCCGGCTTGCTGGCGCGCCAGGCACGTGAGAGCAATTGGTACGCTGCCTTGGTTACAGGGTTGCACCAGGCGCTTCTCTCCAAGAACATCGAGGAGGGCCGACGGCTGCCTCCGAGCCGGGAACTTGCTGAGTATCTGGCTATATCGCGGTACTTCGTAGCCCGCGCTTACCAAGAGCTGGCCGAGGCAGGGTATCTGAATACCGGTCCTGGTCGGGGTGCCGCTGTGGCGGATCGAAAGCAGTGGCCCAAGAGCTGGAGCCCACAGGCCGCGCTCGATCTCTCTCCCGAGGAGTTCGTCGGCAAAATCACCGGCTCGTCCGACCCGGAACTTCTGGCGCGGCAGGCGGAAGTCGGAAGTTGGCGTACTGCGCTGATCTTCGCGCTCCACCGGGCGATTGTCGCCGGTGAATTCGATAAAGGCCAGCGTCTCCCGTCTGCTCGAAGCCTTGCCGAATACTTCGGTATATCGCCGTCCCCTGTCATATCGGTGTACCACGAACTTGTCGTGGCCGGGTTCTTGATTGCCGGGATGGGTAGGTCTACCACGGTGGCGAGCGACGAACAATGGCCGGAGGACTGGAGCCCCTCGTCTGCATATGAGCTTTCTCCTTCTGCCTATGAGCTTTCTCCTGAGAAGTTCGTCCGTAAACTCACCGGATCTGCTGCTACGGACCTATTGGCCCACCAGGCGTCTCGGAGTAGTTGGCACACTGCTCTCGTCTCTGCGCTGCACCGGGCGATTGTCGCCGGCGAATTCGAAAGAGGCCAGCGTCTCCCATCTACTCAGGGTCTTGCCGAATACCTCGATATATCGGTGAGAACCATCAACCGGGCGTATCGAGAACTGGCCGATGCCGGTTACCTGATTGCCGGCCGGGGCCGGGATTCTGTCGTGGCGGGAAGAGAACAATGGCCGGTGGAACACGGCATCCCGGCGGGCGCGATCGAGGTACCGGTAGATGTGGCTGCTGGAAGCGCCGAGACCGGCGCAGCCGAGCCCGGGCCGGTGGTGCGCGATACCGATCGGATCGGCAGTAATCCAACGGAGAGGCCGGTTACCGACGCGGAGGTCGAGACACCGCCCGGCAACGGTGCCGCACCGACAGCGGCCGAGCCGCGTGTCCCGGTGCGGCCCACACCGTGGAGCGGGGCTGCGCAGCGCATACCGGATGATCGAGATCCGCGGGGTGGGTCGACGAGACGTCCACCCCCGGAGATACCGACCGCGCAATAGGCTCCCGGCCGGATCGGCGGCCGCCTTCCGACCCGAACGACCCAGCCGAGCCCGGCCGGTCGATTGTGGATGTCAGGATGCTCCGGCCGCGCCGCTGTAGCGATGGTTGACGGTCGCGGGCCGGGTGCGATGAACCACGCGCGAATATGCCGCCGGGGTGGCAGGCCACCGCATCGGACTGCTACGACCACCGCGATGAGACACGGCCGGCTTCCGCGGGCTGTGGTCGCACTTGGATCGGATATCGCAATCGAACCGTGTGCTTTCCAGCAATGTGGCGACACCGTGGTGACGACTTCTTCGCGGAGACGTTTCGGCGGCACGCGAGGGGGTCGATCCGGGCGGGCGCCCGAGGTGCAGGATCGGCGCGCCCCCGCGTACGCCGCTGACATCGCTCGACGTCGACTCTGCGGGCGTCGACCGTCGGTGGTAAGAACGCCGACCCCGCGCCACCTATGGCGATCCGTTCGGTGGATACGCGATCGACGGGGTTGCCGGAGGTACCGACTTCGCCGGCGTCGAAGGCTCGGTCGTATTCGGTGCCGTGGTTGTCGGCGACGCGGGTGTTGTGGACATCTCCGCTGACGTGGATGTCGTGGTCGAACTCGCCGGAATCGAGGTCGTCGCGGTGTTCGTGGCCACGGTCGTGGTCATACCCGGGGTGCCGGCCGGCGCCGTCGTCGTGCTGGTCGGTGTCGTAGTGGTGCTGGTCGGTGCGGTTGTCGCGGTGGTCGGCACCGTGGTGGTCGCCGGGGCGGAGGTGACGGTGATCGTCGACGGATCGGCCGGCGTCGTCGTCGACGGATCGGCCGACACCGTCACCGTGGTCGGATCCGCCGGCACGGTGTCCGTCGGAGACGTGGTCACGGTCACCGTGGATATCGGGGTCGAGGTGACCGTACCCGGGACCTGCACGCTGAACGTAGCCTGGAACGAAAGGCTCGCCGTAGCAGAGAAACTCGCGCTCACCGATGCATCCGCCGGGTTCGCGGCGGGGGCATCCGTCGTCACGGCCGTCGTCGATTCCGCCGCAGTGGCGGTGCCGGTACCGGGGTCGGTGGAACCGGCGGTCGGCTGGGCGGACCCGGTATCGGTAGCCGTGCCGGTGGCCGCGACGTCCGGTACGGAGACCTCGCTCGGTGCGCCCGATGGCGTGTCCGTGCGCGTCACGCTGGTCCGGCTTCGGACGGTGCTGTGGTCGAAGGCACGCATGGTGAGTCCGCCCGAGTCGTTCAGCCGTATCGGCGGGCTCGATTCCGTCCGTACCATGAGCGTCGTCCCGATCGCCGTGGTCACCAACGCAGCCACCACACCGGCGCGCGACATCTGCCGCCGGAAGCGATCGGCCGATGGCCCCGCGGCGTGCCGACCCCGCCATCGCGGGATCCGAGGCCGCGGCGGCTCGGCGTTCATGTCCGGCTCTGCTCCTCGGCCCTCGCTGTTGTCAACGGTTTGCATACAACTACTGCTTTCTCCCTCGAAATGTGCCTGCCGCCGGGTACCGGCGACGGCATTCCGGACGGCATGATCCGAAAAATCCGTGACCACACCCTCGGCACCGGCCGAAAACAAGCCGGAAGTCGGGACATGGAATTCCGGCGATTGTGCCGAACGCCGAAGCCGCGGCAGTACGGTGTAGCCTCGCCGGACAGGTGGAGCGAGGCATCCGGTAATTCAGTTGGTTATCGAGTAGAGCAAGGCGCGGACACAGCCCGGCCGAACTTGCACAGCAAGACCTGGGCCGGAATTGCGCAGCGCCTCGGATTTCTCTCGAATCGTGTAGGGGTCCGCGATCGGGTTTTCAGGGCTTCGAGTAGGGATTCACGTCCCGCAGCCGTTGCCGGTGAATCTTTTGCAGTTCACCCGCCCTGGTGAGAAAGTCGGCGATTATGTCGAGTTCGGCGGAATTGTACGAGTTCAGCAACATCTTGTAGCTCTCGATGATCATGGGTACGACGAGTTCCTGTACGCGATGGGCCGCGAGTTCGGTGGCCATCACGATCACGCGACGACGATCGGTCGGGTGCAGCGATCGGGCGATGTAGCCCTGCTTCTCCAGCCGGTTGAGCATGATCGTGACGCCGGCAGCGGTGAGTCCGAGCCGTTCGGCCAGCATTCCCGGCGTCGTGGTCTTCTTCTCCTCGAGCAGGACGATCTCCAGTGCGCGCCGATCGGTCTCGTTCACGCCCAGCACCCTGATCAATTCGCGCATCAGATCCTCGACGGTTCCGTGATAGAACTCCAGGGCCCTCTTGAGCTCGACCGAGATCCGGGCGGGTGCGGTTGTTCTCGGGCACATAGGCCTTCCCCTCGATCACTCGAAACATGAAACCGCTCGGCAGAAGTCGCCGATCAGAGCGCGCTCGATCGCCGAGCGCCCGATTCCGCCCGCGGAATCAGGGAGATCGGTGGACTCGATGAATGCCGCAGGCCGCGGGAGCGCGGCACGGAACGGGGACAGTCGGGGAATCACGGGTGCGCGCTCTCGTTTTCCCTGCGTGCGGTCGGGATCGCCGCCGGGCGTTTGAAGCGGGCATGTGGGCTCCTGTCGATCGTTCGGCCGACAGCCCGAACCGCGGCTGACGATCATCACGAAAGCGAGCACCGCCGCGGGCGTCGAAGCGACCGTGGCTGTGCCGGATATGCACTGTACGACACAGCGGACGATGCGATACCGGGGATCGTATTATTCGGTCGAACCGGCTGCTACAACACCAAATTCGAAGCGGGGCAACCACTGTCGGGAACGAAGCCGGACCGGTACGGGCCGGGGGAGGCCTGGGCCGGGCTGCTGGGACAACCCGGTCCAGGCCTGTTCACCACAGGCCGCCGGTGTGAGCAACGGTCATTACGCCGTGGCGACCGTCGGCAGGCTCAGCTGACGGCTGTTGTGGTGAGGGTCGGGGATGGATTCGGGTAGCACGAGGTCGCGACATTGCCGACCAATGCGACGTTGGTCGTCATGGTCATGCCGGGACTGGTGTAGCTGGTCCCCGCGTACTTGCTGGTGATCGGTGTTCCGGCGGTGCCGGCGGTGACATTGATGGTCACCGCGGGCGGGGTGAAGCTGGTGCCGCCGGCGATCGGACCCGGCACGGTCAGAACGACATTCCCACCCGATGTGGAGACGGTACCGGCCACGGTACCCCCGGAGGCGGTAGCCGAGACCAATGTCGAATTCGCCGGAGTCGGAATGGTCATCTTCAGGTTGCTGATGTTGTTCACGGTGAAGCCGGAGGCCGAACTGGGGACCGACGAGGCGCCCGGCGTGATGGTGATGGCCACCGCGGAACCCGACGCCGCCGAGCTCGGCGCGGCGCCGGTGACCGTTGTGGTCATGTTCGACGTCTGGCCGATACCGAGGATCGTGCCCCGGCAGTTCCAGTTCACGCTGACGGGGTCGGCATTCGCCGGCGCGGCCGTACAAAAGAGGGCGGCGACGGCCACCGGAGCAAGAATGCCGGCACGAAGCAGGGACGAGGTCGATCTCATGGCTATCTCCAAGAAAGTTGAGCAACGGTACGACGGGATGTCTTACCCCTCCGGAATGGGTTTTTAAAATATAACCTGTTCTCATCTTTTCTGTGGTCTGAATCAACAATCCCGGCATGCTGAAATGTTATTATCCATTATTGAATATTAATTTCGGATAGTTAACTGCGGAAAAGTTTTTCGCATGGACGATGTTGTCCTGTTGTTTATCGGCGGATTCCTGGCGGCAGGGGATAAGCCTGCAATTGGCCGGAATCCGAGCCCCTACCTGAGACTATATCGACTTCTGTCCATCGCCAGCATTCATATGGTTACCGTGCGCGGCATTCTCTCACTCACCGACGCCCCGGGCGATGTGGAACCCGGCGCCGGCGAGGTCGACGTGGCGCGGGCCCCGTCCGGCCGGGTCGGCGGACCGGCTATGTCGCCTCGTTGTCGCCTGTTCGGGTGTGCGGAACGTGGGCACCGTCCGGCCGGAGCTCACCCGCCCGAGCGAGGACCCGGCGGGCCGCGGCGGCGACCGCTTCGTCGAGCATCTGCCCGTCCAGTTGGACGGCCCCGCTGCCGCGGGTCCGGGCCCGGTCGAGTGCGTCGAGGACTCGCCGGGCCTCGTGTATGGCGCTCTCGCCGGAGGCGAAGGTTGCTCTGGCCGTCTCGATCTGCGCCGGGTGTGCGAGCGCCTGCCCGCCGGACCTGGAAACCCGATGGGGTCACTCATGCCGTGGCATTGCCTCGCCCAAAAATGATAGCTACTGTCATAAAACATTCAATATCAATTTCGAGAGGCTGTCATGTCGACCCTGCTGTATCGGATCGGGCGGTTCGGTTTCCGCGCTCGACGACTCGTGGTCCTGCTCTGGGTGCTGGTCGTGGCCGTCCTGGGGGTGGGGGCCGCCACGCTGGCCTCCCCTTCCGCGACGTCCTTCAGCCTGCCCGGCACGCAATCCCAGGAAGCGTTCGATCTGCTGGCGGAACGGTTCGCCGAGATGCCGCTGGACGGCGGGTCCGCCCAGATCGTGTTCGTCGCCGAGCACGGCTCGGTGACCGATCCCGCGCTGCGCCGGCAGATCACCGCGGTGGTCGACCGGGCTGCCGGTGCGGCCGAGGTGGCGGCAGTGCGCAACCCCTTGGACAGCGGCCTGATCTCGGCGGACCGGCGGATCGCCGTCGCCGAGGTGACCTACGCGGTGTCCTTCGAGGCAGTACGTGACTCGAGCCGTCAGGAACTCATGGATCTGGTCGAACGCAGCGGTTCGGCCGACCTGCGGGTCGCGGTGGGCGGGGACGTGATGGAGCTGATGCCGGATGTGAGCAAGGAACTCGTCGGATTGCTCATCGCCGCGGTGGTTCTCGTGATCACCCTGGGGTCGCTGGCCGCCGCGGGGATGTCGCTGGTCACCGGGCTGACCGGCGTCGCCGTCGGCCTCCTCGGAATTCTCACGGCCACCGCTTTTCTCGACCTCGGCGTCACGACACCGATCCTCGCGCTCATGCTCGGCCTCGCCGTCGGCATCGACTACGCGCTGTTCATCGTGTCCCGCTACACCCATGAGCTGACCCGGACTCCCGACCCCGAGGAGGCGATCGGCCGGGCGGTGGGCACCGCCGGATCCGCCGTTCTCTTCGCCGGTCTGACCGTGGTGATCGCGCTCCTCGGACTCGGCGTCGTGGGTATCGGCCTGCTCACCGAAATGGGAGTCGCCGCCGCCGTGACCGTGGTCGTCGCGGTGCTGGTGGCCCTCACCCTGCTGCCGGCGCTGCTCGGGTTCGCCGGGCGGCGGGTGTTGCGGCGCGGCCGGCGCTCTGCCGAAAGCGCCCCGCCCGCGGCGAGCGGCCGGCGTACCCTCGCGCAGCGCTGGGCGACGCTGACCACCCGCAGGCCGGTGGCAACCCTGATCGTCGCGTTCCTCGGGCTCGGTGTCCTGACCGTTCCGGCACTGGACCTGCGCCTCGGCGTCCCCGATCAGGGCACCTACCCGGAGCATTCGACCCAGCGTCAGGCCTACGACGCGGTGGCGGAGGGGTTCGGCCCGGGATTCAACGGCCCACTGCTCGTGGTTGCCGACCTCACCGGCGCGCCACAGCCCGGGGACGCCGCGCGGCGAGTGCACGCGGCCCTCGCGGGAACCGAAGGCGTCGCCATGGCGGCACCCCCGGAGTTCAACCCGGCCGGTGACACGGCCATCATCGGGGTCGTCCCGCGAAGCGGACCCGACAGCGAAGAGACCGAACAACTGGTCCAGCGGTTGCGCGGCGGTGTCGCCGAGAGCGTGACGGGCTACGGCGCCCGGATCGCGGTCACCGGAACCGCCGCCGTCATCATCGACTTCAGCGACCGGATGGCGGACGCCCTGTGGATCTACCTCCTGGTGGTGGTCGGCCTGTCGTTCCTGCTGCTGATGACGGTGTTCCGCTCGCTCGTCGTGCCGCTGAAGGCCACGGTGGGTTTTCTGCTCAGTGTGGCGGCGACCTTCGGTGTTCTGGTGGCCACATTCCAATGGGGCCATCTGGAATGGCTGGGAATCCGCGACACCGACGTCGTGGTGAGCATGCTGCCGATCTTCATCATCGGCGTCGTCTTCGGGCTGGCCATGGACTACGAGGTGTTCCTGGTGACCCGGATGCGGGAGGAGTACGTGCACGGCGCCCCGGCGGTCTCGGCGGTCCGCGCCGGATTCGGTCACGGCGCGCGCGTGGTGTCGGCGGCCGCGATCATCATGGTGAGTGTGTTCGCCGGGTTCGCCACCGGCGAGGCGAGCGATATCGTGCAGATCGGTGTCGCGCTGGCGGCGGCGGTCGCGGTCGACGCCTTCGTGGTGCGGATGACGGTCGTCCCGGCGGTACTCGCGCTTGTCGGAGACAAGGCCTGGTGGCTGCCGCGATGGCTGGACCGGATACTGCCGAACCTGGACGTCGAAGGAGAGAAGTTGCGCGCCGCGGCGGCGCCCGCCCCCGCCGTGGCGCCCCACCCCGTTGTCCGGCCCGCGAAAGGTTCGGCAGGATGAAGCCATGAGCACCGGCGGGCTGCGAGAACTCAAGAAGAAGCGGACGCGTGAAGCCATCCAGGACCACGCACTGCGCCTCTACCGGGAGAAGGGGTACGCGAATACCACGCTCGAGGAGGTGGCCGCGGCCGCCGAGGTTTCGCCGAGCACGCTGTTCCGCTATTTCCCCACCAAACCGGATACGGTGCTCTTCGACCGCGTGGACCCCCTCTTCCTGGAGAAGTTCCTCGCCGAGCCCGCCGAGCTCTCTCCGCTGGAAGCCGGGCGCAACGCCCTGCTCGCCGTGCTCGCCAACACCGACCAGGATCTGGCCGCGCTGGAGACCACCCGGATGAAACTCATCGCCACGGTCCCGGAACTCCGCGGGGCCGTGGCACAGAAAGTGGAGACGGACCTGCCGCAGTTCATCGAGGCCGTCGCCCGCCGCACCGGCCGGCAGCCGGACGATCGCCGGGTCCGATACTGGAGCGGCGCGGTGGCGGGTGTCGCACTGATGGCCTATCTGCGAGCGATCGAGAACGGCGAGGACATCTATGCCGTGGTCGACGAGGCACTGGAGTTTCTCGCGAACGGAATGCCGCTCTGACAGAAGGCATTCCGGTATGAAAGGCCGTTACGGCACCGCCGGGGCGCCGGGCGGCCCGTCGTCGACGGGCCGCCCGTTGCGTGGGACCGTGCCCTCGGGATGAGGGGCCGGTCTGCGGTTCCGGGCTCGCGTTCCTACCCGAAGGCGCGCCCCTGCTCCTTGTCCAGTGCGGTCTCGCTCTTGTTCTTCAGGACGAAGAGGTAGACGACCAGCGAGATACCGATGACGACCGTCACGTACGCGATGAACCACGGCACCTGTCCGCCGTTCTTCGCGGCCTGATAGATCATCGGCGCGGTCCCGCCGAACACCGAATTGGCCAGCGCGTATCCGATACCGACGCCCAGGGCCCGGATATGCGAGGGGAACAGTTCGGCTTTGACGATGGCATTGATGGACGTGTAGCCGGTGAGCAGCACGTAGCCGACGCAGGTCACCACCAGTGTCGCCGCCACCGAGGTGGCGTCCTGGAGGAAGGTGATGAGGAACCAGGTGTAGAGGACGCCGCCGATGCCGAAGAACACCAGGACGGGTTTGCGGCCCACCTTGTCGCTGACCAGTCCGCCGATCGGCTGCAACAGCATGAGGAAGATCAGTCCGGTGAGGTTGATCCAGGTGGCCGTCATCCCGTGCCCGTCGAACGCGGTCTTGACCATGGCCGGGGCGTTCACGCTGTAGGTGTAGAACGCCAGCGTGCCACCCATGGTGACCAGGAAGCACACCAGCAGCGGCCGCCAGTATCCGGCCAGTAGCACACGCAAAGAGCCGGATTCGGAATCCTCGCCCCGCCGGACCGCCTCGAGCTGTTCGGGGGTCAGCGATTCGTCCATGCTCCGGCGCAACCAGAACACCACGACCGCGGCCACACCGCCGATGAAGAAGGCGATCCGCCAGCCGAAATCGGAGATCTCTTCCTTGTCCAGGAACACCTGCAGCACCAGCAGGGTGAGCTGGGCGAGCACATGGCCACCGATGAGGGTGACGTACTGGAAGGAGGAGAAGAAGCCGCGGCGTTCCCGCGTGGCCGCCTCGGACATGTAGGTGGCCGACGCGCCGTACTCGCCGCCGGTCGCGAAGCCCTGCACCAGTCGGCACAGGATCAGGATCACGGCCGCGCCCACGCCGATCGTCTCGCGTCCCGGCACGAGCGCGATCACCAGCGAACATGCCGCCATCAGCGAGACGCTGAAGGTGAGCGCCGCGCGCCGGCCGCGCCGGTCGGCATAGCGGCCGAAGAACCACGATCCGACCGGACGCATGAGGAACGTGACGGCGAAGATCGCGTACACGTAGACGGTGGAGTTCTTGTCCGCGGAGTCGAAGAAGTGGCTCTCGAAGTACGAGGCGAACACCGTGTAGACGTAGACGTCGTACCACTCGACGAGATTGCCCGATGATCCGCGCAGCGTGTTCCAGACCGCGCGGCGCGTCGCCGCCCGCGAGGAGGTCGATTCGGTGGTCGGCGGCTGCCCGTCGGGGGCGGCCGGATCCGAGGTCGTGGTTTCGGACATAAGTGATCCCTCTCGTTCACTCGTACACGGAGTGCGCGGCGACCGGGATCCCGCACAGCTCCGCACTCAGTGTGCAGGTAGGGCGCACGCTCCGGAGGCGGGGTCGGTAATTTCCCCGGTCGGTGGAAGGGACCGGGCACCTCCGGAACACCTCGGCGCGGGGGCCGGTCTTCGCGGGCGCGGCGGACTTCGACCTCGAACTGCTCGGGAGCCGGACGCTCGACGGCAACATTTAGGAACTCGTGTACCGCCCCACTCCGCACACCTGGGCGTGGCGCGCGGGCGTGACGAACGCCGGCAACCGCGCCCCGTGCGATGGACCGGGGATCCGTCGCGTGGCGCGCGGTCGAGTCCCGTATCAGGGCGACGTGTGCACCAACCGCCACAGCGACGTGACCTCGGCGCGCCGGGCCTCGTGGAGTGGGTCGGTGGGATCCGCGGCCCGGGGATGCCGGGGCTCGGTGTCGTGGCGGCCCGCCACCCGGAGACCGGCCGCGGCGATACGGGCGAGAAGTTCCGCGCGCGTCCGCAAGCCGATCCGCTCGGCGAGATCGGACAGGATCAGCCAGGCCTCACCGGTCGCGGTGAGATGGGCCGGCAGGCCGTCCAGGAAGCGGTGGAGCATATCGGATCCGGGATCGTAGATGCCCAGCTCCAGGGCGGAGGTCGGCTCCGCCGGAAGCCAGGGCGGGTTGCATACGATCAGGTCGGCTCGACCACCCGGCCACAGGTCGGCCTCGGAGATGCGCACGCGGTCGGTGAGGCCGAGCCGCCGCATATTCGCGCGCGCGCAGCGCACGGCACGGGGGTTGATATCGGTGGCCACCACCCGGGCGCCCCGCCGGGCGAGAACGGCAGCCAGCACTCCGGTGCCGGTGCCGAGTTCGAATACCAGCGGCTGCTCGGCGGCCGACGGCCAGGGGGCGCGGTGGACCAGATCGATGTACTCGCCGCGAATCGGTGAGAAGACGCCGTAATCCGGATGGATGCGCGCGCCCAGCGCGGCAATATCGACCCCATTGCGATGCCACTCGTAGGCGCTGAGGACACCGAGGAGTTCGGGCAGCGACACACAGATCCGCTCGCCGTGCCGCGGGTCCCCGGCGCCTACGCCGTACGCGTGGTCGCAGGCCGGCCGGACATCCGGTGCACGCCGGAGTCGCAGCGAGTGGTCGGGCTCCAGCACGACCAGTAGCCGGCCGAGCAGTCCGGCTCGTTCGGCGCGCGCGGCGCGGTGGTCGTGGAAGCGGGCGACCGGGTCGCCGGCGGGTGGCGTGGGGCGCGGAACCCGGCGCAGGCGGCGCTCCACGGCCCGCGCGAGCTGGCGGGCATTGTGGAAATCGCCTCGCCAGAGCAGGCCCGTGCCCGACCTCGCCAGCCGGTACGCGGCCTGCGCGGTGACGCGGTCGTCCACGGCGACAATATGTTCGGGTGCGGGGGTGCCGTTCTCCGAATGCCATCGGGTGCGAAGAGACGATCCGTGTTCGGTCCAACCTATCGTGGACATGATGTACTCCTGAGGGAACGAAGGTGCCTGGGGCGGTAACGCTTCGACGCGGGAGTACGGCAGGAATCAGCCGCTGATCAGTACAAGGACCGGCCGGATCGCTCCCACGTCGTAGCGTGGAAACGGTGATCGCCCAACACCATGCCCATGACCACGGTCGATTCCTTTCGTCCGGTCACCCAGCATGGCACAGACCCGCTGTCGCGCCGCACTCGGTAGGGTGCGCGGGGTCCCCGGATATCACCCCACAGTGCGAGCCGACCCCGTACCGCGGGCTTACCGGGGTCGATAATTTCGTCGATAGCGTCGGTCTCGACGACATCGCCCCCTCGTTCCGCACCGGGCAACCACCGCCGGCTCTCCGGTCGACATCGATCGGACGGCAGCGGCAACGGGCGAAGTGGGCTCCGAAATCGACTCCGAGGAATTGCTATGACGACACCGGCTCTGGTCCCGGATTCACCGCCGCGGTCGGCACGGCGCGGCGACCGCGGCGACTACGCCCGCCTGCTGCGCCGGGTCTCCGACGCGGGACTGTTGGACCGGCGGCCCCGCTACTACGCTGTCCGGCTCGGCCTGGTGGGAACCGCGTTCGTTGCCGGATGGACCGCATTCGTCGCGGTCGGCGACTCGTGGTGGACGCTCGCCGTGGCGGCGTTCCTGTCCGTGACCTGCGCTCAGGTGGCGCTCGTCATGCACGATGTCGCGCACCGCCAGGTCTTCCGGCTCCGGCGGCCGACGGAGCTCATGGGCCGGATCGCCGGCAACGCGGGCATAGGTCTGGGTTACGGCTGGTGGCAGGACAAGCACACCCGGCATCACGCCAACCCGAACCATGAGGAACTCGACCCCGACGTCGCGCCCGACATCCTGCTCTGGTCCCAACGGCAGGCGCGCGCCAGCCGCGGCCTGCCCCGTCTCATCGGCAGGGCGCAGGCCTTCCTGTTCTTCCCGCTACTGCTCCTGGAAGGCCTCAACCTCCATGTGGCGGGCATCCGAGCGCTCCGGAATCGATCGGTCGGCCGCCGCGGTCTGGAGGGCACGCTGCTCATCGGCCACTTCGCCGCCTACCTGGTCGCGGTGTTCGCGGTGCTGCCCGCCGACAAGGCCGTCGTATTCCTCCTCGTCCACAAGGCCCTGTTCGGTCTGTACATGGGCTGCATCTTCGCCCCGAACCACAAGGGCATGCCGACCCTCACCGGTGACGACCGCCCCGACTACCTGCGCCGGCAAGTGCTGACCTCTCGTAATGTCCGGGGTGGTGTCCTGACCGATATCGCGCTCGGCGGACTCAACTACCAGATCGAACACCATCTGTTCCCGAGTATGCCGACGCCGAACCTGCGTCGTGCCCAACCGATCGTCCGCGCCTACTGCGCCGAGATCGGTGTGCCCTATCACGAGACGGGGCTGATCGCGTCGTACCGGGAGGCGCTGCACCATCTGTACCGAGTCGGTGCGCCACTGCGCGCCGACGGCTGACATCGGGACCTTGGAGCCGGCCGGATCGAACCGCCACGGCGCGATCCGCCCACGCCGCCGGGCTCGGCATCCGCAGACGGAGCAACCGACCGCCGAAAGGGCTCGAGTTCCCATTGTTGAGGAGCCGGAAGGGATTCGGTCAGTATTGTTCGATCGGCAACCAGGGGAAAGTTATGTCGGTCGACTCTACGGGCGAGGTGGGATCGCGCCGCGCGACACCACTCGGCCGAGCACGACAGTACGCTCGACATCCTGGCCGGTGCCGGCACGACCAGAGAACAGCGGTATCAGTACAGGAAGTGTTGATATGAACCGTGTTTCGTGCGGTGGCGATGCGATGCGGAGTTCGGCCGCCGGATCGAACGAAACCGGTGCGGGCCACGGCGGTGCGCCGCGTTGTTCGCATGGGCGCAAACGCCGCCGAATTACGCTACCGGCAGGGGGCTCCGGCCGGAGAGCGGCTCCGTGTCGATAGTAAGCAGTGCGGGGGCGATCCGGCGTGCGGCCCGGCGTCTGGTCGGTGCGACCGACGACGTCGGGGAGGGGCTGTCGGACTCTATGCATGCCGTCGCGGCCAGGGGGCGGCGGGGGGCCGATACGATCGCGGACGCCGGCGACCCGGCGCGTTTTCGAGCAGGATCCGGTGACGGGTGGAACTCGGCCGAAGCGAGTCCGGCGCGCATGGCGATTCTCGAACTCTCCCGAGAGTTCACGCTTCGGGGCCAGCTACGTGAGTTGGAGCGACGTCGATGGACGCTCGCGCAGCGATTGGAGGAGCGTCCGGGGTCGCGGAGGCTCATGTCGAGGCTCGAGCGGGCCGAGCGGGAACACTCGGAGCTCACGGATGAACTGAACAGCATCAATGCCCGTCGGGCGGCCGAGGGCCGGAATGAGTGGGTGCCGAACCACAGCGAGCGCGACATCGCGGAACTGCGAGACGCGCAGAACCGGGTGCACGAGGGCAGACGTGCGCTGGAGGAGCTGAGGACACGGCGGGAGGAACTCAGGACACAACGGGACGAACTGCGCCGACAACGGCAGAGGGAGTGGGACGACACCACGCCGGCCCGCACCGACGACCCGAGCGGTGTGACAGCCCAGCCGCGCTGGCATGTCCTGGAAAGCCGATACGGCGACGAGGAAGCAAGGGTGCTGCCGGATCTGTCCGGGGCGCGGAACAACGCCCATTGGATGGCGGGGGAGCTGGCGAGCGAACGGCAACGGGTGGAGCGAGAGATCCGGGGGCTGGAGCGCGACGTCACGAGAGAACAGGATCGCCTGGACACGGCACGGGAAAGGGCGCATGCCCAGGCGGAGGCAGAGGAGCGGGCACGCGTGGAAAGAGAGGCGCGGGAACAGGCGCGCCTCGAGGAGGAGCGGCAGCGTCGCCTCGACGAGGAGGCGCGGGAACAGGCACGCGTGGAGCGGGAGCGGCAGGAGCGCCTGGCCAGGGAGGCCGAGGAACAGGCGCGCGTGGAGCGGGAGCGGCTGGCGAGGGAGGCCGAGGAACAGGCGCGCCTGGCCAGGGAGGCGGACCGGGCGAGCAGGCAGGAAGGACGGGACGAACTCTTGGTCTTGCACGAGCCGGGCCTGCCCGACCGCAACCGTGGCGGTGCGGACCCGGACGCCGGTAGACGTGGAGGCGCGCCGGAGGCCGGAAGGCGTGGGGACGAGGGGGATTCCGAAAGGCGTCGGGACGAGCGGGATTCCGGTAGGGGTGCGGATTCCGGCAGGGGTTCTGGTGCGGGTTCCGGTTCTGGCGTGGGTTCCGGTTCTGGCGTGGGTTCCGGTTCTGGTGCGGGTTCCGGTTCTGGCGCGGGTTCCGGTTCTGGCGTCGGGTCTGGCTCCGGTGTGGGTTCCGGTTCGGGGGCAGGGGCTGGTTCGGGGTCGGCAGCGGGTAGCGGTTCGGGTTCCAGCCGGACCCGTCGGACCGTCGGCGCCGTCGCCGTCGGCGCGGTTGCCGTGGGGGCAGGTGTTTACGCCATCGACGCTCTTTCGGACTCGGAGTCGGACTCGAGTGCGAGTTCGGGGCCGGAGGGTACGGGCTCGGATGCGAAAGGTACGAGTTCGGGTGCGGAGGGTACGGGCTCGGATGCGAAAGGCACGAGTTCGGGTGCGGAGGGTACGGGCACGGGTTCGACTGCGAGCTCCGCGGGATCGGGTTCGGACTCGGCGTCGAGTGCGAGTGCGAGTGCGGGTTCGGGTTCGGGCTCTGGGTCGGCTTCGCAGGTCGCCGCGGGGGCTCCGGGTACGGGTTCGCAGGCTGCCGCGGCTGCGGCACCGAGTTCCCGGGCCGGGGTTTCGAATTCCGGTTCGTGGGGTGATGTGGCGAACCCGAGTCCGGCCGGCTTCGCTGGAACCGGCTCTACCGCTGCCGATCTCGGACTCGGTACCGGCGGGGGTGGCGCCTCGGATATCAGTTCCGGCAGCGACGCGGCCGACGACTCGGCGGCGGAGATCCCCCGTGCGCCCGACAACGCGCAGCCTCCGGGCAGCATGGGGGCGGGTCAGATGTCCGCGGCGGTTCCGTCTGCCGGGGGGCAACAATTCGATCCTTCCAGTCTCCTGATGCCCTTGATGCTGTCGAATCTCCAGGACCCCGGATTCACCGATACCGATCCCGGTGGGGACCGGGAAATCGACCGCGACCGGTACGAGGATCCCGGGCCGCAGCGGGGAGCTCCACCGGCCGCCCGGCAGCCCGCTCCGGGGACGGTGACCACACCGCCGGTCCAGCCGTCGCCGGGCGAGGCGGTAGCGGCGGCGGATCCCGGACCGCAGGATGATGGGAACGCACCGCGGACGGTGGCTCCGGCGGGCGAAAAGACGCGAGACGAGGACGGACGTGTTCCGTACACCCACACCGCGGACGGCGTCGCCGAGCGGGTGTGGCCGAGTGTCGCCCAGGCTTACGAAACGGCGTACAGCAACAAGAGCGGTACCGACGGGAAAGCCGCCTATGCCGGTACGGAGGCCGAGTGGCTCGACGCGAACGCCTTGGAACCGGTCGATCCGTACGATCTGGCCAGCGGTGATCTCATCACCTTCGACAACGGCTCGGCGGTGGTACGTGTGCAGCGCAAGGACGGTGATCCGGAGGGCGGCATCGTAGATGTCATCATCAAGGGAGAGTTGACGCCGATCGCGGAGGTAATGGACGACGGTGCCGGTGAACTCGGTGCGTTCGCCGGTTTCCGACATCCACCCGGTGTCGAACCGCCCGCGCCGGCGGAGGGCGGCACCGGTGTCGCCGGCCCTGGGTCGCCGGGTGACGAGTCCGGTGACGCGACCATGCCCGTCTGATCGAGGCCGGCGCTTCTCATCTTGCGGGGCCGAGGCGCCTGCAGCGCGCCGGCGTACCCTTTCGCGCGCTCCCCGATCGACCCCGGCCATCCGGTCGATCCGGGAGCGACCCGAGGACACCTCGGGCCGCTCACTCGGATCACTGCACTAGCGAACTCTCGGGCGTCTGCCGACCGAAGCGAACGTTGCCCGAGTCGGCCGCCGAGTACGGACACCTGCTCGTTGGCGGCCCGTCTTGCCCGGTCTTCGCCGGTTCAGTAATAGGCACCGGCGAGCATGCCGAGGATGTTCAGAAAGATGATGTATTTGAGGAAACCAGGCATTGCGTACTCTCTCGGTCGTCGTATCGGTCGGCGAACGGCTTCCACTACGGATCGCTGTTCGATTCTCGCGCAGCACTCATGACCATGTGCGCCGCTTCGTCCTTCGGTGATTGCGCGGATTTCGTTACAATGCGCGCCATCAGCGACTCCAGGGCTCGGCGTGTGGTCCTCCCCGTTCATTCGCCGGAAGTGTGTTCGGAGCCGGTCGTGTTGTACCAGACCTCATCGGTTGGTTTTTATCGCCACGTCCGGCCGGAATTAGCGGCGACTTCGATATCCGATGATCGGTCCTCCGGTATCGGATATTCGAGTCGGAGCCGGTCTCGTGAGGTTCCATCCTGAATTTGTTCGCGAATTGTAAATTTCGCGGTGCGGCCGGAGAGAAGAAGAACTGACCGTTCGGGTGGTGGCCGCCGGCGGAGGGTGGACCGGAGTCGGAGAGCGGAGCGTGCACGACAACCCCGGCACCTGCCACGAGTCCTGAATTGGCTCATCAGAGGCCCATTTTGCGCCGGAGAGGCCGATTCTCTCTTGTGCGGACCTACGGAAGCTGCGGGGAGACCACACTCCAGAGGGCAGCTCCGTGGCGGCCCGCGCGGGAGACGAGCCCAGCCGGGCAACGATGGCGTTGCAGGATCTGGAAATTCGCTATGACGACCGGTCTGTGGCAGGACTGCGGGATCTGAAGGGCGCGCAGCAGAACGTCGAGTGGATGGCGGGGGAGCTGGGCAAACAGCGGCTAGGGCTGGAGCGTGAGGTAGGACGCCTGGAAAGCGAGATTCTGAAGGCGCAGGAGAAGAACCAGCGGGTACAGGAGAAGGACCAAGAGAAAGAACGGAAGAAGTCGGAGAAGGCACAGGAGAATGAGCAGAGAGGTGAGAGGGCCGGGAAGGCGCGATCGGTCGGTGCCGCCGTGGGCGGCGTCTTGGCCGGGGCCGCAGTTGCCGTCGGTGTCGGTGCTGCTATCGACTGGGCCTCCGAGGACAGCAATTCGGGTACAGGCGATGCTGCTGGCGATGCGGGTTCCGGAGATGCCGCCATCGATACAGGTTCCGCGGATGCCGCTACCGATTCGGGCTCCGCGGGCGGCGATTCGGTTTCGGCCGGGGGCGTTGGCGATTCGGCTTCCACCGGTGCTGTCGGCGTTTCGGATTCAGGGGTCGCCGCGGCCGATCCGGTGTATACCGGAATCAGCAGCGCGGCTCCCGCCGGCGCCGAGCACGAACGATCTGATGAGCGGTGACATCATCATGTTCGACAACGGATCGGCGATAGTGCGGGTTCGGACCGAGGAAGGCGATCCGGAAGGGGGCGACATAGACGTCATCGTCAAGGGCGAGCTGACATCGATCGAGGCCGTGATCGCGGATGGTGTGGACGAGCTCGGAGGGTTCGCCGGTTTCGGGCACCCGCCCGGCATCGAACTGCCCGCGCCGGAGGATCGGAGCGCGGGAGGTTCTCTGCCGATGGGCGGTGACCAGCCCGGCGATACGACCATGTCCGCCTGACCGGAATCAGGAGGTACTGTCCGCTGTCGCGGGCAGTACGAATCGCCGGTGCACCCGATCCACCGGCATACGCTCCGGAGCAACCGGGATGGCGGTAGAAGGCCGAACCGGCACCGGCCCGAGCCGGTTCAGCGGCTTCTTCACAGCGGCAGCAGGTGATGCTTGCGCGGGTAGCGGATGACCTTCTTGTCGCGAAGCAGGTGCAGGGCCCGCCGGAGCTCGAGGCGGGTGGCCGAGGGCTCGATCACGCTGTCGATATAGCCGCGCTCGGCCGCGATCCACGGGGTCGCGACCGTCGTGTTGTAGAAGTCGATCATCTGCTGCCGGAGTGCGGCACGCTGATCCTCCGGGGTCGCGTCGAGGACCTTGCGCTGGGTCAGGCCCACCGCGCTCTCGGCGCCCATCACCGCGATGCGCGCGGTCGGCCAGGCCAGGTAGATATCGCAGCCGAGAGCCTTGGCGCCCATGACCGCCCAGCCTCCGCCGTAGGCCTTGCGGACCACCACGGTGACCTTGGGGACGGTGGCCTCCACGTAGGCGAAGAGGAACCGGCCGCCGCGCTTGATGACGCCCACTTTCTCCTGTTCCACGCCGGGCAGGAAGCCGGGGGTGTCGACCACCAGGACCAGCGGGATCTCGAAGGCGTTGCAGATGTGGATGAAATGCGCGGCCTTGTCGCCGGCCTTGGCGTCGAGCGCGCCCGCCAGCACGGTCGGCTGGTTGGCCACCACACCCACCGGGTGGCCGTCGACGCGGGCGAAGCCGGTGATCAGGTTCTTGGTCGCGGCCGCGCCGATCTCGTGGAACTCACCGTCGTCGAAGATGCGCAAAAGCACGTCGTGCATATCGTAGACCGCGTTGTCCGAGTCGGGGACCAGCGTGTTCAGCGTCAGATCGGATTCGGTGACCTCCGGCTCCAGCCCGGGGTTCACGATCGGCGGCAGCTCGACAGCGCTCGACGGTAGATAGCTCAGATAGTTGCGTACCCACGCGAAGGCAGCCGCCTCGTCCTCGGCCACATGATGGATATTGCCGTAGGCGGCCTGGTTGTAGGCGCCGCCCAGTTCCTCCATGTCCACCTTTTCCCCGATGGCCTCCTCGATGATCTTGGGTCCGGTGACGAACATATGCGCGCTCTTCGTGGCGACCACGACATCGGTGCAGATCGGCTGGTATACGGCGCCGGCCGCGCAGTTACCGAGGATCAGCGAGACCATGGGCACCGCACCCGAGAGCGGTTCCATCTTGGTCGCCAGCTCGCCGTACCAGCGCAGCGAGGTCACGGCCTCTTGGACGCGCGCGCCGCCGGAGTCGTTGATTCCGATCAGCGGGCAGCCCATCCGCCCCGCCAGGTCCATGATCGCGGCGACCTTCCGGCCGAACATCTCACCGATGGTGCCGCCGTACACGGTCTGGTCATGGGAGAACACGGCGACCGGCCGGCCGTCCACCAGGCCCCGCCCGGTGACCACTCCGTCGCCGTAGAGCGCGTCCTTGTCCGCCGGATTCCGCACGAGAGCACCGATCTCCACAAAGGTGCCCGGATCCAGCAGCATCTCGATGCGGTCGCGGGCCGACGGTATGCCCTTACGCGCGCGTTTGGCGGCTCCCGCCTCGCCGGCCGGCTCCTGCGCGAGTTCGAGCTTCTTACGCAGGTCGGCCAGTTTTTCGGCGGTAGAGGTCATCGAGCACATCCCATTTTCTCAGCAGGAATACCGCACCGTGATCGGTGGGCGGATGTCACCGTACCCGGCCTCGCGGGCATCCGGGTTTGTGAGCTCTCACCGTCTGCCGGGCGCGTCGTGGGATCGGGTGTCGCCGCGTCGGTTCCGCCGCCATGCCGGCCATCCGAACACGGACGAAAACGGACGAAAACGGAACGTGAGATGCATTGCCCGGCAACAGGTCCAGGAGCCTAATAAAAGAGCGGGCGGCTATGAGAGCTCGAGTAGTAGATCACTCGGTACAGCGAAGGACATCACCTCAGTAACAAGGAAGCACGCACCATGCCTACCATCACTTCTCTCTCCCCAACCTCGGGCCCCACCACCGGGGGCACGAGCGTGACCATCACGGGCACGGGTTTCACCGGCCCCACCACGGTCCGTTTCGGCGCCACCGCAACCACCTTCACCCTGGATTCCCCCACCCGGATCACGGCCATCGCCCCCGGTGGTTCGGCCGGTGCCACACCGGTCACCGTCACCACGGCCCAGGGCACCAGCAATACGGTGTCCTACACCTACCTGGCCGTCCCCACCGTGAGCGGCGTCGGCCCCGGACAGGGGTCGACGGTGGGCGGCACGACCGTGACGCTCACCGGAACGGGCCTGACCGGAGCCACCGCTGTTTTCTTCGGCTCCACCTCGGTGTCGTTCACCGTCGACTCCGATACGCAGATCACGGCGACTTCCGCCGCGGGGACCGGAATCGTGCTGATCAGCGTCACCGGCCCGGGCGGCACCAGCAACTCGGTCCCCTTCGTCTACGTCGTGGTGCCCACGCTCACCGCTATCGCGCCGGCCTCGGGCCCGCCTGCCGGGGGTAACAATGTCACCCTGACCGGTACCGGTTTCACCGGCCCGCTGACGGTGCGGTTCGGCAATACCGCGACAGTGTTCACGGTCGACTCCAGCACTCAGATCACCGCGGTCGCGTCTGCCGGATCCGCGGGCACGGTGCAGGTCACCGTCACGGGTTCGGGCGGAACCAGTAACGGTCTCGGCTACACCTATATGTGAGGCCTGAGGGACCGGGTCGTCGGTGGTTCGCGGCCGGCGACCCGGTCTCGCCGTGGTCGGATCAGCGGTGCTCGATTCTCCGGCACAGTGGAGGGGAGACCGCCGGGGTAAAGGGGGTTTTCGTTGGCAACCGTGCTGAAGGTCCTGTTGGCCGAACGGCATCTGAAGAGCCATCCGGATTTCTTGGCCGCGTACGACCGGTGCGCGGCCCAGCTCGACCCACCCATTCCGCCGGGGCACGGGCCCGCGAAAGCCCAGTACTACCAGTGGCTTTCCGGTCGGATGATCGGTCTGCCCCGCGACTACCACTGCCGCGTGCTGGAGCGGATGTTCCCGGGCTGGACGGTCGAGGGTTTGTTCCAGATCGCCGGTGCGGGGCCGGTTCCCGGCCGGCCCCGCACCGCGGGCACCGCCGATGTCGATATCGTTCTCGAGGCCTTCTTCGGCGCCGAGATGATCACCGGCGAAGCACTTCTCGTGCATCCCGCGTTCGCGTTGACCGGCCCGGTGGACACGCGCCGGCCGGCGGGATTCGCGCGCCGGCGTCTTTTCGGCGGGAAGGAAGACGTTCCCGCCCCCCGGCAGCCGCCGGAAACGCTGGTCGTACCGGAGAGCGACCTTCGAGGTCTGCTGTACGTATTCGATCTGCTCCGGCGGCATACCCGTATCCCGATCCGGATACGGGGCGACCGTGACGTCGTCGCACTCGACGACCGTCCCTTCATCAGTTTCGGACTGAGCGGTAACGAGTGCGTCCGCCGCTACGCCGAAACCGCCGAGCGTCCGCTGTTCACCGTCGCCGACAGCGGGAACGCGGGCGGTTTCCACCCGCAGCGCGTGGAGCTCCGCGACGGCCGTCGCTTCGACGCGCACGGTGTGGCCGATATCGGCATCATCGCCCGCGTGCGGCCGAGCCCCGACCTGTATCCCGGCCGGTACTGGGTGTACTGCGGCGGCCTGGGGCGGCGCGGCACCGCGGGCGCGGGCCGGTATCTCGCCGAAAACTGGCGCCCATTACAGCGCAGCGTCGGTGACCACGATTTCGTGGCGATCATCGGTCTCGACAAGCACTCCGACGAGGCGAACGGCATGGAACACCTGCTGATCGATCCAGCCGTGTAGCTCGCCGTCGAACACGATCCGAACCGGTCGGGCGGCGTCGACACCAGTGCCCGGGAGAGGGCAGATCACGCCCAGCGGGGTGTCACGAGGCCGGATTCGTAGGCCAGGACCACCAATTGGGCGCGGTCACGAGCGTGGAGTTTGGTCATGGCCCGGTTGACGTGGGTTTTGGCGGTCAGCGGGCTGATCACCAGATGGGCGGCGATCTCGTCGTTCGACAGACCCCGCGCCACGAGGGCGACCACCTCCCGCTCGCGGCCGGTCAGCTCCGCCATTCCGGCAGCCCGGTCCGGGACCGGCGGCCGGCTGACGTACCGGTCGATCAGCTTGCGCGTGATCGATGGCGCGAGCAGCGCGTCACCCCGGGCCGCGACCCGGACGGCGTGCAGGAAGTCCTCCGGGTGGATGTCCTTGACCAGGAATCCGGCCGCACCCGCGCGCAGGGCGTCGAAGACGTACTCGTCCAGACCGTAGTTGGTCAGGACCACCACATGCACCCCGGCCAGGGCCGGGTCGGCGGCGATACGCCGGGTCGCCTCGATGCCGTCCACGCCCGGCATCTGAATGTCGACCAGTGCGATATCGGGCCGGTGCTCGCGGGCCAGCTCGACACCCCGTGCGCCATCGGCTGCCTCGGCCACGACCTCGATATCGTCTTCCAACTCGAGCAGTGCGCGGAAACCGCTGCGGATCAGCGGCTGGTCGTCGATCAGCAGGACACGGATCACGGCGTCCGCTCCAGGGGCAGTTCGGCTCGGACGGTGAAGCCGCCCTCGCTACGGGGCGCGGCGTGTAGCCGGCCGCCGAGGGCGGTGACCCGTTCGCGCATCCCGAGCAGTCCCACACCCGGCTCGGAAGTGATGTCCGGCGTGGCTCGGCCGTCGTCGTCCACCTGGATCACCACGGCGTCCGGGCGGTAATCGATACGCACCGTCGCGGTCCCGGCGGCGGAGTGCCGGGTGATGTTGGTCAGCGACTCCTGGACGATCCGGTACGCGGTCCGGTGCACGGCCACCGGCAGGGTGTCGCGCCGCCCGGCCACCGTCAGAGTCGCGTCCAGACCGGCGGCACGGACCCGGTCCACCAGCTCCGCGACATGATCGAGTCCGTACGACGGTGTGCGGTCGTCGCGCAGGACCGCCAGGGTGTCCCGCAGTTCCCGGGATGCCTCGCGCCCGGCCTCCAGGATCACCGACAGCGCGTCGGGCACCTGCTCTCCGCGCCGGCGGGCCGAATGTACGGCCACCTCGGCCTGCAGTTTGATCACCGAGATCTGGTGGGTCAGGGAATCGTGCAGTTCCCGGGCGATATGCAACCGCTCCTCGTCGGCTCGGCGCCGCGCGGTCTCCTCCCGGGTGCGTTCGGCCTCGTCGGCGCGTCGCTCGGCCTGCCGCAGGGCTTCGCCCGCCGCGCCCGCGGCGACCAGCCATGCCAACTGCAGCACGTCCCGGGATTCCATGAACGCCTCGCTCACGAGCAGCCCGCGCGGCGAGATGAGCAGCGCCAAGGGCATGGCCGCCACCATGATCACCGAGCCCGCCACGGCCGCCCGTCGGCGCCCGGCGCGGACGGCGGCGTAGACGGCGACCAGGAACGCCACCGCGGGCACATCCACCCCGAGGGCCTGGTACGCTAACGCGGTCGACCCCGTCACCGCCAGCACGGCAACCGGCATCCGGCCGGCGGCGGCCGGTGCCAGCCCGCCCACGACGAGCAGCACCCAGCCGACCGGCGGTCCGGACAACCCGGAGACCAGCTGGAACACGGCGATGCCCGCGGCGAGCGCCCAGTTCCGGAGCCTTTCCATTGATGCACCCTAGCCCGATGTCCGCGCGAGGAAGTCGTGCACGGGGATGATCACCGGCTACTGCGGACGCAGTACGCCCCGCCCAACCTACGCCCCCGGCGGCAATCGGAATGCCCTCGTGCGCACGACGACCGAGGCGGGCCCGGCGGCGACGATGGCCATATATCAGTTGCCGGAGAAGGAGAACGTCATGTCTGTTCGTCAGTTACTCGTCACCTCGGAGATCCTGGCGCAGTCGGATGCCTCCGGGTTGACCGCCGGACGTTTCTGGTCCCTGGTAGGTGTGGCGGTGGGGCTCGCGGGCGTGGTGATCGGCGCCCGAGCGGTCGGCCGCCGCGCCGGACGCCGCTCGGCAGTCGTCGCATTCGCGGCGGGGCTGGCCGGTCTGGTGCTCGGTGGGCTGGTCGTGCTCGCTGCCGAGGGCGGACCCGGTACCGGATACGGGATCGTCGGCGGCTTCCTCGCCCTGGGCATCGGATCGGTCGCCGCGGTCCTCGGTGGGTTCGCCCTGTGGAAGCTCTCGCCATCACGCCGGGCCACCGCGGATGAGCGTGTCCGGTGATGGTCCCGCGCCGCCGAACCCACGATCGATCTCAGATCGGCTCGCTTTCGGCCCGTTGCCGGATCAGCTCCTCGACCGCGCTGGGCAGGGTGGTTTCGAAGTCGATCAGTTTGGCCCAGGTCGGGGTGATGACGATCCGGACCATGCCGTCGTAGAGCGAGCGCACCTCGGCCTCCCATTCGACCCGCTGTTCGGGGGTCATCTCGTAGCTGCCGTTCATCTGGAGGTACTCGTCCGGAATGCCGTCGACGACATCCAGCTCCGCCCGGCCGCGGATGAGCAGGATCTTCGGCGGGTGGACCTCGGTGTCGATGGTGAGCGCGACCATCGGGTTCTTGCGCAGCGCGGGCAGTTTGGGCGCGTTCTTCGTAGTGCACAGGACGATCTCCGAGCCGTTCCAGGTGAAGGCGATAGGAATGCTGCGCGGTGTGCCGTCCGTGGCGACGTAGGCCAAACGGGTCAGATCACGGGCGAGTAGTTCCCGGCTGATCGGGCGGTCGAGGACCTCGGTGATCTCGTGCTGTTGCATCGCTGTAGCTCCTGTGTCGGCGTCCTCGAGCGGGCCGTTCTCGGCTGCTCGTATCCCCGGGACGGAGCCGGTCGGCCGTTCTCGACATCCGGGGCGCGTCCGGCCCGCGGATCACCGCGGGCGGTAGTCGGCAACGAGCCATTCGTCGCCGGCGCGCTGCACGGTCACGGTCACCAGAGTGGATACGGCGACCGGTTCCGGGTGCTGGACGTTGCGGGTCTGCTGGGTCGCGAAAACGGTCACGATGTAGTTGTCACCGTCGACGGCGTCGACCGCGGTGCCCACGACCTCGCCCGTGGCGACGACCTCGGATTCGGTCATGACCTTCGCGAGTGTGTCGCTCACGGTCTCGTAGCGCTGCGAGAACCCGGCGGTGGTGCCCCGCCGGACACCGGCGAAGAAGGCGTCGAGGCTGCGGAAGTCGTAGGTCAGCGACCGTTGCGCGTAATCGGCGGCCACAGCGGCCACCCGGTCGCGATCGGTGATGCGGGCGCGCAGGTCGTCCAGTTCCTGCTGGGCGGAATACCAGCGCCAGCCGAGAAGCGCCGCCAGGACGACGAACGCGGCCGCGGCGAGCCCCCACGCCGCGACGGTGGCCGCCGAACCGGACGCGCGCTGTGCCGCGGGTTTCCGCTGTTCGCCGGGCTCGGATGTCTCGTTCACCGGCCGGAGTTCAATCCGTCGATCAGTTCGGGCTTCAACGACAGGACTTCCACGAGCTGGTCGGGTCGCGAAGCGAGGAGACGCAACTGCTCGTGCAGGGCCGGGTGGTCGTCTTCGGAAAGGGAACCGGGGTCGGCGAGAAGCCCGCCCTCCGCGTCGAAGCTCGAATCCTCCGAAAACAGCGAGTCCACCAGTTCCACGGCATCGTCGAAAAGCCCCACCAGGGCGGCGATCCGTTCGATGAGCACGCCTACCTGTTCGGCGATACCGCCGATCTCGGTGGCGAGCTTGCCCAGATTGTGAATGAACACCGCGACCGCCGCGTGTTCGTTCGTCGCGTACTCGAGCAGATCGCCGAGCGCTGTCAGTGCCGGCCCGATACCCGCGCTGTCACCCTGGAGGACCCGGCCCACGTTCTCCGCCACCCGCCCCAGCTCCGCGAGGTCGAGTTCGGTGAACAGGGGCCGGAAGCCGTCGAACAGCCGTGACACGTCGAAGCTCGGCGCGGTCCGCTCGCGCGGAATGGTTGCCCCGGGCGCCAGGACGGTTCCGCCGGGTCCGGACTCGAACAGTTCCACGTAGTACTGCCCGAGCAGGCTCTGATAGCGAACCGCGGCACGAGTGGTATCCAGGACCCGCCGGTCGTGACCGATGGTGAACCCCACCCGGGCGGTGGCATCGCCGGCGATATCTATCGTGGTGACCGTTCCGACCGGCGCTCCGGCCAGCCGGACTCCACTTCCGGCGGTGAGTCCGGAGATATCGGTGAAGACGGCCGCGTAGTCGGTGCCGGCCTCGCCGGCCGGTCCGCGCGTGGTGGTCAGGACGAGGCTCAGGCAACACACGGTGACAACACCGAAGACGGACAACCCGATCGCGGGGCCACGCACGGAGGACATCGAACTCCTTCTGGGGTCGGCCGATCATGCGATGTGCGGCGCGGTGTCGGCGACGATTCGGGCTGCGCTCGAGCCGGTCGGTCGGCGACCGGGAACGCCGCGACGACGA
>NZ_BAGJ01000254.1 GCF_000308775.1 Nocardia testacea NBRC 100365
GGTTCCGGTGCCGTGCTCGACATTGTCGGTCAGGTCGAGCAGGCCGGAGATGAAGGTCCGGTAGCAGGACACGCCCTCGGCGAACAGCGCCTGCCGGTCGGCGGCGGCGTCGCCGGTGGCGGCCGGCGGGCGTTTCACCACGAAACCACCCTTCGCACCCACCGGCACGATCACCGCGTTCTTCACCGCCTGCGCCTTCACCAGACCCAGAATCTCGGTCCGGAAATCCTCCAGCCGATCCGACCACCGCAAACCACCACGCGCCACCGCACCGAACCGCAGATGCACACCCTCCACCCGCGGCGAATACACGAAGATCTCGTACTTCGGCCGCGGCTGCGGCAGCAGGGTGATCGCCTGCGGATCGAACTTGAGTGAAAGGTGCGCGGGCGGTTCACCCTCGTCGTCGCGACGGAAATAATTGGTGCGCAGGGTCGCGGTGACCACATTGAGCACCGCACGCAGCACCCGGTCGGTATCCAGGCTGACCACCGCATCGATCTCGGCTTCCAGCCATTCCGCGATACCCGTGGCCGAGTCGGCGTCGCCGTCGGGATCGAAATACGCTTCGAACAGGCGCACGAAACCGCGGGACATGTCCGGGTTGGCCAACAGCACCCGGGTGATACCGGCGGCACCGTAGGAGAATCCGGCCTGCTTCAGATATTTCGCGTACGCCCGCAGCACCACGACCTGACGCCAGTGCAGCCCAGCCCGCAGAATCAATTCGTTGAGCGTATCGACCTCGGCGACACCGAACCACATGGCTTCGAATGCCGCGGTGAATCGCTGGGCGATCCCCTGGGTGGCCGGGTTTTCGGACTGACCGAGATCGGCCTCCAGTTCGGGGTCCAGCTGCGTCCTTAGCACCGCCGAGACCACACGTAAGCGGAAATCGTAGATCCAGTCCGAACGATCGTTGTCGGATTCCAGCTGATAGGGCCGCTCGTCCACGACCTCGACACCGAGGCTGTGCAACACCGGCAGCACCCGGCTCAGCGAAACGCCCTCACCCGCGGCGTAGAGCGTGAATCGCCACTCCCCCGGCGGCGCTTCGGCCGTGCGGTACAGCGCGGTCCGGAAACGCGCCGACCCCAGTTCGTCCGGATCAATCCGGAATCGCATCGGCGAAACTGTGTCCTGCATTGTCGTCACCGTGATCCGCGCCTTTCCGCTTCGGTTTCGAACTAACTTCACCTGGCACTCTACGCGTTTAATGTGCCGTTGTATAGCGGTACGTTACGCGTGTGTAAACCGTCACCGGATCGGGCGCGCCGGGAAGAAAGCACACCGATGAGATGTTTGCCACGGTACGGCCCATGGATGGCCCACAGGCTACGGATGCAGCAGCCCCGACCGGATCAGAAAGGTACGCGCGCCGGCGCTGTCGGTGAACGCGCCGGTATCCACCCGCAGGCCCGACTGCGTATCCGCGTACCAGATCGCCGCCGAGGAACTGATCGCCGCGAATACCTCACCGTCGGTGACCACCGTGCCGGCGGCCGACCGCCACTGCGCGATCGCCTGAGCGAGCGCAGCGGGTGCGGCGGTCTGCACCTGGAACGCCAACTGCCGGCCCCCGGTGATCTCCCCCATCAGCAACGGGCTCCCGGCGTCGAGTACACAGCTCTGCACACCGTCGGTCTGGTCGTGCGGCCGGCACGATGCGGACCGCAAGGGGGCGGGTAGCGCGGAGACCGCGTCGGTCGCCGCCACGGGGCCACCCGGGCCGAAACCGGCCGGCCCGGTGAGCGGCGGACCCGTCAGAGTGCAGGATTTCACCATCAGGAAAGCGAGCACCAGCAGCACCGCCACCGCTACCCCGCCGGCCGCGCGCCATTGCCATTTCGGATGGTGCTTGTGGACAACGGTTTCCGCTTCATCGACCAGATGGGAACGGACGAATCCGAGCACACCGTGATGGTGTCGGTCGTGCCCGTGACCGTGGTGCTCGGAATCGCGGTGCTCCGGTGCGGGCATCCCGGATGCGCTGTGGTGCCCGTACTTTTCCGGCGCCCCCAGCGCTCCGGCCCGGCCGCTCAACTCGGCGAGGTGACCGGGGGCCGCACCGTGATGAGCCGTCGGCGCCACGGGACCGTCGTGCCCGATCGGTCCGGGCAGCGGCGCACCGCAATTCGCGCATGCCGAGACCCCGGTGACCGCGGAATGCCCACAGTACTGGCACCGCACCGTCATCGCACCGCTCCGTCTTCCACGATCGGCCTCACTGCCCGGTGATCACGATCGAGGAGATGGCCACGGTGTTGGCCGAGCTGTCGCCACTGGATTTCAGTACGGTGAGCGTGATCTCCGACGCTTCGATCGGCGGCTCGAGCTGTGTCACCACCAGCGACCGCTGGTCCAGCGTCTCCTGGGTATATGTGGTCTTGTCCTCGTCGTTCAACTGGTAGGAGACACGACTGACCGTGCGGAATTTCGTCCATTGATCGGTGCCGTCGGTGCCCACGTGATCCCAGCCGGGCACGATGGCGATCGAATCGATCTCGTACTTCTTGCCCAGATCGATCCGCAGCACCTGCCCGTCGATCTTGTACGCACGGGGGCACGACCAGGCCTTGTCCGGTTCGCCGGAGAAAGCGTCCATACCGTCGGTGCCACCGGACGGGCATTTCGACTCCGCCGACTCCGGTTCGATACTGCCGCCGGTGGCCTCCGTGGTTGTCTGGGGCAGCGGCTGGGTGGGTGCCGGAGTGACGGCCAGCGGCTTGGTGTCCGCCTCTTCCTTGCCCCCCGTCACCACCAGCAGCAGCACGATCACCAGCGCGACCACCGCCGCGACCGCCAGCGCTACCCGTGGTTTGCGCAGCTGGTCGGCGACCTCACGGGCCATTTCCTGCGGGGACTGGCGTTCGGGACGGGCGGTTTCCGGCGCCGTCGCCTGCTCGGCCTCGGCCTCGGGCGGAGCCGTCGAGTTCAGCCGGTCCGCCACTCGCTCGGCATTGTCCGACGCGAACGACGATCCCCGCGTATCGGGCATCTGCCCACTGAGCAGGGCGTTGATCCGCTCACTCGCCGAAGGTCCGGCCGTGGAGCGACGCGGCCGCGATGCCGCGGATCCGGAATCGGGTTCGGCCGCGGGCGAGCGGACACTTACCGGCGGCGGAGTCTCGTCGATATCGGCCGACGTCTCACGTACCCGGGGCGCCGGGGGCACCGGAGGCGGGGAGGCGAGTAGTGACTCGTCGAAGGCGATTTCGGAAGCCGCCGGGCCGGGGGTCGGCTCCGCTTCGGGTGCGGGGGACTCCTCGTCGGGCACGTTCCCCGTGAGCCCGAAAGCCGGATCCGCCAGAAGCGCATCCAGAATCGCACCTCGATTGCGGAGAAATACGTCTCCGGAATCCGCATCGGGCATAGCCGGAATGGTATCGGCTGGGGACCCGCCGGCGATGCGATCATTCCCACCACTGGGAGCCCGACCGGACTCCCCGGACCTGCCGCGCGGCCTCCGCCGCGCTCCGGCTCAGCGGGTCTTCTCTGCCGTCACGAAGTACTCGGGCGGTACATCGAACACCCGGGCCAGCGCGATGATCAGATCGAGTCGCGGGATGGCGTCACCGTGGATCAACCGGTACAGACCGGACTGCGAAACCGGTACGTCCGGGTACGCGAGTTCCAGGTGCTGGGCAAGCGAATACAAGGTCAGCCCACGGGTCGAGCCGTCTTCGGTGGACACGACAGATTCGGCGATCAGTTCCGACAGCCGGCTGGAGAAGATTGCCGCGGCGGCCTGCCGTGGTGTCTGCTCTTGCGCGCCGTCCGCGTTGTCGAATCTGCCGTTGTCGAATTCGGGATCCGCTACCACGGTCATCGAGATTACCTGCTCTGTCCTACTCACCGGGCCGGATATCCCTGAGGTCGGGTCACGGGGACGGTCCGTTCGGAATTACCGGACGGCGGTGCCACCGTCGGCGGTCGATCACTGTGGTCGAAATAGCGGGTTTCGCCGCGTGGTTCGACCAGGTTCACCCGGACGGTGCGCATCGGGATCCGTACATCCAGCTGAGCTTCCCCGACCTGTTCGATCGACAGGTCCACCGAACCGCGACGCGGGCTGCCCGGATCGCTGATCGAAACGGTGGTCGGCGCCGCGGAGGCCTGCGGCGGCAGTTGGTCGAAGACCGTGATGGTGGCGCCGACACCCGGCTGCTCCTCCTCACCCGCCTCGACCAGCCGCAGCGATCTGGCGTCACCGACCGCGCTCACCAGGTGCTGCCAGCGCTGCGGCCGGCTGGTGTGGACCTCGATATCGGCACCGACCACGGTCGCGCGCAGCACCAGCTGCTGCGCGACGGGCAGCATCGCCTGCACGTCGACCGTCCGGCGACGCGGGTTGTAGGGGGCGGGATCGTAGAGTGGCATGGCGAGCTGATGGCGCGTCTGGCCGCTGATCGCGCCCAGAATCTGACCGTTGGGCCCGATCGGGACGGCGAGCCCGGCGCTCAGTTCCTCGGGCGCCTCGTCGACGGTGTGCTCGTCCCGGGTCAGCTCGCGCAACGAGACTCCGGTCGGCAGCGTCGAACGCAGCGCCACCGACTGCCGGCCGGGCAATCGGCGCAGGTAGTCCGGCAGCGCTTCGGTCATGGCCGGGCCGATATAGCGGACGACGGCCCGGGGCCGGTCCGTCCCGGAAAGGCTGACCACCAGCGTGGTGCGTCCGCTGTTCCAGGTCCAGCAATCGTCCAGACCGGAATCGTCGAGCTGGGTCCAGTCGATTCCGAAACTCGTGACGAATCGCCCGGGTACCGAGGTCTTCATCCGGTCCCACTGTTCGGTCAGGTCTCCGAGTTCGACACCGGCGTGCAGCAGGCGGGTCGCATCCAGCAGGGCCGCCGCCGGAAGCGGATGGGCCGCGACCCCCCGCTCCCGCAACCGGCCGGCGATCCGGTGCGCCGCGGTGGCCAGGGTTCGCGGCGCCACCACCGCGCAGGGTCCACGTTTGGCCAGCGCCCGCAGATTACGTTCCTGATCCAGCCGGAGAACCAGCCAGGTCAGCCGGTTCCCGACCACCGGATGGGACCCGATCAGCTGGTCGTAGAGCATGCTGTAGCTGCCGGCGGCCCGCACCCGTTGACCGGTGGTCACGATATCGATATCGATCCCGATGCCGTAATGGTCGAGCATCGGTAGCAGGCTCTCCACCGAGACGGTGTCCTCGGTGTAGATGGTCTGTTCGGCGATCACCGTCGGCAGGTCCAGGTTCGGCGCCAGCTGGATCATGGCGACCAGCACGTCGCCGTCCTCCGCGATTCCGCACACGCCGGCGGCGACATCGATATCGCGCACCGGAAGCGGCGCGGTGAGCAGCACTGCCCGGCCCGATCTGCCGGTCCGGAAGTCGAGCCAATCCAGGAACCACCGCACGGGTGTCCGGCCCCGGATCCGTACGACAACCGTCAGCAGCAATCCGGCGACGATCGAGGCGGCGCCCCACAGCGGTAGGGACGAGGACAATCCGGCCATCACCACACTGCCTCCGATCGCCATCACTGCGAAGGGGCCGCGTTCCACCCCGGCGACCCGGCGGTCCGGGGTACGTACGGCCCGTTCCGCGGTAATCGTCACTGCCGCTGCCTCCGCCACGAGTTCACACCGTAGGTTGTCGCCGCGCCGATCAGCACCGCCGCGATGATCACGATCGCCGCGGTGATACCGGGTTTGGCGTCCGCGGGCCTGGTCGGTGGCGGCAATTCCAGAGGACCGGCCTGGAACAGGCCCGCCGGAGGTTCCGGCGGCGTCCGGTAGCTCAGTGCCGCCACCGGATCGATCATCCCGGCGCCCACCGTGTTGTCGATACCGCGGGCCGGGGCGTGCGCGCTCGCGGTGAGCCGGGCGGTGATCTGCGCGGGGGATTCGTTCGGATACCGCGAGCGCACCAGCGCCGCGACACCGGCGGTATACGCCGCGGCGAAGGAGGAACCGCCGACCGGGCCGAGTTTGTCGGGCGGGCCGACGCCGTTGATCAGACCGGTCGAGCCCGGCCCCAGCGATTCGATCCCGGTCCCGGGCGCGGCGACGGACACCCAGGGGCCCATCAGCGACTTGTCGGTGACCCCGCCGTACGCGGTCGTGTACCCCACAGTGAGCACGGACTCGCTGAAAACCCCTGGCAGCGAGGCCGTCTTGACGTACTTCCAGTTTCTCGGATCACCGGGCCGCCCGGGATCGAAGCCCGGATTCTGGGAACAGCCCATGGCCTCGGCATTGCCGGCACCGGCCACGATGAGCGATCCGCGGGTGTGCACGGCATAGCCGACCGCCTCGGCCAAGACACCCAGATCGACACCCGAATCCACCGCCAGGCATATGGGCAGCGGGACCGCGATGATGCCCGCGCCCAGATTCGCGGCGTGGGTGATCGCGCGCGACAGCGTGCGCACTTCAAGCGCCAGTCGCTCCCGTTGATCGGCCATACCGCGATCGATACGGAACGCCGCGGACCGATAGCGGATGGATATGATTCGCGCGTCGGGCGCCACGCCGGTGAACCCGTCCGCGGGATCGGCCGTACCCCCGATGATTCCGGCGATCAAGGTGCCGTGCGCGTCGCAATCCTGCAGCCCGTCGCCGCCGGCCGCGACGTAGTCTCCGCCGGCCACCACGTTGGGCAGCCGCGGATGCGGTGCTACGCCGGTATCCACAACGGCGACCGTGACGCCCAGCCCCCGGCTCAGGGTCCGGGCGTCGGCCAGATTCAAGGCCAGTTCCGACGGCGGGGTCCGGGAGATATCGGTGTCCTTCAGGACACCGGTCGCCAGGCAACCGCTGTCCTGCTTCGTCGGCACTTCCGGGGCCGGCGGACCGTCCGGCGGTGCGACGCCGACCACCACTTCCGGTGGTACCAGGGCAGCCGCCGGCGCGGCGGTGGCGCCCAGCACAACAGCGGCCAGGGCCGCCGCGGCGGCCCTGTTCAGGCGAAGGGCCATCAGATCCCTCGCATGGCGGTGTACACGCCCATGATCCAGAAGGCGATCACCGGTACCACGAGGATCAGCCCGTATTCGATGAGGTCGGTGATCCGGCGGGTGACCGGTGTCAACCGTTTGCCGGGCAGGCGCAGTGCCGCGGCCAGCGCGCCACACGCGATCAACGCCACCACCAGCACGACGGTGAGCCGCGCCAACGATGTTTCGTACGCGCTCACGAGTACGGCCGCCACACCGAGCACGGTGACCGCGGAGCCGAGCACCAATGCGATCGCCTGGACACGGTCGGGGTACCACCGCGACCGCATGGCCAGAATCCCCGCCACCGCGGCGGCCATCACGATCTCCCGGATTCCGCCCGGGCTGACCGCCGCGCAGATCACCGTGGCCACCGACAGCAACCCGGAAACGGCCACGATGAGCCCCCGCAGGCTGGTGACCGCCAGCCGTGCCCGACTCTCGATTCCCGCTTCCGCGGCGCGCCGCGACTGTTCCGCGGCCGCGGCGTCCGCGGCGTCCTGCTCCACATCGCGGTGGGTCTCCGCGTCGAAGATATCGGTCAGGGTGGCCGGGTTCACCTCGTTACCCGGGTCGGGCAGGTCCGGGGGCCGGATCTTGGCGATGACCACCGCGATCCGTGGCGCCGTGGTGAGCAGTATCAGCCCGACGAAGACCGCGGCGCCCGCCACCTGACGGGTCACCAGGTCGAAGTAGGCCAGCGGCAGCACCACAACGGTCACCACGATGCCGAGTACGGCAATGCTCATCAGGGTGGCGATACCACTGCCGGTCAACCGCATCATCGCCATGGCGGCCACCGCGGTGACCACCGCGCCGGCCACGATATTGGCCGGCGCGAACGGCCCGGGCTCACCGTAGGCGGGCGGAACCAGCATGGCGCTACCCGCGAAGAGCAGCGGGATCGCGGCCAGACCCGCGCCGAGTGAGATCCGGCGGGCGGCGCCGCTCCCGCGAATGGCGACCGCCGCCGCCCAGCACAGCGCGCCGAGCAGCAGCGCGGGCAAGCCGCACCACAGCAGTGAACCGGACTGGGTCCATGCCCAGGACAGCATCGCCGCGAGCCCGACCGCTCCCGCACCGAAGACGCCCAACCCCACGATCGCGGCGGTCTCGGCATCGAACTCGGCGAACTCGCGTTCGTTGATGAGCGCCAGCGCGTCGGTGATGTCCTCGACCACCGGGGTGAAGACCTCCGACGACTCGACCGGTGCCAGCATGAGCACCGTTCCGTCGACGATGTCGTGGTCACCGAGGCTGCGCCAGCGCGGAATCGGCGGTTCGCCCGGCCGCGCGAGACTCCACTGGCCGTGCGGCGGAGTGAAGTCGACCTCCTCGTCACCGATCGCATTGGCGAGTACCGCGACGAGGTCGTCGATGAAGGTCTCGACGGTGAACTTGGTCGGCACCACCACATCCACCTGATAGGTGGCGACCATGACGGCGATGCGCGCCCGCGCCACCTCCGCAGGTGCGGCATCGCCGGACGGAGCCGCCGGCGCCGTCTGCACAGACGTCACCGCATACCTCCGCGGTCGCCGCCGGAGGGCTCGGCGACATAACCGGGGAAGTCGTCGGCCAGGCCGGCCGCCAGGTTCTCGAAGGCCAGCGCCGTCTCCTTGTCCAACATGCGCAGATCGATCTCGCCGCCTTCGGCGAGATGGGGATCGAACGGGATCTGAACGGTGGGCCGTTGCGCCGAGGCGAACAGCTTCTCGATGGCCTCGATGTCCACGGTGGGCTTCACGGGATGTTGCCGCACGATGGCCACCATGGAGGCCGCGATCAGATGATCGAACCCGTGCGAACTCAACCAGTTCAGGGTCGCGACGGCTCCGGTCACCCCGCCCACGGTCGCGGGTGTCACGACCACCACCGCGTCGCTGGTACGCAGCACGGTGTTGGTCGACGAATCGAGCACACCGGTTCCACAGTCGACCACGAGCAGATTGTAATGGCGACGCAGGATTTCCACACCGGCCTGATACTCGGTACCGGTCAACGCCTCCCCCGCGTCCGTACTCCAGGGCGACGCCACCACCGCGAGGTCGGCCGCATTGACCGCCGTGTAGGAATGCACGGCCGAGAACGAGTCCAGGCGACCCCCGGCCTGCGCGAGGTCGCGCAGGGTGAGACCGAACTGGTGACGGGTGGTCCGGCTGGACAGATCACCGAAATCGGGGTTCGCGTCGATGGCGATCACCCGGTCCGGCCGCAGCTTGGCGAAGGTGGATCCGAGCCCGGCAGCGGTCGTGGTCCGGCCGACGCCGCCCTTCACACTCACCACCGCGATCTGGTACGGCGCGGTGAGTTGACGGCGGATCCGGGTGCGCCGGTTCTCGGCCTCCTGTTCGGCCGGTGAGAGGCCGAGGTTGAAACCGACCTTGTTCAGCGCGCCACGGACACCCTTGTTCGAACGCAGATGCGCCTGGCGTACCGCCGCGATCTCGGCGAGTAGTTCCGCGGAGGCCAGGGCGGGCGGCAGCACCTCGATACGGCCGGTGGCGTCATAGGCCGGGCGATGTATCCGATCCGGTACCCGGGACGCGTCGGCGGCCTGCTGCGCGGCCACGGGCGAGGTGCCCGAGGCCGGAGAGTAGCCGGTGTAGGACTGCTGCGGTCCGGCGTATCCGGCAGCCGAGTAACCGCTACTCGGCCCGGATGGGGTGGGCGCGGTGTAGGACTGCGACGCGGCCGGCGATTCCGCGGCCGACGGCGAAGCCCAGGTGCCCGATGCCGCCGCACCCTGTTCCGGCGACGCGACCGGGGCGCCGGCCGCGGGCGGCGTCGCGGCGCCCTGCTGCTGCCGTCGACGCGATGGCCTGCTGTTCCTCGGCCACCGCCTGCTGATGCGCCGTTGCCGCGCGCTGCCGCAGGTCGGCGAGTTCGCCGTCGTCCACGGCCGGCGCCTCGGGCGCGGCGGGCGGGAGTCCCGTGGGCTGCGGCGGCGATACCGCGGCCTGCGGGGCACCGGCCGGTGGCTGTTCGGTCGACGGCCCGGGCACCGGCGGGTGCGGTACGGCCGAACTCATGTGATCGGTCCCCGATTCCGGTGCTGTGGTCGGCTCGGCCCCGGGGGCCGCCGATGAGATTCCAGGAGGGCCGGCAGGGCCGGCGGCCGCGGCCGCCCCACCACCGGGATGTTCGTCGAGCTGTGCGAAGTAGGCGTCGTAGCCGCCTTTGGCGAGCGCGGAGGTCGCGTCGCCGTTCGTTGTCGGTGCCCGGTTCATCTCACCGTCCTCTCATCCAGCACTGGAACGTCAACCAGTACGTGCGGTATCGAACCAGCTACGGCCGGGCAGCAGCTCGGCCAGGGTGTTGATACCACCGCGCAGGGCAGTGTGGTCGCCCGGCCGGAAGGTCGACCGGATCCGGCCGTCCAACGTGACGCTCGGTGTGATCACGAACCGCCCTGAAAACGTGTCCAGTACGTTCATACAGATTGTGAAGTCGGGTGTTTCAGGTCCGCCGTCGCGATGTTCCATCATGAGGACTTCGGTCTGGCGGACGATCTCGCCCAGAGCTCGGGTGAGCACGTTCGCGGTCCGCGGGGAGGCGCCCAGTTCACGCAGGCCCGCTCGTACCCCGTCCGCGTCCTCGGGCGGCGGCTCGGAATCCGCCGGGTCACTTTCGGCGCGGGTGAACGGTTCGAAATCGAGGGCCGGGTAGTCACCGAGGATCGATTCCAGTACCGCGGTGAGCGTGTCCAGCTGCCGGCCCTGGTGGAAAACCGACTGGATGATGATCTCGTCGTCACAGCGCACGGCGAGGACGTGCTGCTCCCCGCTGCGGACCAGCGAGGCACGCAGCATGGTCGGGGTTTCTCCGCCGCGGCCGTTGTCCAGCACGCGGATCGCCAGTTCGGTATCCGGGCGATTCAGGCACCGCAGCCAACCGGCGACCACCGGATCCACCTCGCCATCGATGATGATTCCGTCCGCGGTGAGCTGCTCCGCGACCACCGCCCGGACTCGGTCGCGGTCGGAGATTCGGTAGATGTTCGGCATGATCGCCAGAACCAATGGATAAGTGTCGATGCCGACCATGTCCTTCAGGACAAGGGCGGCATCGACGTTCAGATCCACCGATACCGGATCGCCGGATTCCACCTCCGCCGATGTTGTGCCCACCGGCGTATGTTCGGTCAAACCTGCCTCAGAGGAGGTTCTGGAACATACCGGCGACCGCGGTGTCCGCGTCGCCGATCAACGTCGCGGCCTGGTTCGTCGACTTGTCGAGATCGGTGATGCTGCCCGAGAACTTGTCGAGCCGCACCCCCAGCTGGTCGGCCACTTCCTTGTAGATCGTGGCACCCGAACCCCGGAAGCTGTCCATCAGCTCGTCCCGCATCCGGGACAGCTCGGTCAAGCTGTCCTGCAGCGCCGACACCACAGTCTTCGACTGGGTCAGAGCTGTTTCGATCTCGCCCCTGTCGGTATAGATTGGCATGCTCATTGTGATAAAACCTTTCGAATATTATTGAGGGAGAACCCGGGGTATGGACGGGTCGAGGCGAGCGTACTGTTACGCCCAGTCCACCTTCGCTTTCGAGGGACCCGCGGTGCTTTCGAGATTCTCTGCTCCGTTGTTCCAGGTGCCGGAAGCACCCGAGTTGTAGGTTCCGTCGGCCGCCTCCCCCATCGAGGCCTGAACCGCCTGCAGGGCAGCCCTGTCATCCTGGTCGAATTTCGAACTCGCCTGGACGATCTGCGCCATAACACTTTCCATGTATTGCGCGACCCCGGTACCGGTCGAGTGAACGTTGCCGAATGCGTTGTAGACCGCCTGGCCGGCATTACCCTTGAATGCGGCCTCGAGGATGCCCTGAATATTGGTGAGCCGCCCGAGGTTCGTCTCCAGGCCCTGCAGCGGACCGTCCATCTTCTTGGCAATAGCGACCAGGTCGTCCGGATTCGCCTGTGTTATCGACTGACCAGCCATGGTGTTCTCCCTTTCGATGTTTGGTGAACCCGGTCAACTCACCGGGCGTTGTACCCATTCTCCGGCTCGTTCTCTTCGTCGAGCCGGTCCAGTACTCCCACGAGTGAGGAGTCCACGAGCAGTTCGGTATCGGGTTCGTCGTCCTCGTATTCGATGACGCCGATCACCGGTGGCCGCTCGAGCTCCGGGACCTCGAACTGCTCGCCCGGGGTGAAGACCTTCCCCGTTCGCTTCTCCTCCTCCCGGCGGCGACGCCGCATCCGCGCGGTGGGCGCCGACACCCGCCGCGCCGCACCGCGAGCCGGGGCGGCCGAGGACGCGGCGGGATTGGATGCGCCGAAAGCAGTGCCCGCGGCGGGGTTCCAATTACCCGGCAACCGGAACCCGGTTGCCGCACCGGCCATTGAACCGATACCTCCGCGAGCCAGTCCGAAGCCGGCCAGCGCACCACCGCCACCGAGCGCGGCCAGCGTTGAGGACTCCGAGGAAACACCCGGCAGCGGACTCGAATACGCCGACTCCGTGCCGTAGCCGGTGGACCCGGAATCGAAGCCGGATTCGGACCCGATCGCCTGCTGCGGATCGGTGAGCGACTGCTGCTCCGGACCCGACGGTCCCGGATCCGTCCCGTCGCCACCGGTGCCCGAATCGGAACCACCCGTATTAGGATCACCCGTCGAGTCCGACCCATTGCCGGTGTGCTGGCCGGTCTCGGTGGTCGTCGTCGGTTTGTTCCCGGGGTAGTACGAGCTGTCGGGCCCCTTGGTGATCAAGTCCTGCAGCGGAGCCACCGGGTCGTGCGCCACCGGCGAGGGCGAACCAGCGCTCGGTACGACGATCGGCGGAGGCGGCGTGAACGAGCCCGCCACCCCGACCAGATCGACGAGCAGGCCCAGGGCTCCGATTTCGTAGCCCATCATCGTCGTGGCAGCCTGAATCTTGAGGCGGTTGTAGTTGAGCTCCGCCATGGCGTGCCACGCGCTCGCGCCCGCGAAAACCAAAAGGGCTGCGGCGGACGCGGGACCGGCCCCCGCGGAGGCGACCGTACCGGATGAAGCCATCAGGGCAGCCGAGGCGGCCAACTGCGCGATGGCGGCTTCGATCTCGAACCGCGACGGCATCGCCCCGAGGGCGCTGTTGTGCAGATTCGCCCCCTGATCGGCCAACTTGGCGATCTTCGACGCATTTCCCGCCTGCTGACGTACCCACTCGTTGTGCTTACCGAATGCCGCCTGCGCACGCTGGGAACTCACTCCGCGCGGCCACGCGACGCCCATATCCCTGATCAGGCCATCCGTATTGGCCGCCGTGGATTCGAGCGCGCTGTCGATCGCCGAGTAGGCGCGTGAAGCATTGGTCAGTGGTCCCGCACCGGCCCCGGAATCGATCAGATCTCGATTCTGCAGCGGCTCCAGGGCGAAATATTCGAAGAACGGCATAGCATCCCCGCTCCGGACCGGTTACCGATCAGCCGCCGAACACCCGGCCCGCAATACTATTTCCAACCGCCGACACTCCCGCGCCGCCGGCGACGTCGGTGGACTCGAAGGTCACCGAGACGGGGCCGAGACTGGACCCGAAGAGGCCGCTTTCGGCATTGCAGGCCGCGAGGTAGGCGTTCATCACGACGTCGACGACGCCGAGACCTGCCGTCATGTAGAAACCCGGCGCACAGGCAACCGAGGGTTCCGGCACCGTGTACGGCGCCACCGATTGCAGGAAGGAGGCCAGACTGGCGCCCTGGGCGTTCACCGCGGCGCCGATGGCCGGAAGCTCTCCAGGGTTGACTTCGAAGGGGATCATCGATAACTCCGATCGATAAACGTCCGTGCCCGTTGCCGGTCATCGCAACAGAGCGGTACATGAAGTACGCTAGGCCATTCCCATTTATGGGGAGTCCCAGTGAACGGCCACCGGACCAGGGTCATTCCGGCATCCAGGCCGCCTGTACGAGATCCTTCGTCGAGGTCAGCGGCTCCACCAGAATCCCCCGGCCCACAGGCTGTTTGGTGGGTTTCACATCGCCGATGAGCATACCGTCCATCTTCGTCCCGTCCATGATCAAACCCGAGGAGTTCAGGTTCTTCACCTGGCCGAGGACGGTGTCGTACATGGCCGAGTCGGCCTGCGCGATATTGCGGGCGGCGATCAGGTGGAAGCCGGTGTCGCGGCCGTCGACGATGAGGTCGCGCAGCGGGTCGAGCGGGTTCATCTGCCCACGCTGGGCGACCATATGGTAGTCGTCCACCACCACGAAGATCTCCGGCCCACTCCACCAGGACCGCTCTTTGAGCTGCTGGGAGGTGACCCCGTCCGGGGCCCGGCGAGCACGGAGCTTCTCCGCGACGAACGGCAGATTGTCCACCACATCGCGGGCGCTGGTCAGATAACCGATCGACTGTTCTTCGGGTACCGCGTCCATATGCTGGCGACGGTAGTCGATCAGCAGCACCCGGGCCTCATCCTTCGTGAACCGGGTGCGGATGGATTCCAGTAGCGCCCCCAGTACGGTCGATTTTCCGCAACCGGTCGAACCGAGGATCACGAAATGAGTGGAGACGCCGAAGTCGATGACGGCCGGTCCCAGATCGGATTCGCGGACACCGAACGGAACCGCCAGGCGTTCGGCCAGATTCGTGGGCTGCGGGACCCGAGCCAGGATCTGTGACATCGTCACCTGGGCCGGCAGCAACCGGACCTCCGGCGCCTGCCTGCCCGCATAGGTCTCGCTCACCTGGGTTATCGCCGCACTCAGCCCCGCTGCCGCTGTCTCCGCGTCACCGTTGCCGTCGGTGCGCGGCAGCGCGGTGAGCATATGGAGGGCGTCGGTCGAGACACAGCGGCCGGGACGGTTCGGCGGCACCGCTGCCACCACGGCACGGTGGGCCCCGAACACGGTATCGGTGAGGTCGCCGAGACGCATCTCCAGGCGCGTCTGGATCAGGTCCTTGAGCTGGGGCCGGATCGCTGCCCAGCGGGAACTGCTGATCACCAGGTGCACCCCGTAATTGAGCCCCTGCAGCGCGACGGTCTCCATGGTGGGCATGTACTCGTCGTAGTACGGGCCGTTGAGGGCGAATCCGATGTCCCAGCCGTCCACGACGACGAAAACATCGCCGTGCTCGTCGCCGTAGGACGACAACTCGGCCGAGCCCTCGGGGGTGTTGCGACGCCGCCGGAATTCACGCATGGAGTCGATACCGAGGTGGTCGAACAGCGCCTGCCGGGATGCGATCAGATTGCGGATCAGCGCGAAGGTCCGCCGGATCCGGTCCACATCGCGCGCCGAGGCCACCGAGCCCACATGCGGCAGCCCGCGCATCGCGGACAGGCCGCCGGAGAAGTCGAAGCAGTAGAACTGCGCTTGTTCCGGCGTATGGGTCAGTGCGGCCGAGAGGATGAGAGTCTGCAGCGCGGTGGATTTACCGGATTGCGGACCGCCCACGACCGCGACGTGGCCGCCCGCGCCGGACAGATCCACCGACCAGACGTCCTGGCGCTGCTGGCGCGGTTTGTCGATGATCGCCCACGGCAATACGAGCGTGCCGGGCTCGGCCCCGGCGGTCAGCCTGTCCAGCGTGGGCGGGACACCCAGCGGCGGCAGCCACATCTTGTGGGCCGGGCGGCCGTGCCGCGCGAACTGCTGCAGCACGGTCTCCATCACGCTCACCGGTTCGCTGTCGGTGTCCTCCGGCTCGGGCGCGCGAACAGCCGCCGCCGCCACCGGCGCCGGGCGGGCTTCGGCGATGAAAGCGGCCGTGAACCGTTGCGGCGGCTTGTACCCGCCGCCGGGCCGGCGGGCGCGCTGCGCACTGGAACTGGAAGCCTGTGCGGGCGGGGTATACGGCCCACCGACATAAGCCGCTTGGAATCGCTGCAGATCGCCCGCGCCCACCCGTAGATACCCGGAACCCGGTTTCTTCGGCAGGTGGTACGCGTCCGCGGTGCCGATGGCGTCACGCGAGTCGCTGGTCTGGTTGGTGCGCAGCGCGATCCGGTAGGACAGATGCGCTTCCAGCTCACCCATACGGTTGGCCGGCACCTTCTGCGAGGACAGCAGCAGGTGGATCCGCAGCGAGCGGCCCAGACGGCCGATCGCGACGAACAACTTCGAAAAGCTCGGATGCTGCTCGAGCAGTTCGGCGAACTCGTCGAGAATGATCATCAGGGTGGGCAGCGGCTCCAGGCGGGCGCCCTGCTCCCGCGCCTTCTCGTAGTCGGCGACGCTGGCGAAGTTCCCCGCGTCGCGCAGGATGCGCTGACGGCGGGCCATCTCGCCGTTGATCACGTCTTCCATACGGGTGACGAGATCGGCCTCCTCCTCCATGTTGGTGACGACCGCGGTCACATGGGAGAGCCGATCGAAGCCGAGGAAGGTCGCGCCGCCCTTGAAGTCGACGAGCAGCAGGTTGAGCACATCCGGGGAATGCTCGGCGATCGCGGAGAGCACCAGGGTGCGCAGGAACTCCGATTTACCGGAACCGGTGGCCCCGATACACATTCCGTGCGGGCCCATACCCTCCTCGGCGGACTCCTTGATGTCCAGGTGCACGACCTGGCCGGTGGGGTCGTGGCCGAATGGGATGTTGAGCCGGTTGCGGTCGGCGTCACGGCGCACCGGCCACTGCCGGTCCACCCGGATATTGCCCGGGTCGGAGATGCCGACCAGGTCTTCCCACGAGGTGCTACCACTGGCCTGCTCGGCGGCCACCGCCTCCACCACGGTGGACAGCCGATAGGGGGACAGTGTCCGCGCCACCGCGGTGACCTGCGGGATGGACATATTGTCGGCAGTACCCACCAGCCGGCTACCACGCGGGGTCAGTTCCTGGAGAGTGCGGTCCGCGGACACGTTGAATTTCAGCGACCGCGGTAGCGACTGCTCGGCCTCGCCGAGCCGCAACCAGGTGCAACCGTCGATTCCGGAGATATCACGATCGGTATTCGCGCCACCGGATTCCACGATCAGCACGTAATGCGACTTGTCCAGCGCCGGCTCGTTGTTCGCCGAGAACGGGCCGCGGTTGAGTCCCGCGAGGACCTTCGTCCGCAGCTCGGCCACCGTCCGGTACACCATCCGGCTCGATCCGACAGCGTCGGTTTCCGCGGGATGCTGACTGTGTGGCAGCCATTTCAACCAGGCCCACTGCGGGTCGTCCGGGTCGTTGAGCACCGCCGCCACCGCGACCTGGTCCGGCCCGTGCAGGACGACGATCTCGGCCACCATGGCCCGGATCAGACCCGCCACCGCGTCGGCGTCACCGTCGAGGCCGACCAGCGGCGCCGACAGCAGGTTGATCGCCACCGGCATCCCGCCCACCGTGGAATAGGCCTTCGCGAACCGGGTCAGCTCCACCACGCCGACGGGGTCGAGGTCCGAGGTGGGCGCCGCCTCCGGAACGATGACCCGGACCTGATTCGCGATCCGTCCCCGCCCCATCCGCACGCGCAGGAACTGCGGATTGGCTACCTGCACCTCCCACATCCGCTTACCGCCGACGAGACGACCCAGCCCGGCCGGGCCGGGGTGGGTGTAGGAGAGATAGTTGTAGAGTTCGGTCTCGGCCTCGTGCACCGTTTTCCGGTTGTCGGTGATCGAACGCAGATAGTCCTTGCGTTCCTCGTTCAACCCCGCCGCGGTGCTGTTGGTTCCGCCGCCACCACCGAGCTGGCCGCCGAGCATGCCGAACATCGACACGATCATCATCATGGGGAACATCAGCATCATCGGCGACATGGCACGGCCGCCGGAGAACATCATCGCCATCATGCCGACCATGGCGCACACCATGATCACGGGCATGATCATCTTGATCTTGGACATCGGTACCGGCCGGGGCAGCTCGGTCGGTGGCTGCAGCCGGAGTTCGGTGACAGCGGGAGCCTTGGGCCCGCGCACCATGCGGGCCGGGCGGACGAAACGGCGCGTCGCGGTCATTTGTTCCCCGTCATCTGCGCACCCGTCATATTGGGTGGTATCCCGTCGTGTTGGATCATGGCGTCGCCGACCGAGAGCGCCGGGCCCACGGCGAACAGCGAGACGATGCTCCACGGCGCCGGGACCGGGTCACGCAGCGCCAGTGCGGTGAGCGACGGATCCTTCCCACCGCCGGACTTCAGATCCGCGTCGATGCCGTAGCGGACACCGCTGTCGGATATCCAGTACAGCGATTCACGTAGCGGTGAGCCGGGTTCGGCGCCGGTGACCTGCACGAATGTTCCCGTGGTGCGTGGCAGATAGGCATAGTCCGCGGTCGTGCCGGCCGAGTAGGGAGCAGTGACCAGGCCGACGGTGCGGCCCTGCTCCTGCTTCGTGAGTGGAAGCTGCCGGCCGAAGAGCAACCGGGTATGCGCATCCGGATCGGTACCCGTGCGCTTCCAGTGATAGCAAGTGATCAGATCACGAATCGGATCGAGAATTTCGACCGACTCGGCCGGGTAGGTCGCGGTGCCCGGCCAATCGCCGGGACGTAGGTTCGCCGCCGCCACATCCGGCCCGATTGTCGTTGTAGCGACCGCACCGTGTGAGTTCGCGTTGCGCACAATGGACGCAAGCACGCCGGTCACTCGCACCAGCCCGGAATTGGACACCAGGTAATACGTGGCCGGCTGATTCGGCGTCGCGACTGTGACGATGGACCCGACCACCGCGTCGAGTGCCGGTTTCAGCGTCGTGGGCGTGCCGGCGCCGGGAACATCCGGAACCCGGATCGGCGCGACCTCGGGTATCGCCCCCAGCAGTCCGGGCGACGCGGCGGCCACCTGTGCGCCACTGTCGATTCCTAGGGCCAGCATCACCGGCGAATCGGCGAGATTGATCTCGGCGCGTACCACGCCCTGTTCCGGATCGGAGTAGACGAGCCAGGTCGCGTCCTCACCGCGGAGCAGCCGGGCCTGGCGGCCGCTCAGTTCGTGAACGGCGTCGCCGTCGACGGTGAGCGGCCCGGCGATGGCGGTGGTGAGCACCGCCGAGCGCGACAGGGTCGGCAGGCCGGTGTCCTGGTCGACCGGCGCGGCGGCACCGGTCCGGGCGGTATCACAGACCGTCCATTCGGAATCCTTTTCCGCCTCGTCGTTGATCTGTCCCGGCGCGCCGGGTATGCCGACCCAGGGGCCGCGCGGATATTTCGCGAGTTCGGACTGCGACACTTCCACCGGTTTGGCCGGCTGTCCCACGATCAGCCGGGCCGAGGTCAGATTGAGGGCCGGGTGCAGGCGGTCACCCAACTTGACATACAGCGCACCGCTGTCCTTCTCCGCGAGGATCGGCGAGTCCCCCACCGGTTTGGCCGGTTTGAAGAACGCCAGCACCGCGGCTCCGGCAATGCCCACACAGGCCAGCGCGACCCCGACCGCCAGCGCGGTGGACCGGCCGCGGGAGGGGTCATCGATCATGGAGGCATCGCGACGGACCAGGGCATGCTCGATCCGGTGTAGCAGAAACCGCCAACCCGAAACCTGGTGCTTGGTCACCACCCGGAAGCGTGCCACCGGTATACGTTCCTTCCGCCGACCTCGGCCACAACCTAGCGCGCACGCCCGGACCGACCACTCCCCAGAATTGGGAACAGTCGGCCGGGTGGGAGGCGGGCGCTACTTTTCGACCGGCGCCAACCCCTGCAACGCGGTGCTGATATCGAAGGCGTCGATGGTCATCAGTTCTTCGTCGGTGAGCGCGGCGATATCCACATTGTCGCGAGTGAACCGGAAATCCCGTTCCGCCTCGGCGGCCTCCACGACATTGCGCACGAAGCGACCGTTACCGGCGAGGTCGATGAGCCGGCGGCCGTTCCTGCTCTGCTCCGACATCATCGTGCACCGGTCGCGCAGCACCTCCCGGGCCTGGTCCGACAGGATCGAGTCCTTCTTGCCGGCGATATGGTCGGCGATCTGGACCAGCTCGTCCGGGTCGTAACTCGGAAACCGGACGCGTTTGGTGAAACGCGACGACAGACCCTCGTTCGACTGCAGGAACCTGTCGATCTCGGCCTCGTAGCCGGCGATGATGACGACCAGCTTGCTCCGATCGTTCTCCATCCGGGCCAGCAGCGTATCCACCGCTTCCTTACCGAAGGCGTCGCCGCCGGACAGACCCTCCTGGATCAGGGTGTAGGCCTCGTCGATGAACAGCACGCCACCGAGCGCGGAGTCGATCAGCGCATTGGTCTTCGGTGCGGTGTGGCCGAGATGGGTACCGACCATATCGTTGCGTGACGCCTCGATGACCTCGGCGTTCTCGACCACGCCGAGACCGGCGAAGATCTTGGCGATAACTCGCGCGATCGTGGTCTTACCGGTGCCGGGCGGCCCGGAGAAGATGAGGTGGTTGGATCGGGAGTCGACCGCGAGACCGCGTTTGGCCCGGACCTGGTCCATCAGCACACCGGATTTCAGCCGGTCCACCTGTTCCTTGACCGAATCCATACCGATCTGCGATTGCAGCAGCTTGGATGCCTCTTCGAGAAGTTCGTCCCGTTCGGCCTTGGCCGCGTTCGCGGCCACTTCGGCGGGATCGTCACCGGATTTGGGATCCCAGATATCGGTCCGGGAGGCGATCACCGCCGGCGTGGTGACCTCGAGCCGGAAGTTCTTGTCCCGCACCGCCTGCTGCCAGTCCGGGCGGTTGGGCCACAGGCCCGACCCCTGCAGACCCTTGAGGATCTTGTCGGCGGCATCGTGGTCGCCGTTGTGCCGCAGGATCATACCGAGCAGGTAGTGGGCATCGGCCCAGATGTAGGACAGGCTCCCGGACTGACTGTCCTCGACGATCCGCTGCGCCCGCGGCAACGCCTCCCCGAACCTGCCGAGATGGGCCAGCGCGCTGGCGGCCATCAGTTCGGCGGCGATATCGAGCAGGCCGTCCTCGAGGACCGTTTTCGCGGCACGCGCGGTGAGCACGTCGGGCCAGCGCCCGGTCCGGTAGAACAGGGCGATCCGGGCGAAATCGGCGACATCGTCTCCACGCACCTCGTCCAGGATCGCGGACGCTTCTTGCCATTCACCCCCGTCGGCATACGCGCAGGCCTGCGCGATGGCGATCTGATCGCGATCGGCCATAGCCACTCGCAGGCCGAAAACACCGATCTCGACCTGACACCACAGTGCCCGGTCCGACAAGCCGGCCCGCTGCTGATCGCGGTACAGATTGTGCGAGGAGCGGTACGCGCCGTAGATGACCTCGGACGTGACCTCCCCCGCCATGGCTCGTCCCAGCCATGCGTCGCACATATCCGGATCGATATCCGTGGCCGCCGTGAACGCCGCGCGTGCGTGCTCTTCGTTGCGCACCCCACCGGCGACCAATCCCAAACTCTGCACGCCCGTGTAGAACGCGTCTTCGGCCGCTGACAACTCGGACTTCCCTTCCGCCGACCCTCGCCTGCTGGCAGGGTAAGCCACCCGGGGGTGACGGTAGACATCGGGTATTTCCCGGCGCTGGGAAGTGAGGCGGCAACGCGAGGGCGCCGGGCGAGCATCCGGCACCCCGGCCGCGGGAGCGAGCCGGCCCAGACGAAAATACGGACTAATGCCACAAATCTCCGCACCGTAGGCTTCCACCAGCTAACGAGCCGTAATCCAGCGATAAAGTACCATCGATTTCGTACCACACCCGTGTACAAAGTCATCGGAGAAGAGCCCGTCGGCCGCCTCCCCGGCAACGTTGATCGACTGCGAATTGAATTGCCGGAGCGTTCTTTCGGGTGGCACACCACGCCTACAGCGGGCAACCCACCCGCGATCCGAAGTCGGACAAAATTCCCTCCCCTGAAAATAGTGCCGTTGTTGAACGGCACGATAAATGGGGCTATAGTTGGCCGCAGGTCACCAGTTCCCTCATCCCTGATGACCTCATCCGCGGCGGCCGGTGGAAACAGCGAGCCATCGGCCGCCGCACCCAAACTCTTCGATCGAAACCCGACCGCACTCCGCGGACAGCCGACGGCACGCGGGAAGCCCACGGCCGGAGCGGATGCGGAGGCGGCCCGATCCGCTCATCCGCGCGGTGGCGGGCCCTCGTCCGCACGAACCGGCGCGGACACCAGCGGCGCCGCGGCCTCCGGCCGGGGAGCCCGATCCGCCGATTCCGCCGCGGCGCCGCCCTTCCCCTGGGCGCCGCTCTTCGCCTCGGTGCCGCTCTTCTGATCCCCGTCGGCCGATACCACGGGCGGAGGCGCGTCACCCTCCGTCGCCACAGCGGGAACCACCGGCTCGGTGCGCTCGGACGGTTTACCCCACGGTGTCCGCGCCGGCGCGGACGACGCCGCGGCCGGTCGCGCCGACCACGGGTTCTGCCGGGCGGCCCGGCGCCGCCG
>NZ_BAGJ01000253.1 GCF_000308775.1 Nocardia testacea NBRC 100365
CGGCCGGTCGGAACCCGGTTCCTGGCCGCCCACCACCGGTGGGCGTTCCCCACGGGGCTCCGCCGATTGGGCGCCGACCGCCGGACTCTCGGCAACGGGACCTGCGGTCCCAGGGGCGCCGGCCTGCGCCGGCCCGGTTCCGGCGCTCGCATCCGGCGTACCGCTCTGCCCGGCCGGGGCCTGCCCCGTCGGGGGCGAACCCGTCGCGCTCTGCGGTGGAGCCGCCGCGGCCGGAGACCTGGTGTCGGCGGGCGCCGCCGCGCCCTGGTCCGTCGCCGCATCGGCAGTGGACCCGGGGATCCAGTTCCGCGGCGTCGCAGCCACTTCCTGTGGAGCGGGCTGCCGGACCGGCGAGTCGGCAACCGGGGATGTCGAGGGTCCACCCGGCTGGATCGCCGGAGCACTCACACCGGGCATGCCGACCGGCGTTGTGAAGTCGAGCGCCGCGACACCGTTGGCGAACTTCTCCGCGTGTTTCATGATGTCGTCGGCGTGGTCGTCGAGGACCTGGGCGTAGCGGCGGACCTCGTCCGGATCGATGTACACGACACCGTCCTTGCCGGGGTCGACGCCCAGCAGATCGGCCGCGGTGTTGTAGACCACGCCGTTGATCATGTCCGCCACCGCGTCCTCGAGCGGCTCGATGGCCTTGCCCAATACCTCGGCCACGATGTAGCCGATGAGCATCTCCTCCATGGCCTTGATCAGGCGCCGGGCCGCGAGTGAAATGGACTGGCTCAGTGCCACCGAGGCGCCCGACGTCGCCACGGTGGCCGCCATCGCGCCGGCATAGGCGGCGGCCAGCACCACGAGCTCGGTCAGTACCGCCACCTTGACAACGGTGATCACCTCGGCCGCGATCTCCAGAGCCTGCGCCACGGCCCGGCACAACTCGTCCAGCCTTTCCATATGTGACGAACTCAAGCTCGCCCAGGACGCCACCAGCGCGCGATACGACTGCCCCTGATAAACCGAACCCATCTCGGTGATCGCGCCGGTCGCCGCGTCGTGGGTCCCGGCGACCTCGTCGGCGAAAGTGCGGACGTGCCCGGCCAATTCCCGAACCTGGTCCTCATTGATATCCGGATAGGGGACGCCGATGAAGTTCAGGAACGCCGCCACTTCGTGTGGTATCTCGATAGCCAAGGGCGAGAGTTCCGCTCAGACGATTCAGACGACCCGTACCACGACAGCACTGGCCGGCATGGGTGAATAGGTGACGGTGGCACCCGAATAGGGCGCCTCGATCACCATACCGTTACCGGCGGCGAGTTGAACATGCTCGGGTCCGCGAGAGCTGAACGACGACGCCGGGAACACGAGGTCGCCTGCGCGAACCTCACGGGGATCGATCCGTTCGCCGGCGTAGATCTGATCGTAGGTGGTCCGCGGCAGGACCACCTCGCCGTTCGTGGCCTGCGCGATGGCGTACTGGGTCAGCCCGGAGCAGTCGAAACCACCCCCGCTGGGCCCACCGGCGCCACCCCCACCCCAGATATAGGGCAGGCCGAGCGCACCGTCGGCTGCCTGCGCGGCCCGCCCGCCCCGGGTCTTGTCCCAATTCCGGCGTATACCGCGCCGGGTGGGTTGATTCGAGGTCTGCTGCCCGGACACCATGCGCGGTCGTCGTCGCCGCCTCTTGCGGGGCGGGGACGACGCTTTTCGGTTGCGCTCGGCGAGCGCCACCGGCGGCATTATCCGAGCCGCCTGTCTGCGTGCCGCGTCGATATCGGCGTTCACCTGCCTGGTCGCGTTCGTGATGGTCTGCTGGGCCGAATCGAGTAGGGCCGGGCCACTGAACCGGGTGTCAGCGATGGTGGTGATGGCCTGGATACGCGCTTGGAGGTCGGAGATCTGGCTGTTCAATACCCCGCGCCCGTTGAGCGTCCCGGCCCCCGACTCACCGACCGTCGTAGTGACGATGCCGTCCCTGCCGTACTGGGTGTCGAGCACCGTACGCTGGATCCCCAGCGCGTCGCCGTAGCCGCGAGCACCCGTGCCGGAGAGCCTGGACAGGTCCGCCGCCATGGTTTGCGCGAGCTGGGCGGCCGCGCGCTCGGACGGCTGCCCGGCCCCGTACAGCCCGAGCAGCTCGCGCAACACACCGTGCACATCATCGGTCAGTGCCGGCATACGATCAGCTCACCATCGCTCATCGCACCGACTTACCTCTCTGCCCCAGCACCCCGGGCAATTTCTCGGCAATCAAGCCTATGTTGTCCGTTCGACTATGCGACAACACGCGGACGAACGACATTCCTCCTATTCCCATCTCTAGGAAGACAACACAATGAAGATGACATCACGGGAGGCGACGGCAGCGGATGGATACAGCGACGGCAGACGCGGATATCGACACCCCCGGAACGAAACCGGACGATCGGCGGCCGCCCGGCGGCCTCCGGCCGGGTGACCCACGCCCCGGCCGACCGGTTCCCGGCGCCCCGGAGGACCGGCCGACCACCTTGATGAGCAAAACGGACCCCGCCACCGGAAAACCCGTCCCGGTGAGCGCCGACGGTCCGGCCGCCGAGGGCGGATTACTGGTCGCCGAGAGGACCGGCCCCGCGAAGCCGATACACAAGGTCGAGCTGGTCCGGATGAAGGCCGACTCCGAAACGAACGATATCGTCAACAATTTCATCGCCGACGCCGAGGACGCGATGCAGAAATCGGTGGATGTGCTCGGGTTCGGCCGGTCCGACCCACCGCCCGCGCCGCGTGGCGGTGTAATGCCGGCCAAGGTCCAGGCCGCGGATATGCCGGGGTCGGGTAAAGGCGTCGAGCTGTACAAGCAGCAGGTGTTCTCCGCGAGCGCGCGCCAGGACTCACTGGTCGATATGGATGCGCAGGTCGACGGAACCTCCCAGATGGTCGCCGCCGAGCAGGCACAGACACTGCTCAAGATCGTGCATATCGAGGGCGATCTGAACGCCGCCCTGCTGACGGTGGCGTCGAAGAAACTCAGTTCGAGCGAAGCCGCCGCGGTGATGGACCATATCGCCGCCGCGGTGGTGAAGGTGAACGAAGTCGTCACGGCCGCCCAGGATGTGAACGTCGGGGCCGCGGGCGGTGGCTCCGGTTCCGGCGGGTCCGGTGGTGGCGGCGCCGGTGCTGCCGGTGCAGCCGGGGCCGCCGGTGCGGCGGCGAACGGCCTCGGTTCCATGCTGCCGATGCTGGCCATGCTGCCGATGGCGCTCATGCCCATGCTCGGCCAGCTGCCCGAGCTCCTCGGCCAGAAGAAGGACGAGGACGGGGAGGACGAGGACCAGCCGGAGGGCCAGCCCGCTCCCCCGGCCCCGGGTCCGGCCTCCGATCCGACGGTAGCCGCTCCGCCCACCGGCGCGGCCCCCACTCCGGGCGAGAACGCACCGCCGAATCCGGGTTCGACCGCCCCACAGAACAATATTCCGTACGGTCCGACATCTCCCAGCAAACAGGTCTAGGACCTACGACACAGCGGATTCCCCGGCTTTCCGGGGACGCCCGCACCCGCTCTCTTGTGCGGGCCGCCTCCGCGTCGACGGCTCGATACCCGGCCGGGAAGTGGGCTACGCCAGTGCGTGGGCCCACCTCGGAGCCCGGCGAATGTGCGGCATGGATCCGCCGACCAGACCGCCGACACGACATCGCCGGTTGCGGTGGACCGGATTCCCGTCCGCGCCGAGGCGCCATAGGACGCCGGAACCGCGCTGAACGCACCGCCGGCTTTCCACCACGGCATGCGTAATCCACAGTGGGTGGGGTGTACGCCACTGGCAACAGGACGCACCGGGAAGAAGAACCGGCCGACCAGGCGGGCCCGGCGCATCCATCGATACCGATCTCGCGGCAGCGGTCGAAGCCGAACCTCTCGAACGGACTCGCAAGCGTACAAATTCCCTGCTGTCCGGGTCCGATGAACTGCTCCCCGCCCGCAGACCGACAACCGTGCGGACCGGTGATGAAGGCTGTCCGGTAACCCGGCAATGCGCGGATCCGCTCACACCGGATACCGGCCGGGCGTCGAGGAGTCCTCGGTGCGGCCTTCCCGTAGACAGATGTCCCGCGCGGAACCGACAGGGAATCTGTCACCGGGAAATCAGGACGAGGCGCCCCGCGATTCGGGAGGCGGTGTCACCGAGGGCGGCAGCGCGCCCGGCGGAGGCCCGCCGGCGTCCGGAGCGACGACCGTGCCGGACGGCGGACCGCCGGCACTCGGCGCCGCGGGCTCCACGGGGGCACCGGCCTGTTCCGCCGGAGCCGAGACCCCGGACCCACCGGCGACCGGCCGGACCACCTGATCCTCGGCACCCGTGGTGACAGCCGCCGGAGCAGCCACGAACGAGGGGTGACCGATGATCTCCTGATGGGCGTAGACCGCATCGCGCAGGACCTGCCGACTCGGGTCCTCCGCCAAGAGCGCCACCAATTCGTTGCAGCGCCGATCCCAGACCATGGCCCGCAGGGCACTCACTTCGTCATCCACCCGGATGGCACCGAGATCGACCCGGCCCACATCGAGCCGCTGCGACACCATCTCCGCGGCCAGGAGGTCGTCGGCGTCGCGGAGTTCCTCCCACCAGGACGCGGGCACTTCCTCGCGGGCTTCCACCTTCGCCAGGATCCGATCCCGGATAGCCCGTGAACCGGAGCTGTCGAAATGCTGTGAAACGGTACGCCCGACCTGGGTATGGGCGTCCAGTGCCAGTTCCATACAACGCTTGCGGACCTGGGCGTCCGGCACCGCCGCCACCGATTCCAGCGCGGGCACCGAACCGGTGAGACCGAGCCGGTCGGTGGTATCGGGGGTGGGCACCCGCAGATCCAGATCGGTTCCGGGCCCCACGAGGCCCTCCATGGCGACCTCGCTCAGCCGACTCCGCAGGCCGGGGTCGATCGGGCCGGAGGAGGCGACCGCGGAAAGCACGGCATTGGCTTTCGCACCCCATGCCCGGCCGAATTCGACCAGCGTTCGCGCCGGGTCCGCAATGCCCTCCCACGGTGCGGCGACTTCACCGTCGGCACCGAGCAGCTCGTCCCACAGCCACGGTGTCGACACCTGACGCGGCAGGAACAGACCGGCCGGGAGCCAGCCCCGGCCCTCATTGGAGGTGATGAACAGGCCCGCACCTGCCGGACCGCGCAATACCGCGACCGCCCAGGTGATCCCGACTGCTTCGCCGGTAGCGGCGAGGACCGCACCGAGCAGTGTCTTGGCGATGACAAGGTCCTCGTGCACCGCGTCGCCGACGATGTAGGCAGGCTCGGCTTCCTTGTCCTTCGCCGAGGCCACCGCCGAGTTGAAGGGTGTCGGGGCCCCGACGACGGGGACGGCGGTCCCGTCCTGCGCCGCGTTCGCGCCGCTGGGCGGGGTGGTGGTGCCGCGGTCGTCGGCGGCACCGGAGCCGGCGCCGAGAGGCCCACCGACCAGCGCGCCACCAGGCGGAGCCGTTCCGGCACCCGCCGGAGCGCCGGGGACCGCATTGCCGCCGGGTGCGGTTCCCGCCCCCGAGGTCTGCTCAGTGGTTGGCACCGCGCCGGGCATGGCGGTCACGCCACCGGGTGCGGCACCGTTCTGGCTCTGTCCGGGCGGGGCGCCGCTCGGACCCTGTCCGGCACCGTTCGCGGCGGCCGCCGGATCCATCTGTCCCGGAGGCGTCGAGGGGCCGAAGCCCGCGCCGGCGCCCGGACCGGTGGCCACCGGGGCACCCAGTTGGCTGTTCGGGGCCGTCGAAGTGGGAGCGAATCCGGAGGTGGCCGGGTCGCCGAAGGTCCCGCCCCGGCCGCCGACGTCCTCACCCGAACGGTTCACACTTGCGGCGGCTTCCGCGTCGGTCCGCTCATAGGCATTGGCGGATTCGCGCAGTGAGGCGGCGGTTTGCTCGTGTTCTCTGGCCAGGGCCTCACCGGCGCGTAACCGAGCGTCGTAGTACCGTTCCAGCGCTTCCTTGACCGGATTGGCGATCTTGCCGTAGGTGGGCTCGAAGTTGGCGAGCCATTCGGATGGCGGCTGAGCCCATTCCCGGGTCTCCGCCGCTACCTGATCGTGCTGAAGTGCCAGCTGACGCAGTACCGCAGGGTCGATATCCAACCATTCCGGCATGCTCGATCAATCCTTTCCCACAGCGATTCTCTCATTGTCGATTCTTCCCAACCTTGGGGAGATACTGCGGGCGGCCCGCGCCGGCTTCACCGGCGGGCACCGGTGGTGACCGTCGACCGCTGCGGAGCCGGTGGGGCGGCCGGCGGCGTCACGAACAATGGATGCCCCAGGACCTGCGTGTGCGCGTACATGGAGTCACGCAGTGTCTGGCGCGACTTCTCCTCCACCAGGAGCAGCACCAGTTCGTTGCAGCGGCGCTGGAAGGTGAGGGCACGCAATATCGACAGGTCCGAGCCCGGATCGAGATCGGCCGCCCCGGAACGGAGTTCGCCGAGTCCGACGCGGCTCGTGTCGGCTCGGTGCCCGAGTGCGGTCGCGGCGATGAGATCGTCGACATCCTGGAGTTCTTCCCACCAACTGTCGGCGAAATCGCGGCCGTCGCGCAGCGCGCGCAGGATCCGCAGCCTGATCTCCGGTGCCTCCATCGTGTCCACCGTCGCGAGTTCCGCGCGCTGAACCCGGATATGCGCGTCGACCGCCAATTCCAGACAGCGCAGGGCGATATCCCGGTCGGGAACCTTGGCCGCTCGGTCGAGCAGCCGGGGCGAGGAGGTGACCCCCAGACGATCCAGCGTGCCCGGCGCGGGACTGCGTAAATCCATGGTGTCCGAGGCCGCCACCGAACCGGCGAGCGCGACGCTACCGAGTCGCGCGCCGAGAACGGGATCCATGGGCTGCGACGAGGCCAGCGCGGACAACTTCGAGCCGGACTTCGCGCCCCAGGCGATGGCGAACTCCACCAGTATCCGAGCGGGGTCCGCGGCACCCTCCCATCCCGACCCCTCGGATACGGCCCACAGCCAGGGCAGCGACACTTCGGTGGGCAGATAGAGCCGGGCCGGCAACCAGCCGCGACCCTCGTTCGACGTGACGAACGCGCTGACCCCGCTGGAGTGGCGCATGATCGCCACCGCCCAGTCCACTCCGACGACCCAGGAATCGGTGGCCGCACGGATTCCGCCCAGCAGTGTGCGCGCGAGCACCAGATCCCCGTCGACGCGTTCGCCGACCACGAAGGCCGGTGCGGAAGCCGAGATCATGGCGGCACCGACGGCCTCCTGTACGAAGTCGCCCGGACCACGCGTTTTCCCGGCGCCCGGATCACGGTCCGGCACAGGCACCGGCTGTTTCCCGTCGGGCGCCGCACTGACCCCCGGCTGGGACGTGGAAGCGAGCGTCTTACCGGTGGCGCCCGGACCTCGCTGGGATTCCAGCGGTGCCACCGCGCTCCGCCCGGCCTGTGCCGATGTCACCGCCGCGGGGGCAGAGGCAGGGCCGCTCGCCGCCGGACCGCTCGCCGGAGCCGCCGTACTCGCGCCGGGGGCCGCGGAAGCCATGGTTGTTCCCGTGACCGGGCCCCCCATCGCCGCCGGCAGTACCGGCGGTGGCACGGCGCCGGGAGGCACGCTCTGGGCGTCGGACTCCGGTGTGTCGTGCGAACCGGCCTGCCGGGCAAGACCCCAGGCCTCCGGCGTATCGGCGCGGTCCTGGGTCGAGACCTCACGGTCGGGCCGCGTGGATTCGTCCGGCTCCCCGCCGGTCTCGGTACTCGACGATTCGGCGGACTCGGTGGATTCGGTGGACTCGGTGGATTCGGTGGATTCGGCGGCAGCGGTCGTATCGGCGCCGTTCTCCGCACCGTCCGTACCGGTTTCGGCCGCCGGGGCGGCGTTCTCCACCGGCTGCGCGGGCTGCGTGACGCCGGATCCCCCGGAAGCGGGGTTGGTTACCGCCGGCGCCGGTCCGGTGGTGTCGGTCTGCCCGCCCGGATCCGTGAGCGCGGGCGGCCCATCCTCCACGCCTACCGGTGTCTGCAGGTCGAGAGCCGGCGGTGGTCCGAGCACCGTCGGGTCCGGTTCTGGATGGAGCAGGTCGTCGATTAGGTCGATGAGGATCTGCCCGGCGATCGGATCGGGCCGCACGGGCCGGTCGTGTCCGGGGACCCAGGGTCCCTGTTCGAACCCCGGCCCGTGGTGGCGCGGAACGTCGCGGTGCCGGCCCGGCCCGCCGGGGGCTCCGGGTCTGCGTGGTGCGACACCGGGCATGCCCCCGCCCTTACGCCAAGGGCCCGGCTGCCCGAGCGCTTCGGCGATATCGTCCAGCCGCGGTAGCCCCTGCGGACCCAGCGAATTGAGGGCGGCGGCGACGATATCGCGCACATCTCCCCGGGCATCGTCCAGGATTGCCTCCGTCGCCTGACGGTCGGCCTCGGCCTCGGCCGCATCGCCTTCCTCGCCGTCGTCGTTGTTGTCGCCCCGGGTGGCCTGCTCGATCCGTTCGGCGGCATCGGCGACGACGTCGAGAATCTGGTTACGAGTACGCCGGACCACGTCACCGAACGTGTCGAAGGTATCCGCCGCGGCGGAGAGAGCGGCCGCGAACGCCCGGGGATTCGCCTCCAGCGCCACGAGCGCCCGCCGGATCTCCGCCAGCCCCACCGACTGCTGAACCGTCTGTTCGAACGCGCGCCGCGCCTGTTCCACATCGACCAGGTTCAGGGCAGCCGCACCCTCACGAGCGTTGTCCGCCAGACCGTGCCAGGCCGACGGCGGTATCTGCGGCCAACGGTCTCCGACGATGCGGTCCCAGTACGGGCTCGTCTGCTCCGGCGCCATCGTGTCCGATCAGACCGCGGCAGAGCGCACGGTCGTCTGACCGTCGATATCGGCGTTCGACAGCACGGTCGTGCCGTAACCGGTGGCCTCGACGGTGATTCCGGACTGTTCCGTGACGTCGGCAGCCGCGGTGGTGAAGACTTCGCGAATCCAATCCAATTTGCCGGTCATATCACGGTCCAGCGGCGAGTCGGCTTTCGATTGCAATACCAGCGAATCCACGGTGGTGCCGATATCGTCGGTCATCACCGTGAGCGCTCCGGCGGCGTCACCGACGATGGCCCGCACCGAGTCGAGGGAGAGGATGTTCACCATGGTGGTGTCCTGTCTGTCGGTGCGCGTATCAGGCGGGGCGGAGGCCGAAGGCCTCGTCTTCCATGGCCTGATAGGCGGCTTCGGTGGGTAGGCCGAACGAGTCGATCGTGTAGGAGCGAGCGCCGTTGGACTCCATCTCCCGCCGCAGACCGAGGCGTGATTTCGCGTGGGCGAGACCGGCGACCTTGAGTATCTCCGCGCTCAGCCAGTTGTCGCCGTTTTCCTGTGCATCCTCGGTGATGTGCAACCCGACGATCTCACCGTCCCGGTCACAGGCCACTCCGACGGTGTGATCGGGGTTGAAAACCTCGTGTATCTGCGGAGCAGCGGCGGGTTTCGTGGCCGCGGCGTCCTCCTGATCGTCTTCGAGGTCGTCGTAGTCGAAATCGTCGTTCATCTTCTTCTCCTGCGAATCTATCCGGCTACCCGGTCCAAGGTTTTCGACAGCGACGACCACGTGGCGTCGCCGATGGTCATGACCAGCCGCAGCGGCCAGACCCGCGCTCCCAGATACATTTCACCGGTACCGTCGCCGAGCAGGTCCAAATAGTCGGAACCTTCCACATCGGAATTCATGGATATGGTGGTCACCGGGGGGTTACCGTCGTCGACACTGATGATCGAACCACCACCACCGGGTATGAAGCTCTTGCGGCAGCGTGGACTGTTGCCGATCGCCACATCGGCACTGTTGGTGGTCGCGGTGATGTCCGGGTTGAGGAGCAACTGCATCACCCAGGATCGTGCGGCCAATTCGGGCCGTTCACCGTTGATCCCGATGACCAGCGATCCGGCCAGGTCGACCACCAGTATCTGGTCGGTGCTGGTGATACCGACGACCACCAGCCGATTCGAGCTCTCCAGAGGAGCCGGCAGATCATCGGCTGCGACCGTGCTCGAATCGGCGCCGATCCCACCGTTGGCCGCCGGATATTTGGTGACGATGCCGGTGGCGACATCGACGGAGAAGGCGACCGCCGGGTTCGGCGAGCCGGAACCCAGCGCGGCGAGCCGCGTGAGGCCTTCCTCGTGGAGCCAGCCGATGGCGTCGGCGGCCGAGACCGAATCGTCGGCCGCGTCCGCGGGCTCGGTACCGGTCACCGCACCGCCTCGGCGACACCGGCGGACTCACGACCGTCCGCCGCGTCGTCCGCTTCGCTGTGCTCGGTGATCACGGTCTCCATGATCGCCTGGTACTGCCGGGCCGCGTCCCGGGTACTCTCCCGGATGGCGGCCATGATCTCGGCCGTCAGTTCCTCGCTGGTGAACCGGCCCGCGGTACCCGGCGCCAGGTACAGGCTGGTGAGCCGCCCCATGGCGTCCACTTCCGGGATGACGGTGCCACTGGGCGAGGGCCGCCGGGCACGCACATCATCGATACGCTCCCGCATATCGGCGATGCGATGCCGTAGTTCGCGGGCCGCGTCCAACGCGGCCTGCACATCTGGGTGGATACTCATGCGTTACCTCCGGAGCGGGTCGGGGCCTGATTGGCCGGCGTCGGGGTCGGTTGGGTGACCGTCGGCGCGATGGTGGGCCGTTCCCCGATAACGGGTTCGGTGTGCGGAGTGTCGTCGACGTACATCAGCCGGTCGGGATGCCAGGCGACCACGCGGTTGCGTTCGTTACCGCCACCGCCGCCGGCACCACCCATCCCCCCGCCCATAGGCCCCCCCATGGGCATCATGGGCATACCGGCACCGGCACCGGCACCACGAACAGCGGCAGCACCGGCCGCGCCTCCGTCGCCCAGCGGCACCCGGGCCGGAGACCCGGCATTGCTGCCGCCGGTCATAGCGGCCAACGGCATGGAGGTCGTCGCCGAGAGCGTCTGGACATCCGCCGCGCTGGGAATGGTGCTGCCGGGCAGCGAGGGCGAGAGCGAGGGCGACCCGCCGGAAGGACCTCCCAATGACGGTATCGCGTAATCCCCGAGACCGTAATCGTCGAAGGAATCGTCGTACCAGTCGTCGTCGGAGATGTCGTCGGCCTGGTCCAGGCCGTTGTTGCCGAGCTGCATCATCTGCATCAGCATCGGCAGCATCTGGGAGAGCGAATCGCTGGAACCACCGGAGCCCGACTGCGCCGCGGCGGCCGTACCCTGCGACGAATTCGCGATACTGGTACCGGTTTCCGTGGCGTAGGATCCCGCCGCTTCGCCCGACCGTACATTCAATTCGTTGTATTCCGCGGTAGCGGCGGCGAGCGCGGCTTCGTTCTTCGCACGCGCCGCGGCCAGCATTCGCTTTCGCGCGGCCAGGATCTCCTCCGGAGTGGGGTGTTTCGCCTTGGCGCGGGAGAAGGCGTTGCCGTAATCCTCGGCTCCCTGCGCCAATTTCTCCATCGCGTCACCCAATTGATCCATCCAGCCGCGATACGTGACGAATCGCTGGGCGACCTCTGTCCCCACCGGCGTCCAGTTCTGCAGGACCGAGCTCGCACTATCCATATCGGCGGATGCCTGGGTCCGAGAGCTCGCGTTGAACAGCCGTACCGAATCGGCGAACCGATGCGCGGGTTCCGGGCCCGGGCCACTGTGCAACTGCTTGGCGAGGGTCAACGGGTCTCCGGTGACCACGGGCATACTGCCCAGCCCCTCCGGTACCCGCCGGTATCCCACCGGTTCCACGGCCGGGACCGGGTTGGCCACTATTTCGCCTCCCGAGGCGTTGACGAGACGGGCGCCCTCGTCATCGGCCGTCGAGTACTCCGTCGCCGCCGCACCGATGCGGTGGGCGTCGCGCTGGATCTTGTTCAGCACGCCGATGGTGGCGTTGAACAGCGTCGCGGCCTGCGCATTCAGCTGCGGAACCGCCTGCGCCGAGATGGGATCGGCCCCCGCGGGCAGCACCCATTCGCGCGGCATCGCCGCTCCTGTGAGCCGCGCGAGGTCGGCGGATCGGCCCGCGACGGACACGAGCTCACCGAGATCGACATTCACCGGCATGTCTCATCTCCTCTCACCGTGGCTGCGCACCCCTAGACCGGCATCGTGAGTGACGGTATATCGGCCGTGGTCTGGTCACCGGATGTCGCCATCGTCTCGCTGTCCTGCCCCTTGCCGCCGGTGGCCTCCACACCCTTCGGGTGCTTGAACCCGGCGAACTCACCGAAGTCACCTCCAGTATCCGACATTTCCGCCTCGTACTGCTGAAGCTCTCCGTTCACCACGGCTTTCAGGGTGCCACTCTCGCCTTCTCCGAACACGACCAGAATGGCGGTCTTGTATTCCGGCTCTCCACTCGAACCGGTATCCGGCTCGTTCTTCTTGTCTCCGGTGTCGCCACCGACGGTGACCATCGCCGCGGGCTGGATCTGCGCATCGGTGCCGGCCTGCGCGGGAACCGGTTCCGCGGGCTGCGACTCTTTCTTCGGCTGCCGGATGATCCAGGTACCGACATCACCGGTGGCCAGCTGCGCCGGATCGACCGCGGGACCGATATCCTTCGAATCCGTCCACGCCCCCGCGGTTCCCTGGTACGCGGCCTGAGCATCGGTACCGCTCTTGTTGGCGAACGCCTTGTCGAGTGCCAGCGCCACAGCGAGCGGCACACGCTGGGTCTCTTCCGGGAACACATACGGCACCAGACCGTCGTCTCCAGGCACCCGCTTCGGCATCGCGGTGGTGGGCTGGGAGGAGGTGGCGCCGTTGGGGGCGCCGGCCGGGTGATGCACGGCGGGCTGAGCCGGGGTGGCGGCGGCATTGTTCGCGGCCGCCTGATTCGACCACGGTGTGGTTCCCACCGGCTGCTGCGCCTGCGGCATGGTCGGGACGGCGGCCTGGTCGTAGCGGGACGGATCCAGATCGTCCAGCCGGTCGCCCATATCGGGGTCCACGGCCTCCCGCATGGCCCTTTGCTGGGCCATGAGCTGAAGCGGCAACATCATATCCATCAGGCTGCCCATCCCACCCATCGATCCGGCGGATCCCAGTTGGGAGGCGCCCGGGTTGAGGGCGGCACCCGGATCGAAGGAGGCGGGGTTGACGCTCGAGGGGGTGTTCGCCGCATCCGCCAGGCTCTCGGCCTGATCCCGGAATTTCTCGGTGGCGTCCTTCAGCGCCGAGGTGTCCGGAGTCGTGGCGCTGCTGGTACCGAGGTTGCCCGGGTCCCAAGGGTTGTTCACGCCGATCTGCGAACTGTCGGGGATATAGCCGGGATTGCTCATCTGGCCGGCATAACTACCGACCGAGTTGGCCAGGTTCTGGGCCGCGGCCGCGTCCTGCGCCGCGGTCGGGTTCTGGATGCCGTCGGCCAAATTCTGGTTCGCCTGCGCGGCATTCTGGATCTCATTGGCGATTTCGCTGAATCCCTGGCCCAGTACGACGAGAACCTCTTGGTCCGAGCCGGTCTGCAGGCGTTCCACCATGAACCTGTTCGTGCCGACGATGATCTTGCCGACGTTCTCCTTGCCGCGCTTGCTGATCTCCTCCACCTTCGGCAGTACATTCACCACGCTATGCTGCGTCTCGGTCAGCTTCTTGCCCACCTCGTTGAGTGATTGGGACAGGTCTTTGTAGGTGGCGCCACCCTTGGCGCTGAAACCGCTGGGGTTCTGCACCGTTGTCGGCATCGCCGGAATCGGGGTGATCTTCAGGTCTTCCTTCTTCTTCAGATCGCCGAACATCTCGTGGGTGGTCACCAGAGAATGCGCGTAGGAATTGGAAGGGCCCCCGTACCACAGGGCGATACTGGGATTCAGCCCCTCCGGGCGGAGTAGAAAGCCCTGCCCTTTCTGCGGAGACGACCCCTGCTCGAACGGTGGCTGGCCCATCAACCCCGCTGCCGCGGCGGGTTGGTAACCGTCCCACATCAAGGGAACCCTGTTCACGGCCGCACCCGGCTGATCTCCGCCGGACCCGTCGGAGGACCAGGGCATGCCGTGCTCATTGATCGTCATGAAGGTGGCGGAGCCGAGACCGACCAACAGGCCCCGTTGATACTTGTTGAAGTTGTCGGCTCGCTTACCGGCTTTCTTTACTGCCGCTTCGGCATTTTTGAAGGCATCGTCGGCCGCACTTTTTGCACTGTCGAGGTCGCCTCGCTTGGCATCCAGTTCGTTGAACTTGTCACCCGCCAGGCGGAGATCCTCTCGCGCCTTGTCACGTGCCACCTCGGCTGCCCTGACTTTGTCTTGCGCCGCCTTCAGGTCGTCCCGTGCACTGTTCAACTCATCCCGCAGTATGGCATTGTCCGGATCGGCTTGTGCCCTGCGCAAGGCATCGTCGTACCTTGTTTGCAGAGGTCCGAGTTCCGCGTTCGCCTGTCTGAGAGCGTCCTCGGCCTTACCCAGATCCGTTTGGGCGGCCGTGTGCGCCTTTTCCGCGTTTTCCAGCGCTTCCCGATCCGCATCGGCGGTCGACTTGGCCGAGTTCGCCTCTTTCAAAGCGTCGTCGGCCGCGGTTTTCCCTTTCGCCATCCGCCACGAGATATATCGATCCGCGCTCGCGCCGACCGCACCGCCGAGCGCACCGTAGAAAAACGCCTCAGAGCTACCCTGCAGACTGAAGCCTCCGTTGGCGACCGCATCACCCAGCACCCCGCCGAGTCCACCGGCGACCGAACCGACGAACATCTGTTTCCCGAGGCCGGCGCTTCCGCCCTTCATCGCGTGCTCGAGGCCGTAGCTCACCCCGACATCGAGCGCGAAACCTGCGATATCCCGTAACTCGACCACTGAGCCTCCTACACCGATACCGTGGCGCCGGCGCCCGCCGGGTCGGCGGAGGCACCGGGAACCGCAGTCGCGGCGGAACCATCCGGCACCTTGTCGATACCGGGCGGATGGAAGATACCGACGAACCCGCCGAAGTCACCCGCCTCGTCCCGCATCTGCGACAGCTCGGTGACCTTCACCAACGCACCGTCGACCACCGCCTCGAGTACATCCTGGCCGTCGAACCGGACGATTACGGCGGTCCGGTCCTCCCAAGCGCCGACGTCGCCGGTCACTGTCTCGCTCGGATCGATCCGGCGCCCTATCCGTTTCGGATCGGTCCACTCCGCGGGCGTCCCGGTGTACGCCGCACGCGCATCGGTGCCCGACGCGTTACCGAATGCCGCGTCCAGCCCCCGCGCCACCACGGCGGAAACCTCTACGGTCCGGCCGTCGGGGACGGTGTAGACCACCGTCCCCTTGTCGTCGGGAGTGTGCGCGGGCAGCGGATTCCCGGGCGGCCGCCCGGAATCGGGACGCGCCACAGCGGGCCTGGTCTCGCCACTCGGTGCGGCGGCCGCCGGCTGCGCCGGCTGCTGTGCGGTGGGCACACCGTTGACCGCCGGCGCGGGCATGGGCGCCGGAGCCGGGCCCGGGTACGCCTCGGGCCTTTCCCGCCCGTCCCGGTGGTCCTTCTCCGGATCCGCTCCGGCTCCCGGGCGGTTGTTGCCCATCAAAGCCTGCATCAGCGACGGGAGCATCATCGAGTTCAGTGCTGATCCCATGGCGTTTCCCGCGGTGGACACCGCGGGTACCGCCGCAGCCGGGACCGACGAGGTATCCGGGGTGGTGGTTGCCGTGCCGGTGGCGCCGGAAACACCGGCGACCGGATCCTCGGACGCTGCGCGCTCGGCTCCGGTTTCCGAGCCGGCCTTGCTCGTAAGATCCCACGGGGTGGGCGCGGGAACCGTCGACGGACTCGTCCGCGCGGTAGGCCAGGTACGGTTTCCGGCGGCGGCCGCGGCGTCGTAGTAGGGATCGTAGCCATTGTTCGCAGGGGTGTTCGCCGTCGTTGCCGGCGTCTGTGCGGTGTCCTCGGTGGTCGGCTGCCCGGCCTCGGTCTTCGCGCCCAGCGCCTCGAATGCTTGGGCGTAATAGGTGAGTATCGCCGCGGCCGTCGTGTAGGCACCGTCGACGAGTACGATCGCGTACACATCCTCGCTCGGCAGGCCGGCACCCAGGCTTTCCGGGTTGATCTGGAATACCGGTAGACCGGTGTACTGGCTCTTCTTCTGCGAGTACTCGGAGAAGAGTGCGCCGATACGCTTCATATCCCGCGCGTCCAGGGCGGCGAACTCCGCGAGCGACTTCACCGACAGATCCAAATCGCCGCGCCCGGCGGCACACAGCTGGCTCGTCTGCGCATTCGCCTCCTCGACCGTCGCCGCCTTGGACCGTAGTTCGGCCATGCGGCTCCGCATCTTCTCGACCTTCTGCGGATAGTTGGCGATCCGGGCCTTGTCCTCCCCTGAGATATCGCCGACCGCCAGCTCCTTCGGCGGGTCGAGTTTGCCCGGCTTCTCCCCGAAACTGTTCCGGTAACCCACGTAGGCGGTGGGCAGGGTGCGATAGGTCGCCTCGATCGGCGCGGTCAGTTCCAGTTCCTTCGGCAAGCGATCCGGGTCGGGCATCATGACATGGGGCATTTTGTCCGGGATGGTGGAGAGCTCCTGCTCACTGATATCGATCAGTGGAATGTCGGGATACCCGGTGTACTTGTACCATTTATTACGGATATCGTCCGGAGCGTTCTCGATCACTCCCATGTAATACGGAGTGAAGGCCGTATTCAACAGGCCCATATAGGTCTTCCACGGCGACAAGTGCGCGCCCCCGAGCAGCTCGGGAATTCGCTTGGCGAACAACCCGGACCGCTGGAACGCGATCTTTTCGGCACCGGCGCCCATCCCCCGGGCTATATCCAGCGAATGCCCCTGGCGGAGCAGCCCGCCGACAATCCCCTTGGCCGAGCCCCTGAACGCGACACCACCCAGGCCGCCGACCAGTCCACCCGCGACGCCGAGACCGGCTCCCATCAGGATGTTCTCGTCTTTGAAACCCGCGGCGACCCCACCGGCGATACCGCCGGCCACCGCGGCTCCGAGGGGCCCGCCGACGGCGAACCCGGCCACGCTCACGGCGCCGACGGCGATATCGGCCCCGTGTTCGCTGAAGAAGTCGCCTACTCCGTCCCAGAAAGCCACGGCCTCACCTGCCGACGGCGGGAGCGCTCGGTGTCGGCGTCATGCGGTAGGCATCAGCGCTGCGGCGGCAGGGCACTCCGGACCGGCCGAACCGAGATCGCGGACACCGGCAGCCGACCATGCGCGCCTCTCCTTCCTGACAGACCCCATTGTCGGGGATTCCCACCGGGGGGAAGCGGTGACCTGGTGCGACACGTCATCATCGAGTCAGCGACTCGTAAACCGATGTGCACCAAGATGCCCTCTTCCAACGAGGCCCGGATTCAGGCGCAGGAGGAACAACCGGATGAACCTGCGTTGTACCCGGTCGGCGAACGGCCGCCGGGAATTACTCGTGCAACTATTCCGCCGTATCGCAGGCCATCCCACCAGCGCCGGCCGGCCGCACCGGCACCCGGTGGTGAGTGCGGTATGACGGCGCCGGTCCAGTTCTCCCGGCACGCTCGCGGCCTCCGATGTCGCCGCGCGGACGACACCGGCTGGGACCCCGTGCGTTACTATCCCGACACCCTGGTCCGAAGGGCCCGGAACTGGCTCGCCGAACATCCGTGGCATCGGCGAACGCTGTGGGTCCTGGGTATTCTCTTTCTCTTCGTCGTATTCCCGGGAATTGTCGGTGTGGTAGCAACCGCGCAGGTGAGCAGCGGTGTCTCGCAGATCGACGGCCTGGGCTGGATGAACATCACCGATTCCAACGGCGTACCGCTGTCGAGCTATACCTTTGCCTCGAACCGAGGCAGTCTGCTGAATCCCGGCTACACCGTGCTGTGGACGATACTCGGCCTGGAATTCGTGGGCTATATGTCCATCGTGACCACAGCCATCTGGATCGTCGGGTTCACCTTCGGATTCACCTGGCTCGATATGTTCGCCAATGCGCTGAACGGTGTCGCCGCCGCGCTGTCCCATCAGATCGCCACCCCGATAATGCTGCTCACCGCCGCGACGATCGGCACATTCTTCGTGGCCTGGTTCATCGTCCGCGGCTTCCCCAGCAAAGCCACCATGCAGGTGATCACCATGCTGGGTGTCGCGATCATCGGTCCGGTCTTCCTCGCCGAACCCCTGGCCGATGTCCTGTCCTCCGACGGCCTGCTCACCCAGGGCCGGGATGTGGGCATCTCGGTCGCGGCCGGACTGACCGGTGACAGCAACCCCAACCCGGTCCTGCTGGTGAAAACGATGCAGGAAGATCTCGCGGACAACTTCGCCCGGAAACCGGTCCAGGTCTGGAACTTCGGCCAGGTGGTCGACAACTACGCGGCCTGCGAGACGGCGTGGTCCTCGGGAGTCCTCTCGGGCAATGACGACAATATTCTCAAGGGCATCAAACAATGCGGCAACAGCTCCGCGTTCTCCCGCGCAGACAATCCGTCGATGGGACAGGTCGGCACCGGCCTCATCCTGCTGATCTGTGCGACCCTGTTGCTCCTCTTCGCGGTCTATCTCGGGCTGAAGGTCATGAAGGCGGCCATGAACACGATCTACCACGGCTTCATGTCCATATTCGGCTTCGCGGCGGGTGGTTTCATCTATGGACCGACGCAGACCTTCCTGGTGCGCAATATCGTCGACGGACTGATCGCCGCCGCGCGCATGACCGTGTTCACGATCTTTCTCGGTGTCTACATCCTGTTCATGAGCAACCTCTTCGACCAGGCACGAGGGCAGGTGATGTCGGTCATCGTCATCGCCTGTGTCGTGGAAATCGTGGCGATCTCCCAGATCCGGCGGCTCAACCGCAGCCTGTCCCGTGGCAACGACTGGGTTGCGAACCGGTTCTCCCTGGCCATCCAGGGCAACCAGGGCGGATCAGGGGGCGGTGGCGGTACGGCTCTCGGTATGGGCGGCATGGGCGGCGGTGGCGGCGGTGGCGGCGGCGGCTCGCTGAGCGGTCTCGCCGCGGTCGCCGCCCTGAACACCATCAACAGCTCCCCGGTCACCGGCTGGCTGATGGCCGCGACACCGGGACCACTCAACCCGCTCGCCCGGGGCAAGAAGATGTCCGACCTGGCCAATATCAAGACGGCGGACTCGCGAATCGAGTTGTACCGGTGGGGCACGCTGGGTCGCGCGAACTGGTTGCGCAAGGCGGAGGCCCGGGCCAATCCGTACGGCGGCATGGCCGACCCGCTGGGTGCCGCGAACGCGCTCGACGGCCTCGGCGACAGCCGGGTCCCGGACAGCTATCTGGCCGCTGTGCTGCGCGCCGGCCACGCGCCGGACGAGCAGGTACACCAGGTTCTGCGCGCGCAGGCCGCCATGAAGGCGAGTATGTCGACCAACCCGTACGGTTGGGGACCGTTGCAGAAGGCGCTGGCCGCATCTCGTGCGGTCGAAAACCATCTGCGACCGACGGATTCCGATTCGACCAAGCGGGCATTCGCGGCGCAGGCCGTGGTGGCCGCCGAGAACTTCGCCCGGCATACCAGCTCACCGCCGCCCGGCGCGGTGATCAACCATGGCTTCATCGGCCGGGTCCGGCAGAACTGGGATTCCGACCTCGCCCTGCGCAGCGCGATCACCCCGGACGAATGGAACGCGGTCGGTCGCAACACCCGCTGGGCCATTGCCAGCGAGGTGTCGGAATCGTTCCGGAGCGCCGCGAACCAGTACTACAACACCCCGACGGAATCCGCCCGCCGCGAGCTGGCCCGGTGGAGTACCCGCGTGGCGAACCTGGACCACCTCGATCCGGTTTCGGGATTGGATCCGTGGGACGCGTAGCCGAGCGCACGCCACGGGCCCGGTGGATGTTCCACCGGGCCCGTATTTCTCTCAGGCGAAGCGACGGGCTTCGTAGCTGCTCGGCAGGCTCGTGACCTTCACATTCTCGCCGGTTCTGGGCGCATGGACGACCTGTCCGTTGCCGATGTACATCATCACGTGGCCCATCTGGCCGTTCTTCATACTGGTCGACGGGAAGATCAGGTCGCCGGGCTGGATATCGCGGGGATTCACAGCGGGTAGCTGCCGGTACTGGTCGTTTGCGATACGCGGAATGTTCACCCCGGCCCTGGCCGCGGCGTATTGCGTCAGTCCCGAACAGTCGAAGCCGTTCGGCCCCTCGGCGCCCCACACATATGGGTCGCCGATCTGGGCGAGTGCGGTCTTGACCGCGAACTGTGCACGATCCGAACCGCCCGGGGCGGTCGCGGCGGCGGCATTGAACTTGACTCCCCCGGGCAACGGCTTACCGATGATGTTGTACAGATATTGGTTGGTGAGCTGATTTATCGCCGACGCCGTGTCACCGTTGTTCGCCGTACCCCCCGATACGATCTTGTGCGCGGTCTGCAGAGCCGCGGTCAGGATCTGCCGGACCTTCTGCTGTCCCTCTTTGGTGTAGGCCATCGGTCCGAGCTCGGCCAGGGCGTCGTTCGTCATCTTCAGCAGGCGCCGCACGGCGTTCTGGTCGACCTTGTTGGAGGTTCCGAGAGTATTGAGGTAGTTGACGAACTGTTTGTCCAGATTGTTGAAGGCAGTGGCGCGATTCGCTTGGAACAGTCGCTTCGCTTTGACCATCGCCGGACCGTCACCGCTGCCCGTGTCCGAGTCAGCGGTCTTCTCCCGCAGTTTCTTCATCCCGGGGTCGGTGGGCTCCCCGTTGCCGTAGACGGACTCCAGCGCTTTCAGCGCGTTCATGGCCTGCTGTGACTCGGGGTCCATCGCGGTGCCGCCGCCCGCCGCGGCCGGAGCCGCGGCACCGCCGGAACCACCCCCGAGTAGCCCCGACAGCGCCGAACCGATCATCGGCAACAGAGCGGCGCCGGCCATCATCGCCATGGGCGCCATCTGGGCCACGGTCTCCGGATCGACCAGCGGTTCGGGTTCCGGCCGGTCCTC
>NZ_BAGJ01000252.1 GCF_000308775.1 Nocardia testacea NBRC 100365
GGCTACCGGTGTTGCGGCGCAGGTCGCGGCAGCAGATCGGCCGCATCCAATATGTGTGGCAGGAGTCGGCGGCCTCCTTCGACCCCCGCCGCGGCGTGCTCGATCAGGTCGCCGCCACCGGCACCGGACTCCGCGGGATGACCCGGGCGGAAGCCCGGGCCGCCGCGGTGGAGCTGCTCGCGGAATTCGGGATCGAGCAGGCGCAGGCCCGGCGCCCGCCCGCCGGGCTCTCCGGTGGGCAACTGCAGCGTGCCGCGCTGGCGCGGGCGTTGCTGGCCGGACCGCGGCTACTGCTGTGCGACGAAGTGACCACCGCGCTCGACGAACCCACCGCCCGGCACATCCTGGACCGGCTGGACGACTACCGCGCCCGCAGTGGTGCGACCGTGGTGTCGATCAGCCACGATCTCCGCGGCCGGCTGGCCCGCTGCGATCGCATCGCGGTGCTGGACCGCGCGCGGATCGCCGAGCTCGGCACACCCGCGGAACTATTCGCCCGCCCCCGCACGCGGGTCCTGTCCGAGCTGGTGCGGGCCGACGGGCTCGATTCCGGGCGCCCCGCTTCCCAGCATCAGCTCGAGCGCAATCGGTGACGCGCGGCCACCGGCCGCCGAGACTCGTCGCTGTGACAGCAAACCCGCAGCACGCGTTGCCGGCGACCGCTCCGGCACGTCCACTTCCGGCCGGTATCGGCCCGAACGGCCGAGGAGGCGACCGTGACTCGTGAACTCCATCTGGCAGGCTTCCTGATCGCCTCGCACGTCACGCACTCGCATGCGGCATGGCGTCATCCCGCCTCGGAAACCGATTACCTGGGCCCCGGCTATTACCGGCGAGTGGCGCAAACTCTGGAACGGGGCAAATTCGACTTCGTGTTCTTCGCCGACCTGCTGGCCACCCCGGTCCGCTACGGCAACGATATCCGGGAGCCGCTGCGCAGCGGCACCCAGGCGTCGGCGACACTCGATCCGTCGCTGGTCGCCGCCGGGCTGGCGAATGTGACCGAGCGGCTCGGGCTGGCGATCACCAAATCCACCACGTACTTCCATCCCTACGAGGTGGCCCGGATCTTCGCGACCCTCGACCATCTCTCCGGCGGCCGGGCCGGCTGGAACGTGGTGACCTCGCTGAATCAGGCCGAGGCGCAGAATTTCGGGGCCGACGACCATCTCGGGCACGACGAGCGATACGAACGCGCACAGGAATTCCTCGAAGTCGCCTACAAACTGTGGGGCAGCTGGGATACCGACGCCCTCGTGCGCGACAAGGTCTCCGGCGTATTCGCCGATCCGGACAAGGTGCGGACCGTGGACCACGAGGGCGCCTGGTTCAAGACCCGGGGCCCGCTGACGGTGCCGCGGTCCCCGCAGCACCGTCCGGTCATCATCCAGGCCGGTTCCTCACCGGTGGGCAAGGATTTCGCCGCGCGCTGGGCGGAGGCGATCTTCGAGATCGATCCGACCCCCGAAGGCCGGCGCGCCTACTACGACGATGTGAAATCGCGGGCGGTGAACTTCGGGCGCAACCCCGACGACATCAAGATATTCCCGTCGTTCGTACCGTTCGTCGGCGAGACCGAGGCCATCGCCCGGGAGAAGCAGGCCTTCCACAACGAACTCGCCGACCCGGTCTCCGGACTCATCACGCTCTCGGTGCACACCGATCACGATTTCTCCCGCTACGACCTGGACGCGCCGATCGAGGATCTGGTGGTCCCGGGGACCCAGGGGCTGTTCGAGGTGGCCCGCCGGCTCAGCGCCACCGAGAACCTCACCCTGCGCGATATCGGCAAGCTGTACGCCCAGGGTGTGTTGCTACCACAGTTCGTCGGCACCGCCGAGCAGATCGCCGATCAGATCGAAGCCGGTTTCACCGGCGGTGAGGCCGACGGCTACATCCTCTCCGCGGCCCAGGCGCCGGGCACCTTCCACGATTTCGTCGATCTCGTGGTGCCCGAACTCCAGCGGCGCGGCCTGTTCCGGACCGAGTACACCGGGACCACGCTGCGCGACCATCTGGGCTTGGGCCCGGCCTCCCTCACCCCGGTCGCGCGCCCGGCCGCCGCCGTCGGCTGAGTACGGTCCGCCGGGACCCGGTTCGGCCGGGTCCCGGGGGTCAGTCCGCGATATTCGCGCGCAACAGGTCCCGGGCGGCCGGTCCGCCGTCGAGGGCCCGAGTGTCGCGGCGGGTGATCCGCCAGCCGTGCGAGGTGCGGGCGAGCCGGAAACTGTTCGCCCCCGCCCGCCACACCCGGTACCCGTCGTCGTACCGCCGCACCAGCAGCGATTCACAGATGGCCATGGCCGAATCGCCGTCGAGGACGACCCGGGCCGGTCCGAGGAAATGGGCACAACCCGCATCGATGAGGGAGTGGTGCGCCGCCGATTCCACCATCGCGTGGATATCCGCGCGACTGCGCATCGACCAGCCCTCGACGTCGTATTCCCCGTCCTCGGTCCACAGATTCGCCACCTCCGCGGCGGCCCCGGCGTCGACGAACGGGCCGTAGGAGGCGAGCAGCCGGGTGATCGCCATTTCGTCCTCGAGCCGGCGCACCCGTTCCTCCAGGCGCGCTATCCGATCCTCGTCCACAGCTGATCCTTTCCGTCGCGGTCGTCGGAGCGGGCCGCCCGCCGCGTAGTCGATATCGGTGGCGCGCAGGCCCGGCACGGGGGAATCCTCACCGCGGCGGGTCTTCGGCCGCGCCGATGAGCCGGCGCATCATCCGGTCCGCGCCCAGCACGGCCGCCGCGCGATCGGGGTCGCTGCGCCGGGCCGCGAGCTTCTCGTGGGCGCCGATGACATGGACCGGGCCCCGTCCCAGCGCCGCGAGACCTTCCGCGGCCACCTCGTCGGGTTCGGAGACCGGCATGCCGGGAATGTCGAAATCCAGACCCACCCGCTGCATCGCCGGGGTGCGGGTGACCCCGAGCACGAGCTCGAGGACGTCCACACCGTGCTCGCGAAGTTCGAGCCAGAGTCCTTCGGCGAAGATCCGGCCGAACGCTTTCACTCCGCCGTAGACCGTGTGCCGTCGCGATCCCAGATACCCGGCCAGCGAACCCACCAGCAGGAGCCCGCCGCGCCGCCGGTCACGCATCGGGGCGCCGAGCCCGGCGACCAGGGCGAGCGGGGTGGTGATGTTGAGTTCGACGACGCGCTGGAAGGCAGCGGGATCGCCGTCGAGGAACTCGGCGCTGTGGGTGTTGGCGCCGGCATTGTGGATCAGCAGCCCGACCTCGACATCGGCGACCGCGTCGAGTACCGCCGCCGCGGCGTCGGGGTGGGTCAGGTCGGCGGTCAGGGTGCGGACCGTAACGCCCAGGGCCCGGCATTCCGCGGCGGTCTCTTCGAGCGGGCCGGCACGCCGAGCCACCAGCAGCAGGTGGATACCGGATTCGGCGAGTCGCCGGGCGAACGATCGGCCCACGCCTTCGGAACCGCCGGTGATCACCGCCCACGGGCCGTAGCGCCCGGGATCGACAGGGGGCATAGCTGGGTCTCCGTTCGGGTTTCGGGATCGGACCACACCCAGTTCTACAACCGGCGGCGCGGAAATACTAGAGTGAATTCTAGTTTTTCGAATGGAGGTATCCAGTGCCGCGGATCGCCGAACCCCGGGAGCCGGGCCGCCCGACCACCACGCCCCAGCGTGAGCGGCGGCGCGCCATCCTGCGCGCCGCCGCCCGGCTCGGCGCCGAACAAGGTCTCGAGCACGTCCAGATGTCCGATATCGCGACGGCGGCGGGGGTGGCGCTGGGGACGCTGTACCGCTACTACCCGTCCAAACATCATCTCTTCTCGGGGGTCCTCGAATCGGCCGTCGCGGATCTGCCCGTTCCGGAGCCGGTGCCGGACGATCCGCTGGGCGCCGTGGCCGACCTGCTCGAATCCGCGGTGACCGGGCTGCTCCGCCGCCCGCTGCTCGGTCGCGCCATGCTGGTCTCGGCGAACGCCGTGCGCTCGGCCGGGCCGGTGGCGGTCGACACCACGCTGCGCGACCGTATCCTCGCCGCCGCCGGGATCAGCACGCCCGACGAGTCGGATCAGCAATCGGCCCGGCTCGCCGAGCAGTGCGCCTACGGCATCCTGACCTGGGCCACGGCCGGACAGCTGACCTCGGAACAGGCGGTTACCGATATGCGCCGGGCCGCCACTCTGCTGCTCGCGCCCTGGGCCTCCCGCGGTCCGGCAGGTTAGCCGCCGCGGTCGCCGCCGGACACCGCGGCCGTGGCTGCCGGGGCCGGTGCGCGCCGCCGCTCCCAGGCTCTGGCCAGCCCGATCGCCAGCCCCACGTACACCCAGCCCAGCAGTACATCGATCACATAGTGCTCGCCCCCGTACACCAGGGTGAAACCCATTGCCAACGGGAAGGCGGCCAACGGCACCCGCCACCACCAGCGCCGGGCCGCCGGCCACAGCGTGACCGCGATCAGCAGCGCGAAGGCCGCGTGCAGCGACGGGATCGCGGCGACCGGGTTGCTGTGCGCGGCCAGCCAGTCCGCGCCGATATCGACCGAGTACAACCGGAATCCGAAACCGGTGGCGCGGTGTATCTCGGTCTGGATCACCCCGGCGCGGGCGGCGTACCAGGGCGGTGCGGCGGGCAGCAGGACGTAGGTCACCAGGCCGAGATAGGACAGCAGCAGGATCCGGCGCATGTATCCCGACCAGCGTTCGCGCGACAGGACGTAGAGGATCGCGGCGATCAGCCAGGGCAGCAGGAAGTGGCTGGTGTACACGAGTCCGGTGAAGACGGTCCACCAGGGACGCCCGCCGTCCCCGGACAACTGCTCCTGTAACCACACCGTGGGTACGGTCCCCCCGAACAGGGCACGTTCCACCACGACGGGTTCGTGGACCCGCAGCGGCATCCCGAGGGTGTTGGCGATGCCGCGCGTGTGGTCGTAGACGACAAGCGCGGCGATCAGCGGTACCCAGTCGACGAGAATACGTAGCTGGTCCCGCCAGGGACGGTCCGGCGCGAACGCCGCGATCCCCACGACGATCCACAGCGCCTGATAGATCCGCTGGGTCGGCGGACCGAAGAGCACGGTGACCGCGAGCAGCGCGAGCAGGTACATCGACCACACGCCACTGCGCAGCAGCTTGCGGTGCCGTTGCGCGGCCGGTACCTCGGTGGCGGGCGCACCCATCCCCACAGTTTTCATCAACCGGCCCGGATCCGCCGTGGCGACCTGCGCAAACGACGCGTGATCGAGACCGCCGCAGCGGGCCGCCCAGCGCGGGGTGAACGCTCCCCGGTAGGCCGCCGCCGGCTGCGATCCGGGCAGGCGGTCGCGTCCGGCCTCTGCGGTGGCGGGTGGGAGGCGCGGAGTCGTCCTATCGGAGGACGCGCGCCGGCGGACCGGGCCATACGGTCGACGTATGGAGCCGTCGTCCGCCGACCCGCCGACCCGCGCCGCCGTATCCACTGGAATTCTGGTGGTATTCGCGGCTGTCACCGGTTGGTGGATGCTGCTCATCGATGGAGTGGGCGCAGTCACCGGCACCGAGTACACCCGTGGCGGGCATATCGTCCGGGCAGTGGGGGCGACGCTGTTTGTGATTCCCCTGATCGGGCTGATGCTGCGGTTCCCCGTCCGGCTCCGCTGGTCCGATCTGGGGCTCACCGAGTGGCGGATCGGATGGAAACAGTTCGTATCCGGTGCCGCCTGCTGGGCCGGCCCGGCGCTGCTCACGCTCGCCGTACTGGTAGGGGCAGGATGGACCGAGTTGACCGTGCGGGCGCCGGTGGCCGAGATCGCCGTCGCCGTGCTCGGGCTCGCCGTGCTCGTACTGCTCTATGAGGCGATACCCGAGGAGTTGGTGTTCCGCGGATACATCTTCGCCGTCCTGGCGGGCCGTTTCGCACCCGCCTGGGCGGTACTGGGTCAGACGACGCTGTTCACCGCTTGGGGTGCGCTGAACGGCGGCCCGATCTCGGTCGATCGCACGGTCCTGTTCGCGCTGTTCGCCACTGTGCTGGGCGCGCTGCGCACGGTGACCGGCAGCCTCTGGTCCTGTATGGGCTTCCACACGGCATTCCAGGTAACGGCCCAGTTCTTCGGCGGAGCCTGGACCCAGATGGAGTTGCACGATCCAGACCTGACCGTCGCCGCGGTGGCGTTCGTCGCCGTGCCGTTCGCGTCGACCTCGGGGCTGCTGCTGTGGTGGCGGCGCCGTTCTGGAAAAGCCATACAAGGACAGACACAGCAGGCGGGTCTGCCCTGATGTTCTATCCAGCGCTGGTGACGCCCGCTGCCGGGCGCTCTTCGACAACCGGCCCGCACAAGCGATCTGATCCGGGGAAACCCCGACAGCCGGCCCGATCGGCGGATGGCAGGGCGAGGCGGGGCTGTGCTGTCCACTCGATCTCGATCACCCGGCGGGTCGGTCTATCGGATTGGTACCGAACCGACTGGACAGGGCAACCGTGCTTTCGAGGTCGGCGAAGGCACCGTGCGGGTGACGGCGCGCTTCGTCGAGGAAGCTCTCGCGCATCCGGGAGACGAAGTCGAGGCGAGGGTAGATACCGAGGATCCCGGAAAGATCGTCCCGCGAGATTTCTTCATGACCGAGTCCCGCTACATCGACGGCTGCGCCGGCCTGAATCACCCGGTACAGAGGAACTTGCTCGGCGACGAGGTTGGTGTGCCGCAGAATCGCCTCCTCTACCAGGCGGATTCGATCGGACTCCCACCCACGCGTCTGCAGGAATCGGCAGGCGAGGTCTGCTCCGACCTGACCGAATTCATCGGCACCGCGGTAGGTGTCGGTGAGCCCGAGGTCGTGGATCATCGCGGCGACGAAGGCTGCTTCGTCGTCGATGTCGCGGTCGGTGACGAGGCAACGACCGAACAGGTAGGTACGGTAGCTGTGATTGAACAGGTACGTGGGCGCCGCCTCGACGGCGAGGTCGGCTGCCGCACGGGCGGTCGGCGAATCGGGAATCACGGGAATCATCGAGAACTCCTGGAGTACCGGGTAAATGAACAATCACGATCGTCAACCCGCCCGTTGATGGCCGCAAGGACATTGTTGTGCCGGATTCAGCCATCCCTTCTCGTCCGAATCCGACATGTTCCCGTCCTTGCAGACCTGAACCGTAATTCGGAAGACTGTGCCGGTGACGCCACATGTTGTCGTGATCGCCGCCTTCGACGGAGTAGAACTTCTCGACGTCGCCGGGCCGATCCAAGTATTCGCAACGGCGAGCCGCCTCGTCCACGTTGCGGCTCCCGGCTATCGGACGCTGGTCGCGGGACCGGAGAAGGGTGTCGTCCGATGCGCCGGGGGCACATGCGTCGTCGCCGAGGCGTCCTGGGACGAGGTAGCTCGGCAGATCGACACCCTGATCGTGCCCGGTGGCCTGTCGTTGGATGGGACGGCACCGAAGGCGCTGGTGGACGAGGCGCTCATCGACTGGCTGGCAGTGCAAGCCCACCGGGTGCCACGGATCGCATCGGTCTGCGCGGGGGCCCATACCTTGGCGGCGGCGGGTCTCCTCGATGGGCGACGCGCAACAACGCACTGGTCGACTACGTCCCAGTTGGTCGCCGAGCATCCCGACGTACTGGTCGAACCCGACTCCATCTTCGTCCGAGATGAACACGTCTGGACCTCGGCGGGGGTATCCACGGGAATAGACTTGGCTCTCGCGTTGGTCGCCGCCGACCACGACGTCGAGTTGGCACGCCGCGTCGCACGCTGGCTCGTAATGTATTTGCGGCGGCCGGGTGGCCAGAGCCAATTCAGTGAACTCTTGGCGCGCTCGACGGCCACCGACGCCCAGATCGCACGTCTGCAGGCGTGGATGCCGGACAATCTCACCGAGAACCTTTCCAACTCCGCGCTGGCACAACGCGCCGGCCTCAGCGTTCGTCATTTCTCCCGAGTGTTCCGCAAACAGGTGGGGACCGCACCGGCGCACTATGTGGAGTCGATCCGAGTCGATGCCGCAGCACGCCGGCTCGTACACACCCGCGACGGACTTCGTTCTATCGCACAGTCCGTGGGCTTCGGCTCCGTCGAGACGCTGCACCGAGTTTTCAAACAACATTTCGGCGTAACCCCTGACGTCTACCGTGAGCGCTTCTCGTACTGACCGCCACAACACGCCAGCTCCCGAGCAGGCTCGAGACGAGCACGCGAGCAATCGGCGGCCTGAGATCCGGTTCGTCGGGCGTGAGGAGCCGACCCGTGACCCAGCAGTCCCGATACACCCGCCCAGCACCCTCGGCTTCGGCGCAGCGCAGCCTGCGCGGCCGCGACTCCTACGACGATATGGAACCGGTCCTGGCCGACCTGGCCGCCCTCGACCCCGCTGATCCTGCCCGTGCCCGGCTGCGCGAGGAGGCCATCGGCCGGTGTCTGCCGCTGGCGCGTAGGTCACCGACGCCACGCGAGCAGCGGGCGATGGTCGCCGGCCGCCGCCGCTGACCAGCGGCTACGGAACCCGCCTACGTCACGCGGGACCGGATCCCGACGCGGCTCGCGGGGGGGTCCGGCGTAGTGCCACCGCACCGGCTCGCCCGGCCGCGGCGGGGTGAGCCGCACATCCTCGCGTGGTCCGGCGTCGGTCAGTCGCCGGGTGCCGTGGTGGCCGCGTGCAGCAGGGAAAGCGCGGCGGCGCGGGCTTGTTCGTGGGCCCGGTCCGGGCCCCGGTGGGCCGCCACCGCGGTCGCACCTTCCATCAGAATGAGCAGTTGGCGGCCCAGTGCGTCCGGTGCGGCGGCACCGGCCCGGCCGGCTATATCGGTGAACAGCGCCAGGCACCGGTCCAGATGGCGCGCCGTGATCGCCCGGACCTCGGGGTCGTAGTGCTGGGTCGCGGCATTGATCATGGCGCAGCCGCGGAAGCCCGGTTCGCGATACCACTCGCCCAGCGCTTGGAAGACGGCGGCCAGGCGAGCCGCCGGGTCGGCGCCCGCTGCCGCGGCCGCCGCGGTCAGCCAGGTGATCACCCGGTCGCTGCGTGCTTCGAGTACGGCGTGCACGAGTCCGTCCTTGGTGCCGAAGTGCCGATACAGCGTCTCCTTCGAGATGCCCAGGCGCTTGCACAGTTCGGCGACCCCGACGCCGTCGATCCCGCGGTCGTAGAGCAGCGGTGCGGCGGCGTCGATGACGGAGGCCCGGGTGCGGGCCGGATCGATGGTGGAGCCCTTGGCTACTGGCATACAACTGATGGTACCGATCGGTTCCATGCTCTGCTATGTTTGATGGAACTGATCGGTACCATCTAGGGGAGTCTCATGCCGGAAGCCCTCGGCGCACCGCCGCGCCGGATCCGGATGCGCGTCCGGACCCGGTCGTCCGGGAGCCGCGGCGCACCGGGTCCGCCCGAGCCCGCCGCGCCGGGACCGGCGTTGCGGCAGGCGCTGTGCCTGGCGTTCGGCACCGCTTCGGCGCTCGGCTTCGCGCGTTTCGCCTACGGTCTGCTACTGCCGGTCATGCGCGACGATCAGGGCTGGAGCTCGGCGGCCGCCGGAATACCGGCCACGGCGAACGGCTCGGGCTACCTGCTCGGGGCACTGGCGACGCCCCTGCTCGCCCGCCGCTTCGGTACGACGTGGGTCTTTCGCGGCGGGACGGTTCTCACCGCCGCGGCGCTGGCCGCCACCGGGAGCGGCGGCGACTATCTGTTGTTGTTGCTACTGCGGGCCGCCGCGGGGGCTGCGGGGGCCGCGGTGTTCATCAGCGGTGGCGTTCTCGCTGCCCACCTCGCGGTCCGGGCCGGGTCGGGTACGCCCATCACGGTGTATTTCGCCGGGACCGGGCTGGGGGTGATCCTGAGTGGTATCGGACTTCCGTTGACGGGTGGTAACTGGCAGCTCGCGTGGTTCGGACTGGGCGTCGCCGCGGCCGTGGCCACCATGGTGAGCTGGTCCGCCGCCGGTGAGCCGGTCCCGGTCGCCCCACGGGCCGGGCGCGTGCGGTGGCGCGCGCTGCGGTCGACCGTGCCGGCCTACGCCTTGTTCGCGGCGGGATACATCACCTACATCACCTTCCTGTCCGCGTACCTGCTGGGCCGGTCGGCCTCGACCGCCGAAGTCGTGGGCGTATGGGGCACCGTGGGACTCGCGGTGATCATCGGGCCCGCACTGTGGCGCCGGCCGATCGCGCACCGGCCCGGCAACCGGGTCCTGGCCGGTGCGCTGGCCGCGCTGAGCGGCGGCGCGGCGCTCACCCTGATCTCCTCGGACCCCGCTGTCACGCTCACCGCCGCGGCGGTCTACGGAGCGATGTTCATGACCGTGCCCGCGGTCGTCACCGCCATCGTCAAGAACCACACCCCGGCCGTCGACTGGACTCCCACGCTCGCTTTCTGCACCGCCGTGTTCGCGGCCGGGCAGACGGTGGGGCCCTGGGCCGCCGGCGCGCTCGCCGATCGCCTCGGCGCCACGGCGCCGGTGTGGTGGACGGTCCTGCTCTGCGGCCTCGGCGCGCTCGTCGCGGCGGCCTGCCCCCTACCCGATCGAACGACGAAGGAGAACGAACACCCATGACGACATTCGTGCTGATTCCCGGTATGTGCCACGGCGCGTGGTGTTTCGACGACATCGCCTCCCGGCTCCGCGACGAAGGGCATCGCGTACTGCCGTTGACGCTGACCGGGGTCGGCGACCGCGGCCACCTGCGCCACCCGGGCGTGAACCTCGATACCCATATCGAGGACGTCACCGCGACGCTGGCCGTTGAGAACGTTCACGACGCGGTACTCGTCGGCCACAGCTACGGGGGCATGGTGATCACCGGGGCCGCGGACCGCGCGCCGGATCGTGTCGCGGCACTGGTGTACGTGGACGCCATGGTGCCCGGACACGGTGACTCCTGCTGGGATCTCGCTTCCGAGCAGGAGCACCGGTGGTATCTGGATGTGATGGACACCGGCGACGCCGTCCGGCCGCTACCGTTCTTCGACCCCAGGGCCACACCACATCCGCTGGCATCGGTGCTCCAGCCGTTGGCCCTCGGCGGAGATCTCGCGCATATCCGGAGCCGGACCTATGTCTACGCCGCCGGGTGGGAGACTCCCTCGCCGTTCACGGAGGTCTACGCGCGCCTGGGCCGGGACCCCGGGTGGACCACGCACTCGCTGGCCGGTGGGCACAACCTGATGCGCGACGACCCCGCGGGCCTGCTGACGATCCTGCGCGGCGCGCTCGAGGCGCGCTGACCGGAGCCGGCACTGTCCGCGCGGCTAGGCTCGGGCGGTATGAGCCTGGGCGAGGTGGCCGCCGATCTGTACGGGCTGGCGCCCGCGGATTTCGTGGCCGCGCGCGACGCCCGCGCCGGTGCGGCCAAGGAATCCGGTGATCGGGAACTGGCGGCCGCGATCACGGCCCTGCGCAAACCCACAGTGGCGGCCTGGGCGGTGAACTCGCTGGTGCGCGCGGCTCCCCGCGAGGTGGACGCCCTGCTGCGGCTCGGCGCCGATCTGCGGACGGCGCAGCGGCAGTTGTCCGGTGATCGGTTGCGCGAACTGACCCGGCAGCGCCGGCAGGTGGTGGACGCCTTGGCCGAACGGGCGGGCGAGGTGGCCGCCGACCGGGGCCGACCCGTATCCGAGGCGGTACTGCGTCAAGTGGGCGAGACGCTGACGGCCGCCCTGGCCGATTCCGATATCGCCGAGCGGGTCCGCACCGGCACCCTGGACACCGCGCAGAGCTATGCGGGATTCGGCCCGGACGACCCGGATCTCACCGTGGTCCGGGAGCGGCCGAAGGCAGGCAGCACCGAGGGCCGGCGGAAGAAGAAGCCCGCCGGACCCACCGCCGCCGACCGCGCACGCGAATCGCGCGCCGAGGCCGACCGGCGGCGCGCACAGGAAGAACTGGCCGCCGCGGAAACGGCCGCCCGTGCGGCCCTCGACGCCGCCGAGGAAGAAGCACGGCGGGCGGCCGGGCACCTCGAGGCCGCCACCGCGCGGGTGGCCGAACTCCGCGACGAACTCGCCGCGGCACAGGACCGGCACCGATTCGCCCGCACCGCCGATCGCGCCGCCCGCGAGGCGGTCCGGGCGGCGACCGTGGAACTGGAACGGGTCCGGCGGCGCAGGCACTGAGAGGGCAGCTCGTTCCGCGAAGGGTGTGTCGCGGGGTGCGTTACGGCCGTGCCGCGAAATTCCACGGAAAGGGGCGTTATCGTGTCATGCGCGGCGGCGACAGCCGCAAACGCCGCTGTCCGGATCGTATCGGCTGGTCAGAGGGTATGCCGGGCCGCGCATTCGGGGCGGGAGCCGGCTCGAACACGCAGCGGGCCCGCATTTTCCGGCATCGGCACCGGCGCGTCGGCGGGGGCACCGGAGGCCGTTGGGCTGTAATGGTCGGCGCTCGATCGGTTTCCGTGTGTGATGTCCTCCCGTTCAGGAAGGTTCTCGTATGCGTCGTTTCGTGATGGCTCTGGGTTCGGCCGCGCTGGCGATTGCGGTGACATCGGCAGTGGACAGCGGCGCGCACGCCGCGACCGGGCAGGTCGCCCTACGGTGGATCGCCGACGGGAGCCGGGTCGAGAAGGTCATCGACAATCCCAGCGGCTGTATCGATCTCAGCGCGGTCGGGGTGGTCGGCCGGGCGTCGGTGCGTAACCTCACCGACCGGAAGGTCAAGCTCTGGAACGGCATCGGCTGCCGCGGCACCTACGGCGGCCGTATCGAACACGGCGAGCACAACGGCCGGTGGGGTTTTCCCGACTGGAGTATCTACATCTCGTCCTGATCCCGGCGGTGCTCCGCGACTCGCCGTGAGCGGACCGGTTTTCGGGGTATCCGGTACACGAGACCCAGTGGAGGTGTTGTGTGAAGGCCGAAGACGAGAGCGGCACGCCCGGCTCGGTGAGCCCGTTCAATCCGGCGGACCCGCTCGACCCGGCGAGCCCGGTGAATCCGGCGAACCCGGTGGATCCCGGGGACGCGATCAACCCGGCGGGCACGGTGGTGCCGGTGGTCCCGATCGCCGACGATCAGCCGATGCGTACCTGGTTGTGGCCCACGCTGCTGATCTTCGGCCTGGTGGTCGGGGGCGCGCTGCTGGTGATGATCTTGGTGAGTACCGCCGATTTCGGCGAGCAACCCGCCCAGGTCACACCGACTCCGGGGCAGTGCCAGACATTCTGTACGACTACAGTCGCGCCGCGGTGACCACCGATGGGACACCCGGCGCCGGGTGTCCCATCGGTACCTCCGAGACGGCTACTGCGCGCCCTGCTGCCCGGTATCCGGATCCTGAGCGGTACGCAGTGCGGTTTCCAGCTCCTGGCGCAGGCGCGCGGCGGTGGCTTCGTCCCCCGCGTCCTCGGCCGTGGTGATGTCCTGGTTCAGCTGGGCGATGGTGTCCTGGATGGTCATCGGTCCTCCGTTCTCTCGCCTGAGCGATCGCGCCGCACGACCGTCTGCCGGCTACGGCGCCCGTCATAGTGCGCATGACCGTTTTCGCCGGTCCGAAACACCGGCCCGGCATCCGGTCGTGGCCGGCGCGGGCCGTCGGCCGATTCACACTCGCTTGATTTTCAGATCACGTTTCGATCACCGCGGCATGGGGGTATACCTCGTCCAACGAGGTTTGGGAAAGCCCGAGGAGCGTCCGGTGAACGTAACGACCGAAGCCACGACCGACCAGCACGCCGAAGACCGTGCGCCGAGTACCGCCCATGTGCCCGGCCCCGGCGACAGCTACGACAACATCGAACCGTTGTTCGCCGAACTGGCGGCGCTGGCGCCCGAGGATCCGCGCCGCCGGGCGCTACGTGAGCGGATCGTGCACCGCTGCCTGCCGTTGGCCGAACATATCGCGCGCCGTTTCTCCGGCCGCGGCGAAGCGTTCGACGATCTGCTCCAGATCTCGCGGCTCGGCCTGGTGCAGGCGGTGGACCGCTTCGACGGGTCGCGAGGCAGCTCGTTCCTGTCCTTCGCCATCCCGACCATCATGGGCGAGGTACGCCGCCACTTCCGCGATCACACCTGGGCCGTGCGGGTGCCGCGGGGCACCAAGGAACTGCATCTGCGGATCGGCCCGGCCACCGAGACGCTGTACCAGCGGCTGGGGCGGATGCCCACCGCGCGCGAGATCGCCGCGGAACTCGACGCCGACCTCACCGACGTCACCCGGGCGCTCATCGCCGGTAACGCGCACACCAGCAGCTCGCTCGACGCCCCCACCGACGATCACGACGACGAAGTCTCGCCGCCCGCGGTATTGGCTCGGCTCGGCGGGGAGGATCCCTGCTACCGGCTGCTCGAGGACGCGATGACGCTGCGCCCGCTGATCGCGCAACTGCCCCAGCGGGAACGGCAGATCCTGGTCTGGCGGTTCTTCGCGAACATGACCCAGGTGCAGATCGCCGAACGACTCGATATCTCGCAGATGCAGGTGTCGCGGATCCTCGCCAAAACCCTGCGGACCCTGCGCGAACAGGCGACGGCCGAGCCCGGCGAGGGCGATTCGATCACCACGGCCGCCTGATCCCGGACCGGGCCCCGCCCGGGTCCGCGGGACGGTGCGTCGCTGTCGAGGGAGTCGGTGGCGACGGACGGGCGCGCCGGACAGGCGTCGCCGTCGTACGTACCGGTCACTTCTTCTCGCGCTGGGTGGGTGACCGGCTGCCCTCGCCCCGGGAATTCGGATCCGGTCGAGTGGGATCGGCGACCGTGACCGCGGAAGCGGCCAGCGTGCTCGGCGTGGACCTGGAACTGAACGGGAAACGGGCGATCATCACCGGCGGCAGCAAGGGGATCGGACTGGCCGTCGCGCGCGGGCTGGCCGGCGAGGGCGCGGATGTGGTGCTCGCGGCTCGCTCGGCCGGGCCACTCGAGGCCGCGGCCGCCGCGGTGGCCGCCGAGACGGGCCGGCGGGTACTTGCCGTGCCCACCGATACCGGCGACGACGACCAGGTCCGGGAACTCGTGCTACGCACGGTCGCCGAACTCGGCGGGGTGGACATCCTGGTGAAAGCCGCCGCCACCCCGTGGAGTGCGGGGTCGCCGGCCGGGCCGGCCGACACCACCGACGAGATCGTGCGCCGGGAGGTCGAGATCAAGGTGCTCGGGTATCTACGCACTGCCCGTGCCGTGGCGCCGTTGGTCGAGCAGCGGTGGGGGAGGATTGTCAATATCAGCGGACTCGGTGCGCGGCAGGCGAATTCGGTTGCGCAGACCATCCGGAACATCAGTGTGTCCGCGCTGACCAAGAACCTGGCCGACGAACTCGGCCCGTCGGGTGTCAATGTCACCGTGGTTCACCCCGGCCTGACCAGAACCGAACGTCTCACCGACCGTTTGGCTGCCGATGCCGAGAAATCCGGACGCGCGATTGCCGAACTCGAGGCCGAGATCGCGCGCAACACCCTGCGGCGGGTCATCGATGCGAGTGAAGTCGCCGATGTGGTCACCTTCCTGGCCTCGCCGCGCAGTATCGCCATCACCGGTGACGCCGTCGCGGTGGGCGGTGGCGTCCCCGGCCCGGTGTATTACTGATCGACTGTGGGAGTACGTCTTCCGCGGTCACCGTGACCCCGACCGCGGCATGGATCGGCCGGTCGGCGACCCGGCCGTGTCCGATCTTCACCATGGCGTCGATGAACTGCGCTACGAAGACCTCATACAGCGGCCGGCTCGACCATGCCTGCCACTTCTCGACCATCTTGTCGGTGATCCGGCAGAGCGTCTCCTTCGACACCGACGCCCCATGAGTCCAGGCGAAATAACAGTTTCGACAATTCCTCGGCGGCCATGAAGGTCTCGGGCCTCGGGAGTGGGAAGATTCCGTCACCACAGACGGAAAGAGTCTGGCATGGAAAGATTTTCGGCAATGATCTTCCCGGCTCGGATGTTCGGACTGCGGAAGACATCATTCCTACGTTTACCGATGCTCGTGGCCGCGGCTGTCCTACTGTTGCCGACCTCCGGCGTAGGGAGCGCCGCACCACCTGTCGGCGCCAACGGTGATTGGCCGATGTGGCAGTTCGACCTCGCCGGCTCCCGGCACAATCCACACGAGACCGCTCTCACGCCGGCCACGGTGTCCTCGTTGCAGCTGAAGTGGGCGTTCGCGTTCCCCGACGCGATCGCCGCGTCCAGCCAGCCGGCGGTCGTGGACGGGACCGTGTACGTCGGTGGCCGCAACGGCACATTCTATGCGCTGGACGCAGCCACCGGTGCCACCCGCTGGTCGTTCCGGGCCGAGACACCTCTCGGCGGAAACCTCCCGACATACGGGTTGCGTAACGGGCCCGCGGTCGTCGACGGAACGGTCTATTTCGGCGACAACTCGGCCAGAATGTGGGCCCTCGACGCGCGGACCGGTGCCCAGCGTTGGGTCCGCCGATTGGACAATCATCGCTACGCGATCATCACCGGTTCGCCCCTCGTGTTCGAGGGTCACGTCTATGTCGGTGTATCCAGTCAAGAGCTGGGTGCGGCCACCAGCGACCTGTACCCGTGTTGCACCTTCCGGGGGAGTGTCGTGGCGCTCGACGCCGCGACCGGAAATGTGCAATGGCAGCACTACACGATTCCGCCACCGGAGCCGACCCCCACCGGGTCGCCGCCGTTCGCCCCCAGCGGTGCGCCGGTGTGGTCGTCACCCACGATCGATCCGGAGTCGCGCACGCTGTACTACACCGCGGGCAACCCCTACACCGGTCATCCCGAAGGCGCGGAAGCGATCGGCGCGCTGGATATCGACACCGGGGCCGCTCGGTGGGTCCGCCGGATGACCCCCGGGGACGCCCCCTGGAACGGCCGCTGCACGTACCCGCCGCCGGGCGGCAACTGCCCGGAGCCCGGTCATGATTTCGACTTCGGTTCGCAACCGAACATATTCGAGATAGGTGACCGCTCGGTCGTCGGCGCGGGCCAGAAGAGCGGTGTCTACCACCTGCTCGACGCCGCCACCGGCGAAATCGTCTGGCAGACCCGGTTGAACACGCCGGTGCCGGTGCTGCCCATCCCGGGCTCGGAATCGCTGCAAGGCATCCAGTGGGGTGCCGGCTATGACGGCCACCGCCTGTATGTCGCCACTTATCAGGGCACGCCGGGCACACTTTTCGCATTGCACCCGGCGACCGGTGAGGTCATCTGGAGCACACCGAATCCCACCCATGGGTGTCTGTTCGATCCACCGCCGATACCGATGCTTCCGCTGTGCCAGCTCGCCATGCCGAACGCCGTATCGTCGACCCCCGGCCTGGTCTACGAGGGCAGTCTGGACGGCAAAATGCGCGTTTTCTCCGCCGAGACCGGCGCCATCCTCTGGGAATACAACACGGCTCGGTACTTCCACACCGTGAACGGGGTGCCGGGGGTCGGTGGCGGTATCAACGGCCATGGCGCCGTCGTCGCGAACGGCATGCTGTTCACCAATTCCGGTTACGGCCGGCAGATCACCACCGGTATGCCGGGCAATGTCCTGTTGGCCTTCGGTCTTCCCTGACTTGCTCCGATTGCGGTGTGCACGGGGCATCGATCCACGCCCTGATATACACGGCATATGCCGCCGAGTGCAGATTCCGAATCCGCCGTCTTCGACGACCTGGTGGCCGCCGCCGACGCGCCCGTGTACATCGTCACCCTGGCCGCGGGCGGTGAGCGGTCCGGATGCCTGGTGGGATTCGCGTCCCAGATCGGGATCGAGCCCGCCCGGTTCCTGGTCTGCCTCTCCGAGACCAATCACACCTACCGGGTCGCGGCGGGTGCGGAGTTCGTGGCCGTGCACCTCGTCGGTGCGCACGACGCGGAACTCGCCGCGCTGTTCGGGGCGCAGACCGGCGACGAGATCGACAAATTCGAGCGGTGCCGCTGGCGCTCCGGCCCGCACGGGGTCCCGATCCTGCTCGACGCC
>NZ_BAGJ01000251.1 GCF_000308775.1 Nocardia testacea NBRC 100365
TTGGTTGGGAGGTTGGTTTTGTCGCGACGCGGGTGTTCGAGGATGAGGAGTGGGCGCCTCTGCGAGAGTTCCCGGAGATCGGTCGCAAGGAGCTGTTCCGCTTGTTCACGCTTTCGTCGGCGGATCTGGCGTTCGTGGATCCGGGGCGTGGGCGGGTCCAGCTGATCGGCTGAACCGTGAGCAGAGACTGCTGTGAATCTCCCCGAGTTCTGTGCTCACCTCTTTTCTTGGGAGGATGGGCCGATTATGCCAACGAATTACGATGAAGCGACGAAGGCCAAGGCTGTCCGGGTGGTCATCGACCACCGGGACGACTACGACAGTGAGTGGGCGGTGATGAAGGCGGGGTCGTCCCGGTTGGGGATGACCACCGAGACCCTGCGTAAGCGGGTTCGCCAAGCTGAGGCCGATGCCGGTGAGTCCGAGGGGGTCTCCACGGCCGCGGCCCGGGAGATCCGGAAGCTGCGCCGCAAGAACAAGGAACTCGAGGAAACCATCGAAATCCTGAAGGCGGCAACAAGTTTCTTCGTGCGGGCGAGCGGCCCGCGACAGCGTTGATCTGTGAGTTCATCGCGAGCATCGGGCTCGGTTCGGAGTCGTTCCGATCTGCCGTGTTCTGTCGGCGTACGGGTGCCAGATCGCCCCGAGATCGTTCTATGTCTGGTTGGCGCGGCCGCCGTCGCGGCGGGAGTTGTGGGATATCGCGGTGACCGCGATCCTGGCCGGCTACTACGAGCCCGGCGAGCACGGCCGGCGTGCTCCGGAATCACTGTATGGTGCGGTGAAGATGTGGGCTACCTGCAACGGCAAGGGTTGGCGGTCGCGCGGTGCACGGTGGAGCGGTGGGCAGTTCGGCGAGCAGGGCATCGAGCCACTGCCCCATGGGACCGTCAGGTTCGGCGGCGCGTTCCTGCTCGGCTGGGTGACCACGCCCAGGAGTGAATATGGCCGCCGCGGCGGCGATGGGTTCGTCGCGGTGCGCATCCTCGTCCGCACCCACATCTTCGAGTATGTCCTCATCGATCGGGCTGCCGGGCCCGGCCCTACGGAAGGGTGGCGGGTTCTCGCCATCCCTGTATCGGTAAAAATTTTTCCGGGCTGTACTCCGTTCCACCCTCGGTGCTGCATTCCGTGATGTGACCAAAACACACCACGTCGTACTGGGCGGAAATCTCCGATAACCTGCGGAGAGGCGGAAATCGGTTACTCAGAACTATATGTCTCTGATACATAGAGCGACATACTCCGCACGCCAGCCGACATCCATCATCTGTGGGTCTGCTGCCCGCCGATGGTCACCAGGGGCGGACGCGTCCGAACCGGCCCGGTGTGCCGAATCGCAAAAGCAGTGCTCGATGGCACAGCGCCTCATCGAGGCAGCCGGTCACGACGCCGACCCAGGCGCCAGCTGATTGTTGACAATCAGACGAAACTGTCGCATTGTGTATAACAGTCATACACTATTGGTGTGACAGGGAAAGTGTCCATCGATTTGCGGTTCTCTCCGCCTCAGGCTTGAAAGGCGACGGCCTTGACCACGACAATCGACGTCATATCGACCGACGCGGGTCCGCTCGACGATGCTCTGTCGCAGCTGGCGGGCGCAGTCGAGACACTCGGCTACGGCCCCGGAATACATCAGCTCCTTGCCAAACCTCGACGTGAGATGTCGGTGAGCATCCCGTTGCGCCGGGACAACGGCGACGTCGAGGTGCTTTCCGGATACCGGGTCCAACACAACTTCTCCCGGGGACCGGCCAAGGGTGGATTGCGATTCAGCCCGCACGTGTCCCTCGACGAAGTCCGTGCGCTGGCGATGTGGATGACGTGGAAGTGCGCGCTGCTCGACGTCCCGTACGGCGGCGCCAAGGGCGGCATCACGATCGATCCGACGCGGTACTCGACAGACGAACTCAGCCGTGTCACGCGCCGCTACACCAGCGAGATCCTGCCGATCATCGGACCGGAGAAAGACATTCCGGCCCCGGATATCGGGACCGATGAACAGACGATGGCGTGGATGATGGACACCTTCTCGGCACATGTGGGCTTCACCGTGCCTGCCGTGGTCACCGGCAAACCGGTCAGTCTCGGTGGTTCGCTGGGCCGTTCGTCGGCCACCTCGAAGGGTGTCGTGCACGTCGCCCTGGCTGCGTTCGGATATCGGGGGCTCACCCCGTCGTTCGCGACCGCTGCCGTGCAGGGATTCGGCAAGGTCGGATCGGGTGCCGCCCAGTTCCTCGCCGAGGCCGGTGTCAAGGTCGTCGCAGTCGGTGATCAGTACGGTTCTATCCACAATGGCGGCGGGCTCGACATTCCCGCGCTCCAAGCGCATGTCGCCGGAACGGGAACTGTACGCGGGTTCGCCGATTCGGAGCCGATCGACGCAGCGGCACTCCTCGAGCTCGAGGTCGACCTGTTGGTGCCTGCGGCGGTCGAGGGTGTTATCAATTCCGACAACGCGGCCAACATTCGGGCGTCGATCGTCGTAGAAGGCGCGAACGGGCCGACCACCGGTGCGGCAGACGAGGTCCTGGCCGAGAAGGATGTGCTCGTCGTTCCCGATATCCTCGCCAACGCCGGCGGCGTCATCGTCTCCTACTTCGAATGGGTGCAGGGGAACCAGGCCTACTGGTGGACCGCCGACGAAGTCGACAGGCGCCTCGAGAGCCGAATGATCCACGGGTGGGAGTGCGTTCTTGAAACCGCTTCCCGTCGGGGACTGTCCTTGCGCAAAGCGGCCACGGTGACCGCTGTCTCGCGGGTCGCCGACGCTCACCGCACCCGCGGGCTATATCCCTGACCGCCCGCGCGGTCCTACCTGAACACACCCGAACCCTGACCGAAGGAGTCCCCATGGCGAAACTCAGCCCTGCTCTCAAGCAGGCCACCCCGGTGGTCGTCGACCACGCGCTCGGCAGCTGGATCTACGGCACCGACGGCATCGGCTACCTCGACTTCACCACCGGCATCGGTGTGACCAGTACCGGTCACTGTCACCCGAAGGTGGTCGAAGCCGCCCGTGAGCAGGTCGGCAAGATCATCCACGCCCAATACACCACGGTGATGCACACACCGCTGCTCGAGCTGACCGAAAAGCTCGGTGAGGTCCTTCCCGCCGGACTCGATTCGGTCTTCTACGCCAACTCCGGATCCGAGGCCGTCGAGGCCGCCATCCGCTTGGCCCGCATGGCCACCGGCCGTCCGAACATCGTCGTCTTCCAGGGCGGCTTCCACGGCCGCACGGTCGCCGCGGCATCGCTGACCACCGCCGGAACGAAGTTCTCGGCCGGGTTCTCCCCGTTGATGTCCGGCGTGCACATGGCTCCGTTCCCCTACGCTTACCGGTACGGTCTCGACGAAACAGCCGCCGTCGAGTTCGCGCTACGCGAACTGGATTACCTTTTCAAGACCCGCACAGCCCCGAACGACACCGCGGCGTTGCTGATCGAGCCCGCACTCGGTGACGGTGGCTACCTACCCACGCCGCCGACGTTCATGGAAGGCCTGCGTGAGCGCGCCGACCAGTACGGCATCAAGCTGATCTTCGACGAGGTCCAGGCGGGTGTCGGGCGCACCGGCAAGTTCTGGGGCCACCAGCACTCGACCGCTACCCCGGATATTCTCATCACCGCCAAGGGCATCGCCTCCGGCTTCCCGATCTCGGCCATCGGGGCATCGACCGAGACCATGTCCAAGGCATGGCCGGGGTCGCAGGGCGGCACCTACGGTGGCAACGCCGTCGCAGCCGCGGCCGGTGTTGCGACCTTGGACGTCGTCGAGAAGGAAGGTCTCGTCGAGAACGCGCGTGCTCGGGGCGAACAGCTCCAGGCAGGCCTGAAGTCCGTCCAGGAACGGTTCCCGGTCATCGGTGACGTCCGCGGTCTCGGCCTGATGCAGGGCATTGAGTTCACCGCGGCCAACGGCAATCCCGATGCCGACACCGCAGCAGCCGTGCAGCAGGAGACGACCCGGCAGCAGTTGCTCACGCTGACCTGCGGGCCCGCCGGCAACGTCGTCCGCCTGATCCCCGCCCTCGTGGTGACCGAGGACGAAATCACGCTCGGCGTCGAGCGATTCGAGGCCGCCGTGGCGGCCGTGGTTGCTGCCGTGGCGGTCGGCACCTCCTGATCCGGCAGAGATTTCGATCCACTTCGTGATGGGTCGATCACCCGATCGGCGCCGGAATTCTCCACGGTGGTGGTCAGCAACCACGGCCTTCGTCGTCGGGGCGGACACCGAAAACGCGGGCCAGATATCGCGTGTGCCGGGCTCGCTCGAGTCTCGGGCGGTCGCTGCCTTCCTCGATATGCGCGCCGTCCTCACCCAGGCGGGAGATGACCTCCTCCGCCCGGCTGATGTCGGCTGGAGAGGGGGCCAGAACGCTGTTGATCAATTCGGTATGGGCGGCGCGGAGGCAGAGCTTCCCGGTCATCCCGGCAGTCGCGCCCACCGCGATACCCGAGTGAAGCTCGACGTCGGTATCGGCGTGCGTCGGACCGTCGATCGGTGCGTCGATCCGTTCGGCGCGGCTGACGACTACCATGCGCGACCGGGCATAGGCCAGGGCTACCGGATCGTTGCCGGCGCCGGTGTCCCGCTGGAAGTCACCGGACCCGAACGCCAATCGGAGTGTCGACGGCGAATGCGCGATCGCGCGAGCCTCCTCGAGACCGGCCGCGCTCTCGATCATCGCGACGATCGGAATCCGAACATCGAGCCTGGCCGCTGTCGCCGCACCTGTTCGGCGCTCTCGGTTTTGGCCAGCATCACTCCCGCCAGCGTGTCCAGATCGGCCAGCGTCTCGAGGTCACGGTCCCAGTGCGCGGTCGTAGCGTCGTTGACGCGCACCCAGTCACGGTGACCGTCCTGTAGCCGGGCGCGGACGATCGAGCGCGCGGCGTCCTTGTCGGATTCACGCACACCATCCTCGAGGTCGAGGACGACGATATCGGCTCCGCTGGCCTCCGCCGCGGTAGCTGCCGCTGCGGTGGTGGCGGGCACCAGTAGCCAAGACCTTGCTATGGACGGATTCGATGGATGAGCCGGCCGCGTGGGGGCGACGGAGGATGACGTCACGTTCGGTTCCTTCGAGGGGAAAGGGGCTGGCCTGCGGATACGAGGACAGGATTACCGGGCGCTGCGGCGGGAAACTGCGAGGATTGCCTGGTGCTCAGGTGGTCTCGTAGTTCTTCACCGCGCGTTCGAGATGTCGGCGCATCTCACTCTGTGCGCGGTCGAGATCGGCAGATCCGATCTCGTCGAGCAACTTTCGGTGCTCTCGTGCGAGATCCTTTGGGTTCGGGTACGACTGCTGGATTTGCGCCAGGCACAATTGCATCTCATCCTGCAGCGTCGAGTAGATCCGGCTGAGCCGTCGGCTGCCCACCGCATCGACGATGGCGACGTGGAAGGCCGTGTGCACTTCGACCCGATCCGCCCAACTGGCGTCGTCGGGCATCTGCTCCATCTTCTCGAGATGCCGTTCGGCCTCGTCGAGAGCGATGTCGTTCTCCACGATGACCCGGACGCCCTCGAGTTCGAGCGGAGTCCGCACGAAGTACAGATCGCGCACGTCTTCGTGGTCGAGGACGGGGACGATAAGGGAACGTCCCTGTGACTGTTGCGCCAGATGGCGACTGGTCAGCACCTGCAGCGCCGACCGCACCGTGGGGCGAGCCACATCGAACATTGCCGCCAGACCGGTTTCGGTCAACGGTGTGCCGGGCTTGAGCCCCCCACCCAGGATCTGGGTACGGATCTCCGCCACCAGCGCATCTCGGGTGGTCGTGGTTTGCAGCGCCGGGCTCATGCCGTCCTTACCTTTCTTGTGTGGTGATCGATCCCGTAGCCAGCGGGTTTCGAATCACCTGGGAGTGGTGGGTATGGCTTTCATGTCGTTGCCGAGGTTCATGGCCGAGGAGGATTGGCCGCCCATCGTTCCGCGACGACTCGACCGCTGATTGAGAGACGCGATCCGATCGCTGTGTAAGGACGAGACGGCGTGGTCGTCGACCCCACGGACGTAATGCGTGACTCTTATGGAGGTGGGTGTGCCACAACAATTTTGGTCGGGTATCGATGCGGGAAAGGCGGCGCATCACTGCACGGTGATCGACAGTGACGGCAAACGACACCTGTCGAGGAAGGCAGTCAATGACGAGACCGAACTGACCGCGCTGGTCAACGACGTCCTCGCCATGGCCGACGGCGGCGAGGTGACCTGGGCGATCGACCTCAACCAGGGTGGTGCCGCGCTGCTGATCAGCCTGCTGCCGGCCCACGGTCAGCGGCTGCTCTACATCCCCGGCCGCACCGTCTACCACGCGGCAGCCGGATACCGCGGCGACGGAAAATCCGACGCCAAGGACGCGGGGATCATCGCCGATCAGGCCCGCATGCGCCGCGACCTGCAGCCGCTGCGGCCCGGTGACGAGATCGCTGTCGAGCTGCGCATCCTCTGCGCCGCGCGCACCGATATGGTCTGCGACCGCACCCGGGCGATCAACCGGCTCCGCGCGACCCTGCTCGAGTACTTCCCCGCGCTGGAACGCGCCTTCGACTACAGCACATCGAAAGCGGCGCTCATCCTGCTGACCGCTCCCAACACACCCGACGGGCTGCGCGCCCTCGGCGTGGCCGGACTCCAAGCCTGGATGCGTGAGCGCAAGGCGCGCAACGCATCCACTGTCGCAACCACCACGATGGCCGCCGCTCACGCCCAGAGCACGATCGTGGCAGGTCAGCGAATCAGCGCGGCCATGGTCGCGCGGTTGGCGAAGGAGGTGATGCGGCTCGACAACGAGCTCGGTGACACCGAGGCGTTGATCGAGCAGCGATTTCGCCGCCACCGGCACGCCGAGATCATCCTGAGCATGCCCGGATTCGGTCCGCTGCTGGGGGCGGAGTTCCTCGCCGCGACCGGCGGCGATCTCGCTGTGTTCGACCGCTCCGACCGCCTCGCCGGCCTGGCCCCGGTGCCCCGCGATTGTGGCCGCATCACCGGCAACCTTGAACGCCCCCGCCGCTACGACCGCCGCCTGCTGCGCGCCTGCTACCTCGCGGCCGTGATCGCCGCCCGCCACGACCCAGCCTCGCGTGCCCACTACCAGCGGAAGCGCTCCGAAGGCAAACGTCACACCCAGGCCGTGCTCGCACTGGCCCGCCGCCGCCTCAACGTCCTGTGGGCCATGCTCCGCGACCACAAAACCTACCAGCCGGCCCCGGCCACCTGACACCATCAGCGATCCCGGAGAACACCGGAAGAGCTTGACAACCTCATTGAGAATCCTCCTCGGTTTACAGAATAGCTGATATACCGTAACTCGAATGGGGTCGGTTCCCTGCGGGCCGGGCGGCGGACACGCCCGTCTCGCAGGAACATGGAGGCACCGTGCTCAGGCACCGCGGCGGCGCGGTACCGCGAGGTACTTGTACTCCAGGAATTCGTCGATACCGACCTTGCCCCCTTCGCGGCCGATGCCGGACTGCTTCACACCGCCGAAGGGAGCCGCGGGGTTGGACACCAGGCCGGTGTTGACGCCAACCATGCCGACCTCGAGTCGTTCACTCAGGTCGAAGGCTCGGTCGATGTCCTGACAGAAGACGTAACCGACCAGGCCCCAGTCGGTGTCGTTGGCGATTCGGATCACCTCGTCCTCGTCGTCGAACGGGATCACCGGGGCGACGGGGCCGAAGATTTCGGTGGTCATCAGGTCCGAGTCGGTCGAGACGTCGGCCAGTACGGTCGGCGGGTAGAAGTATCCGTCGCCTTCGGGTACGGCGCCGCCGGTCAATGCCTTGGCGCCGCGGCCGAGCGCATCGTCGACCAGGCGTTGGACCTTGGCTCGGCCGGCGGCGTCGATCAGGGGACCGACCTGGACGCCCTCGTCGAGGCCGTTTCCGATCCGCATATCCCCCATCCGGGCGGCCAGGCGCTCGGAGAAGAGGTCGGCGATGTTGCGGTGCACGTACAGGCGGTTCGCCGCGGTGCAGGCCTCGCCCATGTTGCGCATCTTCGCGGCGATTGCCCCATCGACGGCGGTGTCGATATCGGCGTCGGCGCAGACGATGAACGGGGCGTTGCCACCCAGTTCCATCGAGGACCGCATCACCGCGTCGGCGGCTTGCTTCAGTAGCAGCTTGCCGACTGCGGTGGAGCCGGTGAAGCTGATCTTGCGGGCCTTGCCGCTCGACATCCAAGGTTCGACGACCGACCCGGCGTCGGTGGTGTTGACGACATTGAGGACGCCGTCGGGCAGGCCGGCTTCCTGAATGATCGCCGCGAGGGCGAGCGAGGTCAGCGGTGTCTGGGCGGCGGGCTTGAGGACCATGGTGCAGCCGGCGGCGACTGCGGGGGCGATCTTGCGGGTGCCCATGGCCAGCGGGAAGTTCCACGGGGTGATGAGTACACAGGGGCCGACCGGTTCTCGGGTGACGATGATCCGGTTGGTGCCGTCACCGGTAGTAGTGTGATCACCGGAGATGCGCACGGCTTCCTCGGAGAACCACCGCAGGAATTCGGCGGCATAGGCGACCTCACCCTTCGCCTCGGCCAGCGGCTTACCCATCTCGGAGGTCATGATCTCGGCGAGCCAGTCCTGCCGCATCATGACCAGATCGTAGGCACGACGCAGGATTTCGCTGCGCGACCGGGGAGCGGTGCGGGCCCACGACTGCTGCGCGGATACCGCGGCGGCGAGGGCGGCGTCGGCGTCGACGGGTCCGCCGTCGGCGATCACGGCGAGGACCTCGCCGGTGGCCGGGTTCTCGACTTCGAATGTCGCACCGTCGGTGGCGTCCCGCCAGGTTCCACCGATGAGCAGTCCGGTAGGAACGGACTGCGTCCCGGTGGCGGGGGCGAACGCAATGGCTGTGGTCATGACGTGATTTCTCCTTGCTGGGCGTGGGGGTCGAGGATGTGCGCGAGATGTACAGACGCGCCAGGGGTTTGGTTGGCTGTCAATTGCCGGACCTGCATGTGGCAGCTGAACCCGTCGGTGAGCACCGTCGTTTGCGGAAAGGCGCGCAGGGCGGGCGCCAAGGCCTGCTCGGCGACGGCCATGCTGGTGTCGTGGTGGTCGCGTTCGAAACCGAAATTGCCGGCTACACCGCAGCATCCGGTCGCCTCACGCACCGTGGACACACCGACGGAGTTCAGCGCGCGGCGTTGGGTCTCCGCACCGAAGACCGCGTACTCGTGGCAGTGGGTCTGCACGGTCACCTCACCGGGAACGCGATGCCGCGGCGCCCAGCCCTCGGATACCTGCACCGTGACCTGTTCAGCGAAGCTTCGCACCCGGGCAGCGACTCGGTGGGCTGCATCAGTGCCGACGAGTTCGGGTAGGTCCTTACGCAATGCCGCCGCGCAACTGGGCTCGGTGACGATGATCGGCCGGTCGGTGCCGTCGTCGAGGGCAGCGGCGGTGCGGGCCATGCGCTTCCGGGCCTGGGCGAGTTGCCCGGTCGAAATCCAGGTCAGCCCGCAACACAGGTCGGTACGCACCTCGGTGTGGTGGTCGGCGTCCTCGATGACCCGACGGGCGGCGGCAGCCACCTCGGGCCGGAACCCCTGGGTGAAGGAGTCGACGAACAACACCACGTCACTGTCGACGGGCCGGGAATCGCCGAGCAGCTTCCTCAGCCGGCGGCGGGAGGCGAACGGGGGCAGCGTGCGTTCGGTGGTCAGCCCGCCCAACCTCAGCACTGCGGACCTGAGCGGGGTAGCGAGGACGGCATTGACCACCGGCGCCATCCGCGAGGTCAGCTTCAGCCACTGCGGCAGCCAGCCCAGCGAATAGTGCGCCTTCGGGCGGATCCGGCCGGCGTAATAGTGGTCGAAGAACTCTGCCTTGTAGGTGGCCATATCAACCCCGGTCGGGCAGTCGGTCGAGCAGGCCTTGCACGACAGGCACAGATCCAGTGCCTCCCGTACATCCTCCGACGCCCAGCCCTCGTCCACGGTTCGGGCGCCGCGGACCATGTCCTGTAGTACCCGGGAGCGGCCCCGGGTGGAGTCTTTCTCGTCGCCGGTGGCCCGGTAACTCGGACACATCACACCACCCGATTCGGAGCGGCACCGACCCACCCCGATGCACCGCTGCACCGCCTCGGGGAAACCGCCGGTGACGTCTCCGTTTCCGGTCTCGTGCAGGGTGAAGCTGGTCCGCCACGGCAGCGCGGGGACACCGGCGAGAGCGAGATCGTCGGTGACCGAAGGCGGGTCTACGATAACGCCGGGATTGAGCACGCCCCCGGGATCGAAGATCTCTTTGAACCGTGCGAACGCCGCCATGATGGCCGGGGAGTACATCTCCGGGAGCAGCTCGGAGCGGGCGCGGCCGTCACCGTGCTCACCGGAGAGAGTGCCGCCGTGCTCGACCACCAGACGGGCGGCGGCACGCAGGAACCGGGCCATCACCGCCCGGCCTTCTCCGGTCCGCTGATCGAAGGTGATCCGGATGTGCATGCAGCCGGCGCCGAAATGCCCGTACATCACCCCGATAAGGTCGAATTCAGCGAGTAGCAGCCGGAAATCGGCGAGATAGTCGGCGAGCTTCTCCGGCGCGACCGCGGAATCCTCCCAGCCGGGCCACGACGTCACACTCGAACCGTCCGGATTCTCGAGCCGGGACGACAAGCCGGCGCCGTCCTCACGCACGCGCCACAACTTCTTACGCGCCACCGGATCGCGGACCTCCCGGCCATCGAGAACCCGGCCGTTGTCCCGCAGCTCGCTGAGCAGCCGCTGCGCCTGGCCGGAGACAGTGTCGATATCCGATCCGTCGAGGTCGACATACAGCCACGCCCGGCCGGTGGGTAATTCGGCCACCGCATCCGCGCCGCGGCGAGCCCGCATCGTATCGACGATCTGCTCGTCGATGCCTTCGACCGCGGTGGGGGAGAAGCGCAGGATGGAGCCGATATCGCGGGCGGCGTCGACGACATCGTCGTAGCCGAGAATCAGCAGCAACGCCGACGCCGGAACATCCACCAGCCCGACGGTGGCGCCGACGACGATCGCGCAGGTGCCTTCGCTGCCCACCAGGGCGCGGGCGACATCGAACCCGTTCTCCGGCAGCAGATGCGAGAGGTGGAAGCCGGAGACCTGCCGGGGAATCTGCCCGAGCTCGAGCCGGAACGGTGACAAGTAGTCGCGAGTGAGGTCTTTGAGCTGTGCGGTGATCTGCTCGGCGCGGGCGATGGCCACGGTATCGTCGGCCAGGGTGGCCTCGATCCCCGTGCGGGTGGCTGTCAGCCGGGATCCGTCGGCGAGGACCAGGTCGAGGGACACCACATGATCGGCGGTGCGCCCGTAGCGGACCGAGTGATTGCCGCAGGCGTCATTGGCCACCGACCCGCCGACCGTGGCCCGGGTCTTGCTGGACGGGTCCGGCGCGAAGGTCAATTTCCCGCCGGTGCCGGCTTCGACCGACTGCGCGAGTTCGGACAGGACGACCCCGGGCTCAACCACCGCGGTCCGTGTCTGCGGGTCGATCGAGATCACCTTGTTCATGTGACGGGAGAAGTCCAGGACCAGACCGCCACCGATAGCGTTACCGGCCATCGAGGTGCCGCCGCCGCGCGCTATGACGGCCAACCCGGCCTGGTGGCATGCCGCCACAATCTCGCTGACCTGGGCTGCGGACCGGGGGAACGCCACACCGGCCGGGGTGATTCGATAGTTCGACGCGTCGTAACTGTATTCGGCGAGGCGCCGGGTCGTGGTGTCGATCTCGACCGAGCGGGAACGCAACAGGTCGGTGATGGCGATGTCCGGGGCTTGGGCTGTCACGGTCTCCTCGATTCGGACGAGCGGTCCGCGTTCGCGGTCCGCATCGGCTGCTGCGATGAACAGCCATGGGCGGGGCCAGGGCGGGGAGGGCAGAAGACGCGGGTGGCGTGGCGGCACACGGGTCGGTTCCCGCATCCTCCTGCCCGGGTCAAGGGGTCACTGCACGTCGTTCAGCCGGTGATGCCCGAGACATTGTCGCCCTCGGACCGGTCGGCGACCACGGCCTGTTCGCCGTGCCGAAGCGCGGCGTACTGACCCGAGATAGGCAACTGGTGACGCCGGGCGACAGCGCCGGTTCTGCCGCTGCGTGGCGTTGTACATCGTGTTCTCCTCGCCCGTTTATCAGTTATGTCTTACTGTATAACAGTATGTCTGTGATGTCATCAATGGATCGAGTTGTGAAATGAGCCGGGGGGTTGCGACCGCTATGGCATCCTCCGGAGCGCTGCTGTGGGGAACGCTGGGGCCGGTGGTGAGCGCCTGGTCCACCCTCGGCAGCGCCGAGAACGCCTTCGCGCGGTCGTTGGTTGCCGCGCTCACCCTCGGGTTTGTCGCCCGAGGGGCCGTCGCCGGGTGGGTGCAGGTGCGGGCGCACTATCGGTCTCTGCTCGCCGGCGGTGTCGGGCTCGCCGGCTTCCAGTTCGCCTATTTCGCCGCGGTCGCCGAATCCGGCGTCGCGGTCAGCACGGTGATCGGGATCGGTCTGGCGCCCGCGATGACCGGAGCCGTGTCGTGGATCACCTCGGGCCGGCCTTCGCGTACCTGGATGGCGGGGACCGCGCTGGCCTCTGCCGGTCTGGTTCTGTTGGTTCTCGGCGCGGCGCCCGGCGGCACGGTGTCGGCCGCGGGCATCGGCTGGTCGGTCCTGGCGGCCGCCTTCTTCAGCATGCAAGCGTTGGCGATCGAGTCGGTGGGGGCCGAGTGGTCGAACTCCGCTGTGCTGGCATGGATGTTCCTGACCGCTGCGATCCTCATGGCCCCGATCGGCGGTGCCGCGCTGTTGCGCGGTGGCGCCTTCGGCGTCGACGACCTATGGGTGCTCGCGTACCTCGGTGTGGTGACCGCTGGCCTTGCTTACTGGCTCTTCGCAGCGGGAATCGCGGTTCTCGGCGCCGCTACCGCAGTCACGATCAGCCTGCTCGAACCCGTCGGGGCCGTCGTACTGTCGGTGCTGTTTCTCGGAGAAGGACAGTCTCCGGTGCAGTGGCTCGGCACCGTGCTGCTCATCGCGTGCGTCCCCGTCATGGCCTCCGCGCCGAAGACCGAACCCGGTGTTCCGGCGACACTGGAGCCATCGCCTATGCGGCGCAGCCTCCCCGCTGCCGGGCCGGGGCAGCTCCCCAATATCGCTGAGCCGATACATCAGTGTCGCCGGACGGCAATTGCTGACGCGGCGACCGGTGCCGACAGGAGTTCGCAGAGTCGGCGAGCCCCACGCGGCTCGGCCAAGGGGTGATGTACCGAACCCTGCAGTTCCATCGCCCGTTTGCCGTCAATACTCATCTCGGTGGAGACTCGCCGCTGCCCCCGGCCGCCCCGAGCCGGTCTTTTTGGTGGCAGGCCCTCGGATGCGTTCACGTCGCCTGCTGGCTGACACCATCGTGTATGTACTGGTCACGGGGTGTGTAGGTTGGTGCCGGACGATCCGGTGCCGTGGAATGCCACGTAGGAGGTGTGCGCGGCCTGGACTGCTGATGGCATGTGGGCGCCTGTGTGCGACGAACTGCGGGAGCGCGTCCGTGACGCCGAGGGCTACTGGGGCGATGGCGGCTGGCTCGACACCGTCGGCCCTGGCCTGCGCGGGTTGGCCGCTGCCGTCGAGGGTATCGAAATCGTGGGGGTGCCCCGTAACGCGGATGCGAAAGGCTGTCAGGTGCTGTCCAGCAGGTTGATACTGCAACGACACTCGGTCAGTGGATGACCTCGTCGTCGGTAGTCCGATAGGCGGGCCTGATGTTGCCGGCGCCGAGGCCATCGCGACCCCGCCCCAGGTATGGGCGGGGCCGCAATAGCGGGGGCCGGACCGGTCCTACAGATCTACCGGCACCGATTTCTCCAAGTGTCGTGGCACTATCGGGAGAGAAGGTAGATCGTGTGGAGTGCCTCGGCGACCGTCGAGTGCGCACCCCTCGATCTCGCGCGCCTCACGCAGCCGCCTTGTGAACCGGTCCGGTGTCATTCCGCCCCTTCGAGAACCTCGTCGTCCGAGGCCCGGCCGTATAGTGCTCAGATGCCGTGAACTGGACTATCTCGATTCCGAGCCGTGGTGTGGTCTCGGCGAGACATTGCCGCATGAGCTGCCGCAGTCGGCGGCGGCGGGCACGGTAGGCGTCGAGTTGTGAGCGGGTGACGATGTCGTCCGCGGCGCCGGTGTGATCATGGTCTTGGGATGGTCGATCGGCATGGCGGAGTGAATCTCGGTCGTCTTTCGGTTCCCGCTACCGCGGGCCCACATCCCCGACCGATACCGCCGCGCGTCCGTGAGAGGTGTTGAGGGCGGACTTGCGGCGTCCGTATGCCAGGTACACCACCAGCCCCAGCGCGAACCAGCCTGCGAAACGCAGCCATGTCTCCGGCTGCAGGAAGGAAATCAGCCAGATCGAGAACGCGATTCCCACGAGGGGGATCAGCGGCATCGCCGGGCATTTGAAGGGGCGTGAGATGTCGGGTCGGCGGTAGCGCAGGACGATGACAGAGGCGCAGACGACGATGAAGGCGAGCAGGATGCCGATATTGGTCAGTTCGGCGGCTTCGCCGATCGGCATGAAGCCCGCGACGAGGGCGGAACCGATACCGGTGATCCAGGTGATGCGGGTCGGTACCCGGCGAACCGGGTGGGTCTTGGAGAACCACTTGGGCAGCAGGCCGTCCCGGCTCATCGAGAACCACACCCGGGTGACGCCGAGCATGAAGGTGAACATGACCGTCAGCACGCCGATGATGCCACCGACGGCGATGACGCTGGCCAGTCCGCCGAGTCCGACGGAGGCGAAGGCTGTGGAGAATCCACTGGTGGGGTTGATGTCGGTGTAGTTCTGCATTCCGGCCAGGACGAGGCACGCGCCGACGTAGAGCACCATCGAGATGCCCAGGGAGTAGAGGATCGCCTTCGGCATGTGCCGCTGGGCGTCCTTGCTCTCCTCAGCGGCGGTCGACATCGCGTCGTAGCCGAAGACCGCGAAGAAGACGGTGGCAGCGCCGGTCATCACACTGCCCATGCCCGAGGGAGCGAACGGCACGTAGTTGCTGCTGTCCACGAAGAATGCCCCGACGATGATGACGAGGAGGACGACGGCGACCTTCAAGGCCACCACGACCATCTCGAATCGTGCTGCTGCCTTGATACCGCGGGTGAGGAGAAAGGCGATCAGCAGGCACAAGATCATCGCGAACAGGTCGACGCGATGTCCTTCGCCGGTGCCGGGTGCCCCCATCATCCAGGCGGGCAGGTCGAGGCCGAATTGCTGGACGAGGAAGTTGAAGTATCCGGAGATGCCGATGGCAACCACGGCGACGATGGCCGTGTACTCGAGCAGGAGATCCCAGCCGATAAACCAGCCCACGATTTCGCCGAGCACGACGTAGCCGTAGGTGTACGCGGACCCGGCTTTGGGGGTGTGTCGCAGAGGTATTGGCGGAAGTTTCGACGACGGGGGCCGCCCCGACCGGAGGGAGCCGGCGGCCCAGGTGCCGGACCGCTCGGCGTTCGATGTCCTCGACCACCAGACGTGCCTCGTCCACCTTGCCTACCGACAGCAAATACCTCGGAGACTCGGGGACCGAGCGCCGCCACCAGAGCAGCATCACCAGCGGAACGGCGCAGAGCAGGTGTGCGATCCGCCAACCGTCGTCGCTGATCGGAATGATGAACCGCCCGAGCAGAGCTGCTCCGACGTAGCCGAAGGAGAAGAAGCCGGCGAGGGCTCCGACGAATCGGCCGCGAAGCCGGCCCGGGGCGAATTCGGAGAGAAAGGCGGGGATGATCGACGATTCCGCGCCGATGCCGACGCCCGCGATCAACCGGACGACGAAGAAGAATTGCCAGGTCGGGGAGAAGGCGGCGATCAGCGTGGCCACGCCGTAGATCCCGAGCGCCCCCATCATGACCTTGCGTCGCCCGAAGCGGTCGCCGAGCATACCGGCCGATACCGCGCCGAACAGGTATCCGATGAGGGTCGAGCTGCCGATCAGTCCGGCCTGGAATCCTGTCAGATGCCATTGTTCCTTGATCGCGGGTAGGACGAACGCCAGGATCGCGACGTCGAGTCCGTCGAACGCGAGTCCGAGGCCGCCCATCGCGAGAAGGCGCTGATGTGGGCGTGAGAAGGGAACGCGTTCCATTCGAGCGAGCAGGTCTGACATTGCAGTTTCCTCTGCGTGAAGGTCGTAGACCGAAGCCGTGTTCGGGGCGAAAGGTTTCGGTCGAGGCCAGATTCGAGGCCCGGATGTTACCCAGGCCACAACACCTATCTGCAATGTATAGTTCATTACAGGACCTAATGCAATATTCATTGCATGAAATTTCCAAGACGGAACCACTACCTGTGGAGCAGAACCAAGTGGCGGATATACGTGGCAAAGTCGCCCGGCGATGGATGTCGATGGGAGGGTGAGGGTATGAGTGAGGTCAGAGAGTGGTTGGCGGTCCTGCGCGAGGGGACTCAGGTCACGCCGAAGATCGGCGCGGTCCTGGATCTGATCGCCAAGCAGCCCCGCTTGGCCTCGTATGCGGCGGCATCCACCGTTGCCGAGGCGGCACACGTCAACACCGCGACTGTGGTTCGCGCGGCACAGGCGCTCGGATTCGAGGGCTGGCTCGCGTTGCGGGCCGAGGTGCGATCGAGGTATCTCGCGTCGCTCACTGCTGCCGAAGTCTCCGCCGAGCATGCCGAACGGGGGGTGCACCCGGCGTCCTCCGCCGTCCGGCAGGATGTCGCGAACCTGGGGTTGTTCTCCCGCAGCCTCGACCTCGGCGTCATCGAGCACTTCGCCACGGCCATAGCCCAGGCCGACCGGACCGCGGTCGTCACCACGGGCAGCTACGCGGCGGTGGCCGCGCCGCTCGCCCACCTCGGCGCGGTGATGGGCTACCCCGTCGCGATGGAAACTCGCGGCGGCACCCACCTGGCCAACGTCATGAGTTCGATGACGCCGGAAAGCTGCTTCGTGGCCATCAGTTTCTGGCGGCTGCACGCCGAGATCTTCAAGGCGGCCCGCTCGGCGGCCCGGCGCGGTGCGACGGTCTGTGTGATCACCGACAGTGTCTCCACACCGCTGGCCGAGGTCGCCGACCACGTCATAGCGGTGTCCTCGGAGGGCGGTAGTTGGTTCCCGTCGATGACGGCCGGTGTGTGTGCGGTCAACGCTGTATTGACTTCGCTCGAACGGCAAGGCGGGCAGAAAGTCGAAGACGCGATCGCGAATGCGGAGCACGCCTGGGCCGAACTCGCGCTCTACGAGATCTAGTT
>NZ_BAGJ01000250.1 GCF_000308775.1 Nocardia testacea NBRC 100365
GTCGGGGATGACCAAACGCCTGCCCCTTCGCTCCTCGTCCGCACCGCCGGCCTTGGTCTACCGTCTCGCCCGGGCGAGCAGTGTGAGGCTGACAGAACGGTTCGTGGAGAACGGTATGGCCGATCTCCTTCCACGTCACGCGCTACAGTTGTTTCCCCTCTTGGTGGGTGGGGGGCTGCGAGCATCGGACCTGGCGACTCATCTCGGCGTGACCCGCCAAGCCGCCGCGCAGGTCATAGGAACGCTCGAACGCGCAGGCTACCTCACACGCATCGACGACCCCGGCGACCGCCGCGCCAAACTCGTCTGCCTCACCCCACGCGGCCGCGCCGCCACTCGAGTACTCCACCACAGCATGCAGACCCTGGAACGCGACTGGGAAAATGCTCTCGGCCACGACCGTATGACTGAACTGCGCGAGACTCTCACCATTCTCCTGAACATGCGGCCCTGAAGAGGTTCGGCCGCAGTTGCGGTCTGACGACTGGGTCGGTCTACCGACCCGAGCGACCCCCGAGGCCGGCTCGACACTTGGACCGACAGCTATCCGAAACTTGTATCCAACGTGCGTAGCGGCACGATCGAAGAGGCGCTGACTGAAACGAAGTGCCTCGCGACCAAGACTTCGAACGCCAGATGGTGAGGAGCAGCGCCGGTTAACAGGGTCGATGAAATCTGCAGTCCCCTTATGTGAAAGGCTTTAGCGGCCATCGAATCGATGGTGAACACACCGGGGTGTTTCGCTGGCCTTCATGAGAGGGACCGCGCATCGCTATGAACCCAGAGCGGTCCAGCTCAACTTAGCGCGTGTGGCGCCGCGGTCGTCGGACGGTTTCAGTGTGGACCTGATCAATGGCGTCTCGTGGGATGTGCTCGATGATGTCCTCGCGGGAGGAAATAGCCAGTTTATGCAGGATCGAGGCCATCTGTGCGTCGATGGTCCTGGTGGATTTCCCTCGGCGGGCGGCGATCGCCGGATTGGTCCACTGGGCGGCGGCCAGGATGGAAACCTCCCGTTCGGCCGGTGTCAGTTCGTTCCAGCGAGGTACTGACGACTCTTGGTGTTCGTCGAGGTACTCGAGGGTGAGCTCCCCCAGCGCCAAGCGCTGAACCTCGTTGAGCTCTGGACGCAACCTTTTGCCTCGAGCCTCGGCAGTAGCATAGGCGACGGGTCCGAGCACCCGGCGAGCCACAGCAACAGCCTCCATGTGTCCGTCAGCAACAGGTCGGATCGCCTCTAGGTTGATGCCGAGTCGGTCCCGCAGGGTCGCGACACCGCCGGACAGGTGAGCAATCTCGGTGGCAAGGGCGGCGCGTTCGCCGCGGTCCAGGTTATCGGCGGCGACGATGCGCGCCAGCGACCAAATCCGGTGGTGCACTGCCAATGTTGCGGCCAATTGATCTCCGATGCGGGTGTAGTACTGAAGCGAGGAACGATGCAAGACCAACGCTTCAGCAAAGGCGCCTTCCCGAACCAAAGCGATCGCTCGAGCGGACTCGGCCCACGCCTTGTCCCGCGGGCTTCCGGAAGTGCTGACACGGAGGAGATAGCGTCGAGTGAGATCGGTGGCCTGCTGGGCAGTTCCCAGTAAACCCGCTGTCAAGGCAGCAAGCATCTCACTGAGCGATGCGTCGCCGTGATCGCCGAGAGCGGAAAACTTGTCGCGAGCACGAGTCAAGAGCGTGATGGCGCGAGTGTCGCCGCGTATGTAGAACAACTGCAGGCCCCAAACGAACTCAACTGCGGCAGGGAGGCCGATATCGGTATCAGCCGTGTCTCGCCACCCCGTGCCGGTTTCCAGGCCAACGGAACAGGCAGCGACGCAGTCGTCAAGCATTTCCTCGACGTCCGCGCTACAGCCTTGAACCAGAGCAAGCCAGATTAGAGCGGCCATTGCATTGATCTCGAGCTCGGTGGGCCGGGAGCCGTGACTCCGGGTGGCTTCAAGGCAGCACTCGGTCCGGCGCCGGACCTCCCGGATCGAACCATTGGTGAACGGCACGCGGAGGGCGATCAACCCGAGACAGATCATCAAACTGTCGCCGACCAGATCAGGATCCTGTAAGCCGGTTTCGATCGCAGTTACGATATTGGCCCAGTTCGCCTGAGCCCAAGTTGCAAGGTCCTGGTCCGTGGAGGCGAAGTGGCTGGCAGCAGATGAGATCTTGTCTCGGTAGAAGCGCAGGTGTCGAAGCGCCAAGCGCTTCGGCTCATCCACCCCGGAAGTGGAACGCTGCTGCAACCGGCGCTGAGCGTACACTCGCAGGCTCTCCACCAACGAATATCGTACCGTCGTCGGCGTGAAGTGTACCGACACCAACGAATGTTCGACCAAACGCTCGATCAGGCGTTCTATCTCAGGCGTCGAGCCCGCAGCAGCCTCCGCCTCCGACTCGCAAGACTCGGAACAAATGGCCTCGACAGCCTCCAGATCGGCCCCAATATCCAATGCTGTATCGGTAGGGTCGTCAGGATTGGTGTCATAGCCGGCAGCGAACACCGACATTTGATCGAACAACAGTTGCTCGGCCTCGGTACACAGCTCGTACGACCAATCGATGACATCTATCACCCCGCGATGACGTGGGTCGACCCCCGAGCGGGGGCCGCTCGACCAGCGCAACCGGGTGTCATCAAATTCCCCAGTCATCCCACGCAGAATCATAGCCAGTGGCTGCTGAGTCAATCGCGCGGCAGCCAACTGAATATAAAGGGGGTAGTTGTTCACGCGATGACAGATGGCAGCTGCGGCATCGCTTTCTTCTGGATCGGCCACGGGATAACCCGTTAGATCGGCCCGACTTTTGAATAAATCCAAGGCATGGTGACGGGTCAACGGTCGAACGGGAACGAGATGCTCGTCCACCCATCCGAGAGGTTTACGACTAGTTGCCAGAATAGTCAACTCGGGCAGGGAATCAAGCAGATCGCAGGTCACTTCGGTCGCATTGGGGAGCAGATGCTCGCAACTGTCAAGAACCAGCAGAGGACGTCCGGTATGGCGGATGAGGTTGTCGAACAGGGCGTCCCACATAGATCTGCCGGAGAAATCGGAGCCGACTACGGTGTGTGCAATTTCTTCAAGGAGTGCGGCACTGTCGGCATCCTTGGCCAACCGGGCCAATCGCACCCAATACACGGTTACTTGCTGCGAAGCAGATTTAGAGTAACGTTGAACGGCCTCAGCGGCCAGGCGTGTCTTTCCAATTCCGCCAGGTCCAATCAAAGTGATCAGCCTGGCCCTCCTCGCCAACAGTTTATTGATTTCCTCCTGTTCGCGGTTCCGACCAATAAAACTGCTGTTCGAGGATGGCCATCCACTCTTGTTACCCGAACGGTCACCGATCACGAGCAACATCATAGTCTCTTCGAGAACCGCCTTCACAGGCGAAGTGACCACACTAATGTACCGGCCTGAGGTGGGGCCCGGGCCACCCGACGGCGCAGGACCTGCATTGTGATGCCGCGCGGTACATGGGTGTGCCTGGGTCGGGGCGATCGGCCTGGCCCACCGAAGGAAGGCCATGTCTATACCTGCAGATAGCGCAAATGCCCGGGACAGGTTGTCGCCGAGTATTCGCGCCGAGGTGTGGTCTGCGGCCCATCTCGAGATACCCCGACAGCCGGGCGGCGGCGATCTCTTCGGGAGCGCCTTGCGCGATGACGGCGTCGAAACACTCGGTCACCGGGCGGGATGGCCGGGTCGGCGTCGGTGAGACCGAACGGGCGCAGGTTTGGCATATAGTTGGTAGGCCAAGGTGGAACTCGATGGTCTCGTCGGCGACAGCCTGTGCTGACCGCGGCGTCATCGGGCTTGCGGAACTCATCGGCATGTTTTGGATGGCCCTGCGCGCCGCTACCGAGCAGGAAGCGGCCGGGCATACGCGCCCGCGCCTCGATCAGGTGGAACGAGGCAGCAGGTCACTATGGAGGGCCGCGCAGCGCCAGCGCTACGCTTCTCGGACTCTCCGCCCGGGTCGTCGCGTGGCTTCGGCGCGGACTTCGTCAACGAAGTCCCGGTGCCTTTCCCTCGACGAGCAACGATGGAGTTATCGGCCCGGCCTGCGGCGACCAAGACGGTGGACTCTTGTCCGGCGCGGGTCAGGTCGTGCCACCGGGAGATGTGCTCGTGCTCGGTGGGCGAGGGATCGATAGTGAAGTTATCGAGGGCCATCCCCGGTATCTCGCTGTACTCGGGGCGCAGGCGCCAGCGCTGAGCTTTCACTGCGGTGAAGCTCTCTGCCCCCCGCGACTTTGGCAGGCGACTGCCGCGGCTTCGACGGTCTTCTCGGTCAAAAAACCCATTATGTCGATGGCGATACCGAACTGGTCGGCCATAGTGACCGTGCCTCCGGCCAGTGCCGTCAGTTTGGCTCCCTCGGAGGTGCAGCGGCCAGAAGGTCGCTGATCAAACGCGCCTGTGCCCAGATACGAACCTGCACGGCTCGTATCTCGACCATCCCGTTGCTGACGGCGAGCAGAAAGGTAAGAGAAGACTGCACAAGCTCGAGCGCCTCGACCAGGTCGCCGTGTCGGGTCAGGGCAACCGCCCTGGTGAGAGCAGTCCGCGATTTTTCTCGCGGCGATGCCGAGTTATTGACGCGGTTGTGGCAACGCTGGGTGAGTTCCAAGGACTGATCGGCGGTTGCCAACAGGCCCGCAGTAAGGGCGGTATCATTTCGCTCAGTGCTGACCAGCCGTACTCGCGTTGGGCGACGAATTTCTCCCGGGCACGAAGATGCACATCGATGGCATTGAAATCTCTGCGGATGAACATTAACTCTTGCCCTGTGCGTATTCAATAGACGTAGGAGGACGTATATCCACTTTGGCGGTATTTCGCCATTTCGCTCTGGTGTCCGTATCAGCGATGCAGACGGTGACGCAGTCCTCGATTATATACTCGGCCGCCTCCGTCCTGCCCTGGTGCAGGGCCAGCCCCGAGATAAAGGCCAACCCCCGGACCTCCAGGTCGATGAGCCGGCTGTGTGTGTCCACGTAGCGTTCAGACAGCGTTCGGTCCAGCTGTGCAATTCCCGAAACGACCCTATGAAGGTAGTTACAAGCCGACGCAACTTTCGCCGCCGAGAGGTGCCTGTACGCGGGGTGGTGAGACTCGCCTCAAGGGCAGTCACAATATCGGCCCAGCTGGTTCGAAGCCAACCCATGAAATGCTGTCGCTCGGAGGTGGGCTGCACGGATAGGTGACATCGATCCGGTGAACCGATGGCCGGGCGGACCGCCTCGCGGATCTGCTCGGCCGATCGCTGGTGGAGTGCGTTCGGCCTGCTGCAACGCAATGTTTTGGACCGACAGCGGTGGCATACCCGCGAACAGTTGCCGATCGCGATCGCGATCGTGACCCGGATCGAACGCACCTACCGCCGCCGTCGCCGCCGAACCCGCGTCGGCCGGTCGACTACGAAGCGATCACGACCCCGGCAGCAGCCGGTCAGGCTGCCTGACCACTGTCACCTGATCGTGCGGCAGCCCTCATTTCCTGGCCGGCTCTTCCCCGAAACGCAGTCTCCATCTTCTCGATTCGGTTCGCTACTTTCGTCTCGGCATGCAGGCGAAGGCGGCTACACCACCACGGACGGAAACCGTAGGCGATGTTCCACAGTCTCGTTGATCATCTCCACGTAACCCTCACGGGCCTCACTCAGGCGAAACCATGCTGCATGCCGTATGTGAGCGTCAGCGGAATGCAGTACCGCCCACCATGCAGCTGCATAAACCTCAGCGTTATGGCTGATGACCTCCCCCAATGAGTGGGTGTGCATCCGTGCTCCGTGCGAAATAGGCAGGTTGCGTGCAGCCCAAACGTCGATCGCCGCCACCACGCCGCGAATCTCTGTGCGCACCTCCTCTCTTTCGCCGCCGTTATGTGGTGCCGCCCCCCCGAAGCGACCATGCACCAGCTCGGCGTGTAGATCGCCGAGTTCTCGAGCCCAGGCCACGAGGGGAAACTCACCGGCAAAGTGACCAGCGATCGCGCTGTAGAGATGCTCGGGCGACAACAACGACGTCGCTGATGGCGATGGCGACCGACCGCTGGGCTGCTGCTCTACCATTGATGGCTCCCTTCTCGCTTACATCCTTTCGATTTGATCCTGCAGTCTTCAGCGACTCCCGGGCATCGGTGAACTACGCATCAGCTCATTGACCTACCTACCTATAGGTATGGACTTCGCGACGCACGGGCACACGAGTTCGAGATATCGCCTTCTCCGAACCAGGCGCTGGCTGTATGAGGCCAGGACGTTGGGGACGCCGGCAGGGAGGCGGCTGGCCGGCGGCCGGCGATTCTTGGACGTGGCTAGTGTCCGTGGTCGAGTAGTTTCTCGAGCTCCCGCCGTTCTCGACGCGCGGCCTGATCGGTAGAGGGTGATCCGCCCGAACTGGCACGATGGCGGTGTGCGAGTGTTGGTAGTCGAGGACGAGAAGTTGTTGGCCGATGCGATTGCCGCCGGGTTACGTAGGCATGCGATGGCGGTCGACGTGGTCTATGACGGGGCTGCGGCGTTGGAGCGGGCGGGGGTCAACGACTACGACGTCGTGGTGCTGGATCGGGATCTGCCTCGGGTCTGCGGCGACACCGTGTGCCGTATGCTCACCGAGTCCGGTGGTCAGGCCCGGATATTGATGCTGACGGCTGCCAGTGCTGTCGTTGAGCGGGTGGCGGGTCTCGGGCTCGGAGCCGATGATTATCTGACAAAGCCGTTCGCGTTCGTTGAACTGGTCGCGCGCGTTCAGGCGTTGGGGCGGCGGGCGCGTGCTGCTGTTCCTCCGGTTCTGGAACGATCCGGGATCATGCTGGACACCCATCGCTTCGTGGTGACCAGGAATGGTGAGCCGGTGTCCCTGTCGCGTAAGGAGTTCGCTGTGCTCGCCGAACTGCTGCGAGCCGACGGTGGCGTGGTGTCGGCCGAACAGCTCTTGGAGAAGGCATGGGACGAACACATCGACCCGTTCACGGGAGTGGTGCGGTACACCATCATGAACATACGCAGAAAACTCGGTGGCCCCTCGGTGATCGAGACCGAGCCCGGCGTGGGATACCGGCTCCGATGAGGGGGCGCACGATCCGGTTGCGGCTTACGCTGCTGTATGCGGTGGCTTTCTTCCTCGCAGGCGCGGTGCTCGTGGCCCTCATGTATTTCTATCTGAACCAGTCACTGGAACGTCGACCGGCAATAGGCGCGCAGAAGGTGGTTCAGGAGTATTTCGCCCAGCGAGCGGGGCGGGTCGGAACCGGTGAGTTGTACCGGGCGTTGGTTGATCAGGCCGAGCGGAATCGACGGCATACCTTGCACACAATGCTGGTGTGGTCCCTGGTGTCACTGGGGGCGGTGGGAATCGCCGCAGGCGGGATCGGTTGGTTGATGGCCGGACATGCTCTACACCCGTTGCAGCGGATCACCGCGACCGCCCGGAGGGTGGCCGACACGAACCTGCACGAACGCATCGCGCTGGACGGGCCCCAGGACGATATCAAAGATCTGGCCGATACCTTCGATGCGATGTTGGAACGGTTGGACCGGGCGTTCGACGGACAGCGCAGATTCGTCGCGAACGCCTCACACGAATTACGCACACCACTGACGATCAACCGGACGCTGATCGAAGTGGCCCTCGATGCACCAGATGTGTCGGAGTCCACCCGCACGCTCGGCAAGACACTGCTCGAAGTCAATCAGCGCCACGAACGACTTATCGATGGCCTGCTCGTCCTGGCCACCAGCGAACACCCGATCGAGCACCGTCGCACCGATCTCGCCGATATCACCCACCACGCGATCACGGTCGCCACAAGCCCGGCCCGCCGGGCCGGCGTGCAGATCACTGCCGACCTCCAAGCAACGCCCCTGTGCGGCGATCCACTCCTGTTGGAGCGCCTCGTCCAGAATCTGGTGGACAACGCCGTGCGCTACAACCTGCCCGAGCATGGTTGGGTGTCGGTCCGGTCCCGGTCGGTCGGCGACCACGCGCAACTCACGATCGACAACAGCGGCCCTGTGATACCTGACTTCGAGGTCGACGGCCTCTTCGAACCGTTCCGTCGGTCGGCCTGCACCGAGCGCCTTGCCGACTCCGGTACCCGTGGAGCCGGGTTGGGGTTGTCGATTGTGCGCTCGGTCGCACAGGCTCACGAAGGAACGGTTCATGCCGAGGCGAGTCCGGAAGGAGGGCTCACGGTGACAGTCGATCTTCCGCGGGCCGACGGACATAATCGGTAGCCACCGGCCAATCCGACCTGGTTGCAGGCCACGATCGACGCCAGGGCGGGCGGCGCGACATCCGCCCGCCCCGGCGTCAGTAGTTGTGGCAGTTCTCGGCGATGGTCCGCATGGTCTGTATCCGCCGCTGAGCCTCTGGCGACTCGTGGCGTTCCTCGAGCTCGGCTTTGCGCTCGGGGTTCGCATCGAGTCGGGCCGCGGTTTCGGGGAACTGAGCATGCACGGCCGCATCGGCCTGCGCGAAGCTGCACGTCGTCTCGATCAAACCGGCATCCGGCTGCGCGGAGGCGGTAGCCGGGACCACCAAAATCCCTGCGGCGGCCAGGCCGGCGCATCGATGTCGACCTCGATTGCTCCGAAGATGTTGATGTTGGCGCGTTGTGCCGGGGAAATGTGTGCGAGCACCTCATCGTCGATGCGCTGGCCGGCACGGCGTATCTGCTCGACCGCGAGCCCCGTAATACTCCGTCGTCCAGGCAATGACGGCGTTCGCGGCCAGGGTCAGGCACCAGTCCTGCTCGGTCTGGGCCTCGAGATGCCGGGCGGATCATGCTTTCGTGGGCGTAGAGCAGGTCGCGGCGGAGGGCGCGCAGGGGTGCCGGCGCCGAACACCGCGGTGAGCGGCAATCACTGGTAAGCACGCCGACCAACCTCATCGGCAGTCAAGCCACGCACCAAGCGCGCAGCACGAGAATAAAACTACCGTCTGTCAGCAGATTGCGCCATATCCATTGTTTTCGCGCGGTTACTCACTCAGTCGTTGAAGTTTTCGTTCCAGTACTCGGTGACGTCGGGACGGTAATGAGAATCCCATTTTCCGCCATACATGGACTCGGCGATTCGGCTACGCATTTCCTCTCGGGTCGGCGGGCTTCCGTCCGCATTTACGTAACTGGCCCCAGAGTAATACGCGTGCCGATCCACAAGCCCTATGTCGTAAAGAATGTACGGCGACACCGGGCTGTCATTATCATTATCGGCGATTTCATGAATAACATCGAACCTGAAAATCTCCGCTTCGGCCTCGTCCAGAAACCGCTGGAGAAGAGCGTCCTCAACCCACTCTTGCTTTGTCATCCCCTCTGTCGGCGGTTCTAGGCTCGAGATACCCTCATGGGCGTGACTCACCTCGTGCGCGAGGTCGGAGACCAACCTCTTTGGAAATTCTATCGAATTCAGGTCGAGCACGATAGTCTTTCTTTCAGGATATGTCGCTCCGCCGATGCCCTCTGCCATTTGCCCGAACTCAATGCTCCACCCATTATTCAGTATCTCCCCCATTCTCTCCTGTAGGAGTGGAGAAAGTTCGATCAGCGCGGCCGCCTCGGGAGGGAGGTTGGCAAAAAAGTCGCGAGCTTCACGATCATCCAGGACGGCAGCCGTCCCTATACTTGCTGCAGTTACGATGATCAAATATTCCGATACGCGGCGTCGCCGCGAATCCGCCCTGTCGAAACGGAGGCTCTCGCCATTACTTGTCTCAAGGAATCCCTGGTTTGCGCGGAGTAGATTATCGCTTGATTCTCTATACCTACCGGATGTGCGGCCCGCATACCCGTGAAGCACTCGCGAAAGAAGAGCAGCGACGCCGGCGCTCATTATCTCCTTGGGGGATCTATTCATCATGGACCAGCTCGATCTTCATGCCTTCGAGGTACCGTAATAAGTGCTGAAGTGCTGGACTACCTTAGGATTCGGCAGTATTGCTCGTAGGCCTCTAATAGAGATTGGCCGTCTGTTGCGTACGTCAACCCGGCGGCGCAGCTTGTGGGTGCTCACTGTCCAGGTGTCACTGACTCCACCGTTGGAAGACCGCATCGGTGTCTAGTGGGGAGATCATCGCATCGGGGTTACCAGGTGTCGGTAGTTCGCTACGGATGAGTTCTGGGCGACTGGTGTCCTCGAGACCCCATCCGCCCATGTAGTAGTGGTTGATGCAGCGCAGTCCTGATAGGCCGAGGTTGTCGATGTCGAACCCGTCGAGATGCGACCATCTATCGGCCAGGCGCTGATAGAGGAATTCGCCTACCGGTTCCAGCAACCAGATCTGCACGGTGCCTGCCACAAGAGCCTCTTGGCAGGCTGTTTGAAAGTCGATGAGGTAGTCCAGGGCCGCGAGCGCTTGATGCCGATTGAGTATCGCACGGCGCCCTGGGACTATGGTGTCAATATCATCGGTGATCAACTGGCGGATCCCGGGTACGAAGTGACGGAAGTGTACGTCCGGGAACAGCCCGTAACGGACCCCGGCTTGAGGTCCGACGACGAAAAGTACCTTGTGATCAAGGAATTTAATGCCGAGATTTCCGGTACCCATTGTCGGTGCCGGGTATTGAAGCCGGACTGCCACGCCGTCGATGATGAGTCCCTCATCGGCCCCGTGGATGATGTGGGTCGCCGGTAGCTGTCCGTCGGTGTTCCGCCCGGCGATGACTCCCGCGGCGAGTTCGTGGGCCACGACATCCGCAGAGGGGGCGAGTACCTGGCCGTACCCGGTGTGATCGAGATGGTCAATGGATTGGATGATTGTGAGGATCGGCTTGCCTGGAACGGTCCGCTCGATCGCGTGGCGATAGGACGCTGCCATGCCGGGCGTACCGAAGGTATTGATCGCGATAATACTGCTGTATCCCTCGGCGAATACCGTCCTGTACGTGCCGGCCGACGCGGTCCACAGACCGGGCCCTAGCCGGGTGACGATGACTTCGTGAGGGAGGTTTTGATAGCGGGCGGCAGCATCTATCGTGAAGAGACCGCGATAGTCGCTCATCGGGACACCTCGGAGGAAAATGAGTGCGATGTGCTCATGGTGAACGGCGTCGTATCGTGTCGCTGACTATCCGGCAGTCCCCAGCCCCCCGTCTGGTAATGGACCATATGGCGAACTACGTTAATCGCCGCGAACTCGTCGAATCTGAAAGTGGTATCACCCAGTGAAGAATCCATATGTTTATAGGTGAATTCCCGGACAGCGCGGTAGTCGTCGACATCTACGCCGGCGGCGAGTGCCAGTTGAGCAGTGTGGGCCGTGGCCTCCCAGAGATCGAGATCATTCTGGAAGCCCCGCCGATCCAACTGCCAGAAATGTCCGGGAACGTAGAGATCCCAGTCCAATCCGAGCAGCCGCCGAGTATTCGGGATCCAACTCGTCCAGTGATAGTCCGGCACTGTGTTGTAGCATGCTCCGACAATGACTGTGTCGGCCATGAACAGCAACCGGTTTTCGGGGAAGTATGCGGCCGTATTTCCTGTTCCGTGGGTGGGTCCCGGATAGGCCAACAGGAACTGGGCGCCGTCGATATCGACCCAATGCTGCTCACCGGTCCAGGTATGTGTGGGGGGTAGCTGACCATCGGACTCACGAGCGATGATCACGTCGGCGGTCTTTGCGTGCGCCAGGATCATTGGAACTTCTGGAACAAAGTGCTGACCGAAGCCGGTATGGTCAAGGTGATCGTGGGTGTAGATAATCGTGTGAACCCGTTTACGTGGAAACCATCGTTCGAGCGCGGTCCGATAAGCCTGTGCAGATCCTGGCGACCAGAACGTATCGAAGGCGATAAGCCCTTCGTTTCCTTCAACGACTATAGTGCGGAAGACGCCGTCGGTGATTGTCCACACTCGGCCACGTACGGGATCCACCGTCATCGACGGTTGCCATTCGTATCCAGGCAGACTTCCACCGATCGTCAGAATCCCTCGACAGCATCCCGACATTTACCTACTCCTATGATCTCTATGCCATCAGAGCGGTGACTTGTTACCACTCTCGTGTGGTTTATGGACGACGTATTCACCGTTGACCCGATCGGTCGGTAGGGCTTTTATCCTGCAGGAGCAGCCGCAGGCCCTCCATTCTCGAATCCTCTGCGGTGCCGTGGCGAAGGATATGTGTCGCCAGCGGTGATCACCGACGTCTTTCGTCACGTTGGGCAGCGGTCTGCCAGTAAGTGGATTCCTCTGCCCTGGTGGCCAAGAGCGTATCGCTTCTACGGCAACGGCACGACACTATGATGGCTCATGATCTATCACTATCACCTTCCTCGGGATGGTTGGATCGACATCTTTCGAAGCGCTGGCCAATCGACGCGACAGCTGTTGACCAATGAAAACTGCTGCCAGATGTCGACGCCGGCGCGGAAGCCGAGTTGCAGCCATCGTGCAGCAAAGCTTTTGCTGTTCGTCATCGCGCTCCTCGGCCGATTCGCTCGAGTACTTACAGGCGCTATGGTTGGGCAATCGTATGGACCCGACATCCGTATCCGTCGATATTCTACCTATCCGCATACCTATAAGACCATCTAGGTATATTCCATCACTACGCTGAGGCGCCGCCGGCGTGGGACAGCCGGCTGATAGAAACCCGTTCTCGAGTGGCAGCGTTCTCGATGACCCGTGCACGTCAGCCACGGTCTCGCCCTCAGAGAGATAGGTTTGGCCCTGTACTCACGACCGGGTGACCGGGCAACCGTTGCGCAACCTACGTTGGGGCATTATCGTTCTGATGGCGCGCGCTGGGAACTCCACCACTCTGGGGCCGGCAAACGCAAGACGGTCCGGTATCGCAAGATCCCGGGCCGTCGTCCATTTTACTCGGCCCGGGATCTTGTGGCGTATACGAGCAAACCGGAGAAGTAGTCGTCGACCTGGATCCCATGCTCACAGCGAACGGTTCCATGCGCTGTATGGGATTAACTGCGCCGACCAGTCGAAATGGGACGCCGACGAAGAATGGTTTCGCACCGGCCCCGGTCGGCGGTTTCCCGGCGCCGAAGCGTGCCGCGCCGCCATAGTGAACAGCTGCCCACAGAAGTCTCAGGTGGTGTGCGGCAGGCCGTCGGGAGAGCTTGCGGTGAGGCGATTCCGGGCGAGATGCTTGCGGACAGCTCACGAGAACCGACACTCATGGGTTACACGGCAAGCGCGAACCACGTTGTCGCGCAGTCGATTTGGTTTCCCTCTCCTGCCGCAGCCGGGAAGCACGATCGTTGACACCCCGCTGCGCGAGATCAACACTCTAAGAGGACGTCTTACGTGGGTAGTTTCTTGTAGCAGGTGAGAGCTGCGGCGAGTTGCAGAAATGCTGCGAAGAGTCGGCCGTGGCGTTCGTAGCGGATCGTCAATCGCCGGTATCCGGTCAACCACGCGATAGTCCGTTCGATCTTCCACCGATGCTTGCCCAACCTCGTGGGATCCTCGATCCCGCGACGGGCGATGCGGGGCACGATTCCGCGGGCACGTAGCCAGCGACGGTGAACATCGAAGTCGTAGCCCTTGTCCGCCCGCAGCTTGGCGGGTTTGCCGCGGCGTGGGCCTCGCCGCGAGCGCACCTTCGGGATCGAGGCGACCATCGGTGCAAGCATCACCGAATCGTGGGTGTTCCCGGCGGAAACGCCAGTGACCAGGGGAATCCCATTCGCGTCCGAGATGACGTGGATCTTCGATCCTTTCTTGCCGCGGTCGACCGGGCTGCGGCCGGTCAGTGAGCCCCTTTTTTCGCTCGCACGCTCGCCGCATCCAGGATCGCCGCGCTCCAATCGAGATCACCGGCGGCTCCGATCTGGTCGAGGATTGCCCGGTGCAACGCCTCGAATACCCCGGCGTCGGCCCACACCATGAACGGGCGATGCGCGGTAGGCACGATCACCCCGAACACGACGGCGGCAGATGCCGCCACGCACAACCACTGGTCAACACGAACACCACGGCGGTGAACACTGCCCGTTCGTCCACCGGTGCGGTCCCGCCGCCCTGTGGTCTGGGTGTGAACTCGGGAAGCAGCGGTTTCACGATGTCCCACAACGCATCCGTGACCAGTCTCTGAGCAAGCCTGTCGACCACGGGTCACATCATGCCGGACAACGAATTACACCCACGTAAGACGCCTTCTAAGGGCTTCAGCTGCTCCGGAGCCCGTCGGCCGACGCCCTCGGCTCTGGACGAATTGTGGAACCGAACCACAACGAGGATACCTGCTACAGTCCCAGCAGCCGCTACAGAATTTTCTTCTGCTTGATCAAGAGCGGACCCGCCGTCCCGCGGCACCGACCCTGCCATCGAGCCAGGACGGCGCGGCCTGATTCCATTCGCCCCTGCGGTGTCGGTCCCGGTGCGCTGCCCTGATCAGGTGGGCGGCGGCCGGTAACACCCAGTGGACGTGACGTGCAGACTCTAGCCCCGTCCGGGGCGGACTTCCAGGCCTGTTGCAGGGCGTCACTCTCAGCTTCACCGAGGCAGGCGGTCTGGTTGGCGATCTTGCCCGGCCCCTCGATTCGGTGTTGGTCTTGCGGCGAGTCGGATCGCTTGCTGTTAGTGTGCCCCAATGGTGTGAGGGTACGCGGTTCTGGTCAGTGGAGGTGCGAAGTTGCGCGCAGGGTTGTTGTCACCGTAGTCGATCTGGACGGTGCCTCTACAGCGGCGCAGACCGTGACGGTTCGGTCTAGACGGAGCGGTATGAGATCGACCTGTCTGAGGTGAATGCGCGAGAACTTCGTGCTGGTTTGGGAAGGTGGACCCGGGTCGCGCGCAAGGTTTGGGGGACGAACTCGAGTCAAGACTGCTGCGGTGGGACGGAAAAATGATGCGCGGGCGGTGCGAGAATGGGCCCGTCGGAACGGGCACAAAAGTGCCCGAGCGTGGCGGGTTCCCTTCTACGTTCTTGCAGGCATACCGGCAGACAACGGGTTAGCTCGAGCCCTCCCGGCCCGGTTGCGCGGACGGAGCGGGTTGGGCCTGGGTAGCGATACAGCGATACGGGCGGGCCGGGTAGCAGCGGCGGTTGCGGCGTTTCCCCTTGATCGCTGCAAGCGTGGCCTGCCGCTCGGTACGCAAGTTCCCGCAGCGCAATGTTGAGCCCTACGCACGCGGTCGCTTTCCCCGGGTGATCGTCGGGGACCGGTTGCCCGCATCGGCGGTGGCCGTACCCGCGGCATCGGATCGCCAACCATTCAGCCCTGCGGGCGTCCGGCTCGCAGGTATCGGATAATACGATCGCGCAGGTCAGAGCCGAATCCAGCTGGGCTGCAGGCAAAGTCGAACTGTATCCCGCCTCGGTCGAGGGCCGGTTCTCCGGCCGACTGCTCGGGTATGCCACCAGCGCTCATCATGCCGCCCCGCGGGCACAGCCTGTGCAGCGAACTGTCCCCGATCACCTACGAGACCCACATGGCCGTCGCCTGCGAGGCTGGGGCGGCCCTGTTACGAGACGAGGCCGCGTAGAGGATCCTCCATGCTTCGAGCGGGTTTGACACTCTGCATTATTAACCGTGCCGGTTGGTATCACCACTCGTGGGAGCGTAATTTACATTGACGGAGAGGGCCATTCGTAGCTGTGGTCTCAACTTGTGTCGGGACAAGGAACGTGATTACATACGGAGGATGATCCTTCCGAGATGTCGGGGCCGCAATGTGATGTCGCCGATTTGGGCTGCAAGCATATTCGCGGTATGGTTTTTTATTGCTTTTGCAATCGGCCAAAAATCGTTTCAGCAACAGAGATCGCACTCGCTAGTTCGGTACGGCGCCCTGCTTGGGAGTGACTTCACACTGCGCGAATCATGGCGCTTGATTGCGTCACAGTGGCTACATGTGAATTTCGGACATATGGTCTTCAACGCTTTTATTATTGCGTTTGTCGGTGTAGCGCTGGAGAAGTGGGTGCGCGGAGGAGCTATTTTCACACTGGGTGTGACCGGTGGGGCACTGGCCCAGTTGATGAGCATCTACGCATACCCTTCAGCCTATATTTCCGGCGCTTCGCAAGCATATCTCGTTCTCTGCGGAATGTTGCTTACAATTGCCCCCTTCTGCAAAGGTCGACAGTGGTGGGCTTATACTGTTTCGATTGCAGGTATCCTGGTGTCGATCGGTTTAGACCTGTTCGCCTCGGGTCACGGCGCAATAAAAATCGGTCACCTATGCGGTCTGATCTTCGGCTTGATCGCAGGACTATTTCTGCGATGGTACTTTCACTACAAAGGAAATTTACACCCCAGGGCAGATAGCGCCCTTAATGCGTAAAGCTCCCAAATACTTCCCACGGCACCTCTGGTTTTCCGCGCTTGAAATGCGTCGGATATATCGGGCGAGGGAGTTTAGGATTTCCTCGGCGGTCTTGTGCCAGACGAACGGCCCGGGGGGTTGGCGTTCCAGTGCTCGATCCAGGTGGTGGCGTCTTTCTCCAGTGCCGTGACGCTTTTGTGGACACCGCGCCGGGTGAGCTGGTCGGTGAGGTATCCGAACCAGCGTTCGACCTGGTTGAGCCAGGACGACCCGGTCGCGGTGAAGTGGACGTGGAAGCGGGGGTGCCGGGCGAGCCAGTCGTTGACTATCGAGGTTTTGTGGGTGGCGAGGTTGTCGCAGACCAGGTGGACATCGAGTTCGGCGGGCACGGTCTTGTCGATCTGACCAGGAACTTGCGGTCGCCCGGTGGCGGCGGTGGAGTTCGCCGATGACGGTACCGTCGGCGATGTTGAACGTGGCGAACAGGCCGGTGGTGCCCGTGACGTGCGTAGTCGTGGGTGCGACGTTCGGGCATGCCCGGCATCATCGGCAGCACCGGCTGGGAACGATCCAAAGCCTGCATCTGCGATTTCTCGTCCACACACAAAACGACAACCCGCTCGGGTGGG
>NZ_BAGJ01000249.1 GCF_000308775.1 Nocardia testacea NBRC 100365
CCGTGAGTCGGGGACATCCGAGCGTCTGTGCGCGATGCGCTCGCGCCCGAACCATCCGACGGCTGAACCGGCCGATGCCCAGAACCTGTGGTGAATCGCGGAGGTTGTGGCCAATCGCTCATGCGTTGTAGTACTGTATAACCGTTATACCGATCTGGTTGGTTGGGTCTCGGTAGGCGAGTCCTGCCGAGTGGCCGGTGCCCCACGTCCATCGACCGCGAACACACTGCGACAACACCATGTCAAGGAGAACTTCCATGAATCTGGCCGACTATGACGCCCTGAGCTTCGACTGCTACGGCACCTTGATCGACTGGGAAGCCGGCATTGCCGCTGTCCTCGCCCCGTGGGCGAAGGAAGTCGGGCTGATGCTGACCGACGAGGACTTGCTCTTGGCGTACGCGGAGAACGAGGCGCAGGCCGAACGCGACACCCCCGACGCGCTCTACTCGGCGATCCTGGCCAAGGCATTCCGCCGAACCGGCGAGAAGCTGGGCAAGGAGGTGACCGACGAATGGGCGTCCGAGCTCGGCGCGTCGGTCCCCGACTGGCCGGCCTTCCCCGACTCGGCCGAGGCACTCGCTTCGCTGGCGAAGGATTACAAGCTGATCATCCTGTCCAATGTGCATCGCAAGGGCTTCGTCGGTAGCAATGCACGTCTAGGGGTCGATTTCGACAAGATCATCACCGCGGAGGATGTCAAGGCTTACAAACCCGCACCGAACCATTTCGAAGCCCTCGACGATGCCCTCGAAGAACTGGGCGTGCCCCGCGAACGCCTTCTGCATGTGGCCCAGAGCCTCTTCCACGATCACGTGCCCGCCAAGCGCCATGGTCTGCCCTCGGTGTGGATCAATCGTCGCTACGACCGTCCGGGCTGGGGCGCGACCCCCGAGCCTTCCGACGAGTACACCTACGACCTCGAATTCCCGACCATGGAAGGGTTCGCGGCTGCCGCGCGTGCAGCGAAGGCTGGATGAACCAGACGCCTAGTACTCCAGCCGCACTTGGTTATGTAATCGGTGTCTGCGCTGGTAGTGGGCTTTTCTGGCCCGGTATTGGTGCCGGCGCCGCCAGGTTGACCACTGCCAGATGGCAGTGTGGTCGGTGCGGTGGGCGATCACGTGTGCCAGAAGACGGCGGATTTCGCCGAGGGTGAGCGAGATAAGTTCGCCGCCAATGCTTTTGGGGAGATCGCTGCTGTAACGGCGAGGTGGGTGTGGGCGAGCATGGCGAGGGTGATGTGGCGGTACCAGGCGTCGTAGCGGCGGACTTGGTAGTGGTCGAGGCCGATCTCGGTTTTCGCGGTCTGGAAGCAGTCCTCGATCGCCCAGCGGGTGCCGGCGACCCGGATGAGGGCGTCGTCGCTGGTGCCGGTGGGTGCGGAGCACATGTAGTAGGCGATCTCGAGTTCGCCTTTGCGGTTCGGTGTCAGAGCACGTCGTGCGAGTAGCCAGCGGCTCCAGCCGGGATCGGTGGTCCACTCGTAGACCGGCAGCGACGCTACCGCCCAGTCGAACATGCGTGGCCCCTTCGCCCCGTCACCGCAGCTCAGACGCTTCCACGCCTCTGGCGGTGCTTGCGCGACGAGGTAGTCGGCGCGGGTGCGGCCTGCGGTGACCGGGATGGTCTGGCTGCGTGGCACCGCTACCACGTACCCGATGTGGCGGGTTTCGAGCCACGTCCGGAACTTGTAGTCGCCGCCGTAGGCCTCGTCCGCGGTCACCCATCGGGCCGGGACCCCGCCGTCCAGTGCTCGGGCGAGACATCTTCTTGGCGAGGGTGGCCTTGGTGGCGAATTCCACGCTATCGGGACGTTCGCCTCCCGGCGGCGGTCACGGTCGTCGGTCCACGACTTCGGCAGATACAACTCCCGATCGATCAGGGTGCGGGCCCTTGCTGGTGGCGCAGGCGCAGAAAACATCCAGCTGGCAGTTTTCGATCCGGCCGGCTGTTCCCGAGTATTGTCGTTGCACCCCAGCAGATTTCATACCCTTCTTCAAGAACCCGGTTTCATCGACGATCAGTACGCCATCGGGATCACCGAGATGTTCGACCGCGTAGGCGCACACGTCATCACGGAGCCCGTTCGCGTCCCACGCCGCCTTGTTCAACAGCCGCTGCATTCCGTCCGGAGTCAGATCCCAGCCGCTTCGGCAAGCGTCCAGCCATTCTTTCCCGTCAACGAAGCCAACAGGCCCCGCACATACATCCGCGTCCGCAACCGCGGCTCCGCACGATAGAAACGACCCGCAACCAGGCCAAACAGATCATCCAGCCCAGCCACCCACGCGGCCAGGTCCTCATCGATCGACACGACGAAAGGCACTACCCCACAGCATAACCAAGTGCGGCTGGAGTATTAGGCGTCGGCCTTCTTCGTCGCCACGGCATCAAGTGTCGTCATCACGGCGCCTTCCCGCTGACCATCGGTCAGCGAATCAGGCCGGCAACACCTTAAATCCACAGTTCCTTTAACGCTTAAGTGTGACAGCTAAGTAGAGGAGTAAGTGGAGCTCATATGCCTACGGATGAATATCAGCTCGGATTAGCCGAGGATTTCTATTCGTGAGAAATCAGAGGCTGATCTCGTGGGCGTCTACCGCCGGGTGCGTCTCGACTGTTCAGCCGCGCTCGCTGTATGAGGTCGGCAAACCGCGACTTCCTGCCTTTTTCTAGTAATCCAGAGTTTCAGGAAATGGCGTGGTCGATCATGCGGATCAAATCGGCGTGGAAAGATCTCCGCAACGGGCTGGCCCGCTGCGTGGAGAACGTTGCAGAAGTGCGGGCGACTCCCGTCCGCCGTGCCGCGGACGGCCTTCGGGCTGCGGTGCCCGCGATACATACTGTTGACGCGCAGGGTAGTGCAGCTGTGGAGGGCGCTGCCGGATATCTCGGCCCCGCCGGTTTGGGCCTGCAGCCTCATCCGCTATGGCCCGGGACGATAGCGGCGGACAAGTTCCTGAGGGGCATATACGGGGATCGATATCACACGGACGGCTCTGCCCTGGCCCGCACCTATGCTCATTCGTTGGCATCGGTACCGGAGAAGTTGCATCGCATCGTCGCGGCCGACATGAGAGGACAACCTCACGGCGGAATCTGGCTCGGTGACAGAAGCCTGCTGGACCTGGGCCATCCGGCATGGTCTGCGGCAACCCGCGGTGGTACGCCACGAGGTTGGCCGGCCGGCTCGACCTGGCACGATGTCCAGGGTGTACACGACCCGAATCATCGGGCACTGCTCGTGGGTCACGACAAGTCCTCCGGAAGCAGTAACGTCGCGCTACACGAATTCGGTCATGCCCTCGACCATGCTCTCGGCCGACCGAGCCAGGCGCCAGCGTTCACCGAAGTTCATGCCAGAGTACTTCCTCTCGTCCAACGGGCAAGCCCAGTATCCGTTGATTACTATGCACAGCCTGGCATCGCCGGGAAACAGGAACTCTTCGGTGAGAGCGTTGCTTGGTTCTATAACACCGAACAACCCGGTAGCGGCTTCTCCTGGTTCGACAACACCGAACAACCGAAGTTCTTCAACTCGGTCGCCGCCGGCCGTCACCTGACAACCTACTTTCAGGCCCTCGAAGCAGAGTTAGGGATCACAGCATGAGCGAGGAACATCCTCTGGCCCGGCGCCTCGACGACGGGCGTATCCTTTTGCGCTACTCGGCCCGAGAAGCCGACGGCGCGATGACGGAGGGCTCGTTTGCCATCAGCCCGGAAGACCGGGCATACGCGGACTGGGACGCAGAAATCACACGCTGGGAATACACCTCGCAAACCTTCGACGACACCGGCGATTACCACCCCATCGACTACGAGAACCTTCCCCTGCTTCCCGACCCGCCCCCCAACGACCACGACTGACCGGGACTGTTCGGGCCGTAGTGTGACGGTTGTCTGCCCGGATGGTTATCGGGACTTCCACTTCCCATTCATGGGGCATGGTATTTGCCCCGTCCTCGCATGGCTCATGTACGACAGGCTGCGGTCCCGGCGCGCCGCTGCACCTGGTTCGCGGCCCTTCAAGAGCTGCGGGCTGCGGGCGCCCATGCCGGACAAACACACCGGCACCTACTGGTGGACGCTGCCGGTTCACGGCACCGCCCAGCAGGGCCGGGTCACCACCAGCTACAGGGTCCTTCCGACGCGGAACCAAGCGCGACTCTTCTCGTCAATGGACCCCACAGGCCAGTTCCTCGGGCCGCCGTAGCATTCGCCGAAAACCGGGCCGGATATGTAGCGCTGCGGGGCCTGGAGAAGAAGAGCACTGATCCAACTAGCGCGGGTTGGCGCAAGCGGGTGGTACCGAGCTTGGGACATCTGTCGGTCGCGACGCTGACCAACGGTGCGGTAGACCGTGTGGTCGTCAGCTGGATCGGCGACGGCGTCGGGAAATCGTCGGTGAAGAACAGCCTTGCCGTACTGGTGCGCGTGATGGAACAAGCAGTACGGGACGGGCTTCGGGAGACCAATCCGGCTCGGGTGCGTGGCTGGCAGAAGCTGTACCAGCAGATCGAGGACGAACTCGACGACCTGCGGGCCCTCGCGCTCCCGAACTGGACAGCCCTGACAACGCTTGCTGATGCGCTCGTTCAGCGTTCGGCAGATCGGTACCGCGGATGGGGTGACGTGGTGATCTTCGCTGCGTGCACGGCGTCCAGAATCGGCGAGGTGTCCGGCTGCCGTGTCGGCGATATCGACACTGACACCTGGACGTGGCGAGTGCGTCGTCAGACAACCCCCTCGCCGGGCGGCATGGAGGACAAAGGCACCAAGGGTAACCGTGCCCGGCCCGTCCCGCTGATCGAAGAAGTTCGGCAACTCGTCTCGGACCGGCTCGATGCGGTCGGACGGGACAAACCCGATGCACGCCTGTTCCGTGGGCCGCGTGGAGGAGTTCATGACCTGACCAGGAACAACTACAACATTGGTGTACTCTGGCTGCATGTACACCGAAACCCGGTGCATCTGCTGCAAACCCAGTGTTCTGATCCCCCTCCGGACACCAGTGCTAACCACAGCATCGGCCCCGACCACCGCAAGGTGATCCCGGGGCCGATAACGCATGTCCAGGTGCAGGGCCTGGTAGAGGTTGGTCTTCTGGCTGGGTGCGCCCGCTGTGAGGCCGGTGCTCGGTCAGCCAGTACCTGTTCGGTGCGGCCCAGCACCGTCGTGTCGAATCCGAGTGTCCCTCCGGGCAGCGCCTACAGCGCGGCCCCGGCCCAGCCTCTGCAGGCACCTGGATTGAACACCCCAGCCGGCCAGCCCGGAATGACCCCGACTCAGCAGGAGCCTTCGCCACCGCACCCCGGCTGCTGGACGCGACCAAAGCGATACCGGTGCCCTCGACCGCCGGCGGCGGGCAGGTCTACCGGCTGCCCGATCTCACCGGCGCCGGCGCGGTCTCCAACAGCGGGCCCGCGGTCTACGTCGGGCCCGGCGCCACCCGCGCGGTCGCCGGACCCTTGGACACCTTCGGCCGTCCCACCGGCTCCTACGGCTACCTCGACGGGTGCCAGCGCGGCGGTCGCCGGCACCGGACCGGCCAGCATCCCGGTCCCCGGGGCGGGTGGGGTCTACCAGCGTGGACATCTGTGGCCCAACCGATACGGCGCCCCCGGCGATGTCCCGCAGTTCTTGGCCCCGGAACTGGGGGCGACCAACACCGGTGCGATGCGGGTCTATGAGCGCCACGTCGGCTAGGTCGTTACCGGCGCGGTGCCGGGGGTTCCCGCCCAGAACGTCACCTACCTGAAGATCCCGATCTACATCGATGACAAGGTGATCCCCGACTACTACCTGCTGCAGGCCTGGGGCGATCTGGGATGGAACCTGCCCCCGACCTACGTACAGAACTTCTGATCGGCGGAGGCGATACCGGACGTGAGCGCACTCGACGAGCTGACAACCCTGCTACCTCCACCACCGGGCGCCGGCCGCGACTTCGACTCGGACCCCGTGCAGCAGCGCCTCGGATCCCCGCCCTGCCGCAGGATTTCAAGGACCTGCTTGGCGCCTACGGTGACGTCCGGTTCTACAACGTGTTGCGACTGTACCGACCCAGCACCGGGCCCTACCTCGACCTCGCCGAGGTCACCCTCGCCTCCCGCGACCCCTTGGCCAGCGACGAATAACCACCCACCGACCTCCCGCCCGGCGTGTCGACCGATCCGGCCACCCTCATCCAATGGGGCGCATCCTTCAGCGGCGCCTACGGCCTGTGGGACGCCAGCAACCCCGACCCCGACAACTGGCCCCTGGTCTTCACCGACATCGACAAAATTTAGTGGGGCACCTACCCGGGCACGGTCACCGAGTTCATCCTCGACTGGCTCCGCGGCCGCACAACCCCGATCCCACTGTGGAACCTCGGCAACATCCTCCGAGGCACCACACCGTTCTGCGAGTTCTACGACCCCACCGAAGCTGCCCATTTATCTGGGCCAAGGCCCAATATCCGTTGTTTTTCGGCGAATTGCGACCGGAACAACGGTCGGGGCAGCCTGGCCGTGATGCACGGCGAAGTGAAGGCTGCCCCATGACGCCGCGATCTCCGGCGACGCGGGATTGCCGACGCCCGGTGCGAAATGACTCCGCCGAAAGCAGCGGCCGATTCGCTGCGGTAGTACTACCGCTGTTTACGGGTCCATACCGAACGCCGCGCCGATATCCACCAAGCTCCGCTGCTCGAGGATCCGCCTGCGCCGTCTCGCTCTGAACTGATCAGTTACTGCGTGCGAAAAGGATCGCTTGCTGAGCTTCCGCGTCCGGGTCGAGCAGCATCTGCGCCTCGACCACGAATCCGGCATCGCGCAGCCAGGATGCCACCTGGTCAGGCCGACGGCGGTGGACATGGAGCTGCATCGGGTGACCGCCATAGCCCTCCGTCATCAACTGCGACTCGTCGCCGACGTGGAACAGCAGCTGCAGCGGTCCGCCGGGACGCAATGCTCGGTGGAAGTGCCCGAACACGGTCGGCACCTCGTCGTCGGGGATGTGGATCAACGACTGCCAGGCGAGCAGGCCGGCCACCGAAGCGACGGGGAGGTTCAGGTCCGTCATCGAGCCCACCTCGAACCGCAGGCCGGGGTGGTCGCGCCGGGCCACCTCGATCATCCCGGGGGAGAGGTCGACACCGAAGGCGTCGACGCCGAGCTCATGCAGGTGGGCGGTGACCTCGCCGGGGCCGCAGCCGACGTCCGCGACCGGCCCGCCGCCGGCGACCTGCACGCTGTCGGCGAACAACGCGAGAGCCGTGCGCAGGTACCGGTGTCTGGCGAGGGCGCCGCGCACTTGGTCGGCATAGCTGACCGCGACTGTGTCATAGGAGGTTCGGGTGTGGGCCAACCAGTCATCCGTGGTCATGGCCCGCACGATATTCCATGATCGCGACCTCGTGGACGGCCGATGCAGAGAGACCTGATCATCGGCCTGCCAGCTGGGCGACGGTGCCGGGTGGGGGCGGGTGCATTCGGCCGGCCGGCACCGGTACCGGCAATCTCGCTGCTGCACGACTGTTGGAGGACGGGGGTTCGGGGGATCGCAACGACCAGTGAGATGGACGTGGGGTGGCAGTAACACGATGGCAGACCGAGAACGTCACAGCGGGGCGGCAGGTAGCGGGCGATGCCGGCATGCTCACGGAATCTGCACATTTCTTACACTCATTCCGCGGATCCTGCGGTTAGGTTTCCGGGATGTCTTGTGAAAGGCCCCATCCGGTTCTGTCGCTGGGAGCGTCCGCCGCAGCCGCCGTGACATCGATCGTGCTGACGCTGCACGCCGAGTTCTTCTTGCACTGGATCTGGGTGCTGTACCTGCCGCTGTTCGCCTTCGGTTATCTGATCTTGGCCATTGTGTCCTGGCTGTCGGTCTGGGCTGTTGCCCGCGGCGGCTCCCGGGGATTGACGGTTGCCGCTGCGGTGCTGGCGCTCGTGAGTGTCGGCGGGTCGTTGTTCTTGTTCGTCGACACAAAGACCAGCGGGTGGGCACGGTTCTGGCTGGAGCATCCGGCATTCGCCGCCGCGGCCACCGTAGAGGTCCCCGAGCACGGCGCAGGTGACCTCTACGGTGTCGAGCTGCCGAGTCATCTGTGTGCCGTCGCACCGAACTGCCGGATCGCGACTCTCGGCTACAGCAACGGAGCACCGATTCGATACGTCGCCGACTACGCCGAACTGTTCGAAGACACCTACGGTTACGGGCACTTCGCCGGCCCGCCGGAACCCGGTCCATACAACGGGTTCGGGACTCCCGTGTGCCCCACCATGGAGCTGACGGGCGGATGGTGGTGGCTCGAACGTTGCGACGGCCCGGACTACGAGCGGGCCCGGTGAACCGGCATCAGTTCGTTGAGCATTTTCTCGTGGCTGAACTGCTGGCTGCTCGATAGCAAGGTGCCGAATGAAGGCGCTGTGGAGCCTGTACGCGTCACCCTACGAGTTGTCTTCTCCCTCCATGGTCAGCTGTGTCCAGTGCTTCCCCCATGGTGAAGATGCGGATCTTGAAAATTCACTGTCCGGGGGCTGCACTGCATGTAGCAGTCGCTGGGCGAGCACACTCACCGGCCCGCCGCGACGCCAGGTCGGGGCCGAAAACGGGAAAATAGTAGCCGCTGGAACGTGTACTATCGCGGCATGCGCACCGAATGTGTGCACACCTGCTGCAAACTTAGTGTTCTGATCCCCCTCCGGACACAATCACTGCACCATCTTAGGTCTTCTACCTGCGGTTATATACGAGGTCCAGTAGCGCTGCTATGTCGAATCAATGCAAAACCGCAGGTAGGGGCCTGTGGGGGTTCGATTCGGGTTACACTGAGGGAATCCTGAGAAGCCGGCAGGGCGGTGTAGCGCATCGTATTCGTTGTATCGCGGAAGTCTTTCTGGCTCTGCGGATATCGGTCGAGAGCCCGCCGTTGGGATTCGTCCCGCTTGCCACGCCGAGCAGAAGGTGGCCTCATGCAGAACGTTGGCCCGGTCGAGACCGCTCGGTCGACTACCACCCGCCTGCCCCAGGGCAGCAGGGACTCGAGGAAAGTCGAAGTCATCGTCCCGAAGGATCCGCCCGAGCTCACGCCGGACGCTGCTCGGGCTTTGTTGTGCCTCATCCAAGAAGTCGCGACGAGGCCGCGGTAGCCCGATACACCGGAGTATCGAGTGGGCGCTACACGACCCGTAGGCCCGATTCATATTGTGTCGGGTATCAGTCGGCCGTCCTGGCAACTGGGCGAAGCGGTTACTCCACGTCTCCACTTCACAGCGGGAGGCCTTCACCTTTCAACATCCGTGCCAAGTCCCTGCAGACCCGGCACAACCTCCCTGGACATCACAGATGAAGGTGGCTGGTGCGTAGCTTTCCCGGCGATGCCCGACCGGTGCCGGATACACGACGCGGCGTAGGCTGACCTGCGACCTGCCACACTCGTGCGACGCCCGATCAGGGAGTGCCATGTGTCGTTTGTTCGGATTGTCGGCCGCACCGCGGCGGGTGCGGGCCACATTCTGGTTGCTGGACGCGCCGGACAGCCTGTCGGAACAGAGTCGGCGCATGCCCGATGGTGTCGGCCTGGGCACCTTCACCACGCACGGGTCCACGCGGGTGGAGAAACAACCGATCGCCGCGTACGAGGATGCGCAGTTCGCCCGTGAGGCCCGGGAACGGGTATCGGCGACGTTCGTGGCGCATATCCGCTACGCGTCTACCGGCGGTCTGGAACTACGCAATACCCATCCCTTCGAACAACACGGCCGGCTGTTCGCCCACAACGGTGTGCTGCAGGGCCTCGACGAACTGGATGCCGAACTCGGTGACTATGGCGGTCTCGTGCACGGCGACACCGACTCCGAACGGTTCTTCGCGCTCATCACACAGCGCACCGATCGGCACGACGGCGACGTCACCGCGGGCATCGCAGATGCCGTCCGCTGGCTCGCAAACCGGGTGCCCGTCTATGCCCTCAATCTGGTGTTGACCACCGACTCCGGTTTGTGGGCGCTGCGCTATCCGGACACCCACGATCTGTTCGTGCTGGAGCGCGCGGCAGGCGGACCGCACGGCGGACGCCACCTCGATCACGCGGGCCGAGCGGGAATCCGTACCCGTAGCGCCGAGCTGGCGGGTTTTCCCGCGGTGGTAGTGGCCAGCGAACGCACGGACGAGGACCCCGGGTGGCGATCGTTGGTGCCCGGGGAGTTACTGCACGTCGACGGCCGAAACCGCATCCAGGTGACGACGATTTTGGACGACCCGCCACGCCATCCTCTGACCCTCGCACAGCTCGATGCAACGGCGGCCGCCTCGCAAAGGGGACGGTGAATCGTCCTCGACTGTCGGCCGCCCGCCAGGGGCAGGGACAACGCAGCCGCCGGCTCTCGCCGCGATCGGTGGCTGGTTCGGCTCTGTCGGAGGTGAACCCGAGCAGCGATTGGGCCACGGCCAGGCATACCAGCTCTGCGACGGTCAATACCGGCGGTCGGCCCAACCAGCGCGGTCCGGGTAAGATCGACGGCAGGCCGATAGACCATGAGGTGGCATCGACGGGCGTCGCAACTTACCTGACCCGATTTCGGGTCAAGAGTGGTCATACAACTCGCGACCCAGCGCGCGGTTGAGTTTCCGCTGCAGCCGGCGAAGGATCCGAATGCTCTCCTCGTCGGATAGCCCCGTGGTGGTCGGCCACTCCACTCCGGACCCGAAGACATCGCTGGCGAAGGCGAACTCGGTCGCCACCAGAGTTCGTCGCCAATCTGCCACGCTCAGCGGCCTATTCGAGGTCAACGCCGAACGCAATCGTTGTTCCTGCTCGTGCAGGTCCACTACACTCCGGAAGCCCATCGCGACTGCAAGCGCCTCGGTGCAGTGGGCTGGGCCGCCCCATGCGCCCAGCCCGCGGCGCAGTACCTCACGCTCGTCCTCGGAAGTTCAATCGCTGCCAGGCCGTCCGAATCCATCCACCCATGATGGCCTATAGAATCTCCTGCTTGATGGGTGCCGCTGAGAACCTGTGGCCGATCGCGAGCGGCGCCACATCGGTCTTTCCGAATATGTCCCCGTTCCACGAGGAATGCGAGCGCGATACGCGGAATACGCTGGGAATCAAAAAGTTCGATTCGGCTTTTCGGCGTGGCCGGACGATGGGCATGGACGCGGCCGTGGCCCTCGCACTCGGTGAACAGGGTGCCGGCCCGACGGCACAGGCTTCCGCGAAGCCGGCCGATCGCGAACAGCAGGTCGCGGAACTGATCGCACAGGGGCTCGGTAACAAGCAGATCGCCACGAGACTCGTGATCTCTCACGTACGGCCCAAGGTCATGTAGAGCACATCCTCACCAAACTCGGCTTCACCTCACGAGTGCAGATACCGGCCTGGGTAGTGGACGGAAACCTCGAGAGACAGAGGAGTTTCCGAGCCGTGAGTGTCCGGCGGCCGGCGGGGTCGACCATGGCCGCCGGCCCTCCGTGTCCCGTGATCCTTCACGCACAGGACACGGGAGCCGGTTTCAGAACGCACTCCTGATGAGTCCACCGTCGACCCGGATGGTGGCGCCACTGATGTATTCGGCGTAATCGCTGCACAGGTACGCGACGGCCGCAGCGATCTCGTCGGCCCTGCCGAAGCGTCCGCGATCGTTGGGGATGAGCGAGTTGACGGCGTTGGGTTCGATCTCTTCCCACGTGTCCCCCCATCCACGAGCGGGGCCGATACCGGTGACCAACTCCTTCGTGGCATCCACCAGTATCGCTCCGGGCGAGACCACGTTGGAGGTGACCCGAGTGTCCTTCAGTTCGCGGGCAAGCGAGACCGCGAGGTTGTGCCGGGCCGCCAGGGTCGCGTTGTACTGAGGGTGGGTGTTCATCGGTTGTGACGCGAGTCCGCCCCCGATCGTCACCACTCGACCCCAGTTGCGTTCGCGCATCTGCGGCACCAGGCGTTGAATCATTCGCACGCCCGAAATGACGTTGGCGTTATAGGTCGACGCCCACTCGTCCGCTGTCGCGTCGGTCCACGACACGTGGCGGTAGAAGCCCGCGTTGTTGACCAGGATGTCGACCGGGCCGTCGGCGAGTGCGGCTTCCGCGACTCTGTCCGCTTCGGCGTCGGCGGTGAGATCGCCGAGCACCACCGATGCGACGCCGCCGGACTCGCGAATGGCTTGGGCGACGCGGTGGGTCCGGGTCCGGTCGCGGCCGTGCACGATCACAGTCGCCCCCTCCGCGGCCAGAAGTTTTGCCGTGGCCTCGCCGAGTCCGGCGCTCGAGCCGGTCACCAAGGCGCGCTTTCCGTCGAGGTTCAGTTCCATTTTTTCTCCAGTTTCGATTCCGAGTGGGTACAGACGGGTGCAGATGCTCGAAGGGCCCGAGTTGGCCGATGTATACGACTGTAGACTTATTTCCCGAAGGAAGTCTACAGCTGTATATATCTGCGGTAGGTTGTTCCCATGAGCCAGGAAGCCGCCGGTGGCGTACCACGTAAGCGACCGCGTAACGCCGCCGCTACTCGGGAGGCGATCCTCCGATCGGCAGTGGTCGCCTTCACGAAACACGGGTACGACGGCGTCGGCGTCCGTGAGATCGCGCAGGCGGCGGGTGTGACGGCGATGTTGGTCAATCGCTATTTCGGTTCGAAAGAGCAGCTGTTCGCCGAAGCGGTCGACACTGCGTTCGCGCCGCGTACGGTGCTGTCCGACGACCTCGATACCCTCTCCGCGGACGTTGCCGCCCGCCTGGTGGAACGGACCTCGCCGGAGTCGGAGCATCTGGACCCGTTCCTGCTCATGCTTCGCTCCGCGTCCAATCCGAGGGCCGCGGAGATCGTCCGAGCCGGCATCGAAAGGCACGCGGGCCGGTATCTACGTGATCTGCTCGAGGGGCCGGACGCCGATGAACGGGCGATGCTGGCTCATTCACTCATCGCCGGCTTCTGGTTGATGCGCAAGATGATCGGCAGCACCGCGCTGGTGCGGGCCGACCCGGCCGAGCTGGCCCGTCGCTTACAAGACCTGCTCGATGTGGTCATCGTGTCTCCGGTCGCGCCCGATCGAAAACCCGAGTCCGGCTGTGGCGGCCAGGACGGGCATCATCCGGTCCGCCGGCATCGAGCCGGGTGAGGGGAGAGTTTCTCATCATGGTCGAAGAGTTCGTCGCCGGGCGGTGCGGCCGCCCTTCCGGCGCCGGGACCCCGCTCGGCGGTGTGGCCGAACAAGGTCCCGGCGCCGGTGCGTGGGGTGCCAGGCCACGCCAGCCCCAGGAAAACAACTGTTCGTCCGGAGACCCGAGTCGCACCGTGCGCCACGCCGGGCGCGCATCGGCTCGGACGTCACCAGGTCATGTACCGGCGGCCACTGATTCGGGTGAGGGCGCCGCCCTGTCGGCTTCCTGTCACTCGAGTAGGGTCGCGGACGGGTCCGCCGGGCGTGGACCGGAACAGGAGGACCCGCGATGTCGCTGTTCGGACGAGATACCGAGCGCAAGGATCTGGAGGCGCTCCTCTTCGACCCGCGGGGCCGCACCGGTGTGCTGATCGAGGGCGAACCCGGGATCGGAAAGTCGGCGCTGGTCGAGGAGACCGTCGCGGCGGCTTCGGTGCGGGTGCTGCGCACCGCGGGTACCGAAGCCGAACAGCACTTCGGCTATGGCGGGCTGCACCGGCTGTTGTATCCGCTGCGCGCCGGGTTCGCGGAACTGCCCGCCCGCCAATACGCCGCGCTCGCGAGCGCTTTCGGCCTGTCCGACGTCGAGGACGAGCCGAGCGTCCACCTGGTCGGATTGGCCGCGCTCACCCTGCTGTCCGATGCCGCCGCCGAGCAGGCACTGCTCGTCGTCGCCGAGGATGTGCACTGGCTGGACTCCGCCAGCGCCGAGGTTCTCGCGTTCCTCGCCCGTCGCATCCACACCGAACCGATCACCGTGCTGGCGACCGTACGCGACGGTGTCTCTTCCCCGCTCGCCGACGCCGGGCTGGCCCCGATGCGGCTCACCGCGCTGTCCGACGCATACGCGTCCGCCCTGCTCAGCGTGACCGCGCCGCAGCTGTCCCCGCCGGTACGCGAACGGGTGCTCGCCGAAGCGGGCGGCAATCCCCTGGCGCTGACCGAACTGGCGACGTCGGTGACCGACCTCGGTGAGCTCCCCGCGACCCTGCCGATGACCGACCGTCTGCGCCGCGCCTTCGCTGCCAGGGCGCAGGCCCTGCCCATGCCGACCGCGACAGCGTTGCTCGTCGCGGCGCTCGACGACGGTGATGCACTCACCGAGATCCTGGCCGCGTCGGCGCTCCTGCTGGGCCGCGACCTCGCGCCTGATGTCCTGGCCCCGGCGGTGGAGGCGCGACTGGTCGACCTGGTTTCCGGCGCGGTGGTCTTTCGGCATCCGCTGGTCCGGGCCGCGCTCACCGTCGGCGCCACGGCCGAAGAGCGCGGGCGCGCACACCGGGCGCTCGCCGAGATCCTGCGGGATGCCCCGGACCGCCGCGCCTGGCAGCGCGCGGCGGGCGTGGCGGGCCACGACGAGGAGGTGGCCCGAGAGCTGGAAGAGGTCGCGGATCGCGCTCGGCACCGGGGCGCCGCGGCGGCGGCACTGGAACGGGCCGCTGTCGTCGGCTCCGCCGGGCACCGCGCGGACCGGCTGCTGCGGGCCGCCGAACTGGCGGTGGGTTCCGGGAGTAGAGATACCGCCGAACGCCTGGTGCGCACCGCCCGCACCCTCGATCTGACTCCGTCCCAGGACGCCACGGCGCACCGGTTGCTCAGCGGATTCGACGACGGGGTGCGCGAAGACCCTTCCCGCATCGGTGAATTGGCGGCGCTGGCGGCGCGGGTCGCGGCCGACGGTCATGACGACGCGGCGCTGCGCATCCTGTGGGGCGCGGCCATGCGGTGCTTCTGGTCCGAACCAGGACCCGAGGTGCGGCGTTCCCTGCTCGATGTCGTGAATGGGCTGCCGGTGGCTCGGGCCGATCCGCGCCGGGTCGCGATCACCGCTTATGTCGCGCCGGTCGAATGCGGTATGACCGTTCTCGGGTACCTGGGAGAACTGATCTCGGCCACCGGGCACGACCCCGAGGTCGACCGGTTCCTCGGTAGCGCCGCGCTCCAGGTCGGTGCCTTCGATCTGGCCGCCTGC
>NZ_BAGJ01000248.1 GCF_000308775.1 Nocardia testacea NBRC 100365
CTAGCCCCCACGAATCGCATAAACGCTCGATCGCGGCAGCCCGGCACGCCCACTCCGAAAAGCAAGAAACCCGCGCCGTGGCGCGGGTTTCTGTGTTGGTCAGCTCCTAGATGGCGCGGACGCTCTGAGCCTGCGGACCTTTCTGGCCCTGCTCGATATCGAACTCGACACGCTGCCCCTCGTCGAGGGATTTGAAGCCGGAGCCGGAAATCGCGGAGTAGTGGACGAAAACATCAGGGCCGCCACCGTCTTGCGCGATGAACCCGAAGCCCTTTTCGCCGTTGAACCACTTCACACTGCCTTGCGACATACTTTTGTTTTACTTCCTGTTGCGAGCCGAGCGATCACTGCAACAACCCGTACTCACCCTCCAGCATGCCACAGATCAGCCGCCGCGCCCCGAAGAGTGAGCCGCCGCACGGCCACCCAGGGTGCTTGGAAACGGCCGGCCCTCGTCGGGCAGCCAGCAGGGGCACCAGCCACCGCCTTGCGCGCTCCTCGACCTCAATGGACGACAGCCCAGCGTCAGCGCACACCACCGCGGCGAGCCCAGTCGAGGAGCGCGGCAGGTCGGCTCGTCTGGTTGATGTCAGCAGCATCGTCATATCCGCCCGATTTTCGGCGGCTACTACCGGGACTATCTCGGTAACGGTGTTTCCGGCGGTTTCTCTCTCCCCGGTATTGACCACGATGGCGTCGATGAAGATCGCGACATAGACCTCGCCCAGGGGCCGGCTCGACCATTCCTGCATCTCGGCGACGACTTTGTCGGTGATCCGCGAGACGGTTTCCTTGGACACCGACGCCCCATAGATTTCGGCGAAATGGGCGGAAATTTCCCCGGTGGTCAGGCCTTTGACATACAGCGACAGCACGATCTCATCGACCCCGGTCAACCGGCGCTGGCGTTTCTTCACGATCTCCGGTTCGAAGCTGCCGTCGCGATCGCGGGGCACCTCGATCGGCACCGGGCCGGTCGTCTCGGTCAGCACCGTCTTCGATCTGGTCCCGTTCCGGACGTTGCCCGAGTCCTGTCCTCGGGCGCCTGGTTCGGCTCGAACCCCAGGTGCTCGGTCATCTCCTCGGTGAGCGCGGTCTCGAGGACTGTCTTGGTGAACTGCTGGAGTCCGGCCGACAAGCGGTTGCGGCGCGGGGCGTGGATCGTCGCGGCGACGCTCGAGACGCAGTCGCGCAAGACCCAGAAGCGGAGCCGATGTCGCCCAGGTTCATGACCTGCTCCACGATGCCACCATCGAAACCAGCGCCCGCTACTTCCGTGCCAAGACTACCGAGCAGGCCGCCGTCATCGAAGCCGTCTTCGAGCAGTGATCGGAAGGGACGGCGAGCTTCGATCAGTGCCGAAGCCCGATCGGGCCGCTTACCCTGCCCCAAGGGGTAACCGATTCGTCCGTGACACCCCGGTTCACGGTGAGATCATTGGGTCATGAGCCACGTGTTCGCGGCCGCACCTGCACTTCGGCCGCATCCCGCCCGGCGAGGCGTTCCCGCGGAACTCACCGGCCTGCTGGCCCTCCAGCGGCAGGCCGGGAACAGGGCGGTCGCGGACCTGATCGCGCAGCGCTGCGGGGACACGCCGCCCGGCAAGTGCGCCTGTCACGGCTATGACGAGGACGAGGAGCAGGTCCAGCGACTCACCGCCGAGGCGCAGCCGGCCGAACTCACCTCGGACAAGTACAAGGGCCAGCCGCGCCTCGAGGCCGCCTATGACAACGCACCCGCGCTGGGGATCGGCGAGCGCGGCGACGGAGTCCGGCTCGTCCAGGAGGGTCTCGTCGCCGAGGGGCACCCGATGTCGAAGTCGACGCTGCCCGGCGGGGAGATGGACGGGAAGTTCGGCGGGGAGACCAAGGGGGCCGTTGCCGACTTCCAGCGCGCCAAGGCGCTGCCCGGCGGGGGAGACGGGCGCGTCGGGCGGCACACGATGGGTAAGCTGGACGAGCTCGCCAAGGGCGGCGGGGGAGGTGGCGGCGGCGGTGGCGGCGGTAACCCCACTCCGGCGCAGGTGTGCGGCGATCCGCCGTGCGGCCAGCCCTACGTTGAGCTCGAGAGGGGCCTCTTCGTGTCTCTGTGCGATAACAAGCTCGCCTTCGGCTCGCCGCGAATGGCGTTTGCTGGATGCGGGCCGTCCGGTCTGGTGCCCGGGGGAACTCCGCCGGGCAACGTCGGGCTGTTCTCACCGAGCTGGACGCAGGTGGCGCCCCTATCGATCTGCGGCACCGACGATCCATCCATTCAGATCGGGCACATCCAAACCGTCGCATGGGACGTCGACTCCGCCGTCTACGAGGATCCGAAGGGCGCGCCGATCCAGGGGCCGCGCACCTGCGTCCAGGGCGCGCGCGACTGCCTGGGCACCGCGCCCCCGCCCTGGTTCGCCCCGCCGGGCGCGAACTTCGGGCCGCAGCCGATGGGACCGAAGATGACCGCACTGACCCTGCACGATCAGCCGTTTCTGGCCAAGCTCAAGTCGCACCTGCCCGACCACCCCGCTGATCCGAAGAAGCAGAATCTGCGCGCCTTTCCACTGCTGATGATTTCACTGACCGGCGTGTTCCACATCTGGCTCATCGCCCGACGCAAGGACGGCACGGTCGTGTTCATCCACAACTGGACCGTAGGACTGGACACGCGCGCCACGCGGACGGGCCCGGACCCGTGCGGACCCTCGTCCTGGGCGATCGTGGGCGGCGCGAAGGAGCTGGCGAACGCGTCCGGGCAGGGCGGGGCCGCACCAAACCTCACCGGGGCGTGCGCGAACTCGCTCACGAAACCCTGCTGAACCAGTTACCCGGCTCCTCGCTCGTCACGCGGATCGAATTCTCGTCGTAGGCAACACAGCCCACTTCCTCGAGGTGAACCCGTATCTGAGGTTGTATGTAGGTCTGAGGTCCATTCGTCCGCAGGGAATCCAGTCCACCCCACGACTACAGCTCGCGCATGTCGGCTTGGCGCAGTTCGAGTCGGACGCCGGCTGTAGCGGCCCGGGTCCTGGCTTGCTCGAGCATGCGAGGAGAGGTGTCGACGCCGATCACGGGCTGCCCGGTGTCTCGGGCGACCGGGATCGCCACCCGGCCGTTGCCGATGGCGAGTTCGACCAACGGCCCGTCGGCGCGGCGGGCGAGCTCGACATAGAGTTCGATGTCGCGGTCACTCGGGATTCCGCTGCAGCATGTGCGCCGGTTTCTGGCCCAGACCGGAGGAGTCCGAAGGCCACCGCAAGTTCCGCGGAATCGGCATCTGACATCCGCCGAGCGTGAGGAGATCTCACGGGGCCTTGCTATGGGGCTGCTCAGCGCGCATGATCGCGGTGTCGCTGGGGCGCTCACCGTCGACGATCTCACGCGAGATCGCCCGCAACGGCGGCCGACGCGCTTACCGGGCCGCTGGCCAGCTGGCCTATCAGCGAGCGCGGCGACCGAAACCGGCCAGGCTCGCGGCCTGCCCACCCGTGCGGGCCTTGGTGGAGGACAAGCTGAAATCTCTGTGGTCACCCGAGCAGATCGCGGGGTGGCTGCGGCGACACTTCCCCGACGACCCGGCGATGCGGATCTCGCACGAAGCGATCTACCTGGCACTGTTCGACCCGCGACGCAAGGCGCTCGCCCGCGGCGATGACAGCAACCGAGCGCCGGGCCTCGAGGGCCGGCGCGAGCCACTCGGCGACAGCACTGGCGTTACGGAGGCAGCCGACGGCAATGGTCGAGCCGGTGGCTCGCAGCGCCTCGGCGATCGTCGATCCGTTGGGCGATGGCAGTACGAGCCGTGGGATCGGCTCGCAGGCGAGTAGACCCGCCGGTGAGAGCGAGGGCGATCATCGTTGAGCAGCGAGCTCAACACCAGGACTGTTCAGAAAAAGTCCTTTTACGACGCGGCGTTGCAAACTACGGCGGCGGAAGGCGCCGCGCCCCCGGCATGTGTTGGATGGGAAAACCTTTTGTGGGATTTTCCGCTGCGCGTGTACACCAGTTGGATGCGTATCGGGATCGTGGGCTTGTTGCGGGGTCTGTACATGGCCGAGCTGGCACACCGGATCGGGGTCGAGGTGATCGCGGTCTGCGATCGCGATTCCGAACGACTGGCTGCTGCGCAGGCGGTATTTCCGGCGGCCCGGGCCACCGAGCACTGGGCGGAGCTGCTCGACGCCGGTCTCGATGGTGTCGTACTTGCCAATGATTTCGACGCACACACGGCGTTGGCCGTCGCATTCCTGAATCGCGGGATCCATGTGCTGTCGGAGACGGCGGCCTGCGTGTCCGAGGAGGAAGGGCGGCGGCTCATCGCCGCGGCCGAGCGGTCGACGGCAACCTATTCGTTCGCGGAGAACTACGTCTTCCATCCACACACCCGACTGCTCCGGGAGTCCGTGGATTCCGGCGAGCTGGGGACCATCGAAATGGTGGAAGCCGATTATCTACACAGCCTGTCGCCCCAGGACACCGCCGCGCTGATCGGTGATCCAGCGCACTGGCGTGGTCGCATCGCGCCGACTGCCTACTGCACACATACCGTTTCGCCGCTGCTGGACCTCACCGGAGCATGGCCGGTCGAGGTCAGCGCCTTCCCGGTCGGTCGAGGTGGCGACCGACCGGCCGCCGTGGTGCTGACGATCCGGCTGTCCGACGACACCCTGGCCCTGGTTCGCCATGGATTCCTCGCCGGAGAAACGGGCAGCCATTGGAGCTGGGTCTCGGTGCGCGGCGCTCACGGCCTGGCCGAATCCGTCCGTGCCGCGGGTGGAGATGCCTGGTCGGTGCGAGTGCGTAAGGAAGGCTGGACACAGGCCGACGGTCAGACATGCGAGCAGATCCGCGTACCGGGTCCCTACCTTGTGAACAACGAGCCGGTCGACCGTATGGCCGAGGGGACCGTCGCGGTACTCGAAGGATTCCGTGCCACCGTGGAATGCGGCACGCCTCCGCTTATCCCCGTGCGCCCCGCGGTCGCGGCATCGCTGGTCGGTGTTGCAGGTGCGGAATCGCTCGCGAAGGGTTCCGCCCCGGTTCCCGTTCCGGACGTGTGCGCCTAGGTTCTGCGTCGCAACATGTGTAGCGGGCCGGGTGGCCGGCTGTTGGCCCGCTGGGCTTGCGACGACCTCGCCGTCGCGCGACCGGAGCCGGCCTGCGGCCGTCAAGCCTTGTTCGGGAAAGGCGATTTCGGGAAGATCCGGTGCGGGGTTTCTCTCCGGAGTTGGTCCAGTTGGATCGGTCATGCTTGGCGGAACGTCGTCGCGATGTTCGGTGTCGGTTCAGCCGTAACACCGTAGGCGGCCACGACAGCGACAGCCGGCCGGAGGTGCCGGCTGTGGCGCCGTGATCGTGCGGTGTAGAAGCCCTGCGTCCGGGCGCGGTTTCGCCACTATGATGTCGAAGTGTCCGGTAGCGACAGAGAGCCGCGGCAAGTCGAACTCATCGGCCCTGTGGCTCAGGTGTTCACGTACTCGATCGCGGCCGGTCTGCTGCTGTCGGGGCCGGTGCTCGCGTTGACGGGTGATTCGCTGTGGGATTGGTTGTGCCCGGCGATCATCACTTTTCCGATCGGCCTCGCCATCGCGGTGACGACCTACGGGCAGCGGTGGGACGCCAAGCGGTTGCGGGACGCCGGGGTCATTTCGACAGCGGAGATCGTCGCGGTCCGGATACGCGAGGGGGGTGAGAATCCGGATGTCGCCGAACTTCGGGTCCGTATCAGCGGGCCGGGCTTCGACACCTTCACGGCGGACTGTGAGATACCGTCCGTTCTCCCGCTTCCGCGGGTCGGTGACCGGCACCAGGTGGTGGTCGACCCCTCCGACTATTCCTTTGCCATCGGCTACGACCACTTGTTCGAGCGGGACTGACCGGACACACAGCGCGAGCCGCCGGCACCTGGCAACCGTGCATGTCGCAAGACGATCGTCGCCGGAGCCGTTGATTCGGACCACATCACCGCGCGGAGCCCCCCGTCTCCCGGGCGGGCAGGAATTTTCGCGGCGGCCGGGCAGGTTCCTCCGCTGAGGTCGTCGATGTCGAGACGGCACGGGAACCGCGCGGGTAGGTCGGTGCCGGCCCGGCCGCGCGGCCATCGGAAGGAACACGATGAAGTTCGCAGTCAGTTACAGCACCGCACATTTCGGTGCCGATCCGGATCGCCTCGCCGCCTATGCGCGCCACGCCGAGGCCTGTGGGTTCGAAGGGCTGTATCTGCCCGAACATCTGGTGCTGTATCCCGGGGCGCAACTCCACGGTTTCGAGGTACCACCCGGTCTGCCTTTCACCGACCCGCTGGACACTCTCGCCTTCGTCGCCGCGGTCACCGACCGGCTCCTGCTCGGCACCGGGGTGCTGCTGCTGCCCTATCGGCACCCGGTCGTGCTGGCCAAGCAGTTGGCGACGATCGATGTGCTGTCCAAGGGGCGGATGCGGCTGCTGTCCGTCGGACTGGGCACACTGCCGGTCGAGTCGGCGGCGGCCGGCGTCGATTTCCGCAGCCGCGGGCGGCGGGCCGACGAGGCGATCGACGTGCTGCGGCTGCTGTGGTCCGGTGGCGAGGAGGGGGTGAGTTATCACGGTGAGTTCTTCGATTTCGAGGATCTGGTCCAGTTCCCGAAGCCGTACGAATCGACCACCCTGCCCGTGCACATCGGGGGTTCGAGCGCGGCCGCCGCGCGCCGGGCCGGGCTGCGCGGGGACGGGTATTTCGCGGGTGGCGCCCTGCTACCCGACGAACGCGCGGCCCAGTGGGAACTCGCCCGGACGACGGCGGCGGAGGCGGGACGCGACCCCGAGTTGCTCGAGTACACCCGCTGGAGCGGACTGGATATGACCGACGAGCGATTGGCCGCCTTCACAGCGCAGGGGGTGACCCGGGTGGTCGTGAGCGCTACGGCCACCGACCCGGCCGAACAGCGCGACGAGCTCTCCGAATTCGCCGAACGCTTCCTCACCGCGCATTCCTGAACCTGTTCCGCTCGGCCTGGTCCGCGTGATTCAGATCGCGCGGACCAGGGCCTGGCGGCCACGCAGATCGGCCAGCAGGACCTCACCGCTGTGGAAGACCTCGACATCCTCGTGTGCCTGTTCGGGTATCCCGGCCGCCGCGAGGGCACATCGTTTGAATGCCCGGGCCGCCGAACTGAGCGGGTGGTGCGCGGACAAGACCCGGCACGCGAGTTCGGGGGGCAACTCCTCACCCCAGACCGCGAGTTCGGCCAGCCCCTTGTCCAGACAGTCGATGGCGCCTCTGCGGACCCATTCGTTCGAGACGAAGACGTCCGGTGCCAGCAGCACACTTTCCGGCCAGGTGTCGTGCACGGGTGAGGCCATGGCGGTGGTGAGGTCGAGTACGGTCGCGCCGAGTATTTCGAGGGGGCGCACATCGTCGTGTTCGGTGAGCACGGCGACCACCTCCCAGCCGCCCATCATGCGGTCGAAGATGAACCCGCCCGCATACCGGACCGCGTCCACGGTGTTGGGCGCGACGATCGCCAGCCGGTGGCGCAGCGGGTGGCGCCGGGCGTGCGCGCGCATGAAGTCGACCGGACAAAGACCCGGGCCGATCACCGTTTCGGCGTCCGGAAGGCGACCAGCCGCACTGTGTTCATCCCGTGAACCGATCACCGGGTACTCCGTTCGATAAACCAACTGCTGAAACAGTAGGGTCGAACACCCTCGTGTGACGTACGTCTCACCGAAAAATCAGGTGTGCCGTACATCACAAACCAAGGTCTTTGGCAATGATAACTTTCATGACCTCGCTGGTTCCCGCGTAGATCCGCGCCACCCGGGCATCGGTGTAGAGCCGGGCGATCGGATACTCCATCATGTAGCCGTATCCGCCGAACAACTGCAGGCATCGGTCCACCACCCGGGCCTGGGTCTCGGTGGCGAACAGTTTCACCCGGGCGGCGTCGGCGCCGCAGAGTTGCCCGTCCACCAGGTCGCGGACCGCGCGATCCACCATGGTCTGCCCGGCCTCGATCTCGGCGGAGATCGCGGCGAGTTCGAATTTCGTGTTCTGGAACGAGGCCACCGGGGTGCCGAAGGCCTTGCGTTCCTTCACGTAATCGATGGTGGCGCGCAGTGCCGCCCGCGCCTGTGCCACGGACCCCACCGCCACCGTCATGCGCTCCTGGGGCAGGTTGTGGCCGAGGTAGCCGAAGGCGGCACCCTCCTCGCCCAGCCTGTTGGCCGCCGGGACCCGCACATCGGTGAACGACAACTCCACCGTGTCCTGCACCTTGCACCCCATCTTGTCCAGCACGCGGCCGCGTTCGAAGCCGGGCATCCCGTTCTCCACCACCAGCAGGGTCAGACCGGCCCGCCGGTTTTCCGGATCGGTCGCGGTGCGGGCCACCGCGATCACCAGATCGGCGAGCAGGCCCCCGGTGATGAAGGTCTTCGCCCCATTGAGCACATAGTCGTCACCGTCGCGGACGGCGGTGGTGCGAATACCGGCGAGATCGGAACCGGTGCCCGGCTCGGTCATGGCGATCGCGGTGAGCAGGCTTCCGTCCGCGAGTCCGGGGAACCATCGCTGCCGCTGCGCCGCGTCGGCGTACTCGAGGAAGTACGGCAGGATCACGTCGAGCTGGGTGCGCACGGTACCTAGTGTCACCAGCGCCCGCTGGGCCTCCTCCTGCAACACCACGTTGTACCGGTAGTCGCGGACTCCCATCCCGCCGTACTCCTCCGGGATCGCCGTACCGAGCAGACCGAGTTCGCCGAGCCGCCCGAACACCTCGCGCGGCATCTGTCCCTGCTTCTCCCAGTCGGGGTACCGGGGTACGACCTCCTTCTCGATGAACTCGCGCGCCAGATCCCGGAACGCTTCGTGGTCGGCGGTGAACAGATCGCGACGCATGTTCTTCCTAGGAGACGAGTTCGACGACGGTGGCATTGGCGGTGCCGCCGCCCTCGCACATGGTTTGCAGGCCGAAGCGGATCCCGTGGTCCCGCATGTGATGGATCATCCTGGTCATGAGCACCGCGCCCGACCCGCCGAGCGGATGTCCCAGTGCGATCGCGCCGCCCAGCGGGTTGAGGCGCTCCGGGTCGGCGCCGGTTTCGACCTGCCAGGCCAGGGGGACCGGCGCGAACGCCTCATTGACCTCGAAAACCCCGATATCGGCCACCGTGAGCCCGGTTTTGCGCAGCGCTTTCCCGGTCGCGGGGATGGGACCGGTGAGCATGAGCACGGGGTCGGCGCCCGCCACCGCACCGGCGCGGTAGCGCACGAGCGGGGTCAGGCCGAGTTCGGCGGCCTTGTCGGGGGTGGTGACCAGGAGGGCCGCGGCGCCGTCGGAGATCTGGGAGGAGTTACCCGCGTGGATGACGCCGTCGTCCTGGAAGGCCGGTTTCAGATTTGCCAGCTTCTCGGCGGTGGTACCGCGCCGGATTCCCTCGTCGGCGGTGACCTTTCCGCCCTCGGTGGTCTCCCCGGCGGGCGCGTCGACCGCCACGATCTGCTCGTCGAAGGCACCCCGGTCCTGGGCGGCGGCCGCCAGTTCGTGCGAGCGGGCGGAGTACTCGTCGAGCACCGTCCGGGTGAAACCCCATTTCCGGGCGATGAGTTCGGCCGAGATCCCCTGGTTGAAGGAGAATTCGTCGTAGCGCGCCAGCACCGCCGGTCCGTACGGCTGCCCGGTCGCGCGGGCGGCGCCCAGCGGCACCCGGCTCATCACCTCGACCCCGCCGGCCACCACCAGATCCTGCTGACCCGAGAGCACCGCCTGCGCCGCGAAATCCAGGGCCTGCTGGCTCGAACCACAGGCGCGGTTCACCGTGGTGCCGGGAATGGTATCGGGCCAGCCCGCGGCCAGTACCGCGTAGCGGCCGATATTGCTCGACTGGTCACCGACCTGGGACACACAGCCCCACACCACATCGTCGATCAGTGCCGGGTCGACACCGGTGCGTTCGGCGAGGGCCCGCAGCACCACCGCGGACAGGTCGGCGGCGTGCATACCCGACAGTCCGCCTTTCCGTTTGCCGACCGGTGTGCGCACCGCGCCGGCGATCACTGCTTCCCGCATCTACCCGCTCTCTTTCTCGCCGCCGGCCGGGGGCAGCGACCAGGCGCCGGTGAAGCGCGGGGCGCGTTCCCCGGCGAAGGCCGCGTACGCCTCCGGCGCGTCGGCGGTGGCGAAATTGACTCCCTGGGCCCGGGCCTCACCGGCCAGAGCCTCTCGTAATGTCGAGTCTGCACCCTCGTTCAGCAAGGCCTTGGTCTGCGCCAGGGCCACCGGCGGCCCGGCCGCGAGCCGGGCGGCCAGATCCTCGGTGAACGCGTCGATCCCGTCCTCCGCGATCACCCAGGTCACCAGACCGAGTGCTTCGGCCTGCCCGGCATCGATGGTCTCGGCCAGTAGGGCCAGGCGTTTGGCCTGCTGCAGGCCGACCAGTTTCGGCAGCAACCAGGAGCCACCGAGATCCACCGACAACCCGCGCCGCGCGAAGATCTGCGCGAATGTGGCCCCGGGGGTGGCGACCACCAGATCGCAGCCCAGGGCCAGATTCCACCCGGCGCCGACCGCCACTCCGGTCACTTTCGCGACGGTGGGGGTCGGCAGTTCGTGCAGTTGCAGAGCGAGATCGGTGAAGATCCGCAGTTTGTCCATCGGGTGCCGGGCATCGGGCACCGAGATATCGGCCCCCGAACAGAACGCGCCACCGGCACCGGTGAGCACCAGCGCACGCACGGACCGATCGCCGCCGGTATCCCGCAGGACATCCGCCAGTTCCCGCCACATCGCCCAGGTCATGGCGTTCTTGCGGTGCGGCCGGTTCAGGGTCACGGTGCGCACTCCGGCCCGGTCGTCGACCAGCAGTGCGGGTTCGCCGGTGGTCACTGTCGCGCCCCCGTGCCCATGCCCCGGTATTCGGGCCCGATCACGGAGCCGGCGCGCAACTCGACGATCTCCGCCGCCGACCGGCCCAGTTCCCGCAGCACCGCGTCGGTGTGCTCGCCCAGTCCCGGAACCGCGCCCATCGGCGGATCGAAACCGCGGATCACGGCAGGCGGCAGCAGGGCGGGCACCGGACCGCCGGGGCTGTCCACCGCACGCCAGCGATCGCGGGCCGCGAGCTGCGGATGGTCGACCATCTCGGCCGCGGTGTTGTACCGCGCGTTGCCGATACCGGCCTCGTCGGCGGCCTTCTGTATCTCGGCCAGGGTGTGCCGGGCACACCAGTCGCCGATGACTTCGTCCAGCGGTGCACGGTGGCGCACGCGGTCGGAGTTGGTCCGGAATCGGTCGTCCCCGGCGAGATCCGGGCGGCCCAGGATCTCCCGGGCCAGCCGCTGCCACTCCCGGTCGTTGGTGGTGCCGAGTACCACGGTCTGCCCGTCCCCGGTGGCGTAGGCGCCGTAGGGCGCCACGGCGGGCGAGCTCATGCCGAGGGGCTGCTGCTCCACCCCGGCGTGCCGGGTGTAGTTGAGGTGGTAGCCCATCATCTCGGCCATGGTGTCGAAGAGGCTGATACCGATCGAACCACCGGTGGTGCCGGACCCGCGATACCGGCCACACAGCTGGGCCACGATCGACAGTGCCGCGTACAGTCCCGTGGTCACATCGGCCACCGCCGGGCCGGGTTTGGCCGGTTCGCCCGGCCGTCCGGTCACCGAGCACACCCCGGACTCCGCCTGGACGAGCAGATCGTAGGCGCGTTTGTGCGACAGCGGGCCGCCCGCTCCGAAACCGTCTATTTCCAGCGCGATCAGGTGCGGATGCCGCTCGGCCACATCGGCGGGGGCCAGGCCCAGCCGCGCGCTGGCGCCCGGCGCAAGATTCGACACCAGCACATCCGCGCGGGCCAGCAGTTCGTGCAGAATCACCAGCCCCTGCGCGGATTTCAGGTCGAGGGTCACCGATTCCTTACCCCGGTTGACCCAGACGAAATGGGCCGCCTGGCCGGCCACCACATCGTCGTAGTGCCGGGCGAAATCACCGCCGGCCGGGTTCTCCACCTTGATCACCCGGGCGCCGAAATCGGCGAGGGTACGGGTACACATCGGCGCCGATACCGCCTGTTCCAGCGCCACCACCAGTACTCCGGCCAGTGGCCCGGCGGCGGCCATCACATCACCATGCCGCCGTCGACCGGCAGCACCTGGCCGGTCACGAACGACGCGGCATCGGAGGCCAGGAAGACGAACGCGCCGGCGACCTCGTCGGGTTCGGCCCAACGGCGCAGCGGGATTCGGTTGAGCATCTGCTCCGCGAATTTCTCGTCGGTGCGGATGGTTTCGGTCATGGTGGTCGCGGCCAGCGGTGCGAGCGCGTTCACCAGGATGTTCTTCCGGGCCAGTTCCCGGGCCAGCGATTTGGTGACGCCGATGATCCCGGCCTTGGCGGCGGAATAGTTGACCTGGCCGAGGGTTCCGGTGAGGCCCGCGGAGGAGGTCACATTGATGATGCGGCCGGTGCCGTCGGTGGGCAGATACGGCAGCACAGCCTGACTGCAGTTGAACGTACCGAGAACGTGGACGTCGAAGATCTTGCGCATGGACTCGGGGGTGGTCCTGGGGAACATGGCCGGTGCCGTGATCCCCGCGTTGTTCACAAGGATGTGCACCGGGCCGCCCCCGAGTTCGGATGCCTGCCGGGCGGCCGCCGTCGCGGAGTCCGGATCGGCCACGTTCAATGCGCACGCCTGCGCCCTACCGCCGTCGGCGGTGATCTTCTCGGCGACCGCTCCGGCGGCGCCCCCATCGAGATCGGTGACCAGCACCACGGCGCCCTGGGCGGCCAGCGCGCGGGCCACGGCCGAGCCGATACCGCCCGCCGCCCCGGTGACCAGGGCCGTCCGGCCGGTCAGGTCGAACAAACCGTTGTTCGCTGCCATCAGTAACTCCTCGGCATTCCCAATACGTGCGACCCCAGATAGTTGAGGATCATTTCCTGACTGATCGGCGCGATCCGCATGACCCGCGACTCCCGGAAATACCGGGAGATGTGGTACTCCTCCGAGTAGCCCATGCCGCCGTGGGTCTGCATTGCCCGGTCGGCGGCCTCGAACCCGGCTTCCGCGCAGAGGTATTTGGCGGTATTGGCCTCCCGGCCACAGGGTTTGCCCTGGTCGTACAACCAGGTCGCCTTGCGCAGCACGAGTTCGGCCGCGTCCAGCCGGGCCAGCGAATCGGCCAGCGGGAACTGGATCCCCTGGTTCTTGCCGATCGGCCGCCCGAAGACCTCGCGCTCGTTCGCGTACCGGACAGCCCGATCCAGCGCGACCCGGCCCAGCCCGAGCGCTTCGGCCGCGATGAGCATCCGCTCGGGATTCAGTCCGTCGAGCAGATATTCGAACCCGCGACCCTCCTCCCCCACCCGGTCCTCGACCGGTATCCGCAGATCGTCGATGAACAACTCGTTGGAGGACACCGCGTTGCGGCCCATTTTCGGAATGGGCCGGATATCGATGTGGTCGCGGTCGATATCGGTGAGGAACAACGTCATTCCGCCGGTCTTCTTCTCGACGTCCTCGTATTTCCGCGTGCGGGTCAGCAGCAGGATCTTCTCCGACTCCAGCGCCTTGGAGATCCAGACCTTGCGGCCGTTGACCACGTAGTGGTCGCCGTCGCGGCGGGCGAAGGTGGTGATCCGGCTGGTGTCCAGGCCCGCGCCCGGTTCGGTGACCCCGAAGCAGACGTGCAGGTCACCGCGGGCGACCCGCGGCAGAGTGCGCTGCTTCAGTTCTTCGGAGCCGTGCACGATCACCGGTTGCATACCGAATATCGACATATGGATCGAGGTGGCGGCGTTCATTCCGCCGCCGGATCGCGACACCTGTTCGGCGAGGATCGAGGCCTCGGTGATCCCCAGACCGTGTCCGCCGTATTCCTCCGGGATACACAGGCCCAGCCAGCCGCCGTCGGCGATGGCGCGATAGAACTCGGTGGGGAATTCGTGTTCCCGGTCCTTCTCCATCCAGTACTGATCGTCGAATTTCCGGGCCAGTTCGGCCACGGAGTCGCGGATCAGCCGCTGGTCCTCGCTCAGCTCGAAACTCATACCGTCGGACACATCAACTCCCT
>NZ_BAGJ01000247.1 GCF_000308775.1 Nocardia testacea NBRC 100365
GGGGAGGTAGTCGTGCGCGTAGCCGGGGCCGGCGGCACATGGGATTCCTACGGCGGCGAGCCCGGCGGCTCACTGGATCAGGTGAGTTATTCGCTGCACCGGGCGACCGGCGGTTGTTCGCTGCTTGATGGTCAGGCAGGGGTTGGCTTCGTACCGACGATGCCCCCGGACCCGAGCGGCGGGGAGCGGAGCACCGGAAGCCATTCATGCATACTCGCTGGAACGCGTTTCAATAATAGTGTCCTACAACAGGTTTCGTGATTGAATACCTTCTGTCGTGCCTTAGTCCTCACAACGCCAAGGTGCGGCAACCGCAGATAGACAACGACCCCGGCCTCCTCCATTACCAGGAAGCCGGGGTCGTTCGGCATGAAGCCGAACAGGGGCCAGTTCGGTGAGTTCGATGTGCGCGACCCGTCGTGGTCGCCTCGAGACGGCAGTTCCGGGCCTGGGTCGCGCCGGATAGACCCGGCGAGACCGAATCAAGAAAAGTCTCTTCATGTGGTTTCGCTCTCACCGAGGGGGTGCGGCCAGGCGGATCACGGCCTGGAACGGATCACCGCCCCAGTCGACGACGCGCGGCGGGATCACGAATGTTCCTGGCCGAAATGATGGACAGCCGGGTCGGACTTCCCCTCGTATGGAGTGGAATCCATCACAGATCGATGGCGGGGAGGCGGGTCCTGCTTGTTCATGCGCTGCTGCAAGCAATGCATAGAGTGAAACATGTTGCAGCACAACCTTTTTCGTCGCAGGATGTATCGTCTCGGGTGGTACGGTCGCGCGGTGGTACGGGGGTCGGCGGACTGGCTCCGCGAGATCGGTGACAGGCTCAGGGCTCTTGCGCCGGGCATGGGTTCGGCAGCCGCGCAGCCATCGCGCGGGGCCGCAGAAGGTGTAGAGAAGGGCGTCGAGACAGCGGTCGGAAAGGACCTCGAGGCACGAGGTCCGATCGAGCGAGCCGCGTCCGGGCTCGGGCGGGTGGAAATCAATGATCGCCCCACCCCCGAGGCGAGGGACCGTGCGCCCGGGCCGATGTCGCAGCAGCCCTCGCCGGCGGCCCGGCTCGCCCCACTGGGGGAGAACGTGTCACGGGAGGCCGTCGTTACCGGTAGCAGCGCGATGAACCTCGCCTTCGGAACCCCACTTCGCCTCGTAAGCGACCTCGATGTGAAGGTATCCGAGGCCGCCTACCGGTACTTACGAGAGCAGCCCGGCTGGTCGGAACACCGATTCTCGGATGGGGCGACAGCGTTGAGAAACGGGGACCTCGAGGTCATGCATCAGCGCACGTACGAGCCTTCGCATGGCGAGCTGGCCGGTCGTGCGTGGCGCACGCCGGAAGGTATCTGGGTCGCCAGTCTTCCCGATGTCTATGCCTACAAGGACGAACGCAGGCTCGCCGGGGATATCGAGGACCTCGAGTTGATGCGGGCCCGGTTGCTCGATCCGACCCGGCCTCCTTTGCCCGCGCGCGTGATGCAACGTGAAATCGACGCTGTACGGTCCTTCCTACCGGAGCAAGCCCTCAACCACCCCGATGCCGACACCGCGATCCGGCTGGCCGCCAACGGCAAACACATCACCTCCACCCTCTACGGCGACCCCGACATCGGACGAGCCAACACGCTCTTCGGTGACCTCGAACGGTTCGAGTATCAAGTTCCCGCCACGTACCACAACGGATTCGACCTCGATCACGACGGGCGCCTGCTGCAAAAACACCTGGACAACATCGGCGCCCAACCCCACGAGCGACTCGATGCCGCGGTGGCCGACACCTACAGCGACGCCAACTACGGCGACGGCCGCAAAAAGAACAACCCCGACGGCTACGACGAACTACGCTCGGGCGAGCTGTCCCGCGCTCACGCCCTGTCCCTCGGCTACGACCCCGCGCGCGCCGACCGCATCCACGACATGATCCTGGGCACCGCCTTCGACGAACAAACCAAAGCCCAGGCCGGTAAAAACCACCCGGACCCCCTCGTCCAAGCCATCGCCGGCGTCGATCTGCAAACACTGGCCGAACCGCACTCACTGGAAGGCGGCTTCGACCTGGCGCCGGAAGACCTGTCCTCGGCACGCCACTCCCCCGACCGGATCCTCGGCCGCACCATGATCGAAAACGATGTGCGCATCCGATCCACCGAGGAAGGCATGCGCCACATCGACGGATACGCCAACTACCGACCCGTGATCGACGGCAGAGTCGCCGACCGCACCGTCATGGACGCCTTCGCCAACCGCATCGCCGGCGATGCAGGCTTCCGCGACCCCGTCAAAGGTCACCAATACCCACCCACCTGGACACTCGACAACCCCCAGATGCGCGCCGAACACACCGAAGCACAGCGAGAAATCGCGGCAAAACTCGCCGACCGCGACATCACCGCCACCCAAGCCCACCACATGGCCAAACAACACGGCCAAGCAATGCAAGAGAAGTACGGATCAGCAGCAGACTGAAAAAGTCTCGGAACCCCGTAGAAGCGGAAGTGGAACGGATCACCGGCCGAACACCCCACGGTCGACGCGGCCGTACGCGCAACGCGGAACGCCGGTACCACTGGTCCGACATCGGTGCGCGATGCCGGAATTTCCCGGCAATCCGGCACATGGGGCCAAACGGTCGGAATCCGGCGGTAGACCATCTACGCAGATAATTCCCGGAGTCGGCACCACGTGGCGGGAACATTCACCCAGCTCAGCACCCTATCTACCGCAGATAGTAGGTCCCTGTCTGCGGTAACTGCTCAGCGTGACTTTCTCGCGGATGTTCCGGACCCCCGGATCTGCCAGGCGCATGCCGCGGCACGCTGGGGGCCGCGGATGGTACCGGCCGGCTCGACCCGCATCGGACCCGGATGACCCGCGGCTGTTCGGCGGTCGGGGGCCGCTACGTGAAACACGCCGTCTCCGAGGCGATCGAGTGTGCTTCGGCACCGCCGGGACGACCGGTGGCGGTCAGCGCCGGTCGGCACCGAATTCGGGGACGACCGCGTAGCGGCGCAACCGTTCGGCGGCCCGTTCGTCGGCGAGCTCGACGCGCAGGTCCGGGTTCTCGTGGTAGAAGCGGATCAGCCAGTACGTGGCCGCCGAGCCGATCGAGAGTTTCTCCGCGTGGATACGTTTCGTGACCCGGCGGCCGGGATTGCGGCCGGGGCGCGAGATCCGGATGGTGCCCTTGGAATTGTTGCGCGAGACCACCTCGATCTGTTCGATCGAGGTCCAGCTCACCATATTCGCGATCGAGGTCTTGGTGGGCAGCACGATATGCATCGGCGTCAGCACCAGCCGGCGGATCTCGGGGCGCCGCGCGTACACACAGAGATACAGCAGGAGCAAAGCCGCGGCGACCAGGCCCGGCCACGGTGGCACCGGTGGATGCGGGTTCAGGGTGAGCGTGCCGGTCCAGGTGCCGATACCGAAGATCGCGCACACCGCCGCCAGGCTCAGGAAACAGACCACCAGGGCGACCTCGTACCCGAGGGAGCGGCGGATCACCAGCGTGTCCTGGTCGCTCGCGAATCGCGCGCCCTCGATCCGAATCCGGGAACGCCCGCGTGAGGTCGCCGAGAGCATCGGCAGGTAGGAGGCGACCCAGACGGCGGCCGCGATATGGATCGCCGGTTGTAACGGTTGCCCGGAGTCGAGTGCGAGCACGGCCTGTGCCAATAGGAAAGTGGCGAGTACGGCCACGAGGAACACCGCCGGATAGGTCCAGCCGTTCAGGTTTCCGCGTAGTTCCCGCGGTGGCGGGAAGTAATCCCGGTCCGGAGCCGGTCGCGGATCGGTCGCCGCATCCGGCCCCGCACCGGCCTCCGGCTCCTCGGGGGATACGGTCTGCGGCTGGCTTGTCATCGGTACTACCTGTACTTCAGGATTCGATCGGGCGCCTGCGATGATATCGGCAATCCGAGGGCAACTCCGCCTCGTGCCGGGTGACGTCTGTGCGCCACCCGCCGTATCGACCCCGGCCACGCGGCCGCGTCACCGTCCGGCGGGCGGTCGCGGCGCGCGATACCCCGTGTCACCGCCCGGCTGCGGTTCGCGCGGTTCAGGATTCGACAGTGGCCGGGGCAGTGTCCGCCGCCGGAAACCGGTCGATCCACGCTTCGACGATCAGGAGCACCGCGATCACCGGTAGTACCGCGAGCATGCCGAGCGGCGGGCAGCGACGCCCGCGCGGGTCTGCTCAGCGCACCGGTGAGCCATCCGGGTTTCACGGGGCTGTGACCGCTCGGCTCCGGCCACAGCGGCCCGGCCCGGCGCCGACTCCGGTGACCTGCTGCGCACCAGCGGTTCTCCGCCCTACCGGACCAGATCCCCGCGTACCTCGTCGGTCAGCCGGTGTGCGTGGTGGCGGCGGGGCGGCGGTAGCGGACGACCGGGACACCGTCATCGACGGTGATCGTCGCGGCCACGCCGTAGACGTCGCGCACGAGTTGTTCGGTGAGAGTTTCGGCGGGACTGCCGTGTGCGGCGACCCGGCCGCGGTCCAGGACCAGCAGGTGGTCACAGAACATCGCGGCGAGGTTCAGATCGTGCAGGGCGACGACGGTGGTGAGCGGCAAGCGCGTGACGAGCTCGAGGATATCGAGCTGGTGGGCGATATCGAGGTGATTGGTCGGTTCGTCGAGCAGCAGTTCCCCGGGCTCCTGGGCCAGCGCCCGGGCGATCTGGGTCCGCTGCCGCTCGCCACCGGAGAGGGTGCTCCAGTAGCGGTGCGCGTGGCCGGCGAGGCCGGTATCGCGCAGGGCCCGGTCGATCGCCGCGTCCTCGTCGCTGTCCTGGCCGAACAGATCGCGGTGCGGAATGCGTCCGAGCCGCACCACATCCCGCACGGTGATATCGACCTCGGTGTGCGCGTGCTGCCCGACCATGGCGATCCGGCGAGCCGACGGGCGGCGGCCCAGGCGGTGCAGGGGAGTGCCATCGAGGGTGACGCTGCCGCGGTCCGGTCGTGCGATACCGGCCAGCAGGCGTAGCAGTGACGATTTGCCGGAGCCGTTCGGTCCCAGCAGGCCCACAGTCTGCCCCGGTTCCGGACGGACGGTCACCGCGTCCACGACGAGGTGGCCGCCGCGGGTCCAGGACAGATTCTGTGCGTGCAGGGTCACCGGGTGCTCCGCCGAGTCGGGACGGGTGGCCCGGATGCCCGGCCCGTCACGGCGCGCTCCGGGTGCGGAACAGCAGCAGGGCGAAGGCGGGTACCCCGATGAGTGCCGTGACGACGCCGACCGGGACCTCCTGCGGCGCGAACACGGTCCGGGCCAGCGCGTCGACCCAGACCAGCAGGATGGCGCCCAGTACCGCGGTCACCGGGATCAGCCGGCTGTGCCGCGGGCCGACGAGGAAACGCGCGGCGTGCGGCAGCACCAGTCCGAGGAAACCGATCGCCCCGGCCGCGCTGACCAGTACCGCGGTCATCAGCGCGGTGATCACGAGCAGGATCGTCCGGGTCCGGCCGACCGCGACGCCCAGGGTCGCGGCGGTCGAGGAGCCGAAGGTGAACGCGTCCAATGCGGAGGCGTACCACCGGCACAGCACCAGTCCGGCGGCGCAGACCGCCGCGGTCGTGCCCACATCGGTCCAGCTCGCGCCCGCGAGCGAACCCAGCAGCCAGAACAGGATGCCGCGAGTACGTTCGGCGTCGGCCGAGGACAGGACGACGAACGAGGTGAGCGCCGAGAACAGCTGGGTGCCGGCGACACCGGCCAGGATCACCTTCGCGGTGCCGCCCCCGGCTCCCGCGGCCAATATCAGCACCAGCCCGAACGATACGAGCGCACCGAGGAACGCCCCGGTGGACAGCGAGATCAGGCCGCCGCCCACCCCGAGGACCGCCACGAGTACCGCACCCGTCGACGCGCCGGAGGAGATTCCCAGCACGAACGGATCGGCGAGCGGATTGCGCAGCAGCGACTGCATGACCACCCCGCATACCGCCAGACCGGCGCCGCAGATCGCGGCCAGCAGCGTCCGTGGCAGCCGCAACTGCCAGACGATGCCCTCGCGGATCGGCGAGACGGCCGCGGTGCCGACGCCGAGTTTCTCGAACAGCACGGCGTAGACATCGCCGACCGACAACTCGGCCGGCCCGATGGTGACGGTGAAGGCCATGGAGACGACCAGCACCGCCAGCCCGGCCGGCACCAGCGCCGCCCGCACCGGGGCGCGGGCGAGCCGGACGGCGGTGTTCGCGGCGGTGGAGCTCAAGAACCGTAGCCCCATCGCTCGAGGGCGTCGGCGACCTTCTCGACCCCGTCGACCGTCCGGATGGAGGGGTTCATATCGGCGCCGTTGACCACGATGTAGCGCCGCTCGCGCACCGCGGACAGTTTCGCCGTCACCGGATTCGACTCCAGGAACGCGATCTTGCTGTCCAGCGCGTCCCCGGCGAGACTGCGCCGGCTCAGGTCGGCCAGGACCAGGGCGGTGGGGTCGCGGTCGAGGAGGGTTTCCCAGCTGACCTGCGGCCATTCGTCGGTGGTGTCGGCGAAGACGTTCGTCGCGCCGACCGCGTCGGTGATGATGCCGGACGAGCCGCAGCAGCCCGCGACGTAGGGCGTGGCGGTATCGGCGAACCAGTAGGCCAGCGAGACCCGCTCCGCGGCGATCCGCCCGGCAGCGGCCGTATAGCGGTCACGCAGTTCGGTGACCAGCCGTTCACCGCGATCGGTGACATCGAAGATCGCGGCCAGCTCGCGGATCTCCCGGTACACCGAATCCATGGTCAGCGGTTCGGTGCGGGCGCCGTCGGCATTGACGCTGTCAGCGGTTTTGCCGTCGCAGTCGGTCGGCGAGAGGTAGGTGGGAACGCCCAGTTCGGTGAACTGTTGCCGCTCGGCCACGCCACCGGGGCCGAGAGTGCCGCCGAAGGAGGCGGCGACGAAATCCGGTTCGGTGTCCAGGACCACCTCGAACGAGGGCTTGTTGTCGGCCAGCCGGGGCACCCGCGCATTATCGGCCGCCAGGTTCTCCCGTACCGGATCGGTCCAGGTGGCGGTGCCGGCCATCCGGTCGGCCAGGCCGAGCGATAGCAGGATCTCCGCCGCCCCCTGGTTGAGCGCGACCGCCCGCCGCGGCGGCGCCGCCACGGTGACCTCGACGCCGCAGTTGTCGATCGTCATCGGATAGCCCTCGGCGGATCCGGCGACCGGACGGTCCGGACCCGGCGCGCCGGCGCATCCGGCCAGCAGGAGGATGGATACCGCGGCGGTGACCGCCAGGGAGAAGAACCGCGTCACGGCGTGGACTCCTTGCGTCTGGGCCTGTGCGCGAGGCCGGGAATCGAGCTCGGCGGATGAGCGATCGGACTCCACCTCGCGGGTGTCACCGTTGCGCGCCAGTCCCGGATTCGCACCGGGTTCCCTCATCACACCGCGACCGCAGTGCGGCCGCCGACCATGCTATCCGACACCGAACTGGACGTTCGACCCGCTCGGTACGGCGTACCGGCCGGGCCGAATGCGACGGCGATTTCCTGCCAGCGCGCACCGTATGTCCTCGCCGATGCTCATAGGGCACGAACGGAAATCGCGAAAGGAACGACATGTCGGAAAAAATCGTGGTGGTCACCGGGGCGACCCGTGGAATCGGACGCGCCACCGCGACGGCGTTCGCCCGCGCGGGCTACCGGGTGATCGTCACCGGACGCCGCGCAGCGGCGGTGGAAGCCGTGGTGGGCGACCTGCGGTCGGCAGGGCTGGCGGCCGAGGGAGAAATCCTCGACGTGTGCTCGGTGGACAGCGCACGGTGCCTGCACGATTCCCTCGCCGAACGACACGACCACATCGATGTGCTGGTGAACAATGCCGGCATCCTGCCCGAGGCCACCGCCACGGGCACGGTGAACTTCGCCCATCCCGGCGCCTTCGCCGAGACATTGATGACCAACACCTTCGGCCCCGCCAATGTGATCGAAGCGCTGCTGCCGCTGGTGCGCCGCGCACCGGCCGGGCGGATCGTCAACATCTCCACCGAGATGGGCTCGCTCACCGAGCAGCGCAATCCGGAGTCGGCGTACTACTCGATGGTGGTCCCGGGTTACCAGGCGTCGAAGGCGGCACTGAACAGCATCACGGTGGGCTTGGCGAAATCGCTCGCCGATACCGCCGTCCGGGTGACCTCGGTATGCCCCGGCTTCGTCGCGACCGAATTGGCGCCCGCGGCGGCCGATGCGCCGACGACACCGGAGCAGGCCGCCCAGATCGTCCTCGCGGCGGCGGAAGCGCCGGAGGTGTCCACCCGGGGTGCCTTCGTCGGCGCGCAGGGCGCCATCGCCTGGTAGGAAGTGCCTGGACTGCTCAGCCCTGTTCCCGGCCGGTGCCCGCGGCGGCCGTGATCGCCGCGGCGGCGTACCGCACGAAGGCCGCGACCTCATCGCGGTTCCCGGACCAGTCGTCCACCGCCGCACCCAGATAGCCGTCTCGTGCCCGCCGCAGCAACGCGGCGTGCGCGGCCGGGGACCGCGCCGCGAGACGCTGGGCCGCTTCGGGTTTGGAGACCACCGCGCCGGTCTCCGCGGTGACCCACATCCGGGCCAGCGTCAGGACGGTATTGCGCTCATCGCCGTCCACACCGGCGATCAACGCGGGCAGGCTCTCGGTGACGGCGCGGACCAGGTCTCCGGGCGGGACGGGATCCAGCAGCCGATCGGCGGGCGGCCCGGCCAATACCACCGACGAGTCGCGCACCATGCCGAGCAGGATCGCCAGATCGGGGTCGGGCGGGGGCGGCCCGACGGTGCCGCGCTCGAACTCCGCCCGCATCCATTCGCCGTACACGAACTCGGCGCGTGGTGGGAAGTGCCACGGCACCACCGCGTCGCGCATGACCACGGTCAGTTCCACCGGCCTGGCCTCGCCCGTGCGGGGCCACCGTCCCGACTGCCGGAGCAGTCGCTCGGATAAACGCGTTCGCAGCTCGTCATCGAGAGCCGCGGCGGTGACCGCCAGGAAATCGAGGTCGCTGTCGTACTGCAGGCCGCTGGTCACCGCCGACCCGTAGAGGTACAGGCCGAGCAGGTCGGCACCCAGCAGTCCGGTGACGATTCGTGTGATCGGGGCGGTGTCGGCGGCGGGATCGGCAGGTGGTGTGGGCACGAATCCACGGTAGAGAGGTACTTCCGAAGGTCTGGTCGTGGTGGGGAACTCGTGCATGGGGAGGACGCAGGATCGGGGTTTTCACGGAGGTGGCCGGCGGGGCAGTTGGTCTAGGTTCTGGTGAGAGTCCGGCCCGGGCCGGTCGGGGCGGGTCGTCGAACGAATCGGGACAGCGAGGTCGTGGGTATGGGTGCGGTTCGGACGATCACCGGTCCCGGGCGTGAGCTGTCCGGACCCGAGGACCCGCAACCGGTGCGCTGGTCGTGGCCCGCGCGGGTGGCGTTCCGGTTCGGCACCGTCTACGGCGTGATCTTCTGCGTGCTGATCGGGCAGATCCTGTTCGTCTTCGCCGGGTTCACCCATCAGTTCCTGCCCGATACCGCGCCGATGTGGCCGCTGATGGCGGCCGAGCCGGTACTGACGTGGGTGGGGCAGACGGTGTTCGGCATCGATGCGCCGTTGCACCGGGATTCCGGCAGTGGTGACCAGGCGATCATCTGGGTGATGGTGTTCACCGCGCTGGTGGTGGCGGCCGTGGCGGCGGCGCTGTGGTCGGTGCTCGACCGGCGGCGCCTCGCGTACCCGCGGGCCGGCGCATGGTTCCTGACGATTCTGCGGTGGTGCGTCGCCGGGCAGATGCTGTTCTACGGCATCGCCAAAGCGGTACCGACCCAGATGCCGCCGCCGCCGTTCTCGGCGCTCATCCAGCCCTTCGGCCAGCTCTCACCGATGGCGGTGCTGTGGCTGCAGGTGGGTAGTGCGCCGGTGTACGAGATACTGCTCGGGGTCGCGGAACTGGTCGGTGGCCTGCTGCTGCTGGTACCGCGCACGGCCACCCTCGGGGCGATGCTGAGTGTGGTGAGCATGGCGCAGGTGTTCGTGCTGAATATGACCTTCGATGTGCCGGTCAAGATCGTATCGTTCCACTTGCTGGTCTTCTCACTGATCCTGCTCGCCCCGCAGGCCCGCCGTTTCGCGGATTTCTTCCTGCTGGCCCGCCGTGCCGATCCCGCCGTGCAACCGCCGCTGTCCACGAGCCGGCGGGGCGCGCGGATCGCCGGCTTCGCCGAGGCGGCGGTGGGTATCTGGCTGGTCGCCGGAGTGGCGGTGGCCGGCTGGTCGAGCTGGTGGGATTACGGCGGCGGTGCGCCGAAGCCCGAGCTGTACGGGCTGTGGGAGGTCACCGAGTTCCGGATGGAGGGCCGGCCGGTACCCCCGCTGCTCACCGACCCGGATCGCTGGCAGCGCCTGGTGATCGAGACCGAGGGCGTGGTGTCGTGGCAGCGCATGGACGGGGCGTTGGTGACGGTGCCCGCACAGGTCGACGCGACCGCGCACACCCTCACGGTCGCCGCTCCCACCGGTACCGGTCCGGCGGGCATACCGAGCGCCGACTTCGTCTTCGACCGTACGGAACCCGGCATCCTGCGATTGGACGGAGAACTGGACGGACGGCCGGTGACCATCGACCTCCGCGCGACCGATCCCGCTACCTTCCCGCTGAACGGTCCGCGGTTCCACTGGGTGCAGGATTATCCCGACCAGTAGCGAGCCGCATACCCGCCTCAGGATTGTGGCGGAATGACTCCGGGCTGGTCGGGCGCGCGCTGTCCGGGCACCGGTCCGGTGATACCGGGCTGCCCGGCCGGATCCGAGAGCGGTACCGCGGTCGGTTGCGGTGCCGCGGGTGGTTCCGGCTCGGGCGGATTCGCGGGAGCGGGTGGCTGTTCGGCCGCGGGCGGTGGGAGGGGCGGCGTCGGCGCGGTATCGGTGGGGGCGGGCTCTTCGGGGGGCGCCGAGCCGTCGGTCGGCCGGGGGACCTCGGGCACCGGCGGTTGCGGGGGCCCGCCGTCGTGTTCCGGAGCCGGTGCGGGAGTGTTCTCCGGCGGTGCGGGACTCTCCGGTGTGGGTGCTGCCGGGGCGGAGTCCTGCCGGGGTGCCGGCTGATCGGGGTCGTTGCCGGACTCGGGGGCCGCGCCGCCGGGCGCGCCGGAATCTCCCGCCGCCGGTGCCGAATCCACACCGACCGCCGGATCGACCTGAGCGCGGGGCGCCGGCGGCGGACCGAGTGGCGGCAGTGGACCGGGGGCGGCCGGCGGTTCGGGCAGCGCGGGTACCGCGGTACCCGCCGCGAGATAGGCGGGTTTGTAGACCATGTTCATGGTGAGGATCGCTTCCTGGCGCAGCACCTCCTGCACCATTTGCGCGTCGATCACCTTGGCCGCCTCCAGCAGCCGGGCCAGCGCGCCGACCGGGCCGGAATCCCCGGGCGGTACCACCGCGATCTTCACCGCTTCCGCGGCCGCGGCCACCGCGCCCAGGCGCAACCCCACCTGACCGAGCACCCCGGCCAGCTCCTCCACCGAATCGGCGAAACCGCGGGTGCTGGCGAAGGCGGCGTCGGCGGCCTCACCGTCCCATTCCATCGCGTTCATCACCCGGTCCGCGCCGGCGCGGGTCAGCGGCAGCGAGGTCTGCAAGGTGGTGGCCGCATGCATCCAGGTGCCGGAGATCCGCAGGATCTCACCGGCATCGATCTGCTGGGTGGCCCGGTAGATGTCCTCGTGGCGCATGGCTTCGAAATGTTCCATGGCGCTGATGTAATCGGGATCGACCCCTGTCATGGGACCTCCTTCGAAGCGGGTGCCTGCGGTCCGCGGAGTCCGCGACGAAGGCGGAGGGACCGGCGCACCGAACCTTCTTCGCAGCGGGTACATGTGCCGGCGGAGGTCGTAGCGAAGGCGGAGGTAGCGCCCCTCACCGGTCGAGCCTCGCTTCGAGGGCGCGCACCGCGGCGGCGTTGGCCGCGTCGGCCTCGTCGTAGAGCCCGCCGCTGACCAGGAACGCTTCCTTCATCCGGTAGGCGGCTTCGATGTAGTGATCGAGCAGGGCGGCGGCGTCACGGGCCTTGTGCCCGAACCCGGCCTGGAGCTGCTGCGCCGAGATCAGGCCCCCGAAACCGTGTGGATCGGAGGCGTCTTCCAGACGCTGTCGCAGATAGATGAGCCGGTCGGCCTGGCGGTCGTAGAGTTCCGCGCAGCGGCGCGCCGCCTCCGGATCGAATTTGACCGTTCCCGCATGGGCTGCCTGGCGGAACCGGACGATCTCGGCGCGGCTGTCTTCGATCTTCATGACTGGCGTACCCCTCCGTCGGTCAGGCCCAGCGTAGCCGGAACCGGTGGCCCGGGGCACCCGGTCCGGTGCGATCGCGGCTCAGCCGGGAATCCGCTTCTGCAGATGCGCGGCGAGTTGTTCGGGGGAGGCGGGCACCATGTGCACCTTCTCGTCCGCCTTGAGCAGATAGCGGCCGTCGTTCTCGACATCGAGCCAGGTGTAGTGCAGTGGCGGCGGTGGGTTCGGCCGGTCCAGACGGGATTCGATCCGGATGTGGCCGTCGGCGGTGTGCGGGGCGCACAACAATTTCCGGATCAGCGGCGCGGCACGTTCTTCCTGGATGACGGTTTCGGTATCGCGGACCGCAGCGGCCGAGGCGGTGCGGGCCGGATGGCGGCCCGCGGGCGCTTTCGGCAGCAGTGCCGCCAGGCGGGCACCCAGTTTGGTGCGGTGTCCGATCGAGAGCTGGACCGGCCCGCCGAATTCCCGGGTACGTCCGGGGGCCTGGACCGCCAGTACCGCGCGGTCGTGGACGACACAGCCCAGTACGCGCAGTTCCCGGCCCGGTTCGGGCGCCCCGCCGATGGCGATCACCCGGGTCTGCGGCAGGGCGAGAATACGCAGGCAGGCATCGAGATCGGGATCCGGCGGGAACCGCTGGGCGAGTTCGTCGCGCAGGAGCCGGGCGTCGCGCTCGGTGCGCGGTGACTCGAGTACCCGCAGCGGGTAGGGGATCCGGTCCAGGTCGGCGCGCCGCCATACATGCGCGAATTCGTCGGGGGTCAGGCTCCAACTCACGCGGAATCACATCCTCACCGAAACCTGCGCGGGCCTTCTCAGCCTATCGGTTGTTCGGCGCCGCACCGACCTCGGCACGGCCCGGGCCGGTGAACCCGGGGCCGGACACAAAACCCGAATACGCGGTGGACGAGGTCGTTCTCGGGTTTACTCGTCGGCACGGACGACGATGTCCTGTTGTGGCAGACCGGGTTGGAGGTCGGTTCTTGCGGGTGCTCGGGACGGACGACGCCGAGACGGAGACCGTGGCGCGGCGGGGTGCGGCCCGCCGGCCGGGCGCG
>NZ_BAGJ01000246.1 GCF_000308775.1 Nocardia testacea NBRC 100365
AACTAGTGCCTCCAACCGAGTGCTACCGACGGTGATGTCCTCGTAGAACGGATAGACCTTGCTCATGCCATCCGCCGGGTACTTCGTCACAAATCCGCCGACGTCGCTGTGAGAAGGACAGCTGATAACGCAGCCGATGAAGCAGCCGAGTTCGATATCGGAGAGGCTGTAGATCTCGATGGTCGTTCGGCCGCAGACGGCCCGGTGCTTGAGAGCTCGGAACGCGCTTCGATACAGATGGTCTCGTCAGCTCGAATCGAGCGCACCAAGCAGGTAACGCCACGCAGAGGGCACCCCGCCGTTCATGATTACTGAGCGATCAGCCGAGTCGACTGCCGGCGAATGATCGGAGTCGGGCACGGCGAGGTGGCACACCACTGCGGTCTAGGCCAGCCATCGGCGCACCAAGGCGGCTTCCTGCGTGATGAGGATGCGCTCGCCCACGGTCAACCGGAGAAGAACCGGTTTCGCGGCTGTGTCGGGCGGGCTCATCCACCCGTTATTGCACTGCCTCGACGCCTCGGCCGCGACCGTCACCTTCAGCCTCGACGGAATCGCCTACGAGATCGACTTCTCCGACACCAACGCCCACACCTTGCGCACCTTCCTCGAACCTTGGACACCGCACGCCCGCTGCGGCGGCAAAGCCTCCCGTAGCTGACGCGCCCAACGACGCGATTCCGGTGACCGCCGCGCCGAAGTCGCCGCCATCCGCACCTGGGCCGCCGAGAACGGACATGAGTACATCGAGTCGTACCTGCGAGCAGCAATTTCGATTGGTTCCGCTCTCCCTGTGGCAGGGACCCGGCTGCGCATCGGCCGACGCAGCCGGGTCCCCTGCTCGCGCTGGACCGTGCTCCGCGGCCGCGTGCCGTCCCGGCCCTGACGGACCAGCGCCCCCGGGGAACGCGACAGCCCCGGACCGATCGCTCCCGCACCGCTCGGTGGGAGTGCACACCAACAGCATGGGTCAGGGCGAGGACCATATCGTCGTCGGCCGTCGATGAGATACCCAACGGCGGTGGCGACTTCGGCGTTGATCACGGTGGTGTCGGTACTAAGACACGGCTGCTGGCGCAGAAATGCCACAGAAATGGTGCCCGAGGAAAGCGCTGACACCTAAGCAACGCCTTGACCTGCGAATATATCCAATCTTCTTCATAGAAGCTGCATATAATAGCAGGTCAGATGGTTGAAAAAGTGTCCGGAGGGGGAATAGACCACTACGCCCACGCACTCACCAGGCAACATATCTTGCATATCAAATAGACGACAGATTCCAAGCAACCGCCGCAGCAAGAAGCCGCCTCCGCGGCATACTCGCTATGCCGCAGTATTCCGGTGCCTGCTGGGCCGCGCCCACCCCATCGCCGAGGCGCGGCTCAGCGTCAGGGTGCTGTGGCTGGCCCTCGCCCGAGCTTTCGCTCCGGCGCTGGGACCACGGCATGGAATGCGGTGCTGTCAGGCAGGCCGAGGTTGAAATTGTCGCCGGAGCTCGCGTTCCGGCGCTGGGGGTCGTGTCCGCGGCGAAGCCCAGGTCGAGGATATGGTTGAGATTCTCGCCGGAATTCGCGCTCAGGCGCTGGCCCGGCGGCGAAGTGCGGGAAGGCCTCGCGGTGCTGTTGAGATTCTCGCCGGAGCTCGCGTTCCGGCGCTGGGCTCGATGATCCGCTGTAATGCATGGTTCGGATGGATTTGTGGGCTGTTTTCGGGTCACCGGCGTTGCGTTTGCCCTGGTGGCTGGTTCGGAACCTTGCTGGTTTTGTGGTCGCGCTTGGGGTTCCGAAGTGGAGTTGTTCAGTAGACAAGAGGTGTGTTGTGGGGTGGCTGGATGGCGGCGCCGAGGTGGCTAGCAGTGTCGAAGGTACCGCAGTCGAGTTGGTGGATGCGGATGCCGTCGTGTGCAGAGTCGATGGTTTTGGTCTGGGCAGCTTCGAGGAGTAGGCCGGCGGTGGGGGTGCAGGTGACTTCGAAAACGAATTTCTGGGCGCGGTGGGATCTTGAACTCCCCTGCCCACCCCTTCAACCAACCGAAGACGCGCGATTCGGTTTCGGAATCGGGCCTATTGTTCAATGACGAGCATCAGGATCACCCCTCCCGCCTACGAGTGATACCTATACGGTATCGACTGACCCGACAAGGTTGCGGACCAATAATTGTGGCTCAGCGTCTTTCGGACCATGCATGAGGGCAGCGCCACACCGGGTGAGCAGCCAGAGCATCGAGCACACCAGGCCAGCACGCCGGTCGATCTGGCGTTTCGGGTGCCGGCGCCCGAACCGAGTATCCAGCTCGCAAGCCCACGGATTCGCAGTCGGCATCGCCCCCCGATCCCGCCGATGCCGCGGTTGATTCGTCGCCCCCTCTCCCGCAGGTCACGCTCTACATGCTGCCGTTCACCCGGCCTCCCGACGAAGTAGCCCATAGCCAGCAAAGACGCGCGCAGCTCATCCCCATTCGGGGCGCGGATCCAGGTTTCCGGTAACGGCAGCACCACGATGCGCGGTCGGCCGCCGCGAAACGACACATAACGAGTTGGTTCTCAGGACCGTCTCAGCTGAACCCGACTTGAACCCCCACGCCGCTGACCTGCACATATGCTTCGAGCAATTGATGCTCACACCGTATAACAGCAGGTAGAAAGAGGGAGATATGTGTCGGGAGGGGGATACCGCGGCTATCCACAGAGATCGACCTGCGGAAACGCTGACCATCATAGGGCCATGAGATGGTGGCAGGAGCCCAGTGAATGAGACCAGCCCTCAAATGTCGCGAGGCTCCATCAACGAGTTTTCGATCGTGTTCGGCTGAGGATACTCAGGGCTCCCCCGCCGAGGGCCCCACACCCCGCCTGTCACAGCCGCCGGCTCAGCCCCTGCGCCAAGCGCCGCGTTGTGTAGCCGACTTGGATCCCTGCAATCGTCACCTTGGATCAGCTGGAGAAAGAGGAGGAGCCTGCGTGAGGTGCTCGCGCACGGTATTCATCATAGGCTTTCGCTGCTCGCGGATGTTCTGAAGCAGATCTTTGATGGGTGCGAGATCAGGCTCGGTACGCTCAGCGAGGCGTACACGACATGCATCTTGGGTGAGCTCCTGGAGTCTGCGGCACTTTTCGTACAGGGTCGTGACGGCAGCCTGAGTGTGGGGTTCGCTGACAAGCGTTAAATCGCACCCGGCACGGTGATTTCATTCCAGGTCGTCCCATGCCCACGGCGCTGAGGGCATGGTGTCGGGTTCAACCCCGAACCGGAACCGCTTGTTGTCATTACATATCGCCATGAAGTGGTCGAACCCACCGCTCAGGGGCAGGCGTCCGGCAAGGTCGGCTACCTGTGCATCTGCCCCAGCATGTTTGAGCGCGATCGCGAGAACGCCGTCACCGTACGGGTCAGTGGAAGCGCTGTGCCCGGCCGGATCGCGCTTCAGCAGGGTAGCGATCTGCGCGTGCATCTCGGATTCCGACAGTACGTGCAATAGATTCGCGACCTCGAATGGTCGGCTGAGCGGAGCATGTTTAGCAGCGCGGTTCGCCAATGCTACGAATTGCTCGTCAGCTGCTATCTCCCGCAGTGCGTACAAAAGATCACCTATGTCGTAAACGTTATCGAGTGGTAAGAGTTCGGCAGGGTTACGCGTCAGAAGAGCTTCGACATGCTCATCGGCACCAGCGTCACGCAGCTTGTACAGCAGGAAAGCCACTTCGTAGGGTTCGGTGAGTGGGATGTGTTCGGCAGGGTTGCGTGCGAGTAGCGCCGCCACGTGGTCGGGCTGCTCGGTTGTCTGCAGTATCTCCAGAAGGTCGCCCACGGCATACCCAGTGAGCGGAACACACTCGACGGCGCGTTGAGCAAGGGCGATCACCGCTTGCTCGGCGCCGACTCGATTCAGCACTTCGAACGGAAAGCTCAACCAGTCTGGATGATTGACTGGAATGTGTTGCACGAAATTGCGAGCAATCCACCTCTTGACCTCTGCGTCGGCCCCGAGTTTGTCCAGCGCATCTAACAACTCGACGACGTACGGGTCCTGGAGGCGCGCGCGTCCGACTGGATCCCGGGCCAACAACATGGCGATCTGGTCATCCGCCCCGACCTCTCCGAGAGCGGTCAGCAGTTGGGCGATTTGGCGCGGCTGATCGATTGGCACACGTGCAGCCGGATTCCGTATGAGCAGCGCGGTAATCTGAGCCTCGGCTCCGGCCTGGTGCAATGTCGCCAACAACTCAGATACAGCTTGGGCGTTTTCGATAACCACGTACTCGATGGCGCGTAGAGCGAGAATCGCGACCTGATCGGCTGCTTTGAGCGCGTTCAGTTCGTTCATGAGAAGCCGAACGCCTACCTCGCGGTCGAGTGTGCAGTACTCGGCAGGGTTGCGTGCCAGCAGAGTGGAGATTTGGTCGCTCGCCCCCACGTTTCGTAGCGCGGTCAGCAAGAAGGCCACATGGTGGGGGTTGTCTAGGGTGCTGTTTGCGCCGGGATTGCGATCCAGAAGCGTGGCGATCTGGTCGGTTGCCCCCGTCTCACACAGGGTGTTCAGCAGCGAAGCTACGATGCCCGGTTGGTCGACAGGGATCTCTCGGGCAAGCCATGCCAAGGGACGGTGGACGGGCAGCTGCAGGGCCTTGAGTTGTCTTAGCAGTTCGTACAGCGCGCGGTCGTTGCCATGGCAAGTCGCGTTCTTCCAGAACTGAGCGGCAGTGCGGTACAAGCCGCGCTTCCAGGCCGATTGCCCCAGGTTATACAGGTCGTCCGGGCGGGCGTGTCGGGTGGCTGCCGTCCAGAAGCCGCTGGGCGGAACCCTGTTGCTGCGGATATTTCGGCCGTACTGGTCAAGAAAGTCGGCCAGTCGGTACCTGACGGAGTCGACGCCAGCACCAACACCGTTGCTGCCGACAGCAGGTGTCTTCCGCTCGATCGGTTCTGAGGGTCGTGGCCGGATGCGAGCGAGGGGTCCGAGCGTTCCTTTGCAGGGCTCGTTGGTCTCGGCGAGCGCTCGGTCCAACCAGCCCTCTGTAACCTGACCCCACTCGTTGTCGGTCAGGTAGTAGGGCGCCGCATCGTGCAGGAAGTCGTACGAGAGGGAATTGGTATGCCCCATCCGGACGGCATCCATCGCGGCTTCGATGGCAGCCTTGGCGGCTGGCGACGCCGAGAATCGGTATCGGTTCACCAGTTCCGGTCCGCCGGCGAGGAACTGTGTGATCTGGTTGTCGTCGGCGCCATTGACAGCGGCAGCGATCCGAGGGTCGCGGTCCGCGGCGTCACGAATCGCGGCCGGATCGTGGCCGGAGAACGATTCCGGCACAGCGATCAGTCTGCTGTTCAGCAATTTTGACACCGAAGACTTCGACTCGCAACAGAGTACCTTGTGATGGCTGCGCCAGAGCGTGCCCAGTACCAGGACTGGGGCTCGGCTGGCGTCGGACAGTAGATCGTGCAGCGCGGCGGCCGCATGTTCGGCATCGGGACCGCTCAGGTACTCCTGGGTTTCGTTCAACCACAACACCGTACGGGGACCGACCCGTGTTATCGAGTCGTGGAACGCTTGGCGGCGTGTCGGCTGCCAGGGATGCCACAATCGCCATCCCGGCGTGGCACGGAGCGGAGTCAGAGCCTCCCACAACGCCGCGGTCTTGCCGGTCGACGAGCCACCTACCAGCACCACCATTTCGCTCGCGCCACAGATCACACGCTGGACTGTGTCAGCCAGCGCGATGTCGTGATCACGGGAGATGTACGGCGGAAGGGGTGGGAGATCACCGGCACCAGCCACTGCGATCGGCTGATGGACTTCGTACTCGAACGGATCGAGCTGCGCAGCCAACAGCTTGCCGACGGACACGGTGGCCCGTTTGAGCGCCATCTGCCACGGGTTGATTTCGGTAGGTGGCACGCCCCACGTTTTCAGGACGTGCCGCAACGTCGACCAGCGGGGCAGCTGCCCTTGCTTGATCCAGGCATTGACCGAGGCCACAGCTACGCCAGAATCGGCCGCGACTTGATGGTAAGAACGGCCGTCTTGCTCGTGCAGCGCCTTGAGTGCGGCGCGTAGGTCATTGCGGGTACTGATACGTTCGGGATCGATCTTCAAGCCGTGCCACCTACCAGTTGCCGTTCGATTCCGTTCGGAAGCGATGCCAGCCTCTTCCTGAGTACCAGGTCTTTTCGGCGGGTTCTCCTCGCCGAATGCGTCCGAACGGTCCGCGCGACGATCGTAGTCGCATGACCGAAGCAATCGTGCACATCACCCTGATCGTTCTCGTGCTCCAGGCTGCGAAACAGGTACCGCTCGCGGTAGCCGGACTACTGCGCTCCTGTCAGGCCATGCTGCTTGCTATTCGTGACCTGCGCGCGGTGCTCAATCCAGCACCGGCTTCGTCGGACGACATCCAGGCGTCCAGCATCGAAGAGCAACCGTGATCCCCCGCACTGGTGGAGTTCCGGTGTGCTGCCGAGCCGACTCGAAGCCGGCTCACCCGTTCACGAGCCTGCGGGCGTGGTCGTTCCGCCGCTGGCCGACGGAGATCTTCGCGACGAGGTTGTCGAACAATGGATTTAGAAATCATTTGAGAATGAACTGATCTCTAAATCGCCGGCTCAAAGCTCATGTGAGATCTTTTCGCCGACAGAAATCAATCCACGGACAGGTGGCCGGACGCGCCCTTATCGGGCCCGATAGGGATACCTCGACACCCGAGGCATCCCTATCGACGTGGTGGACGCTAACGCTTGTCAGATCTTCATCACGAATACGCACCCCAGGGTGACAGCCGCGGCAATTATGCTGATCACGGCGAGGTTGGCGAGTCGGAACTTTCGGCGAGCGATGATCGAATTCGCCCAGATCTGCTCCGCTACTTGCGCCCGCAGCTCGTCGCGATCACGAACGAGTTCAGCCAGCTGCTGCTGATAGATCGCCAGCACGGAACCCCGAATCCGTGCCACGGTGGCGAAATGCAAGAGATTTGGCCGCTCACCACCAGCGCTCGTCCGCGGCCATAGAACCCCCACCGAACACAGTGCAGCAGCCACGGCCAAGCCGCCGGCGAGGCCACCGCACACGGTGACGACCGCCGAGTGCGGCTCCTGTAACACCACCATGAGGATCTGCCCGAGCACCCCGGACGTCGCCAGTATCGTGACTGCCTTGAGCTCGGCGTGGCGAACCAGGCCCAGCACATGGTCCAGCATCCGCCACACGTCTTCGACTCCGGAGGGATCCGCCTCACGGTCAGGTGGGAGCACTTCCGGACGTCCGCTATTTCTGGGGCGCCACGGCGCATTCATGTGTTGTCACCAGTGTCTTCGAGCACCTCATTTGGGTGATCGAACGCGCCGACCGGGGGCAGTTCGGTGACCGACACTGAAGCAAGCGCCGCAACTTCCTCGACGAAGTGCGCGAATAGAAGGTCCATCTTCTCCGAATCGACTCCGATACTGTCGAACTGGCCGTTCTCAATCAGCTTGGTGAGTACATTCAGACGCTGTCCAAGCACTTGCATGCTGTCGTTGCGCACCCGATGGTCATGCTCGGCGCGGCGATGCTCGGTATAGGTCGCGTGCTCGCGTAGCCGGTCGGTAAATTCGACGACACTCAACCCGTTTCGCACGAGCGCGAGGTACAAGGCGCGCTGCGGATCCTCCCCGATCTCGTCCACCAACTGACGAACGGCGGTGAGTTCGAATGCACCCCATTCCTCCCCAAGTATGCGCTTCTGTCGGAGCTCTTCTTCTGCGAGGTCGAATCCCACTTGCTGCTGCAGCGTTCGTTGTTCGTGATCGTTCTCGATCGCACGGATCGTCCGAATGTGTTCGTAGGTAGCCGACTCATGGGTGAACTGGCCTGACCGGCGCAGCGCGCGGCGGTTGTTCTCGAATGTGGTGACCTCCTCCGGTAGCCGAATTGAGACGTCCGACAACGTAATGTGCATTCCCGGTTCTGCGGGTGGATCGTTCTTGAGGACGTCTGCTATGGCGGACTCGATCCCTCCGCGCAGTCGCAGAATTTCGTCGAGATCCCGGTTGTATCCCAGCTTGGACATCCGGCCACGAAGATAGCGTTCCAGGTGTGCGGCCGCGTGAGTCCAGCCTGCTGCGACGACCGCGGCAGGGTCTGTGACAGTGCATAGAAAGGTCGTGCGCACGGTGAACCAACCGGCGTCTCCGGTCGGTACCTCCATGTCGACTGTCACCGGTTTGTTCACGCTCACGTCCACCAAGCTCACATGGGCGGCCTTCAGGACTGTGGGATGGTCCGGGCCCCAGGAGCCGTGGTCGAGAACGAACTCACCGTTTACTCGATAGACGAGGATTTCGCAGGCGGTCGCCAGCAGCATTTCATGGCTGCTGCGGACTCTTCGTCGCAGGCCACGACGTGCAATGGGGGACAGTACGCTGTGCGCTGCAATGGGGTAGGGCCTCATGTATTCACTCCTGCCGGAGATGGCGCACCGAGCTGGTCGGTGAGGATTTGGATCAGTGATTCGACGATTCGCGCTGGATTCTTGCGGCGGTGCCGGACGACGAGTTCGTGCCGGAGCGACCTGCGTTCGAGTTCTGGCAGTAGTTCCGCCAGTGCTTCCACGAAAGCGACATGCCTGCCATCCGGTTGCCGACGGGGCGCGACCGGGTGGGAGAGGGTGATGGTCAGCGCGTCGATCGCGCGGGCGCGTAGCGGCCTATACCTCAACACAGCAGCCCACAGCTGCGCGGCCGGGGCGATGTACTCCGCATCGGCATCGATAACCGCCAAAGTTGCCGAGTGACCTGTGGGGTGCTGTCGTGCCGACACCACCAGCAGTACAGCGGTCAGGACCCTCTTACGGCGGCGCGGGTCGGTGTTTGATAGGGGCAGTTGCGCCGCTAGTTGCTGCAGGACTGGTCCTGCGGCTATGGGGCGATGAGCCAACTGCTCGAACAACGCACCCAGGGCGTCTCCGGGAAACTCGCGGAGTGCCTTTGCTCCATCGGTCAGTAATCGGATCAAGCAAACCGTCGCTTCATAGGGGTATTGCTCGCCGAGTTCGCCCGAACAGGCCAGGGTCGCTGCCCACTGTTGCCGCCACGCATCCGACGATCCCCAGCATTCGGCGATACGCAATGCCGTGACAGAGAGTTCCTCGGTCTCACTCATAGCCATGAGCACCCATCCCGCCATAGTCTGAGTACGCAGCAGCGAAGTCTGCTTCGACCAGGGCTCGAGATACGCCTCCTGCACCTCCGCAGGTGCCACTGCCGCCAGCACGGCGAGCCCCGTAGCGACGCCTTGTCGCAGGTGCGGCGCAAATCCGGTTGATTGCTCGGCGAACTCGGTCAGCCAGCGCTGAACCGCCTTCCAAAATGCGATATCCATGCGCTGCCATAGTTCGGAGGCAACGTGTTTCCGGTACTCGCAGGAGCGGAAGACGAGGACCTCGCTGAAACCGGCCGTCGAAGTCACATCCACGTTGTCGGATGCGGGCAGCACAGCGCGGACACGCTCCACGGCGATCAGTCCACCATCGGCCAGTCGTGCGGCCCTCTTCTGCTGTGGCAGCGGTGCGGTCGGTTCCGCCGCAAGTACATCGTCGATCGTCTCTGCGGTCGGGGTCGGCTCGGCCAGCAACTCTTTCAGCCGACCGGATAGTTCTTCGAACTCTCGCAGCGGGCACGCCGGCAGGAAGAGCAGCGTGGTGATCTCGGCAAGCGCATCCCAGGACGAGCACTTCTCATCGAACCAGGCGCGTACGGCATCCCGGGCGGCGCTACCAGCCTGTTCTGCGATCGCCTGCCCGAGATCCATCCCTCGATCGGTCCGGTCGGCTACCCGCTTCCAATCCGTCATCGAGAATGTGGCCGTCTCTGCGTCCCGCCCTCTCAGGCCATGATCGATCTTGTCGGCGTCCAATGAGGAGTTCAGTTCGAGGAACCGGCGTGGGTCCGGAGGAGTCCAAGAGGTTCTGGTGATTGTTTCGAGCATGCCGATCGGCCCCGATTCGCAGATCACCACCAGCCAGGCAGCAGCATTACGAACCGCATCCCGCACCGCGTCCCAGCTGAAACCCGAATCCGCCGGCCAGGGCCGACCCCGGAAGTCCACAACGTACCCGTGCTCACGCCCAAAGGGATGGCCAGCCAACTCTTGCACCGACATCATTGGAGACAGGCGGCGCACCGGCCCGTCCGTGCAGTCACACAGCAGCGATACCGCGCCGAACTGTTTGCCGACTCCGCGCCGTCCTTCGAGTATCACGACGCGATCGCGGTCAAGCGCATCACGTGCCGCGTCGTAGCCGTCAGGTGGTGAATAACCCCGCCGGGATTCGCGGACATTTACCTCGTCCACACGACCCATGGATCGGGAGGACGCACTTTCCGCCGGACCGATTCCCCCGTGGGCGATCCCGATGGTTCCACTGTGAGAATGTACGGTTCCGAGAAAGTACTGAATATTTCGGTATTCGATGATCTGGCGCCGACCGAACTCATCCGAGGTCTCACCAGCACTGAGCAGCCCACCCTCATCAGGTTCCGGGGGCTCAGCCTCGGGACTAGGGATCTGATCAAACCCTTCGCCCTGTTCAGGCTCACTGCGCCGTAGCGCGTCCGCTGCTGCGTCGACCACTTCGGCCGTCACGATCGGCTCCACGTCGAGCCGATGTTGCCATTCGTCACCGAGACGTTGCCGTGGAATGTCCCCTCACTGGAAAGTATCGGCCCGGTGCAGCTCCGGTCTGACAGGTCGGACGGCTTCCGCGGAACATCGGGCGATTCCCGTAAGTCACCTGCAGACACGTCCTCCGGCAGTACAACCGCGGTGACATCATGACCCGGCACGTACAAATAGGCATCATCATCAAACTCTTTGTTCCGCACCCTTACCGGACGAAACTGTTTCGAAGTAAGTGCAGTGTGGCCCTGCACCACCGCATCGGTGAATACCCGATGCGAAAGCACGACGACCAGGTTCGCGTTCGGAATCGCCGCCAGCGCATGCTTCGCCGATGCGCTGTCGACCAGCCTGCTCACCGCTACGGGCCCCTGCCCCGAGAAGCCATTCCGGTCCTTCGCGACCACCCCGAAGTGGACGGCGAGTCGCAACCGCAGCCGCACCTCATCACGTACATACCGGTTGTGGTCGTTGAGGGCATTACCGAGTTCGCGACCGAAGTCGTCGATCAGGGCAGGTTCGGCGGCGTGTGCATCCGCAGGTAGCACCGCCAGTTCACCGTCCCCCGCAGCCTGCCGATCCCAGCTGACGCGGTCGAGCCCAGCGCGGCCGGCGGCCTGTTCGAGTACCCCTAGAAGTCCTGCCTGTATCGCATGCTGCCGATGGTCGTCGGCGCGGCCGTATCCCGCAGCGTCTACCGATACCAGCAACCGACGACCGTAGGTCGATTCCATCACACTCACTCCGTCCTGCACGAACGCGGCTATTTGGCAACCGCTTTCGGTCGAGACTGGCAGGCAGGGCAGCGCGGAACATCCGAAAAATCGGCAATCGCACAAAGTCAGGCAAGATCGACGAAGCGCTGGAGCCTATCGACGTCGGTGACAGTGAGACTTCGATAGCCGGAGATCACCAGTCCCGCTGCACGCAGCTCGCGCATAGCCAACCCGACCGCATCGAGTCGTGCGCCGACCAACGCCCCTAGCTCGGTCTGGGACAGCCCGAGACCGAGATCGTAGCCACGCCGGACTTCACGCCCGTGCCGCCCCACCAGTTCCAGCAGGACTCGTGCGAGACGGTTCACGACCGGATACCCCGCGAAGTCCAGTCTTCGCTGGTTGGCAAATTCGAGACGATCAGCGAGCATGCGGCACAGCACCTGCCATGCTTCTGGGCGAGCGTTGAGGAATTCGACGAAATCGCGGCCAGGAAGCCGGTGCACGATTGTCTCGGTGCAGGTGGTAACCGTTGCCGATCGGTCCGTATCACGCAATGCCGCCAGCTCGCCGACAATATCGCCGCCGACACGGATGCCCAGCAACGTCTCGGTTCCGTTTGGCGCCGCCGCGGTAACCTTCACGCAGGCAGTGATGTCGGCCCGCCCCGACCGCAGCAAGAACACCTGACCACGCCGTTCACCCTGGGTGATAAGGACACGACCGGGCGGGACCCTGCGCGGCCGGCCCAAACTCAGCAGATCATGACGGGACTGCTCGGTCAGACCGGCCATGAAGGTCCGCGCCGGCCAGTTGTCCCAGACGGCACCTGTCCCCACGATTCGCGCAACCATCGGTTCCCCTCCTCCACCATCGGCAACGCATCCCACCGCTCCGATGACTCGTGCTCTGGCCCCCTCGATGCTTGCACATGATTCGGCACTAAGT
>NZ_BAGJ01000245.1 GCF_000308775.1 Nocardia testacea NBRC 100365
ACGCGGTCGCGCAGATCCGCCACCTGCCAGGCCACCCGCGGCGACCGCGGGATCACCTGCACCGGTCGGTCGAACTGCTCGTAGCGGAACGCCGCGCCCAGGTTCGGATGCCGCCCCAGCACCGTCGTGAACGCCGCGCCCAGCCGGCCCGGGTCCAGCGGTCCGGCCAGTTCGAAACGGGCGGTGAGCGTGTAGACATCGGCCGCGCCGTCGCGTAGGGCGTGGAAGAGCAGCCCCTCCTGCAACGGGGAGAGCGGCAGCACATCGGCGACCGGCCCGTACGCGGCGGACAATTCGGCGGCGTCGTCCGGCGGGAGCGCGATCGATACGGCGGCGGCGTGCGGCGGCGCCGTCTCGAATTCCGCTGTGGGGTCGGCGCCTTCGGCCGAGGCGGCGAGATCGGCCAGGCTGCGGCGGGTCAGCATGTCCTGCGGAGCCAGGACGAGCCCCCGTTCCCGGAGCCGGGTGCAGACTCCGATGGCGGTGATGCTGTCACCGCCGGCGCCGAAGAAGTCGTCGTCGATATCGACGGTCGCGCCGCCGAGCAGTTCGCCGACGACCTCGGCCACCGCGCGTTCGGCCGCGGTGGCCGGCGCGCGGCCACCGGACGGTTCGGCCGGGGCGGGCAGCGCGGCACGGTCGACCTTGCCGTTCACCGTCCAGGGCAATTCGTCGAGCACCACGATGCGGGTGGGGACCATCGGATCGGGCAGCGACTCGGCCAGCCGGTTGCGTACCCGCGCCCCGAGATCACCCGCGCCGGTACCGGCGTCCCGCACCGGGACGACGTAACCGACGAGACTCGCCCGCCCCGCTATATCCCGGATATCGGCCGCCGCCGCCGCGACCTCGGGCAGCCCGCTGAGCGCGGCCTCCACCTCACCGATCTCGATCCGGTGCCCGCGAATCTTCACCTGGGCGTCGGCGCGGCCGGAATAGAAATAGCCGCTGCCGGGCACCCAGCGCGCCAGATCGCCGGTGCGGTACATCCGTGCTCCCGGCGGGCCGAACGGATCGGCCACGAAGCGCTGGGCGGTGATTCCGGGCGCGCCCAGATAACCCTGTGCGAGCCCCGCGCCCGCCAGATACAACTCACCGGGCTGCCCGTCGGCCACCACCTGGAGCCCGTTGTCCAGCAAGTAGGCGCGCACCCCGGGCAGCGGGACACCGATATGCGGGTCCACGCCGCGTACCGGCGCGCCGATCGCGTCGACGGTGGCCTCGGTCGGGCCGTAGAGATTGACCGCGGTGATCCCGGCGCGCTGCACCTGCTGCCACAGATCGGGCGGGCAGGCTTCGCCGCCGAGGACGAGCAGCCGCGGCGCGAGCTCGGCCAGCCCCTGCCCGAACAGCGCGGCGGCCAGTGTCGGGGTCCCGTCCACCACCTCGATACCGTCGGCCCGCAGCGCCGCCATCAGCGCCGCGGGGTCGCGCCGGATCTCGCTGTCGTACAGGTGGATCCGATGGCCGTCGAGCAACCACAGCAGTGGATCGAGCGCCGCGTCGAAGGCGAAGGACGTGGTGTGCGCGACCGCCAGCCGCCGGCCCCCGGCCCGGTCGACGGTGTCGGCGTAGATCCCGGATCGGTGCCCGGCCACCAGCTGCGCCAGCGCGGTGTGGTCGATCACCACACCTTTCGGCGTGCCGGTGGAACCGGAGGTGTAGAGCACATAGGCGGGGTGATCGCCCCGGACGGTCCCGATCTCGGCCGCGGTCGGCGGTGTGCCCGGATAGTCGGGCAGCGCCGTGCGCACCGGGTCGCTGTCGAGCGCCACCACTGTCACACCGGTGAACGCGCCGGCCAGGGCGCTGTCGGTGAGCATGAGGACCGGTTCCGCGTCGTCGATCATGGTCTGCAACCGGGGCACCGGATGTTCCGGATCCAGCGGCAGATACGTACCGCCCGCGCGCCACACCGCCAGCAGCGCGATCACGAGATCGGCGGTCCGCGGCAGCGCGACACCGACGAGCCGGCCCGGGGTCACGCCCCGGTCCCGCAGGTAGCGGGCCAGCCGGTACACGCGCTCACCGAGTTCCCCGGCGGTGTAGCGCTGTGTCCCGCTGACCAGGACCGTGGTGCCGGCGTAGGCCGCGACCATCCGGTCCAGCGCGGCGGGCACCGGTTCTGCGGTGCCGGCGACCGGCGGGCCGCCGCGCACGGCCAGCAGGCGGTCGCGGTCGGCGCGGTCGATCAGTTCCAGGGCCCCGACGGCCACCTTGTCCAGTTCGGTGAACGCCTCGATCACCCGCACCAGCCCCGCCACGCGGCGATAGGCGGTCTCGGGATCGTTGGTCCGGGCATCGCATTCGAAACCGAGCAGCACCGATTTGTCGGGGAGCGGGGTCACCACCAGCCCGAGATCCTCCGGCGGGCCGCCGGCGACGTTGCGCAGCAGACCCTTGGCGCCGTCGAAGTCGAGGGCGAAATCGAAAACCTTGAGGTTCATGCCGATTCCGTGCAGCAGTTCACCCGCCCCGAAACCGCTCAGGTCGCGGGCCAGATCGGCACCGCTGTAGCGCTGGTGCCTGCGCATCTCGCGCAGCGTCTCGGCGACCCGCACGCCGAGTTCGCCGACGGTGTCGTGGGCGTGCACGGTCAGCCGCAACGGCAGCACATTGACCGCCATCGCCGGGGTGCTCAGCGCGACCCGGCCGACCCGGCCCATCATCAGCATCGAGAGCACGACATCGGAATTACCCAGCAGCCGCTGCACATAGGCGGCGTAGCAGGCGATCAGACCGTCGGCCCAGGTGATCCGGTAGCGCTCGGTGCAATGGCGCAGCCGCTCCAGCGTTTCCACCGGCAGGATCGCCTCCGCGCGGATGGTACGTTCCACCGCGCCGCCGAGCGCGGTCCCGCGACCGTCGAGCGGGGGTGCGGGGCTGAGCTGTTCGCGCCAGTAACGCTGGTCCTCGGTGAACTGTTCGCTGTCGCGATAGTTCTGTTCGTCGGCGACCAGTTCGGCGATGGTGCCGAAGGTCGCCGCGGGCGGTTCGACCTGCCGGCGCAGCGCGGTGTAGTGCGCGGCGACCCGGCGCGACAGCAGCGCCGCGCTGTAGCCGTCGACGATCAGGTGGTGGTACAGCTGCACACACCAGACCTCGGTGTCGGTGAGCCGGATCAGCGTGTAGTTGTACAACCGCCGGTCCACCATGCCGCGGCACCGCTGGGCCGCCCGGTGACGTTCCAGTGCCACCGCCTCGTGGGCGAGCGAATACGGTTCCGCCGCGCCGCGCAGATCGATCAGCGGTTGCAATACGGCGGGTTCGTCACAGACGTATTGCCGTGGGCCGGCCGCGGTATCGCGGAAACGCAGCCGCATGTTCTCCGCTTCCGCCACCGTGCGGCGGATCGCCTCGGCCAATGCCTCGACGTCGATGGGGCCGTCGCCGGAGAGCTCGAGGACCTCACCGACCAGATAGCGCCCCGACTCCGGATCGAACAGCTGGGCGTTCCATATGCCCAGCTGCGGGCCGGTGAGCGGTAATCCGGGATCGCTGGCCTTCGAGGCATTCTGCTCTGCCGCCGGCACGGCAACTCCCTTCGCTGTGAACCACATTCGGTGCGGTGCGATACCGGTCCCTCTATCGACCGGCACGGCACACATCCACAGTTGAGGTTAGCCTAACCTTTACTGAAGTAAAACATCTATCGTGTAGCAGACCCTGTCCGGTTTGTCGTTCTCAGCCGGCGTGCACCGCGTTGTCGGCCAGCGGAACCACCAGCGGCGCCCCGGTTTCGGGGTCGTCGATCACCCGGCAACCCAGGTCGAAAACACGCTGCACGAGTTCGGCGGTGACGATCTCGCGCGGCGCCCCGGCCGCCACCACCGCCCCGTCCCGCATGGCGATCAGATGATCGGCATACCGGAAGGCGTGGTTCAGATCGTGCAGCACCGCGACCACCGTCCGCCCGGTCTCCCGGTTCAACCGGCGGCACAGATCCAGCAACTGGATCTGGTGGGCGATATCGAGAAAAGTCGTCGGTTCGTCCAGCAGCACGATCGGCGTCTCCTGCGCGAGCACCATGGCGATCCACACCCGCTGCCGCTGCCCCCCGGACAGTTCGTCCACCAGCCGTCCGGACAGTTCGGCCACCCCGGTCGCGGCCATGGCCGCCGCGACGGCCTCCTCGTCGCGCCGCGACCACTGCCGGATCAGCGACTGATGCGGGTACCGGCCCCGGGCCACCAGATCGGCGACCCGGATCCCCTCCGGCGCGGTCGAGGTCTGTGGCAGCAGACCGATCCGCCGGGCGACCTCTTTGGCCGGATAGCTGCCGATCTGTTTCCCGTCGAGCAGTACCGCCCCGGATTCGGGCGCCAGCAGTCGCGACAGCGCCCGCAGCAGCGTGGATTTCCCACAGGCGTTCGGGCCGATGATGACGGTGAAGGTGCCGTCGGGGATGTCGACGGTCAGTTCGTCGCTGATGACCCGGCTGCGGTAGCCCAGTCGCAACCGATCGGCGCGTAATCTGGCCGGCCCGCCGCCGGTCACCTCGGCGGCGCTGTGCTCGGATTTCTCGTCCACCATGATTCCCTCAGTTCCGTCGAGCCTCGGCCACCAGCAGATAGGCCAGATAGGCGCCACCGATCGACGCGGTCACCACCCCGACCGGCACGGTGGTCGGCGCGAACGCCCGGCGCGAGATCCAGTCGCAGACCACCAGCAGCAGCGCGCCCATCGCCGCGGCCGGCAGCACCGCGGTCGTCGGGGTCCGCGCCAGGCGCCGGCCCAGTTGCGGTGCCGCCAGGGCGACGAACGCGATCGGGCCCGCCACCGCGGTGCCCACCGCGGTGAACGCGACGCTGAGCACGGTCAGCGTCAGACGCGCCCGCCCGACCCGGATCCCGAGTGCCTGCGCCGCGTCGTCGCCCAGCTCCAGCACCTGCAACCGGTAGGCCGCCGGAACCACCACGACGGCCAGGATCGCCAGCACCACGAGGGCCGGCACGATCTCGTCCCAGGTGAGCCCGTCGAGGGTCCCGACGCCCCAGGCGGCGGCCGACATCGCCTCGTCGAGGTCGGCGCGCAGGATGAGCCAGGTGTTGACCGCGGCCAGCATCGCGCCGACGCCGATACCGACGATGATCAGCCGGAAACCCTTGACGTTGCGCTGGAAGGCCAGCAGGAAGATCGCGAGCGCGGTGAGCAGACCACCGCCCACCGCACCGGCGGCGGTGGCGTAGTAGCCGCCACCGGAGAGCAGCACCAGCAGCGCGCCGGTGTAGGCGCCGGAGTTGAACCCGACGATATCCGGGCTGCCCAGCGGATTCCGGGTGACCGACTGCAGGATCGCGCCACTGATCCCGAGTGCCGCGCCGAGCACCAGCGCCATGAGCACCCGGGGCATCCGCCATTCCCGCACGACCAGCTCGTCGCCGCCCACCCCGTTACCGAGTAGCGCCCGCACCACCCGGTCCGGCGGAATCGCGAAATCACCGGTGCCCAGGGCCAGCAGCGCCACCACACAGGCGGCGACCAGCAGCAGGACCGTCACCACGAGGCCGCGCATCCCGAATCGGGTGGTGGCACCGCGCAGGCGCAGCACCCGGACCGACCGGCCGAAATCGATGGCCGAGGCGGTGCCGAGACGCGGCGGTTTACGCACGGTGGTCACGACTGCCTCATCTCCGAGCGACGGGCGAGCCAGATCAGCACCGGGGCGCCCAGGAACGCCGTCACCACACCGGCGGACAATTCGTCGGGCGGGATGGCGATGCGGCCGACCACGTCCGCGAAGAGCACCAGCGCGGGCGCCAGCACCAGGGAATAGGCCACGATCCAGCGGTGGTCGGGGCCGACGATCCAGCGTGCGATATGTGGCACCGCCAGGCCCACGAAGGTGATCGGGCCGACCGCGGCGGTCGCGGTGCCGCAGAGCAGGATCAGCGCCAGCGCGGTACAGGCCCGGGTCCGGGTCACGTGCACGCCCAGTGCGCGGGCCAGATCGTCGCCCAGCGCCACCGCATTGAGCGAGCGGGCGGCGACGAAGGCCAGGATCATCCCGGCCACGATGAAGGGCGTGGCGCCGGCCAGGACGTCGTAGCCGCGACCGGTCAGCGCACCGGCATCCCACTGCCGCATCTTGTCGAAGGCAGTGGAATTCAGCAGGATCAGCCCCTTGGTGACACCGGTGAGCACGGCGGTCACCGCGACACCGGCCAGGGTGAGCCGAATCGGATCGGTCCCGCCGCGCCCGACGGTCCCCAGCCGATACACCGCCACCGACACTACCGCGGCACCCGCGAACCCGAACCAGACATAGGAGGCGATTCCGTCGGCGCCCAGGTAGGCGACGGCGACCGCGATGGCGAACGCGGCGCCCGCGTTGATACCGAGCAGGCCCGGATCGGCGAGTGGGTTGCGGGTCAGGCCCTGCATCAGGCAGCCCGCGACCCCCAGCGCGCTACCGGCGAGCAATCCGAGCAGCGTACGGGGTAGGCGGTATTCGCTGATGACCAGGTCATCCGGGGATCCATCGGGCTCCCACAGTGCACTAATGATTTCCGTGATCGGAATATGCGCCACCCCGACCCCGAGGCTCAGTAAGCAGGCGATTACCAGAAATATTGCTCCCAGCAACCATCCAGACCACCTGCGGACACCCACATATGTGTGGTATTCATAGGACGAACCGGCAGTCATGAGGCGGTGTCACAACTTCTGTGCATCGAATCGTCCCTTCCGGTCCGTGTGATGTAGGCCACTGTCATCGCTCACAAAAAACGTTAACAAGGCTTTATAGTGAGCGAAGGCTAACCTAACTACAGACGGGCTGACAACAGACTGCGCCGACACCGCACCCACGGTGTCCGCGAACGGCGCCCACCCCGAACGGGGTGCGCGGCCGTCCGGCGCAACGACGCACGAGCGAGAGGTGTGAGGGATGTGGACTCCGACGCTGCTGACGCCCGTGCGCCTGCCTTCCCCCTCGCCGCACAGTTTCCGGCCGACCCGGCCGGGTTGTAAGAAGATAGACAGGGATGAGGGATAGATGACGCAGCCATTCGTCACCTGATCGCCCAGGAAGACGATCCGACACCACCGGTGGGTTTTTCGTAACCCCCGGATTTCACCTGCGATTTGCGCAGTAATACCCCCGAACCGCGGCCTACGCGCGTGCGCCTACAGGCCCGGGGATCACTGCTGCCCTTTTCGCCGGACGGCACCGTCCGGCCGAAATACGGCGACAATTCGCAAAACCATGAGGGAATCACGATGAATATCAAGTCGATTGCTGCCACCGCGGCGATGACGGCGGCGGTACTGGGCGTCGCCGGAGGTATGGCGAGTGCCGACACCTTTGTGCCGCTCCCCGGCGGCGAAAAACTCGGTCCCGGCGTCAAACTGAGCCGTGTCGACGAGAGCGCGCTCATCTCGCCGTCGCTGTCGGCGAACGGCGCCGGCCGGGTCGCCTGGCTGAGCGGCCGCGTCTTCGCCGACGTCAGCCAGACCCCGGAGGGCACCCCGGGCCCCTGGAAGGGCCCGACCAACGCCCCCGGCACCAACAACTCGTCCACGCACGGCACGTCCCGCGTCAGCGCCGGGTACATCGTCGGCTGCCAGGTCAGCATCGCCGACGACGCCATCTCGGCCGGCGTATCGGCCAGCGTGAGCACCTCCAGCCTGGGTGCCAGCGGTTCGCTCGGCATCAAGCTCGGCCCGGGTGAGGTCAAATTCGTCAACGTCGAAGGCGTCGATATTCCGAAGCCCGGCGTGTACTGGGTCGACTACAAAGACGTCGAAATCAATATCGAAGGATGCGCCGGATACGCGCAGGCCCGTTCCTACGCCGTCGTCGAAATCATCGGCGACCATTATTCGAAGACCACCCTGTACGGAGCTCCGTTCAGCATCGGCTGACGCACGTCGTATCTGGTCGATCAAATCCGTCGCTGAACGGAATTCTCTTCCGAGAGGGAAACTGTCATGTCTGTAATCAAGAAAAGCGTCGTACGGGCCGCCAGCGTGACGGCCGCGGCCGTCGCCGCGGTCGGCCTGTTCTCCACCGGCGCGGCCGCTGCCGACACCTTCGTGCCGCTGCCGGGTGCCGAGCTGAACCACACCCTGCCCAACGGCCTGAACATCACCGCCCGCATCGCGAACGAGTCGGCGCTGATCAACCCGTCGATGGGTTCGACCCCGCTGCACCGCAACGCCTGGGTCTCGGGTAGCGCACAGGTCGAGGTGCACGGTCCGCACAAGGGCACCAAGATCACCCCCGGCTATGTCGTGGGCTGCCAGGTCGATATCAGTGGCGGCGCCGGCAACGGTGGCGCCGGTGTGACCTCCTCCGGTGACAAGGTGACCGGCAGCCTCAGCTCCGGCGCCAACCTGACCCTCGGCCCGGGCCAGGCCACCTCGTTCCTGCTGCTCGATATCGAGAAGCCGGACGTCTACGGCGACGAGGGCCACACCTTCGCCAACAAGTTCACCGGCCCCAACGGCTCGGTGACCTGGACCGATTCCACCATCGGTCTCAACGGCTGCGCCGGTTACGCCCAGGCCCGTGCCTTCGTCCGCGTCGAAACGACCACCGATCAGGGCATCTCCGAGTTCCGCGTCTGGGGTCAGCCCTTCAGCCTCGGCTGATCCGGCTCCCGCGGATCCGCTCGACGACGGTAGCCCCGGCCCGGTGGCCGGGGCTACCGCTGTGCGCGCGCCTCGCACCGCCCGCGAGAGAGTACCTTCGCGACCCTTCGATCCGGCACAGCCGAGGGCACGACACCGTCCCTTCACGAGACGTGCGGTTTCCGGCGTATTTGTGACACTGCACAAGAACCTTCGGACCGGCCGGAGCATTCCCGGCGCCTGCACCGGCACCCCGGCTCCGCGCGGTCATGCTCCCTCGCCCCCGCTCCGGCCGTGCGCGGACCGGCCACGGGAGGTCGCCCGGCGGCGTTCGCTAGGCTGACCGTCCTATGGCCATCGGCGCGACTCTGTACACCGTCACCCTGCACCTGTCCGATATCGATCGGGGCGTCTACCAGGAGCTGGAGTTGCGGATGGCCCGCCATCCCTCGGAAACCACGGAGTTCCTGGTCACCCGGCTGCTGGCCTACTGCCTCGAATACACCGACGGCATCGGCTTCAGCGACGGCGGCGTCTCGTCCACCGACGAACCGGCGGTACTGGTCCGCGATCTCACCGGCCGGATCACCGCCTGGATAGAGGTCGGCGCCCCCGATTCCGACCGCGTGCATCGCGGCAGCAAACTGGCCGGGAGGGTCGCGGTGTACACCCATCGCGACCCCGTCAAGGTGCTGGCGCAGCTCACCGGCAAACGGATCCATCGCGCCGAGCACATCCCGCTCGTCTCCTTCGACCGAGCCTTCGTCGAGGCCGCCGCGGCGGCCCTCGCACGCCGCAGCACCGCGACGGTCTCGGTGACCGAAGGCCAGCTCTATCTCGAACTCAACGGCACTTCGCTCGCCACCCCGATCGCCGAACAGCGACTCGGCTGAGCCCGCGGACCGGAGAGCGAACCGGCGACTTGACTTCAATAAACGTTGAGGTTTCACAGTGGCGGTATGCATACCGAAGACGAGCGGAATATCCGAGCCACCCTGGCCGCCCACACCGCGCTGTGGGTGCGCCACGAAATGCGGGAATGGGGAACGTATTTCACCGAGGACGCGGATTTCATCACCCACCGTGGGATCTGGTGGCGGTCCCGCGAGGCGAACGTCCGGGGCCATCTGGACGTACCGGAGTCGGTGATCGCGCAGAAGCGCGACTACACCCAGGAGATCGTGGCGATCGACGAACTGGCCCCGGGGGTCGCGCTCGTGCACACCCGGTGGCGCTGGCCGGGCCATGTACTGCCCGGCGCGGACACCGCCGAGGACCGGCACGGATTCATCACCCTCGTCCTGGTTCGTCACGAGGGCGAGTGGCGCATCCGGGCCGCGCACAACACCCGGGCGAACGGCCTGGACGACTTCTCCCCCGAGCGAACCACCACCGAGGCGCGATGACCCGCCGCGCTCGTCACTGCCCGCCTCCGGCCCGGTAGCGCACCGGCGGGAACACCCGATCGACGCCGAGCCGGACGGCCGCGTCCCGTCGGGTCAGGGCGGCCGCGCCACGCATCAGGTTATCCGCGATCTCGACCACGCCCGGAGCGCCGATATCCGGGCCCGTCCAGCGGTTGAACGCGCCCATCGCCGGGCCGCACCACAGCTGGAAGTCACCGCGGCGCTCGGTCTCGCCCTCGGTGGCCCAGCGGGTGGACATACCGAGATACCAGCGGAAGCACAGGGCCATCCGGTGCCGGCGGTCCCGCTCGGCGCGGGCGAGCTGTTTCGGATCGCGGTCCTGCCAGAAATCCCGGGTCCGCGCCCATATCTCGTCGACGGTGGCGCCGAAGATCTCGGTCTCGAGCTTCTTCGTATCGGCCGGGCTCAGTTCGTCCAGACCGGAATGAGTGGTGTAGCGGTCGTAGAGCCACTGGGCGCGGGTCCAGAAACGGCTCCCCTTCTTGAGCACCTGCACGCGGGCGCCGATCTCGAACATATCGGCGGCGGGCGCCGTGGTGAAGTCGGCGATATCGGCGGCCGCGAGCAGGGATTTCGCCGCCTCGGACAGGTCCGCTTCCGGTGCGAGCTGATTGATCGAACCGGTCAGCACATAGTCCGCGCCCAGGGCGAAGGCCGCGGCGACCGCCTCGGGAGTGCCCAGGCCGCCAGCGGCACCGAGCCGGACCCGCCGGTCGTAGCCGTACTGCCGGGCGGCCTCGTCGCGCAGGGCGATCATCCGCGGCAGCAGCGCCAGCAGCGGGCGGCCGTCGGTATGACCGCCGCTGTCGCCCTCCACCGTGATGTCCTCGGCCACCGGCACCAGGGCGGCGAGCTCGGCCTCGGCGGGGGTCAATTGCCCGGCCGTCACCAGCGTGCGCAGGATCTTCTCCGGGGCGGGGGCGAGGAACAATCGCGCGACCTCGGGCCGCGACACCTTGGCCATGATCTTGGTGGCGCGCTGGACACTGCCGTCCGGCCCACGGTGCAAACCGGCTGCCGCGCAACGCACCACGGCCGGGGTGAGCCCCATGAAGGCGGATGCCGAGACGGCCGGCACCCGGTGTTCGAGCAGCAGCGCGGCGGTGGCCTCCTCGAGTTCGGGTTCGCCGGGATTGTGCAGCAGATTCGCTCCCCAGGGGAGACCGTCCAGCTCCCGCGCCAACTCGGCCACCGTCCGTTCCACCCGGGCGAGACTCAGCCCGCCGGTGCCGAAGAAGGACAGGATCCCCGATCGCGCCGCGGCGGCGACCATTTCGGCGGAGGCGATCCCGCGGGCCATCTCGCCGACCACATATGCCAGCCGCACCCCGTACGCGCGCCGGAACGCCACCGAACCGAGGGTGCCCGTGCCGCAGGGTTCCACCACCCCGAGCACCGGGAGATCACCGGCCGCCGCGTCGGCGGCGGGCACCAGTGTTCCGCCCGCCGCCGGTAGCGGCTCGGTGTCCGCCACGACGAACAGCCGGCGGCCTATATCGTCCAGCAGTTCCGCGGCGGCACCACCCACCACCTCCGGGTCGCGCAGGTACAGATCGTGGGCCTCGCGCGGCGCGGGCATGACCGGGGTGGCGTACGGGGCAGACATCGGCGAATCCTTCGGTCGGAGAATAAATGCGGCTATCGGCGGGTGCGGACGGCCATACCGTCCGCACCCGCGGTTCATTCCGCGGTGAGCTGCTGGTCGATCAGGGCGAACAGCTCTTCGGCACTGGCCTGCTCGACCGCGGCCTGGTCGACACCGGTCTCGGTTTCCGGTTCGGGCAGGGACTCGGCCAGCAGGGCACGTAGGCCCTCGGCCAGCCGTGACCTGTCCTGGTCGGAGGGCAGGGTCGCGAGCAGGGACCGCAGCGCGGCGAGCTGATCGTCCACCGCCGACCCGTTCGAGGGCTCCTCGGTGGCGGCGGCCGCCGCCTCCTCCACCAGCGACCGCAGCATGCCCGCCACCGCGACCGCGGTCGGATAGTTGAAGACCAGCGCGTAGGGCAGCGTGACGCCCGCCGCTTCGGCCAGACGGTTGCGCAGTTCCACCGCGGCGAGCGAATCGAATCCCAGTTCCTGGAAAGGTGTTTCGGGATCGAGTGCGGCGGCGTCCGGATAACCGAGCACCCCCGCGGCGTGCTCGCGCACCACCTCCAGCACCACCCGATCGCGCTGTTCCTCCGGCACCGCGCTCAGCCGAGCGGCCAGCGCGGTCCCGGTGCCGCCGGATCCCGGCGCCGCGGGCCCGGTCTCCCGCCGGACCCGCGGCGCCGCGACCAGCGCACCGAGGACGGC
>NZ_BAGJ01000244.1 GCF_000308775.1 Nocardia testacea NBRC 100365
GTGGGGTTTGCGCTGCGTAAGCACCACTTGTTTCGGGTTCGGCGATAACCGCCGAGATGTGTTCATTAATCGATGCTTTTTGGACATATACGCTGTCATTATCGCTGTTCAGCGATGATCAACCCCGGCTCTTTGTTCAGTAACCTGCCTTTTTATGGACGGATGGCGGCGGGGGTGGGTGGGAAGAGTTGGTCGAGGTGGTAGTTCAGGAGTTCGAGGGCGGTGTGGGTGCTGTGGTGGCCGGCCAGGATGCTGGTGCCGATTCCGTTGGCGAGAGCGACCAGTCGGGTGGCTTCGTGCTGGGGGTTGAGGCCGGGGGCGAGTTCGCCGTGGTCGGCGGCGGTGGTGAGGGTGTCGGCGAGTTGGTTTCGGAGGCGGTCGATTCCGGCGGCGAAGGAGGGTGTGTCCAGGTCGGGGTCGGTGAGGGCGAGCATGGCGTAGGAGGTGCCGACCAGGTGGAAGACCCGGCTGGGTTCGTCGGTCGGCAGGGCCTCGGTGAGGAATGCTTCGACGAATTCCCGTGGTGGGGGTGGGTCGGGAAGCCCGGCCAGCCGTTGAGCCCAGCGCTGCTGGGATTGGTGTTCGAGGTGTTGCAGGGCGCCGAGCAGGAGTCCGGTTTTGGTGTGGAAGTAGTACTGCACCAGGCGTAGTGAGATGCCGGCTTCGGCGGCGACCGAGCGCATGGTGACCGCGTGCAGGCCCTCGCGTGCGGCGACGCGGACCAGGGCGTCGGCGATCTGGGTGCGGCGGGCGGTGTGGTCGGCGGTCCTGGGCACGGGGTTCCTCCTGACTCCACATTTTGATACAAGTGTATACGGTACAGGTGTATCACTGTGGAGGGTGGTGGCTGGGTATGCGGCTGGATCCGGGTCGGGCAGCGCGAGGGGACTCTTCGGTGCCGGTGGGGGCGGTGGTGGTGCTGGCGGTGGTGTGTGCGGCGCAGTTCATGGTGGTGCTCGATATCTCGGTGGTGAATGTGGCGTTGCCGTCGATGCGGTCCTCGCTGGGTTTGGGTGAGGTGGCGTTGGGGTGGGTGGTCAACGCGTATGCGCTCGTGTTCGCGGGGTTGCTGCTGCTGGGTGGGCGGTTGGCCGATCTGCTCGGTCGGCGGTGGATGCTGCTGGCGGGGTTGGGGTTGTTCACCGCGGCGAGTCTGGTGGGTGGGCTGGCAGGCTCGGGTGGCTGGTTGATCGGGGCCCGGGCGGTGCAAGGTGTGGGGGCGGCGGCGCTGGCGCCGGTGACCTTGGCGATTGTGACCGCCACCTTCGTCGAGGGGCCGGGCCGGACGCGGGCGTTGGCGGTGTGGACGGGAATCGGGATGGCCGGCGGCACCGCGGGCAATCTACTGGGTGGGGTGTTGACCGAGTGGTGGTCGTGGCGGGCGACGCTGTTGATCAATGTGCCGGTCGGGTTGCTCGCGCTGGCGGCGGCGGTGCGGGTGATCGCGGTGGATCGGCCGACAGCCCGGCCGCGGTTGGATGTGCCGGGAGCGGTGCTGGTGACCGGCGGGCTGGCCGCCCTGGCCTACGGGGTCGGGCAAGCCGCGAACACCGGCTGGGCCTCGACCCCCGCGGTGACCGGACTCGGGGCAGGTGCCGGGCTGCTGGCGGGGTTCGCGTGGGTGCAGACGCGGTGGGCGCGCGCGCCGTTGATTCCGGTGCGGTTGTTGCGGATCCGGTCGGTGACCGTGGGTAACACGCTGTTGCTGCTGGCCGGGGCGTGTTTGAACCCGATGTGGTTTTTCCTGACGTTGTCGATGCAGGCCGGACTCGGCTACGGCCCGCTGCAGACCGGGTTGGCGTTCCTGCCGCACACCCTGGTCACCCTCACGGTCGGGGTGTGGGTGACACCGTGGTTGATGCGCCACATCGAGAAACGGGTGCTGATCGCGGTGGGTGCTGTAGTGGCGGCGGCCGGGTTCGCCTGGCAGGCCCAGCTGCACCCAGGCAGCAGCTACCTCATCGGGATCCTGGGCCCGGCGTGGTGTTCAGTATCGGCGCGAGGCTGCTGAACACCCCGCTCACCGCCGCGGTCACCTCCGGGGTCGACCGAGAGGACGCCGGGGCGGCGGCGGGGTTGATGAACGCCACCAAACAGGTCGGTGCAGCGCTCGGACTGGCGGTGCTGATCACCGTGGCCACGCCCGCGGCGTTGACCGGCTACAACCGGGCGTTCGCGGTGATCGCGGTGGTCATGGCCGTGGTCGCGGCCGCCGCGTGGCTGCTACCCGGTGCTCAGGACTGCGATCGGGTGGTAAGCAGGTCACCGAATTCTTCGGCGTAGGCCAGGTGCCGGCGCAGCCGCTGCGCGCTGTCGCGGGTCCGGTCCCGGCACTGCTGGAGGAACTCCCGGGCATGCTCACGTTGTTCGATGGTGGTGGCGGGGTCGCCGAGAACGTCGAAGGCGTCGAGGAGTTGTTTCATCTCCGCCAGGGTGAATCCGAGGGGTTTCATGCGCCGGATCACCAGCAGCCGTTCCACATCCGCGGTGGTGTAGAGGCGGAACCCGCCGGCCGAACGCGCCGAGGGGATCACCAATCCGACTTCTTCGTAGTGGCGGATCGTCTTGATCGACAACTCGGTGCGCTCGGCGACTTGGCCGATCTGCAGGAAACCGTTCTCGGCGCTGCCGCTGCCCATCGGTCAGTGCGCTCCGGCCAGATGACCCGAGAGCCGGTCGCGTCGGGCTTCGGAAGCAGGGTTGAGGCCGACGACTTCCACCGTTTTGCCCTTGGCGGCGTATTTGGTGGTGATGGCGTCGAGGGTGGCGACGGTGGAGGCGTCCCAGATATGGGTGTCGGACATATCGATGACGATATGGTCCGGATCGGTGGCGTAGTCGAACTGGTAGACCAGATCGTTGCTGGAGGCGAAGAACAACTCCCCGCGCACCTTGTACACCCGCCGCCCCTCCAGCACACCGTCCTCACCGATCCGCGGGTCGTCGAACGCGGTGACCTGGGTGAAGTGCGCGACCCGGTGGGCGAAGGCGATCATCGCGACCAGCACACCGGCGATCACCCCGTAGGCGAGGTTGTGGGTGGCCACGGTGACGCCGACGGTGACCAGCATGACCGTGGTCTCCGCGATAGGCATCCGCCGCAGCGTTTTCGGGGCGATGGAATGCCAGTCCATCGTTCCCACCGACACCATGATCATCACCGCGACCAGCGCCGCCATCGGGATCTGCGCGACCAGCCCGCCCAGGCCCACGACCAGGATCAGCAGGAACACCCCGGCCAGGAACGTGGAGATACGGGTGCGGGCCCCGGAGACCTTGACGTTGATCATGGTCTGGCCGATCATCGCGCAGCCACCCATCCCGCCGAAGAACGCGGTCACCACATTCGCCACGCCCTGGCCCCAGCCCTCGCGGGTCTTGTCGGAATGGCTGTCGGTGATGTCGTCGACCAGCTTGGCGGTCATCAGCGACTCCAGCAGCCCGACCAGCGCCATCGCCAGCGCATAGGGGGCGATGATCTTCAAGGTCTCCAGGGTGAACGGCACATCCGGAATCAGGAACGACGGCAAGCTCGACGGCAGCTCACCCTCGTCCCCGACATTCGGAACGTTCAACGCGAACACCATCGTCGCCGCGGTCAGCACGACGATCGCCACCAGCGGCGCCGGGACCACGGTCGTCAGTTTCGGCAGGAACACCATCACCACCAGACCGGCCGCGACCATCGGATACACCAGCCACGGCACCCCCAACAGGTGCGGCAGCTGGGCAGTGAAGATCAGAATCGCGAGCGCGTTGACAAACCCGACCATCACACTGCGCGGGATGAACCGCATCAGCTTCGCCACCCCGACCACGCTCAGCACGATCTGCAGCACCCCGCCCAGCAGCACGGTCGCGATCAAATAGTCCAGACCGTGCTCTTCGACCACCGGAGCGATGACCAGCGCGATCGCCCCGGTCGCCGCGGAGATCATGGCCCGGCGACCGCCCACGATCGCGATAGTGACCGCCATGGTGAACGAGGCGAACAACCCGACCCGCGGGTCCACGCCGGCGATGATGGAGAACGAGATCGCCTCCGGGATCAACGCCAGCGCGACCACCAGACCGGCCAGAACCTCGATCCGCAGCCGTTTCGGGCTGCGCAGCGCCGCCCACACCGAACCCTCGACCACTTCCGGCCGACGAGTTGTGGAAACCATCAAAGACTCCGTCCAAAGGTCATACGCGCACGACAGCGCCGCCGGACGAGCAGACGCTCACCGGCCGAACAACACAGGGCAAGAACAGAAAAAGGAGGTGTCGAGCAGCTGCTCGACCTCACCGAGAACCGCCGAGCGCGGCCAGACTGCCGCACCCGAGGGGATCGACAGTCGCTCGATCCGTCACGACAGTACTCTCCCCTTAGGGGAGAGTTGCAAGCCGGATAGACATAATCGTGGCCAACGTCTCACCACGGATCACCGAGGACCCGGCACGGCGATCACGATCCGCCAACAAGAGACCGCTGTTCAAAAAATGATGCATTTCTGGACATGCGCCCTTCGATATCATCGCTGGTCAGCGATGTTTACCGCGGCGATCTCGTCCAAGAAATTTCCATTGGTGAACACCTCGCATCCGGTCCCGAGCAGGGGAGTATCCGATCGCATCGACTGCCCTCACCGTGTTGCAGTGGACATGAGCCATTCGGTGACAGCGTCGAGATCGGTCGGCCGTAGCCCCATTCGTGGGTCGACGCGGTACACAAGAGCTCGACCGGGATGATGTTCCGACACCCATTCCCTATCTCCGTCGCCGATCTCGTCGTCGATCCAGATGAACGGCCGGCCCGCAGCCAGTTCGACCAGGGCACGTGTCTTCCAGTGCAGCCCGAACCATTCGTCGATGTGGTCGTCCTGTTCGTCCGGCCAATCCAGCACGGCCAACGTCGGCAAACCCAGTACCGGGCTGATGGACCGGTTGGCCTCATCAGTCCAGGTCGTTGCCCATATCAGCTCACAGGGCAGCGCGGTGAGCAGCGGCCCCAGTGCGGGATCGATTCGTGCCGCGAGCGGGTGGAGTCGCCACCGGACTCTGGCGGTTCGACCGCCACGGTCTGCGCTCCTGAGCTTTCCAATCTCCCGCTCTGGGCCTTGACCTTGACGCCCGGGTCAAGGCTTAGCGTCTCGGACATGGAAGAAACGAACACCCTTCACGGCAGAGCAGTGCTCATTACCGGAGGGGGCAGCGGGATCGGTCAGGCGACGGCCCGACAATTCGCTGCCGCCGGCGCCGACGTCCTGATCGTCGGCCGATCTGCCGCGCGCTTGGCGGAGACAGCCGACGAGCACCCCCGCATTCGGGCATTCGTGGCCGATATCACCGAGTCGAATGCCGCCGCCGATATCGTGACCGCGGGGTTGGAGACCTTCGGGCGCATCGATGTCTTGATCAACAATGCCGCGATCACCCGACCTGCTCCTCTCGGGGCCATCGACCGGAGGGTCGCCGAGGAACAGCTCGCCACGAATCTTCTCGCGCCGATCTTTCTCACCCAGCACGCTCTGCCGCACCTGGGGTCCGGTGCCACCATCGTCAATGTCACCTCCAACCCGCCCTACTACGGGTGGCCGAACAATTCGGTCTACGGATCCACGAAAGTGGCTCTCGACTTCCTCACCCACACATGGGCTGTCGAACTCGCGCAGCGGGGCATTCGCGTTGTGTCGGTGGCACCCGGGATCACGGCGACACCGGTGCTCGCCCACGCCGGTCTATCCGACGAGCAGATCGCCGCGGCAGGGAAGGAGATTCGGGCCCGAATCCCACTGGGCCGCATCGCCGAGCCCGACGAGATCGCGTGGTGGATCGTGAACGCAACGCGCCCCGAGGCCGGCTACCTCACCGGCGCGGTCATCCGCATCGACGGCGGACTGAGTGCGGCCGGGTGAAAATGGAACGATGCTGATCGGAGAACTGGCGAACGCGGCCGGCACCACCATTCGCGCACTGCGGTATTACGAACAGCAGGGCCTGCTCCATCCCCAACGGGCACCCAACGGCTACCGGGAATACGACGAGACAACCCCTGGCCACGTCGGCAATATCCGGCTATTACTCTCCCTCGGCCTCACCACCAACGACGTCCGGGCCTTCCTGCCCTGCCTGGATCAGGACCTCGCCGCCGCTACGCTTTGTCCCGCCAGCGCGCGGGTTGTCGCCCGCAGGCTCAACGAGGTGGACGAGAAGATCGCCGCATTGAACGTCGTCCGCAACCGTCTCATCGAAGCGATGAGCCCGGGCTCATATCGTCGGCCAATGCGCTGACGCGGAGTGCGATTCCGGCCTATCCTCGGCCCGGATGGGGAGGCGGTGCCCCACTCTGGGTCCCGGACTCAGTCCCATCCCAGCCGATCGCGCAGTTGGCGAATCACTGCCCATAAATTGATGCGTTCCTGAACAGTGGCTGCGTGCGATCATCGCTGGTCAGCGATGGTTCACCAGTGAGTCTGTACGGCAAGCGTCCTTTGCTGAACACTCGGTTGGACGGATTGCCCAACTCGTTCTCGATAGCACCATCCAAGGCACGGGCGCGGTGGGAACCCGGCCTCCCTTGTGAGGGCATCGCCTTCCTGACTGCGGGTTCACCGACCGTCGCCGGCCTCGCTGCTGCGGTTTGTTCGGTCATCCTCTGGCGAGTTCGTTGCGCCAGACCGGGCTGTCGACGTAGTGATTGTCGTAGCGCCGCGAACTCGCGCGGATCTCCTCGACACTCGCCTCGCCGCGATACACGCGCTCGAGCAGCCGGTAGTAGTCGAACCGGTGCAGGCCCGGGGTGAAGACGACGAGCAGTTCTGCCTCGCTGTCGGCAGCCGGGGCGAACGCGTGCGGGACCGTGGGCGGCACGGTCAGGAAATCACCCCGCTCGAGCCGCACGATTTCCTCGCCGAGCAGCATCCGTACCGAACCGTCGAGCACCAGGAACATCTCGGTTGCCGCGGTGTGGAAATGCGCGGGCGCACCGGGAGACCCCTTGTGCAGGGTCGCCTTGTTGGCGGTCAACGCGCCCCCGGTGGCACCGGCATCGGCGAGCAGGGTGATCACACTCAGTGCGCCGTCCTGGAGGGTCTCGGCCTCAGCGGAACGAACCAGGACGGGGGCGGTCTGGGCGGAAGCGGTCATCGGAACTCCATAGTCTCGGCGGGTGCGGCACCCGTTTCCTGTCTGCTGCAGAGTCGACGGAACAGACTCGCCGCGTGTGACATCGCAGGCGAACCATCTGGTCGGAGCGTCCTCGTACCGCGAGCCCGACCAGAGCACCTCGGCACCCGACCCCGGGGGCAGCCGTTGTCACAGACGCCCGGCCCGCTTCGTCCACTCCACAACGACAGATCAGAACAGGAGTGCGAAATGGCCGGAACGAGAGAAATCACAGCAGGAGCGACGGCACACAGTGAGCTACCGACACATACCGATGACGCCGTCCGCGGCGGCGCAGGGGAACCCGGCTCTCATCCGGCGAAATGGAAATTCTGGCTGCTGACCATGGGCGGGCTCTACCCGCTGCTCACCGCTCTGGTGATAAGCACCGCTCCCCTACTCGAACCATTTCCGACACCGCTGCGGCTGGCCTGCATCATGCCGGTCGCGGTGGCAGCGATGGTATGGGTGATCATGCCTTCGCTGTCCCGGTACTTCGCCGACTGGCTGAGCCGATGAGGGCGTTCGCCGATCTCGCCGCGAGGTATGCGCGGCACCACAGCCGAAACCGGCACCGGCATCTACCCGGCAGCCAGGCTGGGCGCGCGCCCGTGTTCAGAAATTGATGCGTTATTGGACACTGAAAGGCCAGATAATCGCTGGTCATTGATATATTCGACCGTGGTTCTGTCCAAAACCACCCTCTTTTTGGACACCAGGGAGAGCGGTACCTCGGATGCTCCGCCCTCGGTCCGCTGCGAAACCGGTTCCCGGAGTCAGCTCTCGATGGAGAAGGTGAGGCCATCGGGTGCGGTGAGATCGGCAGCCACGCCTTGGTCGTCTACGGGATCCACCCGCCCCGTTCCGCCGGGTAGCCCGCCGGCTCGCCGTTGAACCTCGGTGACGGAGTCGACGGCGACAATCAGGCGCCAGACCGGCACCGTGTTCGCCTCTGCGAACCCGGTGAAATGGGCGTCGGGATCCGTCATTCCGAGGAGGCACTGGTAGAACTCGGCGGCGGCCAGTGGATCTGCGCTCAGGTGTTGTAATCGCCGCGGTGCCGCCCTGGTCGCCCGCGGATGGGTCCAGCCCCGCTCCGGCGTCCGCCGCCACAGCGACACTGGCGCGCCGAATGGATCGATCAGTGTCGCGATCCGACCGTCGTCCCCGGCATCGAAGGGCGCCACCAATAGTCGGGCGCCGGCCTCGACCGCGGCCGAGACCCGCGCGTCCACTTCATCGACCGCCAGGTAGCAGGCGATGTGCGCGGGGGTCCCGGGCGGATAAATGGCTGCGGTCACATCGCTGAGGCCGCCGATGCGGTGCGCGCCCACCCGGATGACGGTGGCCCGCCGCCACGAGTCCTGGTCGATCTCGACAGTCCAGCCCAGCGCGGCTTCGAAGAAAGCTGCCGCCGCGTCCGGATCCCGTGTCTTCAGGTCCACCCAGCAGAATGTTCCGTCAGGGCGGGGGGTCAGATCTCCAGAAGGCTGCGCGATCACGGTCCGTAAGCATCGCAGAGACCCATCGCCGACCGGATGTCGCGACAGGAACCCTGTTCATCAATTGATGCATTCCTGGACGCCGAATAGACCAATCATCGCTGGTCAGCGATGATTGGTTGGTCGATCTCGTCCAGAAACCGCCTTTTCATGGACAGGGTGGCGCGGCGCAGCCGGTCACTCGCTCCGGCCAATCCGGCCGCCAGGTCGGCGGCGCGCGTCGTTTCGGCACGAGGGGGCCAAACGGCCGGAGTCCGGCGGTAAGCCATCTATCGCAGATAATTTGCGGAGTCGGCACCACTTGGCGGGGGCATTCGCCCAGTGCAGCACCACACCTACCGCAGATAATCGGCTTATCCGCGGCAACCCGTTAGCGCCGGATTCGGGATTTTGGACTGGCGCCACCAAAACCGCCTGGTCAGGCGCGAAGTCGTTCCGGCTAACGCCGGATTCCGGCCGGTTGGACCCCGCATGCCTGTTAGACCCGGGAGGAAGTATCAGAGCCGTACCAGCGCGGTACAGGCCATTCGGGAGCAGTGTCGGCCTCGATCCATCTGCTGACGCGGCGTGCCCTGCCGAACATGTACTCAAGGGCCGTCGCGGGTTCGAGTGACTGCACCGCTTCGTCCGTGAGTTCTGGTTCGGAATCGCGGGGCGGAACCGAGTGGTCGGCGCCGATATTGTCGCCGGGGCGCTCGAATGACGTACGGGTTGCGGAGGCGATGATCTCCAGATTGATGCTCGCGGTCTCCTCGACGTCGAGTAGGAACGGAGCGCGGTGGTGCAGGTCCCAGCGCAGCATGACCAGCAGGTGAAACGGGTCGAGGGGATACAGAACCACAGCGCTCATTCCGCCTGTGGAGAACGAGCGTTCGAACGGTGGCCCATCCAGGAAGAGCACCGGGTCGTCGCAGGTAGCAACAGGAGCGGCAGTCCGGTAGACCGCCCAATTTCGGCGATAGAGCAGAGGCGCAACGCTGTTGCGGACGTCCTCGACCATCAGGCGGATCGCCTCATGCTTGGGATCGCTGAAGTGTGGCTGCATCCGCCGGTAGATCTCGACTGGCCCCGCACCCGGTGTGGTTCTCGTCAGAAACTCCCGCTTCGCGGCCCTCGGACCGTTGATGATCGCGAGATGCCGTTCGCGCTGGCTGATGGTCCGAGTAGCTTGCAGGCCCAGAAACACCGACATGTCTTGGAGAAGGACGGCATTGTTCACCGGGCCGGCGTCGCGATCGATCAGTCCATCGAGGTGCTTGGCGCACAGACCTTCGATTCGCGATAGGTGCTTCTCCACCCAGCGGATCGGCAAGTCCATGGTGGCGCCGTACTCCGGCAGGGTGTAGAGGTTCCTCGCCCTACCTACTTCCTTCGGCGGCTGTGGCGGGTGCGCCACGCGCATGTCGACCTGGAAGGGCTGCACTAGGCCATCGATAGCCCAACGCTTCAGGTAGGACTCTGGTACGTAGTGCTGCTTCTTGGTGGTATCTGCCCATGCCTGGCTTTTCGACTCGGCAATGAACGCCGCGCCAAGCCATCGATGCCGGAAGGGACGTAGAGAAGCGAGCACCGATAGGAAATCGAGGGCCATCCACGCAGAGTATCGGCGCCGCAACGATGGTGGTTGCGGGTTGGAGTTCCGGTAGTAGTCACCGAGAGCCTGTCTCATTACCAAGATTTCGAGACACGCGTCGCGCACGCCATCCGCATCCGCGCGCCGGTTGGTATCTGCTAAACGGCCTTTCATACATCCGACAGTGACATCGGACGTGCCGGTGTGTAATGATCTGCCGTCGCACGCCGAGCCGGAGGAAGTGCAAAACGCTGGTTTGGTTGCTGGAGGAGCATTGTGGCAGAAGCGCTTCGGGCATTGAAGCACATGCTTGAGCGGACGAAAACGGCACTCGTCGACGGTGTCACCCACATCCTGCACCGCGACATCTCGGAGGTGGCCGGAGAAGCAGACGAAGCGGCCCATGTGTTGAAAGACCATGACCTCGACTCGGCCACACGCGCCGCACCCGAAGTTGACAGTTCGGCCGGGCATGGTGCGCTTCAGGGGCGCGATGCGCCCGGTGGTCGGCTCACAGCAACCGAGATACGCCGCTTGACCACCGACGAATGGCAGGTGAACCGGTATTTCGGCCTGAAGCACGTCGGACGAAATCCACTCGACTTCAGATCCTCACGTGCAGACATGGAGAAGAAAACTGAACAGGACTACCGCAAGGACTTCGACACCATCGAAAGTTTCGTTGCCTTCCACGCCGACGAGCCGATAGGGCGGGTTCGCCTGGTAGCCACGGACAACCCACAGGTCAGGGAGATGGCGGCGGTCAATGTCGATCCCACCGCTCGCGGCACGGGCACAAGTGACAGCCTGATACAGACAGCCCTGAAATGGGCCAAAAACAACAACTGTGCCGCGGTCAACCTATGGGTACGCGACAACAACGATCATGCCAAGAACCTCTATCTCCGCAACGGGTTCGAGTTCACTGGCGAAGCAAAGCCCCACTGGGCAGATGATTCCCTCCGTTTGGACCAGATGCGGCATGACCTCTCCTGACACGAGTGTTCATGAATTGGTGCATTGTTGAACAAGTCTGCGAACTATAATCGCTGGTCAGCGATGCTCAGGCGTGAATCCGTCCAGGAATACGCCTTTGATGAACAGACGCAGCCAGGCCCGGCCGGTGCGCCGACGCGGGCGTAGGAGTTGTTCACCGTGGCCGG
>NZ_BAGJ01000243.1 GCF_000308775.1 Nocardia testacea NBRC 100365
CAGCGTTAAAGAGCAAACCAACCAGCAACCGGTCACCACCGCAGACCGAACCGGGCCTCACCAGCGATCCGCTGCGGCTATGCCATATCCGTTGAATTCTCGGCGGTTACTACCGGAACCCAAGGTCCTCGGTGGCTGTCCGAAGTCTTCGCCCACCTCGGAATTCACCGCAGCCGCCGGGGGCCTCTACGTTCACGGCTTGGACGAGGTCGTTTCGCCGCTTCGTCGCGGACCCGGTCGATCTGGTGGTTGGGGACGAATGCGATAATATCCTTGCGCGAAGTGACCGTCAGTTTGTGGAGGACTGCGGCGATCTGCGCGTCGACGGTCCTGGAGGAGATTCCCCGACGAAGGGCGATTCCGGCATTTGTCCACCCCGCGGCCGCCAGAATTGCGACCTCCTGCTCGGTCACCGTCAGCAAGCTCCAGTGCGACGGTCCGGCGGTGGGGGTCGGATGCTTGGCCGCCGTTTTCGGCAGTGGCAAGGTACCCAGTGCCAGTCGCTGCACTTCCTGCGATTCCGGACGCAGCAATATACCCTGCTTCTCCGCCGCGTCATATGCTTCGGTTCCCAGCACACCCCGTGCCACATCGATCGTCCGGGCAGTCTCGTCACCGAAGGGTCCCATTGCCGCCACCCCCGCGCCGAGTTCCCTACGCAAGGTTTTGGCGCCGCCGATCAGTTGAGCGGTCTCTTTGGCGAGGGCACGGAGCCGGGCCCGATCGGGATGTCCGTTCGTGAGTTGATCGGTGATGATCCGCGCCAATGACCAACTCCGAAACTGGACCGCCAGCAGTGCACCCCATTGGTCTCCTGCCTCCAGGTAATAGGCCAACGCGGCGCGCTCGCTGGCCAAGGCCTGGGCGGGATCACCATGCATGGTCAGCGCGAACGCCCACGCCAACTCACCCCAATACTTCGTCCACTGCACTCCGGAAGCTCTGGTGCGCTCGAGGTGACGTCGCGCTGTCTCCAACGCTTGCTGTTCCTGTCCGAGCGAACTGGCCGCATACGACTCCCACTGCGCCGACATCATCGCGCTGCGGCGTGCCCCGAGTTCCTCGAACATTGTGCGTGCGGGTGCATCTCAGCACTTCGGTTGCCCTCGGGTCTCGGTGGACTTGAACCAGCACTATGCCCCACACCAGTGCCACGGGCGCGGGGAGGTCGGAAGCATCCACGGTGTGCCGCCAGGTTCGCCTGGTGTTCGGATCGTCGATACAGATGTCGATACACGCCTGGAGCATTTCTTCGGCTTCCTCGTGCTCGCCCTGGATCAATGCCGCCCACCCGATAAGCGCCATAGCCTATCTGGGCTCTGGCCCACTTTCGGTGGTGGCCTGGTGAGTTTCAGGCCAGGAGGATGCGGTGGCGGAGCAGCTGGAATCCGGCGCGGCCATACATTTGTCGTTTGATCAGTTTGGTTTTCGTGTTCACACCCTCGATCGGGCCGTTGCTGTAGGGCATGCAGAGGCCGGCCGGAACAGCGTGGTAGTCGCGGTCGATACCGCGCAGGAACGGGTCCAGTTCCGGTAACGCCGCAGCGCGAGCGCTGGTCATCCAGTCGTCGAGGTCACGGCCGCGGTGGTCGGTGACGATGCGGGCGAACCTGCTCACCAACTCCGCAAGCACCGTCAGGTCCGGGCAGGCCGCCAGCAACTCGGTGAGATGAGCGTGTCGCTGCTCGCCCAGCTCGCTGGGGCGGGTGGTGATCCAGGCGGTGAGCCGCCAAGGCGAGGGCATGACCCGGTCGGACTCGGCGCGGCCCTGATTCAGATACTTGTGCAGGAGATTCAGGCTACCGGTGTAACCGAGATCGGTGATCTCGGCCAGCAAAGTAGTCACTGCGACGCCGGGTTCTGTGGCGCGCCGGGAACGCAGGTGATCATGGTAGGGGTCGACCAGACTGGCCCGGTATTGCGGTGGACGGCGCAGCTTCTCGGGTTCGCTGACCCGGGAATACCGCTTCACGGTATTGAGGCCGAGGCCGAGGCGGCGGGCGCAGTCCATGAGTCCGACCCCGTGGTCGAGGAGATCATGGACGGCGTGCCAGCGGGCCAAGGTGGTGGTTTCGCGGGTCAACTGCCGGCGTTTCGGGCCGGCGGCGGCCCAGCAGCGGGCGTGGGCGGCGACCACCTTCTCCGCTGCTCGCACCAGGTTGTGCCACAGGTGCCAGCGATCGGCGATCTGGATCGCTGTCGGGGCGCCACGGCGGATCGCTTCGGCATAGGTCGCCGACCCGTCACGCACGACGAACTCCACGCCGGGATGCTCACGCAACCACGTTTCCAAGGTGGCGGAGCGGCGGTCGGGCAGGACATCGACGCGTACGTGAGTCGCGCCGTCGATCAGCACGGTCCCGTATCGGTGACGGCGCAGCAAGCGAAATCATCCACACTGAGCACCCTCGGCGCTTCCTGAGTCTGCGCCGGGATGCCGAGCAGCACCCGCACGGCGGTCTGGCGCGACAATCGCACCGACCAACGCCCGAGCATTCGGACCGACGCCCGCCCGGCCAGCTCCCGCACCGCCGCACGCATGTGCCCGGTCAACCGGGTAGTGCGCCGCTGATAGCGTTCGAGCACACCGGGGACCTGTTCCCGGAACGTGCGCTGGCAGCCCCGAGTCGGGCAATACAAGCGCCGGACCCGCACTCGAACCACCACACTGCGTCCATCGACCGGCAGATCAGCCAGTCGCCGCACGTGAACACCATGAACGCGGTCCGATCCCGCACCACAACCCGGGCATTCCGCCACACCACCGGGAGTCCGGGCTCGGACCACCAGCCGCGAACCCGCCACACCCCACATCCTCGACGACAAGTGGCGCCAACCCTGAAAACACCACGCCGACACCAACACTCACCTCAGCCACCGGGCTATCGTGCCGCCATCACCTCACAGGCACCACCGAAAGTGGGCCAGAGCCGTTATCCTGGACAGACCCTACTCTCCCTCGACGGCGATGCCTTGGACCCGATCGGCGGGGGAGGAGCGCTGATCGGGTACGCCCGTGTCTCGACCCGCGCCCAGAACCTGGACCGGCAGACCGGCGGGGTGCAAGAAGGTGTTCGCCGACAAGAAGTCCCGCAAGGACGCCGAGCGTGAACAGTTGTCGGCGTGCCTGGACTACAAGCGCGTCGGCGACACCCTCGTCGTCGCCTCCCTCGACCGGCTCGGCCGCTCCCTGCAAGACCTGATCTCGATCGTGGTCGATCTACGCCGCTGCGGTATCGGGTTCCGGCCGCTGCATGAATCCCTCGACACCACCACGCTGGGCGGGCGTTTGGTGTTCCCTGGCTTCGCCGCGCTGGCCGAGTTCATCCGGGAACTGATCATCGACGGCACCAACGAAGTCCTGGCTGCGGCCCGCGCCTCGGCCGGCCACCGGCCATGAGCGTGGTGTAGATTGTACAGGCCCGCGCGCTGGTGACCCGGCCGGATGAGTCGGTGTCATCGATCGCGCGGCTGCTGGGGGTATCGCGGACCACGCAGTACAAGTACATGCGGGAACTGACCATGAAGAGTTGACCACCGAAGGCGTCCGCGCCAGCTCCTTACGGCCACTCATACCGTCTGGATAGGCCGCGTCAGACCGTGACCCTGAATCCAAGGTCCACGTCGCAGGCAGCCTGGCCACCCCGGATCCCCCAGTTCTCGGTTGCGTTTTCGCGAAGTGTGATCGAGACGTGGTCGCGAGGGATTCCTAGCGGTTCGAGGCGTTGGACGATTTCCACGTAGAGGCTTCGCTTCGCCTCGACGGACCTTCCGGTGAAGCAGTCCACCGACACCAACGTCGCGTACTCCGGCCGCTTCAACGCCGGTGGGTGCGCGAATCGATGCGGTTCGTGCACTTGGAGGCGCACATGCTTGTCCTCGGCGGGAATCTTGAAGGCGGCAACAAGTGCCCCATAAACCGCATCGATGATCGCAGTCTCTTCCTCGCGTGACCACTCGCGGCGGACCTCGATGAGCGCCCAAGGCATGGCGTTTCCTTTCTTGTCGGTCGGGCAATGATGCCAGCCCGAGGTCGGCGATTCCATCTGATTATTGGCTCATGCCGCGCCGCGGCGGGCTGAGTAGCTTTCGCCTTCAGCAGCTCCAGTTCCGCCTCGGTGAGGCTGCCGAGGACGGACCTGTCAGTGCTTATCGCGACTGCCGAGTCAGGTGTGAGCAGAGGTCTCACACAGCATGACTTCCCGGTACCAGTCGGTATCGCCCCTCGGGGGCGCCGATGGTCTCAATGACTGCATCGCGCACCAGGCAGCGCCCCTTGTGGCCGCGATGTACTTGCCCGCTCCCACCTTGAGCAAGCAGCTGTAGCAGCTGCGGAGGGTGATTGTTCGTAAGCGATCGGGCTGATCATCCCGATCGATGAATGACGGCGCCGAGTGTTATACCAATGCATCCATTTGTCCACCGCGGCAACGAGTTCAGCTTTTGTTGCATCGACGTGCCAGTAGTAGTGCTCGTGGTTGAACGTCGACCACACCGATTCCGCGCCGGCGTTGTCCCAGCAGATCCCGGTAGCGCCCATCGACCGGTGCAGGCCATGCCGATGACAGGCAGCTGCCATGGCCGGAGCAGTGTAGTGACTACCGCGGTCGGCATGCAGGACGATTCCGCGCCCGTGTCCGCCGCGGGTAGCCATCGCCCTGTCGAGGGCGTCGGTGACCAACTCGGTGCGCATATGGTCGGCCACCGACCAGCCCAGCACCCATTTGGAATGCTCATCCTTGATCGCACAAAAATACATGTCTGCCTCTCCGTAGGTCAGGTAGGTGATGTTGCTGGTCCATACGGCGTGGAGGCGGCCACGGTCGAATCGGCGCCCGACCAGATCCGACGGGAACGACACGCGCGGGTCGACCACGGTCGTGGTGACCTTGAAGATGCGTGGGCTGATCCCTTCGATACCGATCGAGACCATGATCTTGGCGACGGTCTTCTCGGTGACTCGCTCACCGGCCTCGCGCAGGTCGGCGGAGATCCGCGGGGCACCGTAGGTGCCGTCGGATTCCCTGTGATGAGCCACGATCTTGACCGCCCGGTCCGCACGGCGCTGCGCTCGAGGCGTCAACGACCTCGAACAGCAGCGTTCTGGTACTCGTAATTCCCGGACCTCGATACATTCAGTAGCTGCGCCATCCGAGTGACGTCCTCACCAGAACTGCCGGTGAACCTATCAAGGCCTGGTGCTGGGCCGCAGCAGGGTCCTGGACATTGCCTGGCTCATTGGACCGAGGCCGATCACGGTGACCGGTGCGGCGCTCGTAGGCCACCACCGACTGTAACCTCGGCCGCACGGAAGCTCTCGTAGATTCGCGAGAATCCTTCGGAGCCGTGTCCGGCGGCGATCTGCCGGGTGATCAGCGCCTGCACCGCGGCGAGCGTCGCCGGGTTCACGCCCTGCTCGTCGCTGGCGCGCACGATGTAGGACAGATCGGAGAAGTCCAGGCTCTGCTGACCGGCAACGGTGTAGTCGCCGCCGTCGACGACCTGCGCGAAACCAGCGAAACCGCCGGTCATGGCACTGATGAACGGGGTCGCGCGAGCGGCGAAGTCCTTCGCGGTCATACCTTCCGAACCGACCATCGCGGCGCCGTGGAGGAAGCCAGCGAACATGTGGTACATCCCGGACAGCAGGGCAAAATCGATCAGCGACGCCCTACCCGCATCCGAACCGTCGAAGATGCTGGTTGCCCACGCGTCGAGGACTTCACGGTACTGGTCGAAGGCGGTCCGCGAGCCGCTGTAGAAGACCTGTGCACCGGGTGATCCGATCATGGCGGGCACGGCCAGGATCGCGCCGTCGAGGTAGTCGATCCCGTGCACAGCGGCCCATGCAGCCAACTCGCGCGCCTCGTTCGGGGTGGTTGTGGTGAGATTGACCAGCGTCTTGTCGCGCAGCCGATCGACGACGGGGTCGAGTGTTTCGTGCACCGAGGGGTGTCGGAGCAGACAGGCGACGATCAGCGGGTGCGCGGTGACGGTATCGGCGACGGTCGCGCCGGGCTGTGCGCCGCGGTCGACCAGGTCGGCGTCGCGGCCGGCGCTTCGGTTCCACACGGTGACCTGGTGCCCGGCGTCGAGGAGCCGGGCGGCGAGGGAGCTGCCCATCGCCCCGAGCCCGAGCATCGCCACGCCTGTGGCTAGCGGGGTTGTGGTCGGTGAAGTCATGCGTCCATGCTGGACAGCGACACCGGCATTGAAAAGTACCCACTATTTACTTCGGTACTTACCGTTTGGTTAGTGAGGAGGCAGTCGTGGCAAAGAGACCGAGGTCGGGACCGTACATCTGTGGCATTGACGCCGCACTGGACGTCGTGAGCGGCAAGTGGAAGAGCCTGGTCCTGTGGGAGCTCCACGCTCACGGCACCCGGCGCTTCGCCGAACTGCGCCACGCACTGCCAGGGGCCAGCGAGAAGATGCTCACCCTCCATCTGCGCCAGCTGGAGGAAGACGGTCTCATCCACCGCGAGGTCTACGCGGAAGTGCCACCGAAGGTCGAGTACTCCCTTACCGAGGCAGGTGTCTCCCTCAACGAGGCCCTCCGCCCACTCGGCGAGTGGGGTCGGGAACGACTCCGCCGAGAACGTCTCAAGGTCACCGATCTAGATACCCCGCAGACCGTGGCGCCAACAACGTCCTGACCCGCAACAATTAATCCGACCGCGCCCGTCCCGTCACCGGGTCGTTATCGTTGGCGGCCACCGACGGGCGGGCCTTTCGATCGGTCAGAAGCAGCGGCCCGGACTTGCGGCCGACCAGCATCCGCGGTACTAACCGAGCGGTGCCGGTCTGCCACGCGATGACCTCCCGCGCCCCGCCCTTGCGGGTCACCACCGCACACCGGTTCGCCGTATCGAGATCGGGGACATCGAGCATCAGCATCTCCTCGGCACGTGCCGAGGACTCGTACAGCATGTGCCACAACACCCGACCACCGGGTCCGGCATCTACTCGGTGCGTTGGACCTAGAGAGTGTCCTCAAAGCCACATAAGCAGGGTGGCCAGGTCGAGCATCCCGCGGTAAGACGTGGCGGTCTTGTCGTAGCGGGTGGCGATCGCTCGATACTGTTTGAGCCGGTTGAAGCAGCGTTCGACCACGTTGCGACGCCGATAGGCCACCGGATCGAATACCGGTGGCCGGCCACCGGCACTGCCCCGGCGACGCCGGTTGGCCTGCTGATCGACGCGTTCGGGGATCGTTACGGCGATACCACGACTTCGCAGATGGGCTCGGATCGCGCGAGTGGAGTATCCCTTGTCTGCCAGGACCCGCCGCGGTCGCTTTCACGACTGGCCTCGGCCGGGTTTCGGCATCCAGATCCCGGCCAAGACCTGGGTGAACATGGTGCAGTCGTTGACGTTGCCCGCGGTCAGCACGACCGTCAGCGGCCGACCGTGCCCGTCGCACGCGAGATGGATTCTCGTAGCCGGACCACCACGAGAACGCCCGATGGCATGATCAACTGGTTCGCTGTGCCCGCACCCGGATCCGTTGTCCCCCTGTGTGAACCACACGAGTGCGGGCACCGGCAGCGTGCTGATGAACGCGCACCAGCGAGGAATCCACCGACACCTCGCGATCGAGTTCATCGATCGCTTCGGCGATCACCTGCACTCGCTGCACGAGCATCGCCAGGGTGCCGTTGCGTGACCACCGCCAGAACCGGTTGTAGACCGTTTTCCAGGGCCCGTACCGTTCGGGCAGGTCCCGCCACGCCACACCGGTCTTGGCCTTGTAGAGCATCGCGTTCAGGATCCGACGGTCATCCACCCGCGGGCGGCCTTTTGCCCCCGAGACCGGCAACAACGGCTCGATCGCGCGCCACTGTTCCTCGGTCAACTCATGCCTACGCGCCACGACCACACATCAAATCAAATCGGCACCTCGACCGCCCAGGCTTTGAGGACGCTCTCTAGGGAGGGTACGCCTCCTGCGCATCTCTGTCGGCTCCGATCCGCGACCGCCTTCGAGCTCGAGGCCAGCCAATTCTACAGCTGGGCCCGAACCGAGGGCACGACCCGACCGCGGTCACCGCCACTCTCCCGATGCGTATGTGATACCTTTCTGCGTATCTCATACTCGAAGGGTTTAGCAGATGCTCGGACGTGCGGTGATCTGGTTCCTGGGGGCGTATCTGACGGTCAATGTGGTGAACACGGCGATAACGCTCGTATACACGGCAGTTGCCGGCACGACAGTTCCGGATTCCGACTTTCTGTACGATCCCGCATATCAAGCCACCGTGCCGGTACATGTCGTCACGAACCTGCTGATCTGGTGGATATTCGGCCTGATCGCCCTATCTCGGGCGACGCTCGATCGCCGACGACAATCCCTTCGCCTCGGGGTCGCTTGGGTGGTATGCGCAGTCACTATCGATTTTTTGATATATGTCGTAATCCTCGGCAATACCCGCTGGGGGTTGCCGGCGGACGACTACTACATGGCAAACCAGCCATGGGTCACCCTTTCTTACCTCGGAATATTTCTCGGCCCCGTATTGGCGGGCGCATTTGCGCTGAACCGCTCCCGGTGAATGTGACCAGTCGGAATCAGAGTCCCATCAGCCCTGGTCAACCCAGTCTGGCAGGGGTTCATCGGGTCCCGACGGGCCCTTCCTGCCGAACTTGTGAACGGGTCGGCCGGCTAGTTGGACCAATGTTTCGACTCCCTCCCCCAGCCGCTGTTACGCCGAGCTGTCCACAAGACCATCGCCGCGTTGAAGAAATGGTGTCCGCGGCTAGGTCCAGTAATGGAGCAGCGCGACCGGCGCCATAGAGATTACGAGAAGTGGCGAGCTTCGCCCCTCGCGGCGCGGACCTGATGACCCACCAGGGGCAATTCCTGACAACGATCGAACCGGTGCTCGAAGCGAACTGGATTTGGCGGACATCCTCGGCTCCGGGATAAGTCTTTGCCGCTACGTAGCGGTCGATGTGGCGCACTTGCCGACGCGGGTGATAACCCAGCCCTCCTCCTGCGAAAGGTCGCGATGCTGAACAGTAGACAAGACCCGTCCGGTTTCTCAAGGTTTGTTTGTGGGGGATCGATTTCGCCGTGGAAACTTTCAGCGGTCGGCCGGACCGGTTCATCGCTCGCCGACAGGGGCCGGGGTGCCCTGACCCCCCTGAAACATGCTGTTCGACACGAGGATCCGCTGTGGTCCTGGTTGCGGCGCTAAGCGGTAGCTATTGTGTCGGGAAACAAGGCCTACGATCTGATTTCGACTGTTCGCGATAGGATATTGGCATTTTCGGGCCCCTACGCGAGCATATTCGCGAACCCTCCCGAGGTCGTGGGGGGAAAAATTCTTCCGTCTGCGGTGGCCGAGTACACCGGCGCCGATCGATTTCTACAGCCCCGTACCGATGAACCCGGTGGATCGCACAGGATATCGCCTACGCACAGCAGGACGAGCGTCGGCGGTGACCACGGCCCCCGAAACCATAGTTCCGGGGGCGCCGGTTCCGGCGGTGGACCGCCCGGCCCTGGAATGCGCGGCGGCGAACAGCACCCCGGCGATTTCAGTGTCACTCTTCCCAACGGAAAGAGCTTGCGGTGCCGTGCCGAGGGGCCGGAGGACGGGACACCGATCTTCCAGATCCACGGAACGCCGGGCAGCCGAGTGGATACCGCCCCGCCCGGACTACTCGATTGGTTGAACGTCCGGCTGATCACCTACGACCGCCCGGGTTATGGTGGCTCGGACCTACAGCGGGGGTTGATCGTTGCAAGTTCCGCCGGGCATGTCCGTGCGATCGCCGACCATCTCAGAATCGGCGAGTTCGCTGTCGTGGGTAGATCGGGCGGCGCGCCGCACGCGGCGGCGGCAGCGGCTGGCATGCCGGACCGGGTCACCCGGCTCGGACTGCTCGTCCCTCTGGCACCATCTGATGTGATGAAAGCTGGGTATTTCAAGGGCATGGACCAGCAAGCTGGACTGGACCTATCGGCCAAAGACGAAGAGAATTTTTTGCTGAGCATGGCCGCATGTGACGACAAGCTAGCAAATTTCAATAATAACCCTACCGATCCGACCAAGATCATAGGTACCGACTGGGGTGACCTCGGTGATAAGGACAAAGAAGTTGTGACCAGAAACGCCGAACACCTCTGCGCAATGTACACCGAAGCTTTGAGGGTAAATGGGGCCGATGCTTGGAAAGAGGATGTAAGGACCATTATGGCCAGGCCTTCGGGGATCGACTTCGGGGCCATCAAATGCCATACCATGATCTGGTCCCCAGAAGGAGATGGACACACACCTTCCGCCCACGCGCACGCGATCGCCGAAGCATTGCCGCGGGAGCTGGTGCAGGTGTATTCGGTGCCCGACGATGCCGTAGGTCATCTGAGTGCGATCGAGATAAAGCCGGGTGCTTACGCGTGGCTGTCCGGTCGGGAGGATCTGGCCCTCTTCCCGACCAGCGCATCCTCCGGCCGTTTCTCTGGGAAACCCATCCTCACCAGCGTCGATCAGTGGACCAGGCTGGCAGGGTTCGACGTCAGGTGAACCCAGAAAGGTGATGCGGTACCGGTGTCCCTTGTCGAGTTGCACGAGGATACATGGCGCGTCGGGGTGGTCGAGCCGGGGCGGACACGGCTCCGAACCGGGCACCCGGCTGGGGGCAATGGTCCGATGGGGGCAATCGTTGAGCGATCTTTTGCATGGCAGCTGAACCGACCCGGGTTCGATGCACACCGGTTTATCTGTCTCCAGCGGTGTGCTGGGTCAGATCGGCATAGTAGTCGGCTTCGTACTCGGCGGGTGGTTTGCGTCCGAGGCGGTGCATGAGCCGTGAGGTGTTGTACCAGCCGACCCAGTCCGCGGTGAGCAGCTCGACATCGGCAAGCCGGGTCAGTGCACCGCACCGGAACGGGGAGTCATCGCGGATCGCTTCGGTCTTGTAGAGCCCGATCGTGGTTTCGGCCAGGGCATTATCGTAGGCGCCGCCGACCGACCAGACCGATGGACGTAAGCCGGAAAGCATCAGTGCCTCACCGAGTTTCACTGAGGTGTATTGCGACCCTGCGTCCGAATGGTGGATCGTCGATCCGTTCCACGGGAAGCCTTGCCGGGCCCGCAACGCTGCCGCCGAGCGGATCGCCGACTCGACGAAAATGGTTTCCTTGCTCGTCGAGCACTCCC
>NZ_BAGJ01000242.1 GCF_000308775.1 Nocardia testacea NBRC 100365
AGGGCGAGGTTGTTGCGGAAGTTCAGGGTGTCGGGGTGCTTCTCGCCCAGGATCCGCTCGCAGTCGGTGAGGGTGCGTTCGTAGAGTGGGATCGCCTCCCCGATCCGACCCGCCGCCCGGTAGGCGCCGGCGAGGTTTTTGAGGGAGGTCAGGGTGTACAGGTGGTCGGGCCCTAGGGCCCGCTCGCAGTCGGCGAGAGTCTGTTCGAATAGCGAGATGGCTTCGGGAGTCCGGCCCGCCGATTCGTAGGCACTGCCGAGGGCCATGCGGGAGGTCAGAGCGTTCGGGTGTTCGGGCCCCAGGACCCGCTCGCACTCGGCGAGGGCACGCTCGTAGAGCGAGATCGCCTCCCCGCCCCGACCCGCCGACGGGTCCATCTCAGTAAGGGTGTTTCCGGCGGTTTCTCTCAGTAGGTTCGGGCGTCGGGCCAGCGGTCAGCGAAGGTGATCGCGAACGCGTTGACCGCGGGCTTCCACCGCATCGTCCATCGTGCCCGACCGGCACCGGTCGGGTCGAGCGAACGAGTCACCAGATACAGGCATTTCAGGGCGGCTTGCTCGGTCGGGAAATGCCCTCTGGCCTTGATCGCCCGCCGGTAACGGGCGTTCAACGACTCGATCGCATTCGTCGAGCAGATCACCCGCCTGATCTCGACGTCGTAGTCCAGGAACGGAATGAACTCCTCCCAGGCATTGTTCCAAAGCCGGATGATGGCACCGTATTTCGAGCCCCACCGCTCGGTCAGCTCATCGAGCGCTGCCCGGGCGGCCTCAGCATTCACCGCGGTATAGATCGGTTTCACATCCCGCTTCAACGCGTCCCAGTGCTGGCGGCCGGCCAGCCGGAACGTGTTACGGATCAGATGGATGATGCAGGTCTGGACCGTGGCCAGCGGCCACACATTCCCCACCACCTCAGGCAAGCCTTTCAACCCGTCGCAGACCAGGAAGAACACGTCTTTGACCCCGCGGTTACGGATCTCGGTGAGCACGCTCATCCAGAACTTCGCGCCCTCACCACCGGCCCCGGCCCACAGGCCGAGGATGTCTTTCTCGCCGGTCACGGTCACTCCGATCGCGGCATAGATCGGCCGGTTGGCGACCTGGCCGTCGCGGATCTTCACGACGATGGCGTCGATGAAGATCGCGACATACACCTCGTCCAGCGGCCGGGCCGACCATTCTTGCATCTCCGCGACCACCTTGTCGGTGATCCGCGAGACCGTTTCCTTCGACACCGACGCGCCATAGATCTCGGCGAAATGCGCCGAGATCTCTCCGGTGGTCAACCCTTTCGCATACAGCGACAACACGATCTCATCGACCCCGGTCAAGCGCCGCTGCCGCTTCTTGACGATCTGGGGCTCGAAGCTGCCGTCGCGGTCGCGCGGCACTTCGATCGGGACCGGGCCCGTCGTCTCGGTCAGCACTGTCTTCGACCGGGTCCCGTTCCGGACGTTGCCCGATTCCCGATCCTCGGGCGCCTGATTCGGTTCATACCCCAGGTGCTCGGTCATCTCCTCATTGAGCGCGGTCTCGAGGACTGTCTTGGTGAATTGCTGGAGCAACCCCTCCGGCCCGGTCAGGGACAACCCCTGTTCCTTGGCCATCCGGACCAGCTCCGCCGCTGCCAGCTGCTCGGCCGAAGCCTCGGCCTTCTTCTTCGCCACGGCATCAAGTGTCGTCATCACGGCACCTTCCCGCTGACCATCGGTCAGCGAATCAGGCCGGAAACACCCTTAAATCCACAGTCCCTAGAAGCAGCCGGGAGTGCCGTCTATCTGGGCTGTACTTCAGATAGGGGTTCCGGTAGTAATCGCCGAAAAACCAACGGATATGCCCGTTCGCCCTGGTCGGTGCATCCGGAAAGGAGAGACCGAACGGGTCGTAACGACCTCCCAGCAGTGCTCCCATCAGGAGATCAGGCATATCCGCCCGATTTTCGGCGGATACTACGGCGACCCCGTGTCGATGTGACGGTTCAGCTGGGAGAGTTTCTCGTCGGATAGTCCCTTACCGTCGAGGGCTTCCTGTACCAACGCGAGGTCGGCATCCAGCGCGGCGACCTGGACAGGGTCGAGTGTCTGGTTCGCGGGTGCGCCGGGGGCTACGGCATACGCGAGGTCATCCCATGCACCTCCGCGACGCAGCTTGCCTTCGATCGCATCGCGAATCGTGGTCAGTCGCTGCTGGTGGCCGCTCGTCATGGGGCGGATGCTCCCACAAGCCTCCGACAGGGCCGTGCTTCGGATCGCCTCGACCAGTTCTTCGGCGAGGAACGCGAGTGAGGCCGAGACCTCTGCAGGATCACCTACTTCTTCTTCTGCGCGGCCGGCCATGGCAGATCCGATCGCGTCGGGCCCGGCAGCGAACAGATTCTGGAGGATATCGACCGCCTCGTCGGTCACTTGAGCGCTGACCTCCTCGGCGAGCAGTCTGGAGAAGGCGGGAGCCAGGTCCTCGGGCTCGAAAGCCCTCAAGATCCGGTAGATGTCGTGGGCATCTTTGTCTTTGAGGCGATCGGGGTTTGGATCGTCGATGCGCTCGTGGATCTTGTGGCACTTGGCGACGATCAAGGCCGCAGGTCCAGCGACCTTGGCGCTGATTGCCCTGCCGTCATCTTCCGTCAGCGGTCGAACGACGATCTCGCTGTTGTCGACTATTGCTGCTTCCAGGCCGCGAGCTCGCCGCATCGCCATCTTGTGGTGGGGTGGCTGGTGCACGCTGCGCCTGTTCTTGCCTCCGCCGGCAATGGTCTCGGGGACCATGATGTCCACGGGGATCCCGTCCGGGCTGAGCCAGGCACCGGGCTGGCCTGATGTCGGGTTGAGGACGAAGTTCGCCTTCTCCATGGCTTCGTTGATCGTCGGGTCGCCTCCGAGGTCGCGGGTATCGACTGCGACGTCACTGTCCTTGGTGGCCTCGGCGATGGCAACCTCGACTCCGCCCGTGTGTAGGTAGACCGCTTGGGCGCCGACGACGATCACGACATCCCGGTGCTCGACCAGTGCTTCGAGCGCGTCGAGTAGCACGGTGCGTGTCCGGGCGAGTAGTTCGAACGGGTTGTCAGCGGCGGCGCCAGGATTGTTCATTCGTCCCCATCCAGTTGATCAGCTCTTGCGCTTCCGAAGGCCCTCGCCCCGGCCCGGCCATCAGGTCGGCAGCCACCTGGGTAGGCGCCGCGATTCTGATGTCCTGGAACCCTTTTCCACTTCGGGCGAGGAGAACAGGATAGGCGGGTACGGCGAGCAGCACATTGGCTCCGGTGTCAATGGGGCGCAATCTCCAAGCCTTGGCGGCTCGCTCGGGATCGGTGACGAACACCATCGCTGATCGAGGTGGCGCGTAGGGCTGCCACGTCGCGGCCGCGATTGAGCCCGTCATCGCGTAGTCGGTGACCTCGGAAAGGTGGATGCGTTCCAGGAACGTGGACAGCCCGCGAGGCGCTATCCATCGCGTGATCGTATTGGTGTGCAGGAACTGGTAGTCCTCGCTCCAGCGACGTAGCAGCGCTGCCCAGTCCGGAACCTCCACCTCACCGTTTGCTCGACGGGTGATCAGCGCTTCACGTTGCAGAAAGTCCAGCACTCGATAGGCCGAACCGGTGGCGACTTCCGCGGTTTCGATGAGATGGCGGGTCTTCCACGGCCCCTGGAAATCGAGCAGCGCGCGGACGAGCTTCGCGGCCGGTTCCCCCTTGAGGGCGCCGACAGGACGCCCTGGGCTGCGCCATGGGTCGGTCTCGGCGCCGACCGCGGAGAGGAACAGCGCCGACTCGTCGGCGCGCACCATCATGTTGCCGGTCGCATCCACGTAGGAGATCCCTGATTCTTGAAGGCGTTGCCGCGTCGAAGCAGACAGGTGCCGTGCGAACACGAGGCCGATGCTGCCGGGATGCTGTGAGGTGGCCGCGGTGAGTTGCTCGCGTATCCGTCCGACGTCCTTGGGATAGACGGTGTTCCTGGCTTCGAGGAGTAGAACGAGGACAAGCCCGTTCGGCGCGTACAGCCTGATTTTTGCGTCGTAGCCGGGGTCGCCGGGGCCGGTAGGCGTGTCGCCGACCCAGACGTCCCAGGTCCGCGGTAACCGTTCCCGGATGGCGTTCGCGGCCGCTGCGATCGCCTCTCTCTCGTTCTTCGGCGGCTTAAGCTCCTGACCAGGCATGTTCGGATAATACCCGCATTCCGTGTCACACGGAGAACGGTAATTAAATGTAAGGACGATAGTTTGTATATACTTTTTGATTACTTCCTGATAGTTGCTACTATAGTTTTATGGATAGAAACGAGGACACCGTCGTCGTCTTCACTGGGAAGAGCTTCGACAAGATCCTGCGCGAGGGTGGCTCCCAGGCATGGAAGCTCGACCCCTCGCGGGCCAGGAGGTGCGAATGGCTCGTGTGCACCCAGAACGCTCGCAACTACGAGGACTACGCCGATGGTGTCGCCGACCACGGCAGTGCCTTTCTCATCGGACGGATCTCGCGCATCAGCCCTGCCACCGACCCCGGAGGTGAAGACCGCTGGCTGATCGAGATCGGCGAATACGCCCGCCTCGACCAGCCCGACGTGTGGGGCGGTGAACGCAATCCGGTTCGCTACACCAATCTCGCTGCTCTGGGTATCGACCTGGAGGGGGCAGAGTTCCAGCACCTGGAACGCGCCGCGACCGCCGCGACCGCCGCCGCCGCGACCGCCGCCGGGTCGGGCGGACTCACAATCGCGCAGGCGAAGGCCGGGCTCGCTGCAACCTACGGCGTCAGCGTCGACTCCATCGAGATCGTGATCCGTGGATAGGAGGCAGTCCTAGCCTCGGCCGGTCCGGACGGATAGGCCTTCACGCTGGCCAGAAAAGCCCTCGAGAAGGGTCACTTATCGGCGGCCAGAAATCGAACCCGGGTTCGATGGAACGGGGAAGGCCCCGCCGAGTCGGCGGGGCCTTCCCCATCTCCGGGCATCGTGTGCCGCACGGACAGTGCGTTGCTCTACCGGCTGAGCTACAGGCCCTCGAATGGACCCGATGGGACTCGAACCCGCGACCTCCGCATTGCCGGTCACTGTAGCAGCGGCCACCGACAGCTGGACACAAGTACCGCCGCCATGACTTCCGGCCCCACCCGGCTGCTCGTCGGCCTGCCCGCGTCACGCCATCCGGCCGCGACCCGACGCCGTTAAGGCATCCCAAAAATCTGCGTGGGGACTTCTCTACGGCACTCCATACAACGCCTGCGTTAGAACCTCGGAAAAGAAAAAGATCGTTTAGAGCAGCGACCGATTCGAGCCGGGGCACAGTCCTAATCGCACGCACGCGCTACTTGGAGATTTGTATGCAAAAGTGGGGAGACCCGGTCTCATTCGGTCCCGCCCTGGGGTACGAGACCGATACCGAGCTGGTCGAAGCACTGGCCGCACAGGGATACCCGGAAAACCTGCGCACCGCCCTGGAACATCAACTCTGGCTCTACGGCTGGCGCGTGCTACGGGGAATGGTGCAGGATCTTTCGATCCTGCGCGTCGAGACCGGGTTGCCGTCACTGTCGATCAATACCGACGACTACCGCACCCTCCACGACAGCACCGAGGTCCGCGAAGAACTGGTCCTCGATACCCTTGCCAAGGCCGTTCCCTTCATGATCAACCAGCTCGTGCACGGGAAGTGGGACCCCAGCCGGTCGGCCAGCAGCAACCCCAAGCTGGGCACCTATTTCGTCACCGCCTGCGCGTTCAAGTTCCGAGACGTCTACAAGGCTTGGCATCGACGGCGCGTCGAAGAGATCCGCGTTTTCCTGGCCGCGACCCAGCTGGCAGACCCCTCGATGCAGGCGAGCATCAGCAACCCCGACGACATCACTGCAGCTCGTTCTCAGCTGCGCCACATCCTCAGGGCCGCAACGTTCGAGGAACGCTTGATCTGCGCCGGCCTACTCGCCGACAAGCCCCACACCGATATCGCCGCCGATCTGGGCATCAGCGCCAAAGCGTTGGAAGGGCGACTGTATCGGCTCCGGCAACGCACCTGGGAAGCCCTCGGCGCCGCTCCGATCCGCAAATCGAAGACAAAGCAGACGACGGCATGACGCAGCTGCTGCTCCACGCTCTGCCGGGGTCCAAGTTGGCGGTCGCGGCGGTCGCACTGCTCGCCCTGCTCGCACTGTGCTTGGTCCCGGCGGCCTGGCGGGCGACCTTTGCCAGCGATCAGTCCGCCCGCCGCGACGCCCTCGATGTGATGTGCATCCTTCTACGCTTCCGTCGTGAGAGTTCCGCGGAGTCCTCCGAGCCGTCTCCCTCATCCCACGTTCCCGACGTACCCGCGCAGCCGGCAGTGCAACCGGCAGCCAACGATGAAAGGAGAGCAACACTCAACGAGCGTGCGCCGATCTGAAGCCGCGACGGGATCGGGGCGGGACCTGGGAAGCCAAGGGTAGAGCGCGGTAGTAGGGGCAGGGCGGGCGCCGTCACCCCGCGATATCGAACAAGGCCAGTTCCTGCAGAGCCGCCTCGGCGGCCTCCAGGCGCTGCTCGGCGCGTTCCCGGGACGCACACGTCGGGCCGATCCCGTCGGCTACCGACCGCGGCGACAACAACCATCCCCGGCACCGGCGGCAGTGCGCTACCAGTTTCACCGTGGGCCGATCCTCGGCGACCTCGGCCATATCCATCTCCTCCGGCCGCGACACATACACCCGCGAGGATGACACGGACCTCCGACACCACCACCCCGGGCGGGCCCGCGCATACCGCGACCCGGGTCACCGGCGTCACAGAACCGGACCGGAATAGCCCAACCCGGACCGCGGTTGAACAGGCTGTCGGCGTCCGGACAGCCCCGGGCCGCACCCTTCGTCGCTACGAGCGACCACTCGCCGAGAGGCGCTTGTTGGACGTCGACTTCCCGACCAGAGCGCCGCCAGGTACCCCCGCCTGGTGGCGTTCCGCGTCCTAAGCAGCAGGATGCCCAGTGCATAGCCGCATGGCATATGGCCCCTATGGGCAGTAGAGCCGCTACACGCTGGGGTCGACCCGGACCAGGGCGCCCAGCGGCAGGGAAAAGGGATACCTACCAGCAGCGGAGTCGTCGACCGACTCGATCACCGCCCGACCCTCATCAAGATCGACCTCGCGCACGACGAAGATCGACTCACCGGAGGGCCCGATGCGCACCTTAGCTCGTGTGTTCGCTCGCCGAGCGGCTCGTCAGCCGGGCTGCCGGGTGGCCTGCTCGGCGAGCTGGAGCGCGGCGGCCCGGGTCGCGGCCGCGGCGTTCTGCTCGCCGGTGATGGAGAAGCTGATGATCGCGCCCTCGTGCAGGCTGAGCAGCTGCACGGCGAGCAGATCCGGGTCCGCGGCCCCGGCCGCCGCGGCCAGCTCCCGGAAGAGGTCGCGTAACCAGGTCTTCTCCGCGACGATCACCTGCCGGCCCGGGTGCGCAGGATCGGGCAGTTCGGCGAAGGCATTGATGAACCCGCACCCTCTGCTGTTGCCGGGCAGCCATTCCGGGAGTACGTCGAAGGGCGCCAGTAGTCGCTGGAGAGGGTCGGTCTCGGCGGCGAGGTGGGTGTCGATGCGTGCCCGCCAGCGGCGGTCGCGGTCTTCGAGATAGGTGACGAGCAGGCCGTCCTTGGATCCGAAGCGGTCGTACAGCGTGCGTTTGGTGACGCCGGATTCGGCGGCGATGGTGTCGACGCCGACGGCGTGGATACCGCGCGCGTAGAAGAGCTCGCCGGCGGTGTCCAGGATGCGCCGGGCTCCCGGGGTCAGTTCTTCCCTGCCCACAGTGCCGGTCATATCCACCTCCCTTGCCTTCACAGATCTGTGTATCTATCGTAATGGACAACGGACTTTACAGACCTGTGTAGTGGAGGTCGATATGCGGTGGTTCATGGGTGGCCTGGTGCGCTTCGTTCGCGATTTCGCGCTGGGAGTGCACACGGCCAACGGGATACGGCACGGCGTGACGCGGGAGGGCTCGCGCGAGCCGGTCCCGGCCTCGGCGGAAAACGGCGGGGTATGGATGCCGCGGGGCGGGCCGGTGGCCGCCGGGCGTGCGCCCCGATCGCCCGAGCCCGTCGCCTCCCGGAACTGAGTCACGGGCCGGCCGGTCGAACCCGTTCGGGACTTCGGCTGTCGCGGCGCGGATCGACCGAGCTCGGCGGAACGCCGGCCGGCCCGGCGGCCGGGAACCGATCGCCGAAACCGCCGTCTAGTAGGTCGAAGGCGCGTTCCGCCTCGGCTATTGCCGCCGGGTATCGCTGGGCGACGGTCCGGCCGTGTGCCAGCGCGTGCCAATTGGCCTCGCTGAGGTTGCGTCGGACGGCGATGATCGCAGCTGCTGCCAGCCGCGCGTCCGGATCCTCGGCCGGCCCGAGGGCCCGGGCGAGTGCGGCTTCTCCACTGGTCAGGAACTGCGCCAGGCGAGCGGTCAGGGTCGGCGTCTCCAGTATCAGCCGGTAGCAGGCCAGCACCTCGGGTGCGTCGCACAGGCCGGTGCTGGGCTCGTGCTCGTCCAGGCCGGCGCGGAAGGCGGCTCGCAGGGCGGTGAGGGGGGTCTGTCCGGGTGGCCGGTTCCGCACCGTGCGGGCGGCCTCGTCGACGTGGTCGGCGAATCGGTGTACGACGAGGTCCTCTTTGGAGGGGAAGTACTTGAACAGCGTCCGTTTGGACACTTCCGCGGCGGCCGCGATTTCGGCAACCGGTACGGCGTCGAATCCGTCGGCGAGGAACAGCCGGAGGGCGGTGTCGGAGATGGCGGCGTGGGTGCGCTGTCTCTTGCGCTCGCGCAGTCCGGGTTCCGGAGTCATATCGCAGAGCCTAGCGGAAAGTAAACCAAGGATAAAAGTAAACTTGGTGTACTTTGTCGGCATGCGAATCGGCGTTGCTCTGCCCACCGACTACTACAACCAGCTCGTTCCCGGGGTGAACCCCATCGACTACCTGCTCGACCAGGCCCGCAAACTGGCCGGACTCGGCGTGCCCGCCGTCTGGCTGACCCAGCGGTTCGACTACGACGCACCGGCGGTCGCCGCGCTGATCGGGCGCGAGATCCCGGACATCACGGTCGGGACGGCTGTGGTCCCGATCCACCCACGCCACCCCAATGCGCTGGCCGTGCAGGCGCAAACAGCGCAGGCGGCCGCTCGCGGGCGTTTCGAGCTCGGGCTCGGGTTGTCACTGCCGGAGATCGCCGCCGGCTACGGCAATACCCACCCGCGCATCCGCTACCTCCGCGAATACCTCTCCGTGCTTCGCGAGCTGCTCCGCACCGGCGCGGTCGACCACGTCGGTGAGACGCTGGTGGCCAGATCGCCGACCCGCAGCATGATGCCGACGGTCCACGCGCCGGTGCCCGTGTTGCTGGCCACGTCGGGCCCGTTGACCCTCCGAGTCGCAGCCGAACTCGCCGATGGTGCCCTCCCACTGCTCACCGGCCCCCGTACGCTGGCCGACTTCACGATCCCCACCCTTACTCGGCACGCCGCGGCGGCCGGGCGGCCGGTTCCCCGGGTGATCGGCATGGTGGGCGGCGTAGTCACCGCCGATGTCGCCGGCGCTCGGACTCGCGCGGCGGAGCAGATGGACAGATACGGTCGGATGCCGGTCTATCGCGCGCTGCTGGATCGGGAGAGGGTCTCCGCTCCGGTCGAATTGGCCGTCATCGGCGACGAGCGGACCATGGCCGACGCCGTGGCTCGCTACGCCGCGGCCGGCGCCGACGAGCTGATCGTCGCGCTGACCGCGACGGGTTCGCCGCGTGACGAGGAGCGAACCTGGGCACTGCTCGGCGAATTGAGCAGCCGACCGCGCCGGTCGGAGGGCCGACCGCGGCCGGTGACCGCTGCTGGACACCGCGAGGCGACGCCAGGGGCCGTCTGAGTCGCGGATTCGCGCCCGGCATCGCCCGGCCGATCGGTTCTACTTGTGTGGAACCCCGGTGACCAGGCCACCGTCCACCACGAACTCGCTGCCGGTCGCGTAGGAGGACTCGTCGCTGGCCAGGAAGAGAATGAAGGTGGCGACCTCGGCCGAATCCGCAGGGCGGCCCAGCGGGATCGTCACCAGGTCGTCGGGGATGTTCTCGGTCATCGGGGTGCGGATGAGTCCGGGGTGGACCGAATTGACCCGGATCTTGTGCGGAGCCAGTTCCAGCGCGGCCGATTTCGCCAGTCCGCGCACTCCCCATTTCGACGCCACGTACCCGTGTGCGAACGGCGCGCCGCGCAGGCCCTCGACCGAGGAGACATTGATGATCGACCCGCCCCCGGCGGCGATCATGGGTTCGACGGCAGCGCGCATGCCCAGGAAGGTGCCGACCAGATTGACATCGAGGACGGCGCGGAACTTCTCCAGGGAAAGCTTCTGCAGCGGGGCGCCGTTGACGATCCCGGCATTGTTCACCAGGACATCCAGCTTGCCGAATTGGGTGACGGCCGTCGCGACGGCGGTATCCCACTGCTCGGGCTCGGTGACGTCCAGTGGGACATAACGCGCGGCGGCGCCGATCTCGTCGGCCAGAGCTTTGCCCTCCTCGTGGAGGACATCGCCGATGACAACCTGCGCGCCCTCGGCCACGAGCAGTTTCGCGTGGGCGGCGCCCATGCCCCGCGCGCCGCCACTTATCAGGGCAACTTTGCCGTCTACACGTCCCATGGCGGTGACGCTACCATGAAACTGGAACACGTTCTAGACACTGGTCCAGAGTCGTGCTCGGAGTCGAAATATGGCTGCTGAACAGGTTTTTCGGCGCCGCGATCCCCGTTTCAAGGAGAATCAATGGCCCAACGCGTCGTCCTCATCGGTACCGGTAACGCCGGCCGGATCGCCCTGACCCAGCTCCTCACCGACCGGCGCTTCGAACTCGTCGGGGTATGGGTATCCGACCCGGGCAAAATCGGCATCGACGCCGGGGAGCTGGCCGGGCTGGGCACCCGTACCGGGATCACGGCGGTCGGCGACCTCGACGAGCTGCTCGCCACCCGGCCGGATTGCGCGGTGTACTGCGCCATGGGCGATACCCGCCTGGTCGAGGCGATGGACGATATCCGCCGCATTCTCGCCGCCGGAGTGAACGTGGTGGGCACCGCGCCCGGGCTGCTGATGTATCCGTGGGGGACGCTGCCGTCCAAATTCTTCGCCGAGGTGGAGGCGGCCG
>NZ_BAGJ01000241.1 GCF_000308775.1 Nocardia testacea NBRC 100365
CCGCGCTGCAGGAAGGCCGGCGCCACCAGGACGACGCCCGCCACGCGGTCGGGATGAGCTGTCGCATAGCGGAGTGCGGGCACGCAGCCGAGAGAATGACCCACGAGTATCGGGCGGCCTTCGACCGGCGCCATGAGGTCGTCGAGCCACCGGTCCGGCCCGGCCGGATACGGGGCGGACCGGCCCAGGCCGGGGAGGTCGGCGGCGAGGGTGGGGGCGTCGAGCAGCGTACGGACCTCGCGCCAGGCCTCGCTGTCGGTGGGAAGCCCGTGCAGCAGTACGTATTTCGGGGTGCGCCGTTCACCGGAGACCCAGAGCCCGTGCTCGAAGCCCGCGGCGGGATCGGCTTCGGTGGCGCCGAATCGGCTGCTCACCAGATGATCCGCCCATTCGCGCAGAACGGTTTCGGCCGCGGGCCGGACGAGCCCGGCGCGCGCGGCCACCGCGTCGGCGGCGGAGGTGTCGTAGCGATCGCCGGCGATGAAGGTCAGGCGTTCGGCGTCCACTCCGGTCAGCCGGCCGGGCAGGCGCGCCACCAGGCCCACCGGGAGGGTGAGGCGCGGTGCGCGGACATGCATATGGCGGGCCAGTAGCCCGACGAGTTCCGGAAGCGGCGGACTGGCCGGGTCGAGCACGGTATAGGAACGGCCGGCGGTATCCGGCTGTTGCGGGAGCAGAGCGAGGAAATCGACGAAGTAGTCCAGATCCAGGATCGGGAGCAGGGTCTGCGCGTCGCCGGGCAGCGCGTGCAGTGCGCCATGCCAAAGATCGCGCACGAGTTCGGCGAGGCCGATGTACTGACCGGGTCCGAGGACAGTGCTGGGATTCGCGACGGTCAACGGGACCGCGGCGGCCGCGGCCTGTTCCCGCAGTATCGCGTCCGCTTCGAACTTCGAGGCGCCGTAGGCGCTGACGGTGTAGTCGTGTTCGGCGGATTCCGGCACGGTGACCCGGTAGCCGGTGATGTGGACGAGCCGGCGCAGCCGCGGGCAGCCGGCGGACCAGTGCAGTACGTGGAGGGCGCCGTCGAGGTTCACCGCCCGGGCTTCCGTGGCGTCTAGTCCGAAGGAGAACCGCGCGGCGCAGTTGTAGACGTCGCGGACGTCCTCCAGTGGTGCCGCGCCGAGGGCGCCGAGGCCGGGGTCGGTGATATCGCACCCGAGTACCGTGAGCCGCTCCCGGTCGAAATCCTTGCCGTGCAGCCAGGACAGCAGCCGCGCCTCGGTCCCGGGGCGAACCGCCGCGGCGACATGGTGTCCCTGCTCGAGCAGCCGGGCGACGAGCGCGCGGCCGATGAATCCCGCCGCCCCGAAGACGACGGTGTCGGGAGTACTCATATCCACTTCCTAACTGGACTGGTCTACATATTTTGTGCGCAAAGAAAAGTCCCCGCGCGGTGAAACGGGGGATCAGAGCAGGGTGCGGGCGATCCGCGCGGCCCGGTCCAGCGGATCGCGGCTGCGGTGGGTCCGGGCGAGCAGCAGCGCGCCCTCGACGAGAGCGAGCAGCGAAACCGCGAGATCGTCGGCGTCTTGATAGCCGGCGGTCCGCAGCAGGACGCGCAGTGCCTCGGTCCAGCGTGCGTACACCTGGGCGCAGGCCTGCTGCACCGGGTCGTTGGTGCCCGCGACCTCGAGGGCGACGGTGGCCACCGGACAGCCGTTCTCCCAGCCGGAGGCTTCCAGCCGGTCGCCGAGGAGGGTGATCAGCTCGGCGACCGCGCCGGCCGGGTCGGTGAGGTCGGCGGCGTCGAGTGCCGCGTCGACGAGCCCACCGGCCTGTGTGACGGCCGCGGCGACGAGTTCGTCCTTGCCGCCGGGAAAATGGAAGTACAGCGAACCCCGCGGGGTCCCGCTCTCGGTGAGAATCTGATTGAGCCCGGTGCCGAAGTAGCCCTGACGCTCGATCGAGGATCGGGTCGCCTCGATCATCCGCTGCCGCGTCTCGGCTCCTTTGGCTCCCATATTTGAAAAAGTAGACCGGTCGTCATAGAAATGTCAACAATTCCGCCGTCGCGAGCCGGTCACCCGACCCCGGGGACGACGCCGCGTGGCCGAACGAGCGGCAGATCGTTGTAGGTGACGATCCCGGGCGCCGCGGCCACCACGGCGGGAATGGCGTTGATCACCGGCATGGCGGTCATGATGTGGCCGAGAGTCATGAAATCGGCGATGGTCTCGGCCCGGAAATCCGGGGGCGGCAGAAAGCTCACCACGTTCTTCACCGTCGGACGTCCGTCCACCTGCAGGATCCAGCCGTCCTGGTCGATCTTCCAGTCGGGTTCCAGGGTCTGCCCCTTGCGCCACCGCACCGTCAGTTCGACCAGGGTGCGTCCGGCGACGATCCCCTTCCAGCTCGCGAAGACCCCGGCCACGCAGTCGGCCGGAATGGTCCACGAGCCCAGATCGAGATCGGCGGTGGTCCGCGCGAACTCCGCGTCACAGCGGACCTCGTCGAGTTCCACGCCCAGGGCGTCGCCGATCATCCGCACGGCCTCACCGAACACCGCGGTGCCCTCGGCCGCCATCTCCGGCAGGCCGGGATGATGGATCGGTTGACCGAAGCCCACCGGGCGTTCGGTCGCGGGCGAATCGTAGAAGGTGGTGTCCGCGGCCTCGCTGACGGTCACCTTGTCGACGCGGTCGCAGATACCGGCCGACACGATGGCCAGCAGGTCGATGAATCCGGGGCTGATCCCGGAACCGAAGATCGTGGAACCGCCGCGGCGGCAGGCCTCGGCGATCCGGTCGCGACCCGGGCCCTGCCGGTGACCGGTGATGAAGGACGCGGTGGTGACCACATCGACGCCCGCGGCCAGGATGCGCACCAGTTCGTCCACATCGATCCACATGGGGTTGTAGACGACGCAGTCCGGCTGCCGCGCGAGCAGCGCGTCCACATCGTCGGTCGCGGTGATGCCCAGGGGTTCGATACCGCACAGTTCGCCGATATCACGACCCACTTTCGCCGGCGCCCACGCGTAGCAGCCGACGAGTTCGAGGGTGGGGTTCGCGACGATGGCGCGGACCGAGCTCTTTCCGACATTGCCGGTCGTCCATTGGACGACCCGATACCGATCACGCTGGGGCACCCGCTCAGAATAGAGTCGATTTCCGGAATTCGGAAAGAATCCTTTGAATTGGGAGAATGTGATTCTCCCTTCGATGCGGAACGGTCGCCGGTCGCGTCGACCACCTCGTAGGCGGGATCTCCTCGCATGGACCGGCGGGCCGGTGGCGCGGCTCGCCGGCCGATACGGGTCGCGTAGGCGATCGATCGTGCGTCGCCGCGCGTGTCACGGGGGTCGGATCGCCCGGCGTGCGGCGCGGTCGCCGAATCGGTCACGACGAGGTCTCCATCACAGCCGGGCGTCGGCGGCGGTGGTCGCGATGCGGGTCTTTCGCGTCGCCGGTGGCGGTATCGCGCATATTTCCGTAGAAGGCCGAAAAACGCTGCTGCCGAACGCTGTTCGAGACGCCGCTCAACAGTTCCGTACGCGGTTTCCTGTTGCCGGATAGGCGCGGGTAACCGAGCCGGACGATGCTGTTGTGCAGCTCACTTCGGGCGATCCGCTGTCATCCGATGGTCACGGCGCGGTAATATATAAGCGCTCGCCTATGGTGTGACCGAGGCGAGTCCGCCCGATCGAAGGTTGGTGAAGCCGCATATGTCGGTATCCATGTTCGACGAGACCCTGCCACGTGGCGAGCGGGACGGGGTCGGACTTCGGGTGGGCGCGATCATCGACCGGGGTGGGGAAGTCCTGTTACTCGAACTGCCCAGTACCGGCCCGATCAGCCCCACCTTGAAACTTCCCGGCGCGACGGTCGAACCGGGAGAATCGGTGACCGGAGCGCTCGTTCGCGGGGTGCAGGAGGAGACGGGACTGACCGTCACCGATATCCGGCACCACGTCGGCGATTTCGACTATCTGTCCCCCGCCGGAAAACCGGTGCGGCGGTTGCACTTCGCCGTCGAGGTGGCGGCGACCGGGCCGGTGGTGCTGAGTGCGCACGCCGACTACGAATGGGCGCCGCTCAACGGCGAGTTGCACGTCACCTCCTCGATCCAGAAGATTCTGGACACCTATCGCGAGCTGGCCTATCCCTGAGTGGGTGCGGAGGCACCGGACGGGACGGGAATCCGCGGGCCGGCCGGTCGCCGGTCCGGCGCGATGGGCTGTACATGCGCACGACGGCGCGGAGGTCACCTTCCGGTTCGGCTGCCCCGGCCGTCGGCCCGTACGGTGAGCGGCGCGACAGGGCGCGGTGGTTGCGCCGGTGAACGCTCGTCCCTGCCCGAAGAGCCGGGTCAGTAGCCGAGCACATAGGAATCGGCATCGAATTTCCGTGTGCGATAACGGTATTCGATACTCCAATTCGGATAGAGCCCCGCGTTGCGGCCGTCGGAGGTCTGGTGGTGACCCGTGCATCCACCCGATACCCACACCGTGGACACGCTGCGCCGTGCCATCTCGTCGAGGAACGCGTCCTGCACGCCGGGTGCGAGTTCCACCCGGCGCGCCGATCGCGCGCGAGCGGTGCGCAAGGCGTCGACGATATAGGCGATCTGGGATTCGATCGTGAAGACGGCGGACTGGTTCCCGGCCGCGCCGAAGGGGCCCAGCGTGCACCGTTGTGGACATGTCCCGGTCCTTCCGGCTCAGAGATCGAGAACCAGTGCGTCGCCCGCCGCGCGTGATACGCACGGGAGCATATGGGTCGCGCGGTCGGCATCGGGTAACGTCCGATCACGGTGGTCCACCGCGCCGGCGAGTACCGCGGTCCGGCAGGTGCCGCAGAACCCCTGGCGGCACGAATAGGCGGTGTCCGGGCGGACCCGGCCGATCGCGGCGAGGACGGTCTCGCGCGCGCCCACCCGGACCGTGCGGCCCGTCCGCGCCAGGGTCAGATCGAATTCCGCGCCGTCGAGAACGGCGGGGGTGGAGAACTGTTCGGTGTGCAGGGAACCGGTGGGGTTCAGCTCGAACATGCTGCGCCGGGCGGCGGCCAGCATGGGCGGCGGACCGCAGACATAGACGGCCGCCCCGGGCGGGGCGGCCGCGAGCAGTGCCGGGATATCCGGCGGGCCGTATTCGTCGTCGGGGCGGATATCGGCTCCGGGAAGGTCGGCGACGAACGGCATGGTGGCGCGGGAGCGTCCGGTGTAGATCAGCCGGCCGCGCTCGCCCGCGGCCCGGACCATCGGCAGGATCGGGGTGATCCCGATACCGCCGGCGATGAACAGGTACGCCGGGGCCGTCACGAAGGTGAAGGCGTTGCGCGGACCGCGGGCCCGTAGCGGATCGCCGGGGCGGATATCGCGGTGCATCTCCAGCGAACCGCCCTCGCCGGCGTCGATGCGGCGGACCGCGATCCGGTAGCGGAACCGTTCGCGGGGGTTACCGCACAGCGAGTACTGCCGCTGCCGCCCGGACGGCAGGAAGAGATCGAGATGGGCGCCCGGCCGCCAAGCCGGGAGCAGGCCGCCGTCGGCCGCGCGCAGGTCGAATCCGCGGACTTCGTCGGCTTCCTCCCGGATGTCGTCCACCACCAGCCGCAGTTCGAAACCCTCGCGGCGCACCGGTTTCGGGCGGGACAGCAGCGGTGCCGCGGGTCCGGAGACGAATATGCTCCGGTAGGCGTCGATGACCGCGCCGAGGACTCGCAGCGGCCGGGGCGCGACGAAATCCGGGGCCCGCGTGCTCGGACGGATCATGGCGGTCAGCTTACAAAGCAACAAATAGGCTTGCAATGTTGAAGATCGAGTGACCGGCTCTTCGGAGTATGCCGAGCCCGCGTTCTGACCGCCCGGACGGATACGGGTGCTGCGGCGATCCGGCCGATCGCGTGACAGTGTGCGGCTCGGCGGGGTTGCCGCGCGGCGGCGGTGGCGCCGCCGCGCGGAAAGCCCGCTATTCCGTTCGCTTCTCGTGCGGGACCAGTTCGAGCCCGATAACCGCGACGACGATGCCGGTCAGGCAGACGACCTTCGCGAGCGTGACCGCCTCGCCACCGGTGAGCATGGCGTAGGCCACGGTCAGGGCGGTGCCGACGCCGGTCCAGACGGCATAGGCGCTGCCGATCGGGATATCCCGTACCGCCCGGCCCAGCCCCAGCATGCTCGCCGCCAGCGCGACGAAGAAGACGATCGCCGCCACCGGTTCGGTCAGGCCCGCCGATCGGCCGAGCGCGGTCGCCCAGACCGCCTCGCAGACAGCGCTGGCCAGCAGGATGATCCACGCCATGGTCAGCTCACCGCCTTCAGGCCGACCACGGACACGATGAGCAGCGCGAGCAACAGCACGCGGGCGGTATCCGCGCGTTCGCGGCCCGTGACCACGGCCCATCCGACGGTCAATGTCGCGCCGGTACCCACCCATACCGCGTAGGCGGTACCGGTCGGCAGATCGATCATCGCCCAGGCGAGGCCGGCCATACTCAGGACCAGCGCCGCGACGAACAGAACAGTGGGCTTCCACCGGCGGAAACCGTGTGAGGCCGATAGTGCGGCGGCCCAGACGGCTTCCAGCACCCCCGACAGGAGCAGGACGACCCAGGACATGACGAACCCTTCCGAGTCAGTCTTGTCGCGATGCGGGTACTGCTCCCTCGTCCGCGAGCCCGATCGCCGGACTCCAGTGCGATAACGAACGGGATGCGTACGAGATTCCCGGTGGTGATCGGAACCACCACACTCACCGGACGGCTCGTGCCCGCGCGGGGGCCGATCGTTGTTCCGCGGCGCCGGGCCCGGTAGCGCTCTCGGCGGTGCGTTCGGCCCGAGGCGCGGAGTCGCGTCGGGTGGCGGCGGCACCGGGCGGGAGGCCGGCATCCGGTGCGGGCCGGCCGAGCCGGGTGCGGACGGCGCCGGCGGCGCATGTGATGACCGCGAGTGCTCCCAGCGCTGTCGACCAGGTCAGGGATTCGCCCAGCAGCAGCGCGGCCCAGCCGAGGGTGAGCACCGGCTGGACCAGCTGGATCTGGCTGACCTGCGCCATCGGCCCGTATGCGAGTCCGCGATACCACGCCAGGAAGCCGAGGAACATGCTCACCACACCGAGGTAGGCGAAGGACGCCCACTGCGCCGGGGAGGCGGTCGGCGGCTGGAAGGCGAGCGCGATACCGCTCAGCGCGACCATCGGCGGCGCGGACAGGACCAGTGCCCAGGAGATGGTCTGCCAGGGCCCGAGCTCGCGGGCCAGCAGTCCGCCTTCGGCGTATGCGGCAGCGGCCGCGACAACCGCGCCGAACAGCAGCAGATCCGGCCACTGGAGACCGAATCCGCCCCCGCGGAACACCGCGAAACCCACGGCCGCCACCGCACCCGCCGCCGCGGCCCACCAGAAGGCGCGCGGTGGTCGTTCCTCGGTCCGCAGGACCGCCAGGACCGCGGTGGCCGCCGGGAGCAGCGCGATCACCACCGCGCTGTGCCCCGCCGAGGTGAGGGTGAGCGCGAAGCTGGTGAGCAGGGGGAAGCCGGCGACGACCCCGGCCGCGACGACGCCGAGCCGGATCCATTGCCGGCCACGGGGCAGCGGTGGGCGCGTCACGAGCAGGGCCGTGGCGGCCAGGACGCCTGCGACCACGGCGCGGCCGCAGGCGACGAACAGCGGTGACATTCCACCCTCGGCCACGGTGATCCGGGTGAGCGGCACGGTCAGCGAAAATGCCGCCACACCGAGCAGTCCCCAGGCCGGCCCCAGGGGAACGGACGATAGCGGTCCTTGGTGCTGAGGAGTAGCGCTACTATGTTCTCTCATGTCCGACGATAGCAGTTCCCGGATTGTCGCGGATCTCCGCGCATGGATCGCCACGGCCCCCGCCGGGGGCAAACTGCCGTCCACACGCACCCTGGTAGCGCAGTACGGGGCGAGCCCGGTCACCGTCCAGAAGGCGCTGCGGACCCTCGTGGCCCAGGGGCTGGTGGAGAGTCGGCCGGGGGTCGGCACATTCGTCCAGGCGGTGCGCCCGGCCCGCCCGGCCGACTACGGATGGCAGACCGCGGCCCTCGGTACACCGCGCGGCCGGCGCGCCCAGATGTTCACCTCCCTGCGGACGGTGCCCAACGACCGGATCGCCCTGCATTCGGGTTACCCGGACCGCGAACTGCTCCCGGTGCGCCTGGTCCGTGCCGCCTTCACGCGGGCCGCGCGCGGCGACGCCGCGATCGGCCGCCCGCCGACCGCCGGATCCCCGGAACTGCAGACCTGGTTCGCCGCCGAACTGGCGGCGGTGACACCGGCCGGTGTGCTGCCGCCGGCGTCGAGTGATGTGATCGTGTTCGCCGGCAGTCAGAGCGGTCTGAACACGACCTTCCAGTCGCTGGTGGGACCGGGCCGGCCGCTGCTGGTGGAATCGCCGACCTACTGGGGTGCGCTGATGGCCGCCGAGCGGGCCGGGGTGCGGGTGGTGCCGGTGCCCAGCGGCCCGCAGGGCCCGCGGCCGGCGGAACTGGCCCGTGCCTTCGACCGGACCGGGGCGCGCGCCTTCTACGCGCAACCGCATTTCGCCAATCCGACCGGCGCCCAATGGGATCCGCAGACCGCCACGCGAGTGCTCGAGGTGGTGCGCGAGTACGGCGCCTTCCTGATCGAGGACGACTGGGCGCACGATTTCGGTATCGACACGGTGCCGGTCCCGCTGGCCGCGCGGGACGACAGCGGGCATATCGTCTATCTGCGGTCGCTCACCAAGAGCGTCTCCCCGTCGGTCCGGATCGCCGCCGTCGTCGCGCGCGGACCGGCGCGCGACCGGATCCTCTCCGACGCGCAGGCCGAATCGATGTACGTGAGCGGGCTGCTACAGGCGGTCGCGCTGGATGTGGTGTCGCATCCGGGGTGGCGGACCCATCTGCGCGGTCTGGGGCAGCGTTTGGCGATCCGCCGCGACCTGCTGTCGACCGCGCTCCGGGAACACGCCCCCGACGCGGTCCCGGAACTGATACCCAGGGGCGGACTCAATCTCTGGGTCCGGCTACCCGAGCACACCGATCTGGGCCGCCTCGTGCGCGACTGCGAGGCCGGCGGGGTGATCGTGGCCCCCGGCGACGAGTGGTTTCCCGCCGAACCCACGGGCGCCTACCTGCGGGTGAACTATTCCGGGCCGAATCCGGGCGCGTTTCCCGAGGGTGCTCGCGTGATCGGGCGGGCGCTGGCCCGGCAGCATCCGGGCCCGCGCCCGGCCGAGAGCGCGGACCCGGCCCGATAGCAGGCCCCGTGGGCCCGGCTCAGCCCACGGCGTGATCTTCCACGAAAACCTTCCGGCACGACGGCGCGCAGAACGCATAGTCGACACCCGCATGGGTCGCGGTGAACTGGGCGGTGGCCCACTCCACGACCATTCCGCAGGTCGGGTCTATGGTGCAGCCCTCGGGGGCCTCCGGCCGCAGTCCGGACTCGCGGAAACCCTGGGTCATCAGCCGGGTGAGCTCGGTGCTCGTGGCCGACCGGCCCAGGGTGCCGACGCAGTGCTCGCGCAGGCCGACGATCTGCACCACACAGTGGGGTTCGCGGCGCAGGCGTCCGGGATCGGTTTCGGTCGCGGCGACGGCGTCGGTGATCATCGGAACGATGTAGCGGCCGAAATCGCGGTCGTTGCTCCAGGATTGCGGCACGGTGAGCCGCACCAGATAGCGCGGCGCGGTATCGATGTCGGGACCGCCGGTCGCCCAGGTGCGAGGCTGCGCGACCAGCACATGGGTGAATTCTCTCGCCTTGGCCATTGTTTCGTCCGGCGCGGACTCGGCGGTGGTGATCGCGGCCAGGACGCGTTCGGCCAGATCACGCTCGGCCGCCGCGTCGAGGGCGCGGCCGGTGACCGATATCTCCAGGGTCATCATGGCCGACTCTCCTTCACGAGTGGGGTGGTGGGGGTGGTCGCGCCGGCGTGCCCGGCGGCCAGGGCGAGCAGTTCGTCGACCGACCACTGGTCATCGACATGCACTCCGTACTTCGCGGCGAGTACCGCCCCGTCCGGGGCGATGAGGAAATCCGCCGGTAGGCCCAGGCGGCCGCCCTCCGGGTGGCTCGGCGGCGCCGGGCGG
>NZ_BAGJ01000240.1 GCF_000308775.1 Nocardia testacea NBRC 100365
GCCGATCTGGCCGCGGGCGTCGACTCCGCGGCCGTCGCCGAGGGCGTGGTGGGAGCGGGCCGGACCGCCTTCCTGTTCACCGGGCAGGGAGCCCAGCGTGCCGGGATGGGGGCGCAGCTGTACCGCTCGTTCGCGGTGTTCGCGACCGCGTTCGACGAGATTTGCGCGGAATTCGATCCGCTGCTCGGCCGATCGCTGAAGGAGCTGGTATTCGACCCGGCCGATCCGGCGGAGCTGGACCGGACCGAGTTCACCCAGCCCGCGCTCTTCGCCTTCGAGGTGGCGCTGTGGCGGCTGGTTGAATCGTTCGGGCCGGTACCCGATCTGGTGATCGGGCATTCGATCGGGGAGCTGGCGGCCGCCTACGCCGCCGGCGTGTGGCCGCTGCCGGATGCCTGCCGGCTGGTGGCCGCCCGTGGCCGGCTGATGGGCGCCCTGCCTGCGGGCGGGGCGATGACGGCGGTCGCGGTCGGTGCGGCGGCGGCCACGGAACTGGCCGCCGGGTACGGCGACGAACTGTCGATCGCCGCGATCAACGGGCCGGGGTCGGTGGTGTTCTCCGGCGATACCGACGCGGTCGCCGAGGTGGAGCGCCGGGCCGTCGCCGCGGGATACAAGTGCAGCCGGCTGCGGGTGAGTCACGCGTTCCACTCGGCGCGGATGGAGCCGATGCTCGACGAGTTCCGTGCGGTGGCCGCCGGACTGACCTACCACCCGCCGCGGATCCCGGTCGTCTCGAACCTGACCGGCGCGGTCGCCGGGACCGAACTGACCGATCCGGAGTACTGGGTGGCGCAGGTCCGCGGATGTGTCCGGTTCGCGCCGGGAATCGAGACGCTGGCCGCGGCCGGCGTGCGGCGGTTCCTGGAGATCGGGCCGGACGCCGTACTCACCGCCATGACCCGCCAGGGTCTGGCGGAGATACCGGGTGCCGAGGCGAAATCGGTGGTGATCGCCGCGGCACGCCGGACGACGGCCGAACCCGAACAGTTCGTCGGTGCGCTGGCGCGGGCGCATGTGGCCGGGCTGCGGGTGGACTGGCAGCCGCTGTACGCCGAGCGCGCGGCGGCACGGGTCGCCCTGCCCACCTACGCGTTCCAGCATCAGCGCTTCTGGTTGCGGCTGGCGGCCGCGACCGCGGCCGGCGGATCGGGCCATCCGGTGCTGACCGAGGTGGTGCGGCTGGCGGGTAAGGACGAGTGGCTGCTCACCGGCCGGTTGTCGGCGCGCACGCATCCGTGGCTCGCCGACCACGTGAGCCACGGTGTGATGGTCGTGCCCAGTACCGCGCTGCTGGAGATGCTGCTGGTCGCGGGCCCGCGGTTCGGTTGTTCCGGGGTCGCCGAACTGACTCTCGAGGCGCCGGTGCTCCCCCCGGCGGACGGCGGGATCGAGCTGCAGGTGCTGGTGGACGAGGCCGACGAGACGGGGCGGCGCCCCTTCGTCTTCCACTACCGGCGTGCCGGGGACGACGGCGCCGACTGGGTGCGCAATGCCAGCGGCATCCTGGCCGGGGCACGCCCGGTGGCGGAACCGCTGCTGGACCGGCTGCGCGCCGAACCCTGGCCGCCGCGCGACGCCGAACCGGTGGACCCGGACTGGATTCCGGCGCATATCGCGGCGGCGGCCGGGCTCGAGTACGGTCCGTCGTTCTGCGGGACCGAGCGCGCGTGGCGACGCGGTGACACCGTGTTCGCGGAGGTTGCGCTCGATCCGGACGTCGATCCGGACGATTTCACCGTGCATCCGGGACTGCTGGACGGGCTCGGGCACGCCGCGCTCGCCTGCCTGATGTGGCCGGACCTCGACGGCGACCCGAATCTCGGCAAACTGCTGTTCCGCTGGGCGGGCGCGCGTTTCCACGATGTGGTGCGACCGGGCCCGCTACGGGTGATGGCCGTCTCGAAGGGCGCCGATGCCATCGCCCTCGTGGCGATCGATGCCGCCGGCGATCCGGTGGTCTCCATCGACGAGGCCGTGATGCGTACCTATGACGTGGACCGGTTGCGCGCCTCGTCGACCGGCGCCCCGGCGGTCCTGCGGTTGGAGTGGACCGAGGTGGCACCGGCCGGCGATTCGTCGCCCGGTGCGCTCGCGGCGCTCGGACCGGTACCGGTGACCGATGTACCGCAACGGTTCCCGGACCTGGACGCGCTGCTCGCCCACGACGGCGAGTGGCCCGCGGCGGTGCTGTGGTCGGTCGCCACCGACGCGGTCGCCCGCGACGGCGATATCGCCGGTGCGGTCCACGACCGGGTCCACTCGGCCCTGCGGACCTTGCAGGCCTGGCTGCACAGCGGTGCCGCGGCCGCCGGTACCCGGCTCGTGGTGATCACCGGCGACGCGGCCGGACTGCCCGGCGCGTTCCCGGATCTCGCCGCCGCGGCGGCGGCCGGGCTGGTGCGCAGTGCGCAGGCCGAATACCCGGGACAGATCGTGCTGCTCGATCTCACCACCGCCGGCGAACCCGTTCCGGCCGAGGTGGTGCGGCGGGCGCTCGCGTCCGGGGAAGCCGAGATCGCGGTCCGGGCCGGTACCGTGCTGGCGCCGCGTCTGGTGCCCGCGCCGGAGGCCGCGGCCCCGCGGCCGGACTTCGGGAGCGGCACCGTGCTGATCACCGGTGGTACCGGCGGTCTGGGTGCGGTGCTGGCCCGGCATCTGGTCACCGAACACGATGTCCGGGATCTGCTGCTGGTCTCGCGTGGTGGTGCGGACGCGCCGGGCGCGGCGGAGCTTCGGGCGGATCTGATCGCCCTCGGCGCGCGACCCCGGATCGAAGCCTGTGACGTCTCCGATCGGACCGCGGTGCGGGACCTGCTCGCGGCGATCCCGGCCGAGCGGCCATTGACGGCGGTGATCCACGCGGCCGGCACGCTCGACGACGCCACCGTCACCACCCTGACGGCGGAGCGGACGGATCATGTCCTGGCTCCGAAAGCCGATGCGGCCTGGATCCTGCACGAGGCCACCCGGGAGACCGGCCTGTCCGCGTTCGTCCTGTTCTCCTCGATCGCCGGCGTGCTCGGCTCGGCCGGTCAGGGCAATTACGCGGCGGCCAACAGTGTCCTGGACGCGCTGGCGATCCGCCGCCGGGCCGAGGGGCTGCCCGCGATCGCACTGGACTGGGGGTTGTGGGAGCGGGCGGATACCGGCGGAATGGCCGGAACCCTGGACGAAGCCGGTATCGCCCGGCTGGCCCGCGCCGGAGTGCACCCACTCGGCCGCGCGGACGGGCTGCGACTGTTCGACACCGTCGTGGGGCTGGGCGCGGACCCCCAGGCGCTGCCGGTGGTGGTGCCGTTGCGCTTCGACGCGCAGGCCCTGCGCCGCGCGGGACAGGGCGATACGGTGCCGGCCGCGCTGCGCGGATTCGTCCGGAGTGCGGCGGCCGGCCGGCGGTCACGGGTGTTCGCGCTGGACCGGGTCCCGGCAGACAAGCGGGAGCAGGCCGTGCTCGATCTGGTGCTCGAACAGGCCGCCGCGGTCCTCGGCCATCCGTCGGCCGCCGATATCCGGCCCGAGCAGGGCTTCGACGAACTGGGCTTCGATTCGCTCGGCGGGGTGGACTTCCGCAACCGGTTGTCCACGGTGACCGGCCTGCAGTTGCCCTCGACCCTGGTCTTCGACTATCCGACGCTCGCCGATATGGCCGGATACCTGTACGAGCAGCTGGCCGCGGCGGTTCCGGCGGCACCGTCCGCCGACCCCGCGGAGCCGGGCACCGACCTCGCCCGGCTCGCGGAACTCGTCGATCGGGTGCTGGCCACCGCGGGTGACGACGAGCCGACGGTCACCGCCCTGCTGGGCATCGGGGACCGGCTGCGGTCCCATCTCGGCGGCCGCTGGCCGGCCGACGAATACGACGACCTCGCCGCGCATTCGAGCGACGAGCTTTTGGATCTGATCGACGAGGAGTTCGGCCGAGCATGAGCAACGAGGAACGGCTCACCCGGTATCTACGGAAACTGACCGGGGACCTGCGCGCAGCCAACAAACATATCGGCGAACTCGAGGGCCGGGCCTCCGAACCCATCGCCATCGTGGGGATGAGCTGCCGCTATCCCGGCGAGGTCCGCACTCCGGAACAACTGTGGGAGCTCGTCGACGCGGGAACCGACGCGGTGGGCCCGCTACCTGCCGATCGCGGCTGGGACCTGGAGCGGCTCTACGATCCGGACCCCGACGTGCCCGGCACCATCTACACCAGGGAGGGCGGGTTCCTCCATTCCGCACCGGATTTCGATGCCGGATTCTTCGGGATCGGCCCGCGCGAGGCGGCGGTGATGGATCCGCAGCAGCGGTTGATGCTGGAGGCGTCGTGGGAGGCTCTCGAGGACGCGGGTATCGACCCGGTGTCGTTGCGCGGCAGCGATACCGGTTTCTTCGCCGGGGTGTTCCACCAGTACTACGGGCCGCGGGTCGGTTCGCCGGAGCTGACGGCCGAGGCGGAAGGGCACGCCTACCTGGGCGCGGCCAGCTGTGTGCTGTCGGGCCGGGTGTCCTACACCTTCGGTTTCAAGGGCCCCACCCTGTCGGTGGATACGGCGTGTTCGTCGTCGTTGGTGGCGTTGCATCTGGCGTGTCAGGCGTTGCGGCAGGGGGATACGTCGCTGGCGTTGGCGGGTGGGGTGACGGTGATGTCGGATCCGTCGTTGTTGATCGCGTTCGCGCGGCAGCGGGCGTTGTCGGTGGATGCGCGGTGTAAGGCGTTCGCGGCGGCGGCCGATGGGACCGGTTTTTCCGAGGGTCTCGGGATGCTGGTGCTGGAACGGTTGTCGGACGCGCGGCGGCTCGGGCACGACGTCCTGGCGGTGGTGCGCGGCACCGCGGTGAACCAGGACGGCGCGAGCAAGGGTCTCACCGCGCCCAACGGCCCCTCACAGGAACGGGTCATCCGGTCCGCGCTGGCCAACGCCGGTCTCGAACCGGCGGATATCGACGCGGTGGAGGCGCACGGTACGGGCACGATGCTGGGTGATCCGATCGAGGCGCGGGCGTTGATCAATGTCTACGGTGCTCGGGGGGACAGCGGTCCGTTCCGGTTGGGTTCGCTGAAATCGAATATCGGTCATACCTCCGCGGCGGCGGGTGTGGGTGGTGTGATCAAGATGGTGCAGGCCATGCGCCACGAAACCCTGCCGCGCACACTCCATGTGGACGCGCCCACACCCCATGTGGAGTGGGATCCGGCCACGGTGCGGTTGCTGACCGAGGCGGAGCCGTGGCCGGCGGGGGAGCGGGTGCGCCGCGCGGGAATCTCCTCGTTCGGTGTCAGCGGCACGAATACGCACGTGATCATCGAAGAGGCACCGGCCGAACCGGTCGCGGAACCGCCGTCGGCGCCGGAGAGCACGGGCGAACCGGCCGCGGTGGACCCTGCCGGCTCCGATCCGGGCCCGGCGGTGGCCGAACCCACGGTCACCTCGGATGTCGTCGCGTGGGTGGTCTCGGCCAGATCCGAACCGGGACTGCGGGCCCAGGCTCGGAAGCTCCGGGACCACGTGCTCACCGCCGGCGCCGTCGACCCGTGGGACGTGGCGTACTCGCTGACCGGCTCCCGGGCCCTGCTGGACCACCGCGGTGTGGTGGTGGGCCGGGACCGCGCGGAGTTGCTGACCGGTCTGGCCGCGCTGGCCGAGGGGGAAACCTCCGCCGCGGCCGGCGTGGTCGCCGGGGCGGCAGGTAGCGGGCGCACGGCGTTCCTGTTCACCGGTCAGGGTGCGCAGCGGGCCGGGATGGGCCGGGAACTGTACGAGGTGTTCCCGGTGTTCGCGGCGGCGTTGGACGAGGTGTGTGCGGAGTTCGATCCGTTGCTGGGGCGGTCGTTGCGGGAGGTGATGTTCACCGATGCCGACGGTGTGCTGGATCGGACGGAGTTCACCCAGCCGGCGCTGTTCGCCTTCGAGGTCGCGCTGTACCGGCTCGTGACCTCTTTCGGCCCCACTCCGGATGTGCTGCTGGGACATTCGATCGGTGAACTGGTGGCGGCGTATGTGGCGGGGGTGTGGTCGTTGCCGGACGCCTGCGCGCTGGTCGCGGCGCGCGGCCGGTTGATGGGGGCGCTACCCGGCGGTGGTGCCATGGTGGCCGTGGCGGTGGCCGAGGCCGAGGCGAGCGCGGTCCTCGCCGGATACGGCGAGCGCCTGTCGATGGCCGCCGTGAACGGCCCGCACTCGGTAGTGCTCTCCGGCGACGAGGACGCGGTCGAAGAGGTCGAGCGGCTGTTCGCCGGTCGCGGCCGCAAGACCAACCGGCTGCGGGTGAGTCACGCGTTCCATTCGGCGCGGATGGATCCGATGCTCGGCGAATTCCGCGCGGTCGCCGCCCGCGTCACCTATCACGCCCCCTCCGTGCCGGTCGTCTCCGATCTGAGCGGCGCGGTCGCCGAGGCGGAACTGGGCACACCGGAATACTGGGTCCGGCAGGTTCGCGAGGCCGTCCGGTTCGCCCCCGGCGTCGCCACCCTGATGGCCACCGGCACCCGGCGTTTCCTGGAGCTGGGCCCGGACGCCGCGCTGACGGCGATGACACGGCAGTGCCTGGCCGCCGACCCCGAACTCGAGGCACGGGCCGTGGTGGCCGCCGCCGCCCGCCGCGGCACGGACGAGGTCGCGTGGTTCACCACCTTCCTGGGCAGCGTGTTCGCCGCCGGTGCTCCGGTGCGCTGGGAGCCGCTGTTCGCGGGACGATCACCGCATCGGGTTCCATTGCCCACCTACGCCTTCCAGCGTTCCCGCTATTGGCTGCCGGCCGGTGCCGAGACCGGCGATGTGAGCCGGCTCGGCCTGCGCGCCGCCGATCATCCCCTGCTGGGCGCGGTGACCGCCCTGCCCGGAAAGGACGAATGGCTGTTCACCGGCCGGCTCTCCGCCGGTGCGCAGCCGTGGGTGACCGACCACCAGGTGTTCGGCACCGTGCTGTTCCCGGGCACCGGTTTCGTGGAACTGGCCCTGACGGCGGGGGCGCGGCTGGGCTGCGAGCTGATCGACGAACTGGTGCTGGAGGCGCCGTTGCGGTTGGACGACGGCGACCGGGTCGATATCCAGGTCGGGGTCGAGGCACCCGACGCCGACGGCCGGCGGCGCTTCGTGGTGGCCTCGCGGGACGCGGCGGACCGGTCCACCGGCGGATCCGGCACCACGCACGCCCGGGGCGTCCTGGCACCGGGTGTGCGGGTCGACGCCGGGTTCGCCGACGGTGCGGATATCCCGTCTGCGGACGCGCCGGCACCGGGCGAAACCCTCTACGAGGAGCTGGCCGTCCGCGGGTTCGGTTACGGGCCCGCGTTCCAGGGAGTACAGCATCTGTGGCAGGCGGACGAGGACATCCTCGCCGAGGTGACGTTGCCCGCCGAACTCGACACCGAGGCCGCGGGATTCGGTATCCATCCCGCGCTTCTCGACGCCGCCCTGCACGCCGGCGTGCACGCCTGGATCGCCGAGCTGCCCGCGGACGAGGTGCCACTGCCGTTCTCCTTCACCGGTGTGCGGTTGTTCCGCACCGGGGCGACCGCGGTCCGGGTGCGGATCCGGCGAACCGGCGCGGAAACCCTGCGGGTGGAGACCTTCGACGGCGACGGCGCTCCGGTGCTGACCGTCGAGGCGCTCCGGGCCCGTCCGGTGAACAGCCACGTGCTCGGCCGGGTCCGGGCCGGTGGACTCCCGCTGTACGAGGTGCGCTGGAGCGCGCCCGAATCGCCGGGCGCGGCCGGTGAACCGGTCCTGGTCGCGGTCGGTCTGCCGGCGGCGGCCGGTTTCGCCGCGGCCCACCCGGATATGTCCGCCCTGGCCGCGGCCGTGTCCGGGAACTCTCCCGGCGCGGCAGACGGACCGCGACCCGATGCGGTGGTGTGGTGCCCCGGGAACGGCCCCGCGGATCCGGCGGAACCGGCAGCCGCGGTACGCGACCTGGTGCACGAGGTGACCGCCGCCGTGCGGACCTGGCTGCGGCTGTCCGCCGACGGAACCCGGTTGGTGGTCGTCACCCGTGGCGGAGCCGGACTACCGGAGGAGGACCCGGAGCTCGGGGCCGCGGCGATCCGGGGTCTGCTGCGCAGTGCCCAATCCGAGAATCCCGGGCGGATCGTACTACTGGACGTGGAGCCCGGCGCCGAGATCACACCGGAACTGGTCGGCGCGGCGCTGGCCACCGAGGAAGAACAGCTCGCCGCCCGTGCGGGCGCACTGCTGGTCCCCCGGCTGGTCCGGCGCGACGTGCCGGGGCCGGGAACCGGTATCGGCCCGGGGACGGTGCTGATCACCGGCGGCACCGGCGGGCTGGGCGCGCTGGTGGCGCGTCATCTCGTCGTCGCGCACGGCGCCGGCGACCTGGTCCTGCTGTCCCGGCGCGGGGAAGCGGCCGCCGGTGCGGCCGAACTCGTCGCCGAACTGACCGGGCACGGTGCGCGGGTGCGGGTGCGGGCCTGTGACGTCGGTGACCGGTCCGCGGTGGCGGCGGTCCTCGACGAGATCGCGGCCACCGGTCCGGCCCTGACCGCCGTGGTACACGCGGCCGGTGTGCTGGCCGACGCGACCCTGGACACGCTCACCCCCGAGCAGATCGACACGGTGCTCGCGCCGAAGGTCGACGCGGCCCTGCACCTGCACGAACTCACCGCTCATCTCGACCTGTCGGCCTTCGTGCTGTTCTCCTCGATCGCGGCCGTCCTGGGCTCGCCGGGACAGGGCAACTACGCGGCCGCGAACTCGGTACTGGACGCGCTGGCGCAGCGGCGGGCCCGTGCCGGACTGGCCGCGGTCTCGGTGGCCTGGGGCC
>NZ_BAGJ01000239.1 GCF_000308775.1 Nocardia testacea NBRC 100365
CCGCGGCGGCGCCGGAACTGTGCCGTTCGACGGTGTCCCACGAGTAGGGCACCAGGATTTCGCCCGGACCGGCCGGTTCGACCACGCCACCGAGCAGCAGGGCGTGCAGTGCCGCGTCCAGCAGCGCCGGATGCACGCCGTAGTCGCCCGCGGTGTGCGCCGCCGGATCGGGCAGCGCGACTTCCGCGAATATGTCGTCGCCGCGCCGCCACAGCGCGGTGAGCCCGCGGAACTGCGGCCCGTAACCGTAACCGCGGTCGGCGAGTTCGAGGTAGCCGTCCGCCACCGCCACCGGCTGCGCGCCGGCCGGCGGCCAGCTCTCCGCGGCCGGCACCGGTTTTGCCGGCGTCGCGGATTCCGCGGCCAGCGTCCCCGTCGCGTGCCGGACCCATTCGGCCGGCTCGGCGGAACCGGCGCGCTGGGGCCGCGAATACACCGAGACCGCGCGCGCACCCTGCGGATCGGGCGCCCCGGCGCGCACCCGCAGTTCCATCGCGCCCTGCGCCGGCAGGATCAGCGGCGCGGTGACCACCAGTTCGGCCAGTCGCGGGCTGCCGGTCAGCGCGCCGAGGTGCAGCGCCCATTCCACGAACGCGGTTCCCGGCACCAGGACGGCGCCGGCGATGACATGGTCGGCCAGCCACGGCTGTGCCGCGGTCGACAACCGGCCGGTCAGGATCACGCCCTCGGTGTCGGGCAGCCAGACCGCCGCACCCAGCAGCGGATGCCGGGCTTCGTCGAGCCCCGAGGCCAGCACATCGCCGGCGTCGCCCGGGGTCAGCCAGTACCGGCGGTGTTCGAACGCGTAGGTCGGTAGCGGTACCCGTCCCGGCGCCGCGCCGGCCAGCGGACGCCAGTCCACCTCCGCGCCCGCGGTGTGCGCCCGCGCCAGCGCCGTCACCAGCTGGGTCACCTCGTCGGCCGCTCGGCGGGCGGTCGCCGTCACCACGGCCGCCGGTCCCGCCGCGCTCTCGGCCAGGCATCCACGGACCATGGCGGCCAGGACCGCGTCCGGGCCCACCTCGACGAAACGGCGGGCACCCTGCGCGAGAGCCGACGACACTCCGGGCGCGAAGCGGACGCAGCCGCGCACCTGACGCACCCAGTACTCGGGGTCGGTCACCGCGTCGCCCGCCGGTTCACCGGTCAGGTTGGACACGATCGGCAGGAGCGGCTGCCGGTAGGTCACTCCTTCGGCCACCGCCCGGAACTCGGCCAGCATCGGATCCATCCGCGCCGAATGGAACGCGTGACTCACCCGCAGCCGGTTCGTCCGCACGCCGGCGTCGGCCAGCTCGCGTTCGATCTCCGCGATCGCCTCGGCGTCACCGGAGAGCACCGTGGAGGAGGGATCGTTGATCGCGGCGACGGAGACCCGGTCGGCCCGAGCCCCGATCGCGGTCACGGCCGCGGTCTCGCCGACCGCGACCGCGAGCATCGCCCCGCCCTCCGGCAATGCCCCCATGAGCTGCCCGCGCGCCGCCACCAGCGCACACGCGTCGGGCAGCGACCAGACTCCGGCCACATAGGCGGCGGCGAGTTCACCGATCGAATGCCCGATCAGCAGATCCGGTGTCACCCCGAACGATTCGAGCAGCCGGAAGAGCGCCACCTCGAACGCGAACAGCGCGGGCTGGGTGAATTCGGTCCGATCCAGGGTGTCGTCGGCGTCGGCGAACATCAGCTCCCGCAGAGAGCGACCGAGCAGCGGATCGAATTGCGCGCAGACCTCGTCCAGTGCCGTCGCGAACACCGGGAAGGCATTGTGCAGCCGCGCGCCCATTCCGGCGCGTTGCGCGCCCTGACCGGTGAAGAGGAAGGCGGTACCGCCGGACACCGTCTGTCCCGAAACGACCCCGGCCGGATCGGAACCGGCGGCGAATTCCGCCAGCAGGGAGACCAGTTCTTCCCGCCCGGTGCCGAGCACCGCGGCCCGGTAGGGGAACCGGGCCCGGGTCTCGACCAGAGCGCGGGCGACGGCGGCCGGTTCGGCGCCGGGCCGCTCGTCCAGCCACTGCCGCAGCCGCGCGGCCTGCGCCCGCAGCGCCGCCGGGGTTTTCGCCGAGATCAACAGCGGGAGCGGTCCCGTCGTGGTCAGCCGCTCCGCGTCGTCGGGGGCCGGCGCGGCCGGCGCCTCCTCGAGGATCACATGGGCATTGGTGCCGCTGATCCCGAACGACGAGACACCGGCGCGGCGCACCCGCTCCCCGGCCGGCCACGGTTCCGCGTCGGTCAGCAACCGCACCGACCCGGCGGACCAGTCCACATGCGGGCTCGGGGCGTCCACATGCAAAGTGCGCGGCAGTGTCTCGTGGCGCAGCGCCGCCACCATCTTGATCACCCCGCCGATACCGGCCGCGGCGACGGCGTGGCCGATATTCGATTTCAGCGAGCCGATTCGCAGCGGCTCGTCGCGGTCGGTGCCGTAGGCGGCGATCAGGGCCTGCGCCTCGATCGGATCACCCAGCGTCGTACCCGTCCCGTGCGCCTCCACCGCATCCACATCCGCCGGGACCAATCCCGCATCCGCCAACGCCGCCGCGATCACCCGCTCCTGCGACGGACCGTTCGGCGCCGTCAGACCATTACTCGCCCCGTCCTGATTCACCGCCGAACCACGCACCACGGCCAGCACCTCGTGCCCGTTACGGCGTGCGTCGGAGAGGCGCTCCAGCACCAGAACACCGACGCCCTCGGACCAGGCGACGCCGTCGGCGGCCGCCGCGAACGCCTTACAGCGCCCGTCCGGCGCCAGCCCGCGCTGCCGGGCGAAATCCACGAACAGGCCGGGGCTCGCCGAAACGCTCACCCCGCCCGCCAGGGCCAGCGAGGTCTCCCCGCGCCGCAGCGCCTGACCGGCCAGATGCAGGGCGACCAGCGAGGACGAACACGCGGTGTCCACCGTGACCGCGGGACCTTCCAGCCCGAACACGTAGGCGACCCGGCCGGATATCACGCTGTGCGAGGTACCGGTGAGCCGGAAACCCTCGTATTCGCCGGTCACCGCGCGCTGGTAGCCGGAGGACGAGGCACCCACGTAGACACCGGCATCCGTGCCGCGCAGCGCGGCCGGATCGATTCCGGCGTCCTCGAGCGCTTCCCAGGAGGCCTCCAGCATCAGCCGCTGCTGCGGATCCATCGCGGCCGCCTCGCGGGGTCCGATCCCGAAGAAGCCCGCGTCGAAATCAGCCGCGCCGGACAGGAACCCGCCCTCGCGCGTGTACACGGTGCCCGGCCGGTCCGGATCCGGATCGAACAGGCGGTCCATATCCCAGCCCCGGTCGGTGGGGAACGGGGTGATCGCGTCGCGCCCCGCGTCGAGGAGCTTCCACAGATCCTCGGCCGAGGCAACTCCGCCCGGGAATCGGCAGCCGATTCCGACGATGGCGATCGGCTCCTCGGACCGCTGCCGGGGCACGGCCCGGCGCGCGGCCGGAGTCACGCCTTCCAGGCGGGCGCGCAGCAGCCGGGCCACCGCCAGCGGGGTCGGCCGGTCGAAGATCAGCGTCGCGGGCAGGGCCACCCCGGTCACCGCGGCCAGGCGGTTGCGCAACTGCTGGCCGCTCAGCGAATCGAATCCGAAGGCGGTGAAGGGTCGGTCGGGGTGGATATCCCCGGCCGAGTCGTGGCCGAGAATCGCGGCCGCCTGCTCCGCCACCACGGTCAGGACCAGTGCCTCACGGTCACGTTCGGGCGCGGCGGCCAGCCGGGTCGCGAGGGGACTGTCCGGAACTGAGGTCACCTCGGGTCCGGCGGTGTCCGGATCCGGCTCCACCAGGGCGGCCTCCGCCGCCGGGCCCGGGATCTCCTGCGGCACCGCGGTGAGCGTGGGGATCCAGCACCGGCGCCGCTGGAAGGCGTAGACCGGCAGCTCCACCCGGTGGAACGACCGCTGCTCCGGCACCGGCGCCACGTCGAATCCGGCGCAGTGCGCCCGGGCGAGGGCGGCGGTGAACCGGTCGGGCCCGCCGTGGTCGCGGCGCAGGGTACCCAGTACCGCCACCCGCTCGGCCAGACCCGCCGCGTCCGCGCTCGATTCGATCGCGGAGACCACTACCGGATGCGGGCTGACCTCGATGAACGCATTCATCTCGGCCGCCAGCAGCGCCTCGATCGCGGCGCCGAAACGCACCTCCTCGCGCAGGCCGCGATACCAGTACTGTGCGTCGAGGCCCGCGGTGTCCACGAATTCCGCGCTCACCGTGGAGAAGAACGGCACCGAACCGGATACCGGACGCACCGGGGCCAGGTCGGCGAGCACCCGGTCCCGGATCTGTTCCACCGCGGCCGAATGCGACGCGTAGTCCACCGGGATCCGTTTGGCCCAGACACCGTCCGCGGCGCAACCGTCCAGGAATTCGCCGAGCGCGTCCGCCGCACCGGAGACCACGGTCTGGCCCGGTGCGTTCACCGCCGCCACGGACAGCCGGCCGGCGAACGCCGCCAACCGCCGCGCCACCTCCGGCGCGGCCAGCCCGACCGAGGCCATTCCGCCCGCGCCCGCCAGTTCCTCCGCGACGGCCCGGGAGCGCAATGCCACCACCCGGGCCCCGTCGGCCAGGGACAGACCACCCGCCACGACCGCCGCGGCGATCTCGCCCTGGGAATGGCCGACGACCGCGGCCGGCCGCACTCCGGCGGCCTGCCACCTCCGCGCCAGGGACACCAGCATCGCGAACAGGGCCGGCTGCACGACCTCCACCCGATCCAGTGACGCGGCACCCGGGGCCCCGCGCAGCACATCGGTCAGCGACCAGTCGACATAGGGCGCCAGCGCCGCCTCACATTCGGCGATGGAAGCGGCGAACACCGGGTCCGCGGCCAGCAGTTCCGCGCCCATACCCAGCCACTGGCTGCCCTGTCCGGGGAACACGAACACCGCACGCCGCGCGGCGGCCCGGCCGGTCATCACCTCGGGCCCACCGGCCACCGATTCGGGCACCGGCTCGAGCAGCGCGGTCAACCCCGCGCGCATCCGCTCGGTGTCGTATCCCACCACCGCGGCCCGCCATTCCAGCGGAGTGCGGGTCTGCCACAGCGATTGCGCGAGATCGGCGGCATCGATGCCGGGTTGCCCGGCCAGCCGATCCCGCAGCCGTACCACCTGCTCCCGCAGCGCCGCCGGACTGTGCCCGGACAGCACCCAGGTCACCGGCGTCTGCGCGGCACCGGCCATACCCGGCACCCCGACACCGGCTTCCCCCGCACCGGCCACACCCGACACCACGGCACCGGCTTCCCCCGCACCGGCCACACCCGACACCACGACACGAGTTCCCTCGACACCGGCCACACCCGACACCACGGCACGGGCTTCCCCGATGCCGGCCGCTCCCGGCGCCGCGGCAGGTGCCTCCCACGCCCGTGCGGCCGGTGACCCGGCGGGTGCTTCCTCCAGTACGACATGTGCGTTGGTGCCCCCCATCCCGAACGACGACACACCCGCCCGCCGCGGCGCGGCACCGCCGGTCGCGGCATGCCACGGTTCGGCCGCGGTCGGTACGCGCAATCCGAGCTCGGCGAGCGGGATCCGCGGATTCGGGGTGACGAAGTTCAGGCTGGGCGCGAGTTCCCGGTGGCGCAGGCACAGCGCGGTTTTGATCAACCCGGCGATCCCGGCGGCACTGTCCAGATGTCCGATATTGGTTTTCACCGATCCGACCGACAGCCGTGCGTCGCCGGTCCGGCCCGCGCCGTAGATCGCTCCGAGCGCGGCGGCCTCCACCGGATCGCCCGCCGGTGTTCCGGTGCCGTGCAGTTCGACGTAGTCCACGGTCGCCGGTTCCACCGCCGCGGCCGCGAGCGCGGCCCGCAGCACCGCCGCCTGCGCGGCGGCGCTCGGGGCGCTCAGCACCCGCCGTTCGTTACCGCTGTTGACGGCGCTACCGCGGATCACCGCGTAGACCCGGTCGCCGTCCGCGACCGCTCGCGCCAGCGGTTTGAGCACCACCATGCCGCCGCCCTCACCGCGCACGGTGCCGTCGGCGCGACTGTCGAAGGTGAAGCATTTCCCCGACGGTGAATGCGCGCCGAACTGTTCGTAGCGGGCGCCGCTCAGCGGCGACAGGATGAGGTTCAGTCCGCCCGCCAGCGCCACCTCGGATTCGCCGCTGCGCAGGGACTCACAAGCCAGATGCACGGCGACCAGCGAGGACGACTGTCCGCTGTCGACCACCAGGCTCGGGCCGGTGAATCCGTAATGGTTGGAGATCCGGTTGGCGGTGACTCCCCGGCCGACTCCCGGTAGCGAGTACCGGCCCACCCCGGCGATCCCCTGCGCGGCCACCAGCTCGGCGAAATCGGTGCCGGAGCCGGCCAGGAACACACCGACCCGGCCACCGTCGCGCTCCCGGACTCCCGCGTCGTCCAGAGCCTCCCAGCTCAACTCGAGCCCGAGCAGCTGCTGCGGATCGATGGCGCGGGCCTCGTTGGGCGGGACCCCGAAGAATCCGGCGTCGAATTCCGAGGCCGAATCGAGGAAACCTGCTGTTTCGCCGAGGCCCGCGCGATCGGCGGGCGCCGCGCCGATGGCGTCGCGCCCTTCGCGCAGCAGCCGCCAGAACGCGTCCAGGTCGGGGGCGCCGGGCATCCGGCACGCCATACCGACAATGGCGATCTCATTCGCCGACTCGACCATGGGTTTCCTCAATCTTGCCGATTTCGCTGAAAAGCACTGGGATGGTGGAAGTGACCGGACCGGGAGCGAGCACCGGACCGGTCCGCGGCGCTCAGGAAGGCGGTTCCCCGGCCGCCGCGCCGAGTGCGCCCAGCCACTGCCGCATCCGCTCGGCCACCACCGGTATCGCCTCGTCGATGACGGTGAGATGGTCGGCCGGTATCTCGGCGGTCTCGCCGCGGTGCTGCCACTGCGGAACCGGTTCGGGCAGTGCGAGGCCCGGCATGGTGGTGGTCGCCCGCAGCACCAGTGTCGGGGCGGAGATCGGCAGCGCGGGCCGGCTGCCGTAGATCCGTGCGTAGTCGGCCATCACCACCAGCGCGCGGTCGTCCACGGCGATCAGCTCATGACCGCTGTCCAGTGCCAGGCCGAGCGCACTGGCGAAAACCGCGCGGTTACCGGCTTCGTCGTCGGGCGAATAGGTGTCGATCATCGCGACCCCCAGCGCCGGCCGCCCCCGGGCGGCGAGCCGGCCCGCGAGCCCGTGGGCGAGCGCTCCGCCGATGGAATACCCGGCCAGGACGAAGGACCCGGCGCCGACCGTCTCCAGGGTGGTATCGGCGAGCTGGTCGAGCAGCCCGTCCCAGGACGAGGGCAGCGGCTCCCCCGGCCGGGTCCCGGGCAGCCACAGCGCGTGCACCGCGCATTCGGAGCCGAGTTCGCGGGCCAGTTTCCCGAACTGGTGCGGCCCGTTGCCGATCAGGAAGGACGGCACACAGATCACCGTCGGCCCGGTGCCGCCGCGGGCCAGCAGCATCGGTTTACCGATATCCCCCGGTCCGGCCGGGCGATCGAACGCGACGGTCAGCTCCGCGCTCTGGATCAGCAGCGGCAGTACCTCGTCCACGGCGCCGCGACGATGGGCCGCCACGACCAGTTCGGTGAGGCTGCCCCGCGGGCCCGCGGTCGCGGCGGG
>NZ_BAGJ01000238.1 GCF_000308775.1 Nocardia testacea NBRC 100365
ACGCCGAAGGAGGAGACCCCGGCCCGGCGCACCCGCCCGCCGGCCGGCCACGGCTGCGCCTCGGTCAGCACCTGGACGTCGCCGGAGGACCAGTCCACGTGCGGGCTGGGCTCTTCGGCGTGCAGGGTGCGCGGCAGCATCTCGTGCCGCATGGCCTGCACCATTTTGATCACCCCGCCCACTCCCGCCGCGGCCACGGTGTGACCGATATTGGATTTGAGCGAGCCGATCCGCAGCGGCCGATCGGCGCGGTCCCCGCCGTAGGCGGCGATCAGGGCCTGCGCCTCGATCGGGTCACCCAGTGTAGTACCCGTACCGTGCGCCTCCACCGCGTCGATATCCGACGGCGCCAGCCCGGCATCGGCCAGCGCCGCAGCGATCACCCGCTCCTGTGACGGTCCGTTCGGCGCCGTCAGACCGTTGCTGGCCCCGTCCTGATTCACCGCCGTGCCACGGACCACGGCCAGGATCTCGTGCCCGTTGCGGCGTGCGTCGGAGAGACGCTCCAGCACCAGGACACCGACGCCCTCGGCGAAGGCCACGCCGTCGGCGGCGGCGGAGAAGGCCTTGCACCGCCCGTCCGGCGAGAGCCCGCGCTGGCGGGCGAAATCGACATAGAGGTATGGGCTGGCCGCCACGGTCACGCCGCTGGCGAGCACTAGCGAACTCTCCCCCCGCCGCAGCGCCTGACAGCCCAGATGCAGGGCGACCAGCGACGACGAACACGCGGTATCGACGGTTACGGCCGGCCCCTCCAGGCCGAACACGTAGGCGACCCGTCCGGAGATCACACTGCTGGTGGTGCCGGTGAGCCGGTAACCCTCCAGATCACCGACCACCCGATCGATATAGCCCGAATAGCCCGCTCCGGCGAACACTCCCGCGTCGCTGCCCCGCAGCGAGGCCGGATCGATACCCGCGTCCTCCAGGGCTTCCCACGACACCTCGAGCAGCAGGCGCTGCTGCGGGTCCATGGCCGAGGCCTCGCGCGGGCCGATCCCGAAGAAGCCGGGGTCGAAATCGCCGGCGTCGTAGAGGAATCCGCCACGGCGGGTGTAGACGGTGCCGGGTTTGTCGGCGTCCTCGTCGAACAGCCGCTCCAGATCCCAGCCGCGGTCGTCCGGGAAGTCACCCGTCGCGTCCCGGCCCGCGGCCACCAGATCCCACAGGCCCGCGGCGGAATCGGCACCGCCGGGGAACCGGCACGCCATTCCCACGATCGCGATCGGCTCGTCCACCCGAGTCCGCCGCACGACCTTCTTCACCGGGGCATCCGCCGCCGGTGCCACCCGGGCCAGCACCAGTTTCGCCACCGCCACCGGCGTCGGATGATCGAAGACGAGGGTCGAGGGCAGGGTCAGCCCGGACGCCTTGCTCAGCCGGTTGCGGAATTCGACCGCCCCCAGCGAATCCAGGCCGATCTCGTCGAAACGCTGATCGGGGCGGATATCGTTGCCCGACTCGTGGCCCAGTACCGCCGCCACCTGCGCCCGGACCACCTCGAGCACCAGATCCGCGCGCTGGGCCTCGGGGGCTTCCGCGAGCACGGCGCCCAGCGAACCCGCCGCCCGGTCGACCGCACCATCCCCCGGCGCGCGCACCGGACGCGCCGCCGGGCGCACCAGTCCGCGCAACACCACGGGTACCGCGCCCGGATCGCTTTCGCGGCGCACCGCGGCCGGGTCGAAGCGCAACGGAATCGTCCGGACCCCGGCACCGGCCAGCGCGGTGTCGAAGAGCCGCCGGCCCTCGGCCTCGGTCAGCGGACTCAGCCCCAGCCGTTGCCACCGGGCCATCGCGATCCGGTCCAGCCCGCCGGTCATTCCGCTGCCCTGCTCCCACGGCCCCCAGGCCAGCGATACCGCCGGCTTCCCGGCGGCCCGCCGCCGCTGCGCCAGCGCGTCCAGGAAACTGTTGGCGGCCGCGTAGTTACCCTGACCGGCCGACCCCAGGACCGCGGCCACCGAGGAGAACAGGACGAACGCCGCGATATCGCGGTCGCGGGTCAGCTCGTCCAGCCACCAGGCGCCGTCGACCTTGGGCGCGGCCACCCGGTCCACCTGCTCGGCGGTCAGCGAGGCGATGGTCGCGTCCTCGAGCACCCCGGCGGTGTGCACCACCGCCAGCGGCCGATCCGCTTCGATACCGTCCAGCAGGGCCCGCACCGCGTCCCGGTCGGCCATATCGCAGGCGACGATTCGCGCGTGGACGCCGGCCGATTCCAGTTCGGCGGCCAGTTCCGCGGCGCCCGGCGCGGCGAGACCCCGGCGGGAGGTCAGGACCAACCGCCGCACGCCGTATTCGGCCACCACGTGCCGGGCGAACAACGCGCCCAGCCCACCGGTGCCCCCGGTGATCAGCACCGTCGCGTCCGCCGGCAGCGACCCCGCAGCGCGGCCGGCGGACGTGGCGGCCCGAATCAGGCGCGGTACCAGTGTTTCCGTGCCGCGGACCGCGACCTGGGGTTCGCCGGATCGCAGGACCGCGGCGAGGCGGTCGGCATCCACCGGCCGGTCCGGTTCCGCGTCGACGAGCACGAACCGCCCGGGGTTCTCCGACTGCGCCACACCGGCCAGGCCGCGGATCGCGGCCGCGCGCGGGTCCGGGACCTCGCCGGGCAGGCCGGCGGCCCCGGTGGTCAGCACGACCAGCCGGGTCCCGGCCAGACGTTCCTCCGCGAGGAAGGACCGGAACACGGCGAGCGCGTCGCGCACCCCGGCCCGGACCTCCACCGGCGCACCGGCCGCCGCCGGGGCGGCCCGCCAGATGAGCACATCCGGTACCCGCTCGGCCGCGGCGGCCGCGGCGGGCGTCGGGTAACCGGCCGCGATCCCGGCCATCTCCCCGTCGCCGAGCAGCCCGGGCGACCAGGTGAGCTGTTCGCTGCCGGCCGGGCCGGCCGGCTCCCAGCGCACCTGGTGCAGGTACGCCGCGGCACCGGGCAGGGTGGCGCGGAATTCCGCGACGTCGTACGGGCGCATCACCACCGCGTCCACCGAGACGATCGGCTCGCCCGCCGGATCGACGGCGGCCACCGCGACGGTCTCCGGCCCGGTCGCGACCGCGATCACCCGCAGGGTGGTCACCTCCGCCCGGCGCGTGGTCTCCGTAGCGTGGAACCGCGCACCGCCCCAGCGGAACAGCAGCCGGCCGGTCTCGGGATCGCCGTCACCGTCGCCGCAGAGCAGCCGGGAGAAGCCGGCGTGCATCACCATGTCCAGCAGGGCGGGATGCAGTGTATGGCGACCGGCCTCCGGCGCCGCCGCGGTATCCAGCTCGATCTCGGAGAACACGGTGTCGCCGCGCTGCCAGGCCGCCCGCACACCGAGGAAGGCCGGGCCGTATTCCAGACCGGTGTCCTTGGCGATCAGCGCCGCCAGCCCCGCGCTGTCCAGCGGTTCGGCTTCCGCCGGGGGCCACGGCTCGTCCCGCAGCCGGGCGGGCAGATCCGTTTCGCCGGAGCCGGTCGCGGCCAGCGCGCCGGTCGCGTTGTGCACCCATTCGCTCTCGCCCGCGACACGGAAATAGAACTCGAACGGGCGGCGACCCTGGCCGTCGGCCGCCTGGACCAGCACCTGCAACTCGATCTCGTCGTCACCGGTGGGCAGGATCGGCGCCTGCAGGGTGAGTTCCTCGACCGTGCCGCATCCGATCCGGGCACCCGCGACCAGCAGCATCTCGATCAGGGTGGCACTGGGCAGCACGACCACGCCGTAGGTCATGTGATCGGCCACCCACGGATGGGTGCGCAGCGAGAAACGCCCGGTGAACAACCATTCGTCGGACCCCGCGAGTCCGACCACCCCGGTGAGGACCGGATGCTCGAGCGAGGAGATCCCGGTATCGCCCCCGGAGTTCAGCCAGAAGCGACGCCGCTGGAAGGCATAGGTGGGCAGGCCGATCCGGCGCATCGCGCGACCGGCGAACCAGGCCCGCCAATCCACCGGCACCCCGGCGTTGTGGATCTGCGCCAGCGCGGAGACGAACTGCGTGACCTCGGCCTCCGCCGGCGTACCGGACGCGACCGGCCGCCGCGCGGTCGCGGCCACCGAGGCGGCCGCATCGGCCTCCGGGTGCTCCGCCAGGCACCGTCGCGTCGCGGCGGCCAGGACCGCGTCCGGCCCCACCTCCACGAAACGCCGGACGCCGGCCCCGACCGCGGCGTCCACGCCGGGGGCGAACCGGACACAACCGCGGACCTGCCGCACCCAGTGTTCCGGATCGGTCAGGGTGTCCTGGTCGATCTCGCCGGAAACGTTCGATATCACGGTCCGTTGCGGCCGCGCGTAGGAGATACCGGCGGCCACCGCCCGGAATTCGGCGAGCATGGGATCCATCCGCGCGGAATGGAACGCGTGGCTCACCCGCAACCGGTTGGTCTTCACCCCCTGCGCGGCGAGCCGGACTTCGATCTCGGAGACCGCGTCCGCGTCGCCGGAGAGCACGGTCGAGGCCGGATCATTGACCGCGGCGACGGAGAGCCGGCCCGGGAATTCGGCCGCCAGTTCCCGCGCCACGGTTTCGGGCACCGCCACGGCCAGCATCGCACCGCCCACCGGCAGCGCCCCCATCAACCGGCTGCGCGCGGCCACCAGCGCGCACGCGTCGGGCAGGGACCACACCCCCGCCACATAGGCCGCCGCCAGTTCGCCGATGGAATGGCCGATCAGCACATCCGGAACGACACCGAACGCTTCCAGCAGCCGCGAGACGGCCACTTCGAACGCGAACAGCGCCGGCTGAGTGAACTCGGTGCGGTCCAGCACGCCGTCGGCGTCGGTGAACATCACCTCCCGCAACGACCGGCCCAGCAGCGGATCGAACTGCGCGCACACCTCGTCCAGCGCGGTCGCGAACGCCGGGAACGCCCGATAGAGTCCCGCACCCATCCCGGCCCGCTGCGCACCCTGACCGGTGAACAGGAACGCGGTCCGGCCGGAGCCCGCGCGCCCGACGAGCGCGCCGGGCGCACCCGCCGCCACCTCGGCGAGACCGGCGAGCAGCGCGCCGCGATCGGCGGCCGGTACCACCGCGCGGCATTCGAGCAGGGCCCGCGCGGTCGCCAGCGAGTACCCGATATCGGGCAGTCCCGCCTCCGGTGCGCCGATCAGCCACTGCCGCAACCGGTCCGCCTGACCGCGCAGCGCTTCCTCGGACCGGGCCGACAGGACGAACGGAACGAGATCCGTCGCGACGGCCGGCTCGGCCGCCGCGATCCCACCGACCGCGGCGGCCGGGGTGGTTGCGCCGGGCACGCCGGCCGGAGAGGTCGCGCCGGAAGTGAGGCCCGGCTCGGTCGGTGCCTCTTCGATGATCACGTGCGTATTCGTGCCACTCACCCCGAACGAGGAGATTCCCGCGCGGCGCACCCGCTCCCCCGCCGGCCACGGCTCCGCCTCGGTCAGCAACCGCACCGTGCCCGGATCCCACTCCACATGCGGCGACGGCGCGTCCACGTGCAACGTCTTCGGCAACACCCCGTGCCGCATGGCCTGCACCATCTTGATCACACCACCCACACCCGCCGCCGCGGAGGTATGACCGATATTCGACTTCAGCGACCCCAACCGGAACGGACCACTGTCCCCCCGGGCGCCATAGACATTGATCAACGCCCGCGCCTCGATCGGATCACCCAGCATCGTCCCCGTACCGTGCGCCTCCACCGCGTCCACATCCGCGGGCTCCAGGCCCGCGCTCGCGAGTGCCGCGGCGATCACCCGCTCCTGCGACGGACCGTTCGGGGCGGTCAATCCGTTGCTGGCCCCGTCCTGATTGACGGCGGTGCCGCGCACCACCGCCAGAACGTCGTGCCCGAGCCGTCGCGCGTCGGAGAGCCGCTCCAGCACCAGCATTCCCAGACCCTCGGAGAACCCCGTACCATCGGCCGCCGCCGCGAACGCCTTACACCGCGCATCCACCGACAACGCCCGCTGCCGCGCGAACGCGATCAACAACGACGGATCCGACATCACCGTCACCCCACCCGCCAACGCCAGCGACGTATCCCCCTGCCGCAACGCCTGACACGCCAGATGCAACGCCACCAACGACGACGAACACGCCGTATCCACCGATACCGCCGGACCCTTGAAACCCAGGGTGTAGGCGATGCGGCCGGACAGCACACTGTTGGACACCCCGAGGTAGGCATGTCCCTCGGTCTCCGCGGAGATATTCGCCGACCCGACCCGCGGCCCGTAGTACTGATGGATCACCCCCGCGAACACCCCGGTATCGCTGCCGCGCAACGACCCCGGATCGATACCCGCGTCCTCGAGCGCCTCCCACGACGCCTCCAGCATCAGCCGCTGCTGCGGATCCATCGCGGCGGCCTCACGCGGGCCGATCCCGAAAAAGGCCGCGTCGAACTCGCCGATGGCGTCGAGGAACCCGCCCTCCCGCGTGTACACGGTGCCCGGCACATCCGGATCCGGGTCGAACAGGCGCGCCAGATCCCAGCCCCGGTCGGTGGGGTAGTCGCCCACCGCGTCCACCCCGCCCGCGGTCAGTTCCCACAGCTGCTCGGGCGTGCGCACTCCCCCGGGGTAGCGGCACGCCATCCCGACGATCGCGATCGGCTCCCGCGACCGGTCGGTGAGCTCGCGCAACTGCTGTTTGGTGTCGTAGAGCTCTTTCGCGGTCTTCTTGAGGTACCGGCGTAGCTCGTCGTTGTCGGCCATCGGGGTGGAGCTCCTGATCATGCTGGTTCAGCTGAGGTTGTCGATGAAGTCGAACAGCTCGCGGTCGTCCGCGGCGTCGAGGTTTTCCGCGGCGGCGGCGCCCGGGTCGGACTCGGCGGGGGCGGTGCCCTCGAGTTCGCGTAACAGCGCGGTCAACCGGTTCGCCAGGCCGGTCCGGTCCGCGGGCGACAACTCGGCCGCTGCGCAACTGTGCGCCAGCGAGTCGATCTCGGCCGTGATGCGCTGGACCGGGTCCTCGTCCGGGGCGATCTCCCGGCGCAGGAATCCCGCCAGCGCCTCGGGAGTCGGGTAGTCGAACACGGCGGTCGCCGGTAGCTGGGTGCCGACCGCGGTGCGCAACCGGTTGCGGAACTCCATCACCCCCAGCGAATCGAATCCGATCTCGCTGAACGGCTGGTCCGGCGCGGTCGCCTCCGCGCTGCTGTGCCCGAGCACCGCCGCCGCCTGCACCCGGATCACCTCGAGGATGATCCGCTCCTGTTCCGCGGCCGGCCGACCGGCCAGCTGCGCCGCCAGGTCCGGTGCCCGGTCCGCGCTCTCGGCCGCGCGGCGTCGCGCGGGCCGGACGAGCCCGCGCATGACCGCGCGCACTTCGTCGGGATCCTGTGCACCGAGCGCCGCGCGGTCGATGCGCACCGCGGCGAACACCGGGCCGCCCTCCGCGAGT
>NZ_BAGJ01000237.1 GCF_000308775.1 Nocardia testacea NBRC 100365
ACTGGAGGTAGGGGGCGGTGTTGCCCTCGAAGGAGAGCATGCGGTCGAAGTCGAAGGTGTAGTCGCGGAGCCGGTCGGTGGACAGATCCGCGTACTTGATCGCCCCGATACCCACCGCGCGGGCGACCGCGGCACGGGACCCGGTGTCGAGATCGGGATTCTTCTCCGCGATCGCCCGGGTGGCCCGGTCGACCGCCTCGTCGAGCAGGTCGACGAGCTTGATCGTCCCCCCGGCCCGGCTACGCAGTACTTTGCCGTCGGCGCCGAGTACCGACCCGAATCCGATATGCGTGGCGCGCGCCGGTGGCGCGAGCCAGCCGGCCTCCCGGGCGGTCGTGAACACCATCGCGAAATGCTGCTGCTGCGGCATCCCGACCACATACAGCAGCCGGGTGGCGCCCAGGACGGTGAGCCGATCGCGGATCGCGGCGAGATCGGTGGTGGCGTAGCCGTATCCGCCGTCGCTCTTGCGGACGATCAGCGGCAACGGTTCGCCGTCGCGGCCGGTGAACCCCGCGGGGAACACGCAGTCGGCGCCCTCACTGCTGCGCAACAACCCGAGCCGGTCCAATTCGGTTATCACCGAGGCGAGTTCGTCGTTGTAGGCGCTCTCGCCCACGAAATCGGCTTGGACCAGCCGGACATCGAGGCTGTCGTACACCTTCATGAAATACTGCTTCGATTCGGCGACCAGCAACCGCCACAACCGCAGCGTGGCCTCGTCACCGCCTTGGAGCAGGACCACCCGCCGCCGCGACCGCTCCTTGAACTCGTCGGAGCCGTCGAATTTGCGCCGGGCCGCGGTATAGAAGGTGTTCAGGTCGCCGACGGAGAGCTCGGCGGCGGCCTCCGCCTCGCCGATATCGAGCAGATGCTCGATGAGCATGCCGAACGGAGTCCCCCAGTCGCCCAGGTGATTCCGCTTGATCACCCGATGCCCCAGCCACTCGGTGATCCGTACCGCGGCATCACCGATGATCGTGCTGCGGAGGTGGCCGACGTGCATCTCCTTGGCGGTGTTCGGTGCCGAATAGTCGACCACCACGGTTTCCGGTTCCACGGGCGGGACACCCAGGCGGTCGTCGGCGCCGACCGCGCCGGCCATGCTGCCGAGGACCTGCGCTCGCAGCGTGATATTGATGAACCCCGGCCCCGAGATCTCGGTGTGCTCCACCAGATCATCGAGGTCGGCGGCCGCCAGCACCGCGGCGGCGACGTCACGGGGTTTGCGGCCCAGGCGCTTGGCCGATCCGAGAGCGGCATTCGACTGGTAGTCGGCGAACTGCGACCGCTGGACCAGCGGGTCGACGGGTTCACCGACCACGGCCTCGAACGCGTGCGCGAGGCGGTCGGACAGTATCTGCTCGGGGGTGCCCACGGAGAGAACCCTAGCGAACGCCACACGGCGGAATCGATGGGAACTATCCCGGACTTGTAGCTCGCGCGTGATCAGGTGTGGAACAGCGTGGGCCGCCACTGTGCCGGCCCCATTACCTACGCCGGATCGACGGCTCTCCTGTCCGGCCTACGGTGAACTGCTTGTGGAGTATTTGCCGTCCTCACCTGGCCGTACGGCAGATGGTGGGAGAGCAACAGATCGCACGTCGGCTCCCCGCCTGTCGCGAAGCTCCGCCATGGGATCGTAGCGTCGCAGCACCTCTGCCTTCACCAACTCCTCCCGGGTCGCGGCATCGAGACTCCATGACATGAAGTAGTTACGCGCCTCGTCCCAGCTTCCGGTTTCCCTGGCCGCGCGCAGCAAGTCCCTGGACCGCAGCATGAACTGTATGACGATGGGACAATCCGGGTTGTCCCACCAGAAATCCGAAAACGCCTCGAACTTACCGAATTTGGCCACCCAGCTATCGAATGACGGATTCGGATAGTGCAGGATGACCGGGTGGTCGACGGTGCGTTGCTCGCCCTCGTAACCGCTGAACGAATGCACTCCTGCCTTCACTCCGGGTGACACGCGAACAGCGCTCTTGCCGTTGCCGTACGCCATGAAATCGGCCCGGCCGTTGACCCGGAAGAGGGTGCATTGGGTGAAGCAATTGGTGACCTCGTGGTTCAGTGGAACCGCCTCATGGTTCATGAAGGTTACGTGTCCCACATGGTCCATCGTCTTCCAGCTGTGATCGCCTCTGTCGTACAAGATCTCGTCGCTGTCGAGGGGAATGAGCCATGGGATTCCTTCGGCGAGTGCGTAGGAGACGGCCTCCCTGTAGTTGGCGACCTCGCGGTTGAATAGCCCGGACGGCGTCAGGTCTGTGCGGGGTGTGACACCGGGCACCAACAGTACTCGCTCGTCTTCTGTGAACGGCTCGAAGCGCGGTCGTTGGCCGGGGTCGTCCATGAAGATCATGATGATATCCGCGCGGCGCAGGTGATACTCGAGCCAGTAGTGAAGGCTCGGTCCCGGATCCATGATCGTCGAACAAATGAGCAGGCCCTGCTGAATCGAGGCCGAGCAATTCGTGTTCACGTCCGAAGTCTAACAATTAGAAGCTCTCCGGCTCGGAGGTTGCTTTCTTCGATGGGAAGGATACGTCAACCCTCCGGAAATTCTCATGACTCCGAGGGGATGCTCGGCGTGGGAACTATTGTATTGCGGAGAATCGACCCACCTGTGGTGTATATCGTTCTGCTGTCCCTTGCCGATACGAATCGCGGTGGCTTACCGCGGGACCGGATAGCGGCGCATCCATTTGTTCATAATCCATTTTTCGCCGGCGAGAACGGGAAGTCCGGCGTGTATTGTAGCCGGATCGAGCTGACCTCTCTTGTTGAAGTATCGGAAGTAGAGTGCCTGACCCTTGCGGGGGGAAAATGAGATACCGGGATCCGGGAAAAAAGTCTCGCCGCCGGCTTCGACGTCGTTCAGATAGATTATGAGTGTCGCGACCCGCTGGCCTCCGCCGCTGAGGTGGGCGATGCTACCGGGATCGTTCGGTGAATAGAAATCGAAATGACGCATGTACTGGCCACCCGTTCTATAGCGTACGACCTGTAGGCCTTCTCCGTACTCCATCGGACTGTTCATCAGTGCAGAGATCCGTCGCTCGACCGAATCGATAACCGGATTCTCGGAAATTCCGAGCGTAATGCTCTCGCTGGTCCGGGTCTCCGCTTCCTCGAAGAGGCCGGTGGCAGGGTCGATGGTCGCGGAAGGCTTTAATCGATTTTCGGCCATCTCGATTATCCGATCGCACTCGTCGGCTGAAAGCGCATTGTCGAACAAGGCTATTTGCGGCCGTTCTACTCGCATCAGTACGCGGACCGTGCGGTCGTGAGCGTGAACGACCCGGTCCCTTGAAATGGCGCCGGGGTCGTATTCATACGGCACGGCACCGGGTATTTCTCCCCGCAGCAATGCGTACACTGCTGCCATGGCCGCGTTCTTGTCGAAGCCATTGTCTGTGATGTATTCGATGATCGACTCGGGCGAATGCCCCTGTTCGAGGTTTCCGTTGATCCAGGCATTGATCCTGCTGCGCGTCGAATCATCCAGTGCCGCCGTCATGTTCGCAGAATAACACCGGGTTTTCACGTCCCGCCTCGGTGCGGAGGGTGGCCAAGCGTTCCTGGGTGGTCTGTCGGTGATAGTGGTCGAGACGGCGGTGTCGTACCTGATCGGCCCTCGTTACCGCCTGAAGGCCGTCTCGCGGCGCATATACTTTCCGAGTATTGGTCCGGTCCGCGGATTTGCCGAGGTATCGGTTCCTGGCCTGTGGGTTTGCTCCCAGTTCCGGTTCCTGGCGTCCGTGGATACAAGCCGACGGGGGCGCCGGCGCCCGCCTCGGCCGGCTGCCGGAGGGCGTGGCGAGTCCGATCGGGGAGCCTGTCTATTCCCTGTATTGGTGATAGTCGGCGGCCGGGGGAGGGTCGCGCGTTACCTCTTCGGCATTCGTGGCTCCTCTCGCCGTGCTCCCATGGAGAGATGCGGTCGCAGGCGCTGCCTACTTTCGTATCGATCCGGCAGCCCGAATCGATTCCATGTCAGGTACTGAGCTGAGCGCTGCCGACCTGCGAAATCATGGCGCTGTGCCGTGCTTCGAGACGGTTCCGTTCCGGGCGGCACCGGTGTCGGTCCGAGTCGGTCACCCAGATGTCGGATGTCGTACTTCACATCCTTCGGTCACGCGGTGCCGATCCCGCCCGAGCGTTGTGGAACCGACTTCGGACCGGTCCGATCGGCGCTCGAGGGCAGACGAAGCGAGCTGTCGGTTTTCATAGTTCGGTAGTCTGTCCGGGCGTCGATTCGGTAGCGTACATCGGCGCGATCTGTACGGCGGTATGAAGCGAGGTGCGTGAGGTCGAATGCAGCTGCAGCTCTGGCTATGCTCCGCGCCGATGCTCTCCGCGGCCGGCCTGGCAGTGTGCTGCTGATGTCGATTGTCAGTCCGTCCCGCTGCACCGGCCGCTGCCGTGCATTGCCGTCTGCGTATAGATCGCGGTCGGGCGGATCGGTTCACGCCGCTGTGAGAAGGTTCGACAGTTGAGTATCCACATACCGAGCGAGGTTGTGTTCTTTCTCAATATCCTGGGCATCCCCTATCCGGATGTCGATGTGGATCAGGTGCGCGAGCTGAGCCGGACCGTCGAGGAACTCGCCACCGCGGTCAGAGAAACCTATGACGAGTCGACCAACACTGTCGAAGCTCTGGGATCGGCTATTTCCGGGGATTCCTACCAGGCAATCCTGGTGATGTGGGCGCAGAACAAAGGAATGATGTCGGAGCTGGATACCGCATTCGGTATAGCATCGACAGCGCTCGATATCGCAGCAGATGTCATCGAGGCAATACAGATCGCCGTGCTCATCGAACTGGCAGCGCTCGCGGCGAGTTTTATTGCGAGCATAGGCACTCCGGCGGGGCCGGTTACCGGTCCCGCCATCGCGGCCACGACACGTTATCTGCTCAAAGAAGTGACCAAGGCGTTGATGTGGTACATCGCGGCCGAGGTTATGATGAAGGCCATTCAGCCGCTCCTGGACAAGTTCGACCTCTTTCTTCGCGATGCACTACGTCCGCCCGGCGAAGTCCCTTCATCCGGCACCGGATCGACCTACCGCCTCGACCCTGATGAAGTCGAGCGCTATATCAAGATCCTGGACAGTCAGGCCGATGACATGAAGTCCCACGGCGAGAAGTTCGCCGAGAAGGTGGACGGCTTCGACTTCGCCACTCCTGGACTACCCGTGACACCTGCCGATTGGTCGGATCCTTCCGGAGATCAGCCGTTCACGCAGGCTCGACCTGATCCGCTTCTGAACGTGCTGTTTCCCGGCGGGTTTCAGGAAAGCCAACAGCCTTCTGCCGAAACGTCCTCCGGGAGTGCTCCGAAGGCGGACTCCGCTCCGAGCGCCGACTCTGTGGCGCCTGGAGAGGAACTTGCGGGTGGCGACACCCCTTCGCCGGTTACGTCCTCGTCGGGCGACCAAACGAATGGGCCGGAGGCCGTCGCCTCTGGATCGGTCCAGCCGGGCGCGCCAGGGACTTCCGTGTCCGCGATGAACACCCAAGCTGCGGGTCCCGATTCCGTCGCGCAAAGTGGAGATCGCGTGTCGAGCGCTCCCGGTAATACGGAAAACAGCCCGGAAAGCGCCGAATCGGAAGCCGCGCAGAGCAGAGTCGGCGAAACCGTGGGAATGGCTCCGACGGCGATTACGCAGTCGACTCCGTCGACGACGACGCAGTCGCAGACGTCGTCCACTTCGAGTGGGCAACAGCGTCCCGTCGACGCCGCGGCGAACAACGCGGCGAACAAAGGGCAGGGGGGTGCCGCCCGGTCGGCGGCCGGCGCTGGACCGACGCAGGGGACGGCTGCCCGGTCGGCGGCCGGCGCTGCTTCCGATAGCAAGCCGCCGTCTGTCGGCAAGGGCGCACGGACACCCTGGTCGCGTGCCGGCGGCAAGGCGGCCCGCGTGGCGGCATCCGCGAAAGGCTCCGACGAGAAAACGTCGGCGATTTCTGTGGGGGAAACCGCGAACCGTGGAGAGACGAGTCAGACTGCACAGTCGGGATCGGAAAGCCCGCAGAGTGCTGGGCCGCAGGTGTTCGCGCCGGCTACCGGGGGGCCACCGGCCCAATCGTCCAGCGGCGCTCCGGTCGACCAGGATCACGAAGTCTCGGCCGATCCTCCACAGAAGGAGTCCGAGCCCTCCGCGGTCACTGGTCGGCCTCGATCGGAATGACACGAGCGCGGCCAGGAGGACGCGACTCCGTGCTCGATGGTGGGTCGGTTCTCGCGGATACAGAAGCATCTCCCGCACCGGTCAAAACGTCTGTGACCGCGCTCGACCCACTCGAGAACGCCACCGGCTGGAACGATTCGGTCGACGCGGTACGCGCTGTTGACTCGATGCCCCACAGTCCCCGATTCCGGGTTTCCTTCCCCGCCTTGGGGATAGTTGAAAATGGGGCGAGCCGACGAGCAGCTCGGCGGTCGACCGCGCTTCTTTCGTGCAAGATTCGCGGTCCTGCCGGTTGTCGGAATGCTCTCACTCGATCGAGCCCGCCGGGTGGGTACCGATATCACCGACAACGAGATATTGCGGCGCACCACTCTCCGGGCATAGGGCGGTGTGGATACAGCTTGGGCGTGATGTGCAAACGGGTGCGCGGAGGGGCCCTCTCAGGGGCTGGAGGATGTAGTGGCTAGACGGGGTCTGATGTCAGCGGTCGGCGACGCGCTCGGGTCGGCTGCGCGCATGGTTTCCGAGCGAATCCCGCCCTGGATGCGGCGGAACGGTTCCGAACGTGCTCAACGGGCACTCGACGCGGGGCGTGACGCGGATTTGCAGGCCCGGCAGGGTGTACCAGCGCAGCCGGCGCATCCGCCGCAGCCTGCGCAGGCGGTTCCGCATCCTGGCGATGTGCGGGTTGCGGGCGGGCCGCCGCAGCCGGCTCATCCGCCGCGACCGGCTCATCCGCCGCAGCCGGCTCATCCGCCGCAGCCCGCGCATCCGCCGCGACCGGCGCATCCGCCGCAGCCCGCGGATCCGCCGCGACCGGCGCATCCGCCGCAGCCGGCTCATCCGCCGCGACCGGCTCATCCGCCGCGACCGGCG
>NZ_BAGJ01000236.1 GCF_000308775.1 Nocardia testacea NBRC 100365
GGCAGCCTGCTGGTCGTGGTCACCGGTGGTGGTGCCGGGCTGCCCGGAGAGGCCGTCGATCCCGCGGCCGCCGCGGTCCGCGGGCTGGTGCGTTCGGCGCAGGCGGAGAATCCGGGGCGGTTCGTGCTGGTCGACGAGGATCGCGACGACCCGGTGGATCTCGGCCGGATCCGCGCGGCGCTGGGCAGCGGCGAGCCGGAAATCGCACTGCGCGGCGCCGAACTGCTGGTACCGCGGCTCACCCGTAGCGCCGCCCCGGCAACCGGTGCGGAACCGGCCGGGTTCGCGGAAGCGACGGTGCTGATCACCGGGGGGACCGGTGGCCTGGGCGCGCTGCTGGCCCGGCACCTGGTGGCCGCGCACGGGGCGCGCCGGCTGGTGCTCACCTCACGGCAGGGGCCGGCCGCCGCGGGAGCCGCCGAACTGGCGGCGGAACTGGAGCGGTCCGGCGCGCGGGTGCGGGTGGTGGCCTGCGATGTCACCGACCGCGCCGCGGTAGCCGAGCTGATCGACGGAATCGATGCCGGGCAGCCGCTGGCGGTCGTGCATACGGCGGGGGTACTGGCGGACGGAACCGTCGCGACCTTGACCGAGGCGCAGGTGGATCGGGTGCTGGCGCCCAAGGTCGACGGCGCCCGGAACCTGGACGAGGCGACCCGGGACCGGAAGGTTTCGGCGTTCGTGCTGTTCTCGTCGGTGGCCGGGGTGATCGGCTCGGCGGGCCAGGGCAACTACGCCGCCGCCAACGGTTTCCTGGACGCGCTGGCGCAGCGTCGCCGCTCGGCGGGGCTGGCCGGAATATCGCTGGCCTGGGGTCCGTGGGAACAGGGCAGCGGGATGACCGGTGCGCTCGATCGCGTCGCGCTGGCGCGGTGGCGCCGGATGGGGCTGGAACAGCTCGGCGCCGCCGAAGGCATCCGGTTGTTCGACCTGGCCGCCGGGCGCCCCGAAGCCCGGCTCGTGCCGCTGGCCTTCGATCCGAGTGTGCTGCGGCGACAGACCGATCCGGGCGCGCTGCCGACCGTCCTGCGCGGGTATGTGCGCCGGGCGAACCGCGCCGGGACCACCGCCACGCTGGCCGACCGGCTGGCCGCGGTACCGGCGGCGCGGCGGTTACCGCTCGTCCTGGACGTGGTGCTCGCGCAGGCGGCCGCGGTGCTGGGGCACGCCTCGGCCGCCGATATCGGGGCCGAACAACGGTTCGACGAAATCGGATTCGATTCGCTGGGTGGCGTGGAGTTCCGCAACCGGCTGGCCGCGGCCACAGGTGTGGCGCTGCCCTCGACCCTGGTGTTCGATCATCCGGCACCCGCCGCGGTGGCGCGGTTCGTGCTGTCCCGGATCGAGCCGCCCGCGGCCGATGCCGCCGCGGCGCGGCGCTCCGATCCGGCCCGGCCGGTACCGGTGGATGAGCCGATCGCCATCGTGGGGATGGCGTGCCGCTTCCCGGGCGGCGTGGGTTCGGCGGCGGACCTGTGGGATCTGGTGGCCGCCGGGGGCGACGCGACCGGTGACTTCCCGGCGGATCGCGGGTGGGATCTGGAGCGGCTGTTCGACCCGGATCCGGGCACACCGGGGACCGTGTACGCGCGGCGGGGCGGATTCCTCTACGACGCCGCCGATTTCGACGCGGGCTTCTTCGGCATCGGTCCGCGGGAGGCCGCGGCGATGGACCCGCAGCAGCGCCTGCTGCTCGAGGTGTCGTGGGAGGCGCTGGAGCACGCGGGGCTGGACCCGGTCTCGCTGCGCGGCAGTGATACCGGCGTCTACACGGGTGTGATGTACCAGGACTATGAAACCGTGACCCGGCAGGCCGGACCCGAGGTCGAGGGGTACGTGGTCACCGGTGCGGTCGGCAGTGTGGTGTCCGGCCGGGTGGCCTATGCGCTGGGCCTGGAAGGTCCCGCCATCACGGTGGACACCGCCTGTTCGTCCTCGCTGGTCGCGCTGCATCTGGCCTGCCGCGCGCTGCGGCAGGGAGAGAGTTCGCTGGCGCTGGTGGGCGGGGCGACGGTGATGGCGACCCCGATGGTGTTCCAGGAATTCTCGCGGCAGCGGGGGCTGGCCCGGGACGGGCGGTGTAAATCCTTCTCCGCGGCCGCCGACGGGGTGGCCTGGTCCGAGGGCGCGGCGGTGCTGGTGGTGGAGCGTCTGTCCGATGCCCGGCGGCTCGGCCACGAGGTCCTCGCGGTGGTCCGCGGCAGCGCGATCAACCAGGACGGCGCCAGCAACGGCCTGACCGCGCCGAACGGTCCTTCCCAGGAGCGGGTGATCGCGGCGGCGCTGGCGAACGCCGGGGTGCGGCCCGCCGATATCGACGTGGTGGAGGCGCACGGCACCGGCACCGCGCTCGGCGATCCGATCGAGGCCCACGCCCTGCTGGCTGCCTACGGCCGCGACCGCGCGGGCGAGCCGCTGCGGCTGGGTGCGCTGAAATCGAATATCGGTCACACCCAGGCCGCCTCGGGTGTCGGCGGGGTGATCAAGATGGTGCAGGCGCTGCGGCACGAGACGTTGCCCCGGACGCTGCACGCCGACGAGCCCAGCCCCCATGTGGACTGGTCGGCCGGCGCGGTCCGGCTGCTGACCGAGCCGCGCCCGTGGCCGGCGAACGGGCGGGTGCGCCGGGCCGGCGTCTCCTCGTTCGGGATCAGCGGGACCAACGCACACGTGATCTTGGAGGAGGCTCCTGCCCCGGCCGCGGTCGAGCCGTCGGAGCGGGAGCTGCCCGAGATCGCGGTGGTGCCGTGGGTGCTGTCGGCGAAAACGGAACCGGCACTGCGGGCCCAGGCGCAGCGGCTGCTGACCTGGGTGCAGGCCCATCCGGAGGTGGATATCCGGGTGGTGGGCCGGTCACTGGCGCAGGCGCGGGCGCTGCTGGACCGGCGGGCGGTGGTGATCGGCCGGGATCGCGACGAGCTGACGGCCGGACTCGCGCAGGTGGCCGCCGGTGCCCCGGGCGCCATCGAGGGCTCACCCGTGCCGGGGCAGACGGCGTTCCTGTTCACCGGTCAGGGTGCGCAGCGGGCCGGGATGGGCCGGGAACTGTACGAGGTGTTCCCGGTGTTCGCGGCGGTGTTGGACGAGGTGTGTGCGGAGCTCGATCCGTTGCTGGGGCGGTCGTTGCGGGAGGTGATGTTCACCGATGCCGACGGTGTGCTGGATCGGACGGAGTTCACCCAGCCGGCGCTGTTCGCCTTCGAAGTGGCGATGGTCCGGTTGCTGGAATCCTTCGGTGTCACACCGGATCTGCTGATCGGTCACAGTATCGGTGAACTGGCGGCCGCCCATGTGTCCGGTCTCTGGTCGCTGCCGGAGGCGTGTGCCCTGGTGGCGGCGCGGGGCCGGTTGATGGGCGCGCTTCCGGAAGGCGGCGCCATGCTCGCGGTCGCGGTGACCGAGGCCGCGGCGCGGGCGGCGATCACCGGATACGGCGACCGGGTGTCGGTGGCCGCGGTGAACGGTCCCGCCGCGGTGGTGCTGTCCGGAGAACAGTCCGGTATCGAGGCGCTCGAGGCCGAGTTCGTGGCGGCCGGTGCGCGAACCTCCCGGCTGCGGGTGAGCCACGCCTTCCACTCGGCGCTGATGGAACCCGTACTCGGCGAGTTCGCGGCGGTCGCGGCCGGGGTGACCTTCCGGGATCCGGCGCTGCCGATCGTGTCCAACATCTCGGCGACCGCGGTCACCGATGCGCTCCGCGATCCACGGTACTGGGCGGATCAGATCCGCGGTTGTGTGCGGTTCGCGCCCGGGATCGCGACCGCCGCCGGGGCCGGTGCCCGCCGGTTCGTGGAGGTCGGCCCCGACGCGGTACTCACGGCCATGGCCCGGCAGTCGCTGGCCGACACCCCGGATATCGAGGCCGGATCGGTGGTGATCGCCGGCGCCCGGCGCGGCGAAGCGGAGGTGACCCGGTTCGTCTCGGCCCTGGCGTGGGCGCATACCGCCGGTCTGGGGGTGGACTGGACGCCGCTGTTCGCCGGTCTGCCCACCGCCCGGCCGGAACTGCCGACCTACCCGTTCCAGCATCAGCGCTACTGGGCCCGGGCCGCCGTGGTGCCCGATGTGCGGCAGGCGGGGATGGCCGATCCGGGCCATCCGCTGCTGGGTGCGCTGGTCCGGCTGCCGGATTCGGCCGAGGTGGTGTTCACCGGCCGGTTGACCAGGTCCGGCCGGCCGTGGCTGGCCGATCACGCGGTCGCGGGGGTGGCCCTGCTGCCCGGGGCCGCGCTGGTGGAGATGGCGCTGCACGCGGGCGCCCTGGTGGACTGCCCGCGGCTGGCCGAGCTGGTGATCGAAGCGCCGCTGCCGATCCCGGAGACCGGCGCGGTGGCGCTACGGGTCGTCGCGTCCGGTCCGGACGGCGGCGGGACGCGAACTGTGTCGGTGTACTCGCGCGCCGGTGATGAGGACGGATCCGTCGGAGACGTCCCGTGGCGCCGGCACGCGCTCGCCACGGTGACCGCCGGGGACGCGGCCGGCGCCTTCGACGCAGAGCTGGCGAGCTGGCCGCCGCCGGGCGCGGCCGCGGTCGATATCGGGGGCGCGTACGCGGACCTTGCCGACCGGGGCTACGGATACGGTCCGGCATTCCGCGGGCTGACCGCGCTGTGGCGGCGTGACGGCGAGGTGTTCGCCGAGGTCGAGCTGCCGGAACCGGTGCGGGCCGAACACGCCGAATTCGCGCTGCATCCGGCGCTTCTGGATGCCGCGCTGCATTCGATCCTGCACGCAGGCCTGGTGCCCGCCGCCGGGGACGGTGCGGTCGTGGTCCCGTTCGTCTGGGAGAACGTCGCGCTGTACGCCACGGGGGCCGCGACGCTGCGGGTCCGGGCCGCGCTCGCCGATTCCACGCCGGACGGGCAGCGGATCGTGCTGACCCTCGCCGACTCCGCGGGCATGGTGGTGGCCGAGATCGGCGGGCTCACCGTGCGCCCGCTGGCCACCGACGCGCTCGGGGCCGGGGGCCCGGCCGAGGGCACCGGATACGAGTTCACCTGGGTCGAACTGCCCGAGCGCCACGAGCTGCCCGAAACCGGCCCCTGGACCGGGACGGCCGACGGGGAGAACATCACCGTCGCCGGCCGGGAAGTGACGGTGCTGCACTTCGCTCCGGTGGACCGCGGGAGCGCGGACCTGCCGGCGGCGGTCCAGGAATCGCTACTGGAACTCGGCGCGCGGCTGCGGCGGCTACCGGCCGACGACCGCCGCGTGGTGGTGGTGACCGAGCGGGCGGTGGCCGTGCACCCGGGTGAGCCGGTGGATGCGGCCGCGGCGGCCGGGTGGGGACTGCTGCGGACCGCGCAGAGCGAGAATCCGGGCCGCATCCTGCTGCTCGACCTGGACGACCGGACCCGGTACCGGACCACGCTCGCCACGGTGTTCGCCCACGACGGGGAACCGCAGCTGGCGGTGCGCGGCGCGGCGGTCCATGTGCCGCGTATCCAGCGCGCCGGCGCGCCCGCGCTGCCGGTGCCGGTCACCGGCACCGGCGCCTGGACGCTGACCCTGCGCGATAAAGGCACCTTGGCGGCGGACAACTTCCGGATCACCCACGATCCGGAACCGCCGGCGCCCTTGGCGCCCGGGCAGGTCCGGATCGGTATGCGCGCGGTGGGCCTGAACTTCCGTGATGTCCTGATCGCGCTCGGCACCTATCCGGATCCGAACGGCCGGATCGGTGGCGAAGGAGCGGGCGTCGTGCTCGAGGTCGCCCCCGATGTCACCGGTTTCGCCCCGGGGGACCGGGTGTTCGGCCTGATCCCGGGGGTCGGTTCGACGGCCGTGACCGATCAGCGGCTGCTCGCGCGGATACCGCGCGGCTGGTCGTTCGCGCAGGCCGCCGCAGTGCCGATCGTCTACGCCACGGCCTTTTACGGTCTGGTGGATCTGGCCGCGGCCCGGCCCGGTGAGACCCTGCTGCTGCACGCGGCCACCGGCGGTGTCGGGCTGGCGGCGGTGCAGCTGGCCCGCCACCTCGGCTTGCGGACGCTGGTGACGGCCAGTACGCCCAAATGGGAGGTGTTGCGCGAGCTGGGTTTCGACGACTCGGTGATCGGCGATTCCCGGACCCTGGATTTCGAGCGCAAATTCCTGACCGCCACCGGCGGGCGTGGAGTGGATATCGTGCTCGATTCGCTGGCGGGTGAATTCGTGGACGCCTCCCTGCGCCTGCTGCCGCGCGGCGGCCGGTTCGTGGAGATGGGCATGCTCGATCGGCGTGATCCGGATATCGTGGCGACCGACCACCCCGGCGTGGACTACCACAGCTTCATGCTGATGGAAGTGGGTCCGGATCGGCTCGGTGAAATCCTCACCGCGCTCGTGGAACTCTTCGAGGCGGGTGCGCTGGCACCGGCCCGGACCACCGCGTGGGATGTGCGGCGGGCGCCGGAAGCCTACCGGTATCTCGGTCAGGCCCGGCACATCGGTAAGAACGTGCTCACCGTGCCCGCTCCGCTGCGGCCCGGCGGCACAGTGCTGATCACCGGCGGTACCGGCGGACTCGGCGCGATCGCCGCGCGGCACCTGGTCACCGCGCACGGTGTGCGCAGGCTGGTGCTGGCGGGCCGGCGCGGCCCGGACGCGCCCGGCGCCGCCGAACTGGCCGCCGAACTCACCGCGCTCGGCGCGGAGGTGGAGGTGGTCGCCTGCGACGCGGCCGACCGCGCCGCCCTCGACGCGGTACTGGCGGCCGTTCCGGCCGAACATCCACTGACCGCGGTAGTGCACGCCGCCGGCGTACTCGCCGACGGCCTGCTCGCCGGGATGACACCGGAGCAATTCGCGACGGTCCTGGCGCCGAAGGTCGACGCGGCCTGGAATCTGCACGAGGCCACCGCGGAA
>NZ_BAGJ01000235.1 GCF_000308775.1 Nocardia testacea NBRC 100365
GGGGAGGCGATCCCGCTGCTGGAGCGAACTCTCGCCGACTGCGAGCAGGCCCTGGGGCCCGACGACCCGAACACCCTGTCCTCCCGCAACAACCTCGCCGGCGCCTACAAGCTGGCGGGCCGGACCGCCGAGGCGATCCCGCTATTGGAGCAGACTCTCGCCGATTGCAAGCGGATCCTGGGTGAGGAGCACCCGAACACTCGTATGGTCCGTAGGAATCTCTCTGCAGTGCTGGAACTATGAGTGTCGGGTTGGAGTAGACCCATATCCGTTGTTTTTTCGGCGGTTACTACCGGAACCCGCGGTATCGCGGCGCATCCAGCCGACTGGCATATGTGGCAGCGAGTGTGGACCACCGATCGGTCGCGGTGACCGGCTCGGCGCGGCTCTCAGGCCGTGGCGAGCCAGGTACGTGCGGCGGTGACCAGCGCGGTCACTCCGAGCGGGAGGGTCGGTTCGATCGCCGGGGCGTAGTGCGGCGAATGATTGGACGGCACTCGCAGCAGGGCGGGATCGTCCAGGTCGCCGGTGGTGAAGAGGGACGGATCGCTACCGCCGAGCAGCCAGTAGGCCAGCGGCGCCCCCGCGCTCGTCGCCAGAATGCCCACATCCTCGCTTCCGGCGCCCGCGCCCGGATCGAGTACGTGGTCCTCGCCGAGCCGGGCGGCGAACGCGTCGAGTGTTCTGCGCAGGGCCGCGGGATCGTTGGATACCACCGGGAACCGTTCTGTCTCGGTGATCTCGGGTTCCTGCGGCGCGCCCGCGGTCGCGGCCATACCCCGGACGATACGGGTGACACCGTCCAGGATCGTCCGCCGGACTTGTTCGTCGTAGCTGCGGATATTGAGCTGGAGTTCGGCCTCACCCGGGATGACATTGGCCGCGTCGCCGGTATGCAGCGACCCGATGGTGAGCACGGCTGTGGCGGTACTCGGGATCTCCCGGGAGATGACGGTCTGTAGCCGCAGCACGGTTTCCGCGGCCATCACGACCGGGTCGATCGACGATTGCGGCATCGACCCGTGGGCACCGCGTCCGATCAGACGTACCCGCAGCGAATCGGAGGCGGCGTAGGCGGGACCGGGATGCGCCGCGACGGTTCCGGCCGGCAGCGGGGACACATGCTGGCCCAGCACGATATCCGGGCGTGGGAAACGGTCGAAGAGGCCGTCTTCCACCATGGCCTGCGCCCCCGCACCGAGTTCTTCGGCCGGCTGGAACACCACGACCAGTGTTCCCCGCCAGCTGCCGGCATCGGCGGCCAGCGCGTCGACGGCACCGAGCAGGCAGGTGATATGGAGATCGTGACCGCAGGCGTGGGCCACCGGGACGACCTTGCCGTCCGATGTCGCCGTTGCCGTGCTCGCGTAATCTAGGCCGGTTTCCTCGGCCACCGGCAGCGCGTCCATATCGGCGCGCAGGAGAACGGACGGCCCGGGCCCGTTGGCGAGGACGCCCACCACTCCCGTCCGGCCGACCCCGGTCGTCACCCGCAGGCCCCGCCGGTTCAGCCGATCGGCGATGATGCCCGCGGTCCGGTGTTCTTGGAAGCCGAGTTCCGGATGCCGGTGCAGATCCTGATACAAGCGGGTCAGCGTGGGATCGACCGGGACGTTCTCATATGCACGCATAACTTCTCCCTCTGCATTCTCATGGGGCCGCGAAGGCCGGGATGTTGGGGAGTGCGATGCCGGTCGCGGGACCGGCGGGGTGGGCGGAGACCGCTGGTTCCGCCAGTTGTCCAGGGCATTCGGTCTGTTGCTGCCGTGCCGGTGGCCGGATTGGCCGCCACCGTGTGCTGTCCATCCTGGCACGCCTGCCCGGCCTGCGCGGTGGCCTGCCGCCGATCGAAACCCCGTCGGCCCGCCCGCTGCAGCCGGGAGAACTACCAGGCAGCGATAACTATTCGGTCCCCAGGGGCCGGCATGACGACAAGCTCGGCGCGGCCGTTCAGCCTTTCGCGGTCAGCTCTGGGATGTATTTGTACAGCGTGGTCCGCGAGACCCCCAGCAGCCGCGCGATCGAGGACACCGACTCATCCGGCCGGGTCAGCAGCGTGCGAGCCTGGCGGATCTGCTCCTCGCTCATCGCCGGCGGCCGGCCGAGCCGCTGCCCACGGGCCCGGGCCGCGGCGAGACCTTCGTGGGTACCGTCGACGATGAGCTCGCGGATGAACTCGGCCAGCGCAGCGAAGACATGAAACACCAGGCGCCCGCCGGGGGTCGTCGTGTCGAGCGCTTCGTGCAGCGACCGGAACCCGATCCCGCGGCGGCGCAGGTCGGCCACGATCGAGATCAGGTCCTGCAGGCTACGGCCGAGCCTGTCGAGGGAGGCGACGACGAGAGTGTCGCCGCCGCGCATGTAGTCCAAGCACTTCGCGAGCTGCTCGCGCTCGATGTTCTTTCCGGACTTCTTATCGGCGAACACCTTCGTGCAGCCGGCAGCCTTCAGCGCCCGGGTCTGGCGGTCCAGGTTCTGGTCCCGGGTGGAGACGCGGGCGTACCCGATCAGCGCTCCTCCCCCGCCGATCGGATCCAGGGCATCGCCGTCGAGCGAGAGTGGTTCGAGCGCATCGGTGTCCGTCACCTCTGAATCGTACATAAAAGGGCGCTGCGGAGTTTTTGAACGGGAAGACTTTACGACACGTTTATTGAACAGTCGTCGGTTTTGGCCGACCTGGGCGTTTCCGTGCCGGAGCCGGTTTCGGCCCGAGTGTTCAATAAACGATCAATTGATGAACACATATGAGCTGCTTCGAGTGCAGACTCTGACCGACTTTGGAGACCTCAATGCTCGCGGAGAGGGAGTGAGCACTCGATCTCCGATAAGTATTCCGCCGCAGGCTCGGCTTCAGGGGAAGCCAGCTGTCGATATAACTGCACGGCCTGCCGTAGCTGGGTTGCGGCAGCGGCTGTGTTGCCCAGCGCAGCCTCAGAGCGAGCTGCGCCTTCCAGCGCATGTGCTTGCTCTTGCTGGCTGAGCACCAACTGTGCGAGGGGAAGCGCCTCGGCGAACGTCGCTAGAGCGGCTTGCGGATCACCGAGCTCCAGTAGCAACGTTCCGAGGTGGTTGAGAGCTTCGGTCTCCAGACGCCGGTTGCCGATCTCGCGGGTCGATGCCAGCGCTCTCTCATGCAGGTTGCGAGACCTGACATAGTCACCCGATAGTCGATGCATCGTACCGAGCCGGATAAGTACGTAGATCTCGCCGCTGCGGTATCCCATTTGGCTGTGAAGGTCCAGAGCTTGCTCATGGAGGTCAATTGCCGCCGCATGGTCTCCGGTCAGATGCCGTACGGTGCCGAGTTCTGTAAGCGCTTCGGCTTCGCCGATTTGATAGCCGAGCCCGCGGAAGAGTGCGAGCGCCCGCTGCAGCAGCTCGGCCGCTTCTTCATAGTCGCCCGTGTGTCTATGGAGATCACCGAGGTTGTTGAGGGTAAAAGCTTCTCCGCGCTGGCTACCGATCTCTCGGTATAAAGACACCGCTTGCTGCAGCAAATCGAGCGCCGCGGCGGAATTCCCTGTTAGACGGCTCATGTAGCCGAGGGCGAATAGGCCGTTGGCCTCCCCGGTCCGATGACCGAGTTCGCGGTACAGGTCGAGTGCCTGCTGGTGGAGGTCGACGGCCTCGGTGTATTCGCCATCGACCTCGAGCGTATCGCCGAGATTGGCGAGAGCGTTGGCCTCGCCAAGACGGTCGCCAATACGGCGGGCAGTGTGGAGAGCGCGGCGATGAAGGTGCTCGGCCTGCCGCAGGGGTCCATCGCGCTCAAGCAGGCTGGCGAGGATCTCGGTAAGTCTGATCGAACGTTGCGGCTGGTACTCCAAGGCGGAATCAATGCAGGCGAGAAGGTTGTCGCGCTCGGTACGAAGCCACTTCAGTGCTTGAACCTCGTTCTCATGCTTACGTGCCTGACTTTCTCTAGGCAAGGACTCGTTGGTTGGTTGGGTGCGGCGAGCCAGATACAGGTCAGCGGCAGCGGCCGCAACCTGGTAGTAGTCGAACAGGCGAAGCAGTGCCTCGGTGTTGTCCTCGACCGAACCTGCATCAGCTCGCGCCCGGGCGTAAGCGCGCAGCAAGTCATGCAACCGGTAGCGCCCTGGGCGCGTTTCCTCAATGAAGTGATCCGTGTAGAGGGCGACCAACTGCTTGCGCGCCGCCCCCGGGGCGACCCCAGCCAATGCTGCTGCGGCATGAGCGTCAAAGTCGGAACCGGGATGAAGGCCCAGGCAACGAAACATGTGCCGTTGCTCCGGGGGCAAGTCTTGGTAGGACATGGCGAACGCCGCTTGGACAGACCGCGGGCCCGCTTCGAGTTCGTCGAGGCGGTCATGGGCGGCAGAGAAATCACAGGCCAGCTCGGCGATGCTCCAGGACCGATGGTGCGCCAGCCGACCGGCGAGCAGCACGATCGCCAAAGGCAAGTAGCCGCACAGCCGAACGATCTCCCGCACTGCGTCTCGCTCGCTTTTTGTGGCTGGGGGGCGACGAGCGAGCACGACGAACAGTTCGGCAGCTGCTTCAGGTTCGAGAGTGTCCAGCGGGAGGTCGACCGCGCCGTCGAAGGCGGTCAGGTGTCGTCGGCTGGTAATCAAGGTCAGGCACTCCCCAGTCGCGGGTAACAACGGCTCAACATGCGCATGATCGCGGGCATCATCGAGTACCAACAGCATTCTTTTGCCGGCGGTGCGGTCTCGCCACAGATCTCGTCTGCCCTCAAGGGTTTCGGGCAGAAGGCTGGGGTCGACGCCGACATCGATGAGTAGCCTGGCCAGGGCTTCAACCGGCTCGGCAGGTGTCTGTCCCGGTGTATGAGCGTGGAGCTCGACGAAATACTGCCCATCAGGGAACTCGGGCGCCAACTGGTGCGCAGCCCGCACCGCCAGCGCTGTTTTTCCGATACCAGCCATACCGTCGATGGTGTAGATGGAGACCACACGTCCGTGAGCCGACGAAGACACGATGTGCTCCAGCTCAGCGCCGCGGCCCATAAGCGCACTGACGTCGCGCGGCAGAGTTCCGGCCGCGGTGGGACGTGGTGGCGGTGGTTGGACCACGGAATAATGGACCGACACGTCCCCATCCAACGTTCGCCTCAGTCAGAGCAACCGCAGGTGAACTGGACTGCGCAGCAGAGACCGGACCGTCTACTGCTGCGCGATGGGAGGGTGAGGCGGCTGTCCATTTCCCGCCCTGACCCCGCTGATTGTGAACGAGCCATCCACCGACATGTTCTCGGCACGCACGCCGGCGCCAGCCGAGGAGATATCACTGATCGTCAGCTCACCCGCCCGCACCTGGCGCAACTGGACGCCAACCGATTCGGCGGCATACGGCGCATGCCGATGCACCGCCAAAAGAACCTGCTCGGCCGCGGTCAACAACTCCTCGTCATCTCCGGCGCCCACCGACTCCAGTTCTTCGGCCAGCACGGAGCGGCGAGCGGTGGACTCCGGCTGCCGCTCGACTACCTCGATCTCCACCGACCCGTACCGGGCAGCGATCAGCCGCTTCACCGCCTGGTAAGCGTCGGTAATGGCCTGCTCGGCCGCCCCCGTCACCCCTGCGGCCGCGCCAGCCGCCACAGCGGCCACGATCATCGTCACCGGCTCCATCCCCACAATCCTCCCCGCACCAGAACTGATCAGGATCTGTCCGCAATCTCCGAGCCACGGCGAACCCAGTACACCGCAGCCTATCTCGACCATCGCATAGCCGCGGCTGAATCTGTTCGGGCACGGAGTCTTCCGACACAGGGACGTCCATAGAGCGATCCGACACTCGGTGCGACACCCCTCTCCCGCCGCTGTTCATGAATAGGCTGTTTATGGACGATTGCCCAGCTGAAAGAATCGATGAACAGCGATTATTCTGGCAAAAGTGTCCATGAATACATCAATTGATGAACAGTGGCCGGACGCGTGGAGTCAACCGTGTCGAGGGCGCTGACACCCTGGCCTTGGCGCGCCGGCCGGGCTGCCCTCCGGTAGCCGCCACCGCATCATCGACACCGCTGGCGTCACTTGGATTACCACTAACGCAGACCCGTGGCCCCGCCGCCTTCTTGACTGTCGTCCAAGAAGCCTTTAGCGTAACCGCGACCTGCTTCTTGGACGACGTCCAAGAAGAGCGGTGGTGAAGCGGGAGGACGCGAGTCATGGAAATCAGTGGGCCTGCCGATCGACGCGAGACGGTAGCGGTGCGGCGGCGTGAGGTCTCGTTTCGCTCTGGCCAGGACGAGTGCGCGGCATGGTTGTACACCGCACCCGAGCTGAACGGCCCGCGCCCGATGGTGATCATGGGGCACGGGCTCGGGGCGGTGCGGGAGATGCGCCTGGATGCCTACGCGC
>NZ_BAGJ01000234.1 GCF_000308775.1 Nocardia testacea NBRC 100365
GACCACCCCAGCACCCTGGTCGCGCGCAGCAACCTCGCCGGCGCCTACAGCTCTGCCGGCCGCACCACCGAAGCAATCCCGCTCTACGAGCAGGCCCTCACCGGCTTCGAACGAATTCTCAGTGGCGATGGCCCCGATACCGCGCGCTTCCGCTTCCGCGACCACCTCGAACAGTTGCGGACACTACTTTCCCGCAAGACCTGAACCTCAGCGAAACTGCGACACCGGAATTGAACGGCGGGCCGACACAGCGCTCGTCAGTGGGCCAGCAGGGCTCGACTTTCCTCCACAACCCGAGAACGCCCTTCGAACAGGAGCGTTCAAGAATTGATGCATTTTTGGACGCTCAGAGCAAGATCATCGCTGGTCAACGATAGTTTCTGATGGTTTTCCGTCCATGAAATGTCTTTTTATGAACACTCGGCATGGATAGTGCGATACGGGTTGGAGCGCTGGATGGCCACCAGCCCTGCTCAGCCGCCAGTGGTCAGTCGGAAGCGCCGGATAGGGCTCCGGAAGGTTGACGGTGAAAGTCACGCCGAGGAATTGCCTCAGATCGGGGTACCGGCCGGGCCGACTGCGCCGGCCGACCCGCCGGCACGCCTCGGGGTCGGGGCGGGCTTTCTACCGTGCCTCGGAAACCGCGGTGAGCGCATTGCGTAGTGCGGCGGCGGCTTCGGATCGCGCCGTGCCACTGTCGTCGAAGGGATGGCGTAGGAATTCGTGGATCATTCCCGGGTAGCGGCGGACTTCGGTCGGCACACCGGCGCGGGCCAGTGCGGCGGCGTACTCTTCGCCCTCGTCGCGGAGGGCGTCGTATTCGGCGGTGATGACCAGGGCCGGCGGTAGTCCGCGATGGTCGGTCGCCAAGAGAGGCGAGACACGCGGATCGAGTTTTTCTTCCTCGCTGGTCAGGTAGTTGTCCATGAACCAATGCTGGCCCGCGCGAGTGATGTTCCCGTATTTCCCCGCAAATTCCCGGATGCTGTCGTTGGTGCGACGGAAATCCGTATCGGGGTAGATGAGCAATTGGAAGGCCAGCGCCGGTCCGCCCAGATCGCGGGCCATGTGGGTGATGACCGCGGCGAGGTTGCCGCCGGCGCTGTCACCGGCGACCGCGATCCTGGTTGCGTCGGCGCCGAAGCTGTCGGCGTTGGCCGCGACCCATCGTGTAGCGGCGAAACACACGTCCGGTGCGGCGGGGAATTTGTGTTCGGGGGCCCGCGGATAGTCGACCGAGACGACGATGGCGGCGGCGCCATTGGCCAAGCTGCGGCACAGGCCGTCGTGGGTATCGAGATCGCCGAGGACGAATCCGCCGCCGTGGAAGAACAGCACCACAGGCATGGGCGCCGCACCGGCCGGTGTGTAGATCCGTATCGGAACCTGGTGGCCCGCCAATGCGATGGTCCGATCCTCGACCGTGGCCACCGATTCCGGCTCGGCGAGCATCGGGATCTGGCGCCGTAGTCCCTCGCGAGCCTGTGCGGGAGTGAAGGTGTGCAGTTCCGCGAAGCCTGCGCGTGAGATCCGATCCAGATATGTCTGCACCTGCGGATGCAATCCCGAGGCGGGCGTATTCGATGTGCTCATGCCGCTATCCTGTTACTTGAAGCATGGTTCAAGTCAAGGAGAACAGGTATGGAGCTGCTCGATATCGCCGAGGTGGCCGACCGGTCCGGATTGGCGCCCTCTGCCCTGCGGTTCTACGAGCGACGCGGCCTCATCCACTCGGCCGGACGTAACGGTCTGCGCCGTATCTTCGAACCGGATGTACTCGACCGGCTCACGCTCATCGATTGTGCGCGCGGAGCGGGTTTCACCCTCGCCCAGATCCAGCGGTTCCTCGCCGCGACACCCGACGACACCGAGCTGCGCGCCCACCTCGCAGTCAAGGCGACGCAACTGGACCACGACATCGCGCGGCTGACCCGGATGCGCGACAGTCTGCGCCACGCAGCGACCTGCACCCACCAGCCCCTGGTCGAGTGCCCCCAGTTCAAAAACACCCTCGCCGACAGTGATCATCCGCGCCCAGCGCCGACATCCGCCCCGATGGGCGTCGGCGGCCAGACGGATAGAGCCACACACTGTTCATAAATTGATGCATTTTTGGACATACTCGGCCATCATCATCGCTGGTCAGCGATGATGGGCAAGTACTCACTGTTCGGAAACGGCCGATTCGTGAACAACGGTAAGGCTTCGTGACGACCTACATCCCGGGCGGCCCGATTCGCATCGAGTACTGGCCGAGCCTGGGATATGCGATGGCACCGTGGGCCGTGCGGTGAGCAGAATGCGGCCATGCCAACGAATTCGGTGCTGACAAGAGCCCAAGCTCTCTGGGAAGGACTGGCCGCGGCGCCGGTTTCATTTTCCTCGCCTGACCCCGTAGATGTGGCGGTCTCGCCCCGCGCGATGATCTGCCCACAGGGCTGGACCGGCTTCATTGTGCTGCAGGGGCGGGCGATCGTTACAGCGCCCAGCGCGTCCGCGGTCGCGGCGATCCGCGGTGCAATGGCAGAGTTGTCCGTCGAGGACCTCGTGGACCCTGAAATGCTCGGCCGCGTGCTACCTCTGGCCGAAGTGCTGGGCCCGGCTACGTTGGCCTACCTCGGCGAGCGCGATTTTCGTGCGGCCGCACCGGGTTCGGTGCCGGTCGACCGGATCTCTGCCGAGCATCCCGATCTACGCCGGCTCGAAGTTCTGGCGGGTGAGGACGAATCAGAGGAAAGCGGTCTTGGCGATATCACCTCCCCGGCCTTCGTCATCCGGATTCAGGACGAAGTGGTCGCAGCCGCCGGATATCGAACCTGGCCGAGTCGGACTGCGCACATGAGTGTGCTGACTGCCCCCAGGAACCGGGGCCGGGGCTTGGCGCGACTGACAGGTTCTGCGGCAGTGGCGCACGCCCTGGAGGCAGGGCTGCTTCCCCAGTGGCGGGCCCGCACTCGGCAGTCCCAACGGGTCGCGTCCGCCCTGGGCTTTCGCGAACTCGGTGCCCAACTCAGCGCCAGACTGAGTTGACTGCTTCGCCGAATAGACGTGCTGGCACTCGGTGCAACTCGCCAGTGCTGTTCAAGAACTGATGTATTCCTGAACAGTTGCGGCTTGATAATCGCTGTTCAGCGATCTTTAGAAGCGGATACCCGTCCAAGAACGACCAGTTCTTGAACACAGCGTGGCTGGGCGGGGAGCCCCCAACGCCGTCAGGCCCCCGGCTTCGGCGAGAATCGAGTGAAGCCGGTGAGCGCTCGCCGTACCGCCACCTCGCCGGCAGGTCCAGCACGCAACCCGTCGAGCACCTCGTCGGACATCTCACCGTAGGTCTCGAACGACTGAATGCTGCAGTGCTCCATCACCTCCCGGATGTAGGGGTCGGACAACTTCCAGTGTGCGAGCACTGCCTCCGAATCGCGATAGAGCTGGAAACTGTGTGCAAGCCCGCGGTCCTCGTCGAGAAAGACCTGCACCATCAGTTGTGGGCCATGCTCTTCGACGAACGCTACCGCCCGCTGTACGGCCTCCTCGAACTGTTCGAGATGACCGTCGGTTATCCGCATGGTGTTGTGGAACAAAATGCTCATTCCTAGATGATCAAACCTCAATTATGGTTGAGGTCAAGTTGAACCTGCACGACGTCTCGTCTCATACAGCTGCCCATGACCCCCCGTCGGCTCGTGGCCTGTTCCAGCAGGCGATCGTGGTTCGACGCCAACAGCTGGTTGAGGGAAGCAGCGAATTGAGCGAACCGGCCAATGTTCATTAAATGATTGGTTTATGAACAGTGTCAAGCACAGAGGCATCCGACCAAGCCGTCCTCTCCTGCGGAGTGTTCAGCAAACGTGTCGCGGTGGTGGTCTACGAACCGTGGCCGGTGAGAGCCGGCCCATGATGCGCCTCACCTCGGACAGCTGTGGTGGCGATGGATGGTGTATCGGTGCGGTGCGTGGTCGCGGATGGGAAGATCGCCGGATGGACCCGGTGACGGCAGTGGTGGTTTCGGCGATCGCAGCAGGCGCGCTCGCCGGTGTAAGTGATACCGCGGCGCAGGCGATCAAGGACACCTACGCGGGGTTAAAGAACCTGATATCCCGCAAGTACAGCGACGTGGACGTCTCCGGGTTGGAACGCAAGCCGGAGTCAGAGAAAAAGAAAGACTCCCTGGCCGAGGATCTCGAGGACGCTGGCGCCGCGGGCGATGCCGAGCTCGGATCGGCGGCGGCCGCAGTGCTGGAGATGGTCCAACAGCACGCCCCGCAGGCAGTAGTTGGTGTAGATGTAGCCGGGCTGGTGTCGGCAGCGTTGACGATCGCTGACGTCGTGTCCACTGGTGACGGGGTGCGGGTGAGCGATTCCACGATCGAGGGTGCCACCGAGATCCGCGGGATTCGGGCGGGATTCACGGGGTCGCCGGGCCCTTCGTCGGCGCGGGACTGACCCCCGGATCTCCTGCGCCACCTGCCCCTGCCGCGAGCGAGGGCAGGACGAGCTTCGCCGCATCCGGGAGCACTTTCAACGGAGATGTATACGTCGGGCCTCCGGTGCCGGGGATTTCGTCGCGGCCGTTACGGGATCTGGTCCAGGTGTTCGGGATCGAGGACCTGTGCACGGTTGGCGAGGTGGACCCGTACCAGTTAGGGGCGACGAGTTCGGTGTTCGGGCGCTCGGGTGAGTACGGGCGCCGCGACCGCTATGTGCCGCGTACCGCCAGTATGGTTGATGAACGCCTGGCCCGGGCGTTGGCCGGGGAGCAGCTGGTGGTCCTTGTGGGCCCTTCGAAGGCGGGTAAGACCCGGACCTTGTTCGAAGCAGTGCGCTCTTACGATCCTTCCGCTCGAGTGGTGTGGCCGGTCTCTGACGGCATTGGGGAACTCACCGCTCATCCGCGCATCGCCGACAGTGACGACACCCTGGTGGTGTGGCTCGACGACCTGCACGAGTACCTCACAGGTGCGGTTCCGCTGACGCCCGCCGCATTGGCCCGGTTGTCCTCGCGCTGCGGGCGGACGGTGGCGGTGGCGACGCTGCGCTCGGAGATGCGCGCCCAAATGCGCAGGGAGGGTGAGCTGCGGCAAGAGACCCGAATGCTGCTGGACCAAGCACTGACCATCGACCTGGCTTCCACCAGCGACGACCCCGCCGAGAACGTGGCCGCGGCTCGTGCCTATCCACATCAGACAATCGCTGGCCATGGGCTGGGTGAGGTCTTGGCCGGCGCGCCGGAACTGCTGGCCCGCTACAACGACGCCCGCGCCGCTGACCCCCAACTGCATGCGGTGATCGCGGTCGCGGTGGACTGGGCCCGCATCGGCCGCACTGAACCGATCCCCGAACCCGTCCTCGTCGACCTCACCTTCAGGCAGCTGCGATCAACCCACCCGCACATCGACGCCACCCCAACGAGCGTGCTCGACGCGGCCACCGAAGCGCGCACACCACCACCGGGCGCGGGTCGCACTGCGGCACTGCACACCAGCTACATCGACGCCGACACCCGCGGCTACCGAGCCTTCGACTACCTCATCGCCGCCGACGACGGACAAGATCACCGCGCACCCCGACCCATCCCGGAAACCTACTGGCACGACGCAACCCGTGACTGCGACGCTGAAACCCTGGTCACGGTCGGGACCGCCGCCTACCGACGCGCCGCTGAACCCACCACTGCGTTGACCCTCTTCCGAAAAGCCGCTGACGCCGGAAACCCGAACGCAATGCATAATTTGGGCGTTCTGTTCGCCGCGCGTGATGACAAAGCCGAGGCCAATACCTGGTATCAGCAAGCCGCCGAGGCCGGCAACACCCGCGCTATGACAAACCTGGGCGTCCTGCTCAATCAGCGCGGTAATCAGGTCCAGGCAGAGGCCTGGTACCGGCAAGCCGCCGGCATCGGAGACGCTGGCGCTATGCACAATCTCGGTATCCTGCTTGAGGGGCGCGGTGATCAAGTTGAGGCAGAGGCCTGGTACCGGAAAGGCGCCGACGCCGGGAGCACCGGCGCGATGACCGCTCTCGGCATCCTGCTAGCCAAGCGCGATGATGAGGCCGAGGCAGAGGCCTGGCTTCGGAAAGCCGCCGGTATCGGAGGAACCAACGCGATGGCGAGCCTTGGCTTCCTGCTGGCC
>NZ_BAGJ01000233.1 GCF_000308775.1 Nocardia testacea NBRC 100365
AGCGCCGGCCGAACCGCACCGTCGCCGCGGGGACCGGAATGCCGGTTCCCACGCGTCCGCCATCGTCGCACCGGCCGAGGCAGCACATAGCGGGAAATACGGGTGCTGCCGTGGACGGTCGGCGATCCCGCGACCACGAATGCCCTGATCGACCTGGATGTCGACGGTCTGATCACCGGCCGCCCGGATGTGCTGCGCACCGTGCCGGTCGGCCACGACCATCCCCTGCCGCCGGTGTCTTCCCGGCCCTGAGCCCGCCGGCAACCGATACGCCACCGCCCGCCTCCGCATATCGCGGAGGCGGGCGGTTCGGTCGCGAATATCAGTGTGCGAGTACCGGTTCCCCTTCGGCGGGCACCGGGAGCGCACTGGGCATCAATACCGCGAGCACCACCGCGCCGAGCACGAACACGCCCGCGGCCCAGGTGAAGCTGGTGGTGTAGCTCTCGATGGCCGATTGCGCGACGGTGAGCCGGTCCGGGGTCCGGGCGGCCAGATAATCACTCGAGGCCGAGGCCGCGATGGTGCTCAGCAGCGCCGTGCCGATCGACCCGCCGACCTGCTGGCTGGTGTTGATCATCGCGGACGCCACCCCGGCATCGTCGTGGCGCACACCCGAGGTAGCGCTCTGGAACGCGGTCGACATCGCGCCACCGAGACCCAGTCCGAGCAGGATCAGCCCCGGCAGGATATGAGTGGTGTATCCGGTGTCCAGCCCGATACGGGTCAGCCAGGCCATGCCGAGCGCCGCGATCGCGAACCCACTGCTCACGACCACCTTCGGCCCGAGCTTGGGCAGCAGCAGCGACGGGGTCGTGGTCGAGGAGGCGACCATGGCGGCGACCATCGGCAGGAACGCGACCCCGGTCATGATCGGCGAATAGCCCAGCGTCAGCTGCATGTAGTAGGTCAGGAACAGGAAGATTGCGAACATGCCGATGCCCATGACGAATACCGCGAGGTAGGCCCCGCCGCGAGTGCGGTCCAGCACGATGCGCAGCGGCAGCAGCGGATGGGCGACCCGGGTCTCGAGCCATACGAACACCGCCAGCAGCGCCGCGCCGCCCACGAGGAACGCGAGGGTGACCGAGTTCGTCCAGCCGTCGCTCTCGGCGTGGGAGAACCCGTAGACGATGCCGAACAGCGCGGCGGTGACCACGGCGGTACCCGGAATATCGAGCTTGGGCCGCGGCCCGCCTGCGTGCCGGGCCAGCAGCAGTACGGCGCCGACCAGCGCGACCGCCGCGAATGCCAGGTTCACGAACATCACCCAGCGCCACGAGGCCCATTCGGTGAGCGCACCGCCGAGCAGCAGGCCGATGGCGCCGCCGGTCCCGGCGACCGCGCCGAAGATACCGAAGGCCTTCGCCCGTTCCGACGGCTCGGTGAAGGTCACGGTGAGCAGCGAGAGCGCGGCCGGAGCGAGCAACGCGCCGAACACACCCTGGCCGACCCGGGCCGCCACCAGCATTTCGAAGTTGGTTGCCGCGCCGCCCACGGCGGAGGCCACCGAGAAGCCGATCAGGCCGATGATGAAGGTGTTGCGCCGGCCGAACAGGTCACTGAGCCGGCCGCCGAGCAGCAGCAGGCTGCCGAACGCCAGGGCGTAGCCGGTGATCACCCACTGCCTGCTCGCATCGTCGAACCCCAGGTCGCGCTGGGCTTCGGGAAGCGCGATATTCACCACGGTCGCATCGAGCACGACCATGAGCTGGGCGACGCCGAGCACGGCGAGAACCCACCATCGCAGCGCGTGCGAACCGCGCCGTCCCGACGGTATTTCCTGCGCGGATGGACCGCGATCGATCGTGGTAGTCATCTCGCCCCTTGGGAGAAGGTTGGATTGCTGAGAAGATCAGGAAACGGAGAACTTACCTCCGCTTGTATGAAGACTAACACAATAACGGAGATAGGGTCTCCGCTTAATCCCGGCATTGATAGGATGACGGTGTGAAACACGCCACGACCCTGCGCGCACCCCGGCGTCTGCGCGCCGACGCCGCACGCAATCAACAACGCATCGTCGAGGCGGCTCGTGAACTGTTCGCCGATCGCGGGCTGGAGATCACCCTCGACGATGTCGCCGAGCGGGCGGGTGTGGGCGTGGGCACGGTCTACCGCCGCTTCGCCAACAAGAAGGAACTCATCGCCGAGGTCTTCGAACACAACCTCAGCGCATTCGCAGACCACGCCGAGGCCGGCCTGCGCGACCCCGACCCCTGGCTCGGCCTGGTCCAGTTCGTCGAATACGCCTGCAGGCATCTCGCCGTCAACCGCGGATTCAGCGAGGTCATTCTCGAACTCGACCTCGACACAGAACGTTTCCACGGCCTGCGCGACCGCATCAAACCCGCCGTGGCCGCGATCGTCGACCGAGCCCGCGACGCCGGCGTGCTACAGCCCGAGATCGAACCGTCGGACCTGTTCGCGATGATCCATATGGTCGACGGCCTGGCCGAATTCGCCAAGCCCATCAACCCCGAGATCTGGCGGCGCTATATGGCCATCACACTCAACGGTATTCGCGCCGACAATGTCGCCCGGCAGGAACTTCCGGTCCGCGCGCTCACCGACGACGAGGTCGATCAGGCGAAATCCGCCAAGGCCGCGCCCTGCGCCGGACGCCGCCGCTGACCGGTCCACCGGGAGCGGCCGTGAAAGCCCGGGCATCCCTTCATCGCGATACGCAGGCGAGCGACGGTCGAGGCCCTTTCTGTCCGAGTTCGACGATCGCGGTGCCAACCGGAATCGCCGGGCGGTCCCGGGCCCGCCCACCAGTACCACGGCGAGATCGTCCGGCTCGGCAAGCCGGGTCCGATGGCGACATCGTCCGGCGGCCCCGCTGACTCAGGCCTCGAAGGCCGTCCCACCGCACCACTCCATCAGAAGCCGACAAACGAATCATTCGCCCACGATGCCGTGACGACCGCTCGGATAGGCCCAACGCAACGAACATCGGTGCATCGAGATCCCATTGCTTCCGACCGAGATCACTTGCGTCGCAGGCCGAATCCCCGACCGGCCCCATGCCCGACGACTGCCGCTCGAATGGTCGACGCGTAACGCCTACCAGTCGTCCGGGCAGCCGGAACCTCGACCGAAACAGCTATCGAACCACCGGGTCGGCCGCCGACCGCCGACACAGGGCCGCCACCGGCCGACTTCCGGTGGCGCCGCCCACCCTGCTCCGGAAACACGAGGCACCGGTCGTTGCGCCGATCTCCGCGCTCATGACGTGAGCGAGTCGAAACGCACCGGCCAGCGCCGAACGTGGCTCCGGCACAGGGCTTCTCCTACAGTCCTTGCCCCGAACTGGTACCGGGCTCCTCCTCCTCGGGCGATTCACCCTCCGCGGAGGCTTCGCCCTCCGCCGATGGCTCACCTTCCGCGGGAGGTTCACCGTTCGCCGGAGGCTGGCCGTTCGCGGGGGGCTGGCCGTTCGCCGGAGGCTGGCCTCCACCCGGAGGCTGACCTTCCCCAGGAGGCTGACCCTCACCCGGCGGCTGGCCCTCCGCAGGGGGCTCACCTTCCCCAGGCGGCTGACCTTCCGCGGGAGGTTCGCCCTCCGCGGGCGGCTCCCCTTCCGCAGGCGGCTGGCCTTCGCCTGGAGGCTGGCCCTCACCCGGCGGAACAGGCGGTCCTGGGTTGGGGGCCGGGGCGGACGCGGGTGGTTCATCGGACTTGTCCTCATCGGACTCCTCCTCATCACCGCTGTCGTCTTTGTCTCCGCCCATTTGAGACGCCATGGCAGCCATCATTAGAGGAGTGGCTATGTCCCCGAGGCCGCCGCCACCGGTGCCACCGCCGGTCCCGCCACCAGTGCCACCGCCGGTGCCGCCACCGGTGCCACCGCCGGTGCCGCCACCAGCGCCACCGCCGGTCCCGCCACCAGCGCCACCGCCGGTCCCGGTGCCGCCGGTTTTGCTGTCGCCCGAACCGAGTTCGTCTGCGGAGAGTTCACCCGATCCGAGGCCGTCCGGTCCGAACAAGCCGGAGTCGGAGTCGCCCGAGCCGGGGTCGGTCGCTCCGGGATCCGTCGCACCCGGATTCTGCGGATATTGCGGATTCTGCGGATTCTGCGGATTCTGCGGATTCTGCGGATTCTGCGGATATTGCGGACCCTGCGGGTACTCCATGTAATTCGGATTCGCCCGTGGCTGCGAAGCACCGGCCTGGCCGCCTACTGCGCCGCCGACATTTGCGGGCTGATCGTCCTGACCAGGGATGTCGTAGGGCTGGTCTTCAGCAGGATTCGCGGGGTCCTCCGCCCCGGGAGTCTCTTCAGAGCCGAGCTGGGTAAGCCCATAGGCGACAGCAGCGCCCCCTAGTGCAGCGCCGGCCACCAGCTTCATCTTGCCCTTACCCGAGCCGGAGCTGCTGGCAGAACCGGAACCACTACCCGAGCCACCACCGGAAGCCGAACCACGACCCGAGGCGGAGCCACCACCGGAGGCCGAGCCACCACCGGAGGCCGAACCGCCACCCGAAGCGGAGCCACCACCGGAAG
>NZ_BAGJ01000232.1 GCF_000308775.1 Nocardia testacea NBRC 100365
GCAGTCTGTGCGGTCCTCCACACCGGACCGTGTTCCCTTCGCATAGGCCCGGACGTCCTTGCGGTGGATCGCCGAGTTTGCCGTCCAGCACGATCGACGGGAGCTGCCTCCCACTTCGAGGCATCCGGCGGTAGCGGCCCTATCAGGAAACCGTTGCTGTACAACAGTTTCCCAGTAGGGTGATTCGGCGATCCGGCCGCCGGGCTGGGCAATTTAGAAGGGGACCCGACAATGACCTCCGAGAAGCCCACTTCTGCGATCCCTGCTGTGACCGGACCGCTGAGGTGCATGATCGTGATTCGCCGCGCCAGCCCCATGGTGATTCGAGGCAAGAGCAAGAGCACCGACGAAGATATCGCGTTCGGCGCCAACCTGTTGACGCTGCCGCGGGTCGGTGACCACCTCGTCTTCGACCCCGACAGCCTGGAGTGCCGGATAACGGCCACGGTGACCGACATCTATCACGAATTCCTGCCCTACCAGGATATTGAGGACGGTCACAGAACCTTCGTGGTGGAGACGATAACCCGAGACACGGATTCGCTTGCCAAGCTGAGTGGCAACGAAGCGCTCCGCCGGTGGCTCGCCGAGTTCGACATGCTCGAATGACCCCCAGACCGACACCCGAGGCAGTGTCGGTCCCGCTGGTATTGGGCAGCAGCGCCCCGGGCGAGGGTTCCTCGCCGGGGGCGCTGCGGTACCGCGGACCTGCTGCTTTCTCCCAGCCTTCATCTCTCCTGGGGAGAGAATGCCTCCTCAAGGACGGGCAGGTACCGGCGTACCTGCTCACGATCGCTCTCCCGTTGTTCTTCCGGCAGCTCCTCGTAGGGAGTCGACATCTGAGCTGACCAGCGTTCGACCAGCTCGGCGGGTATCGTCAGCGAACCGTCCGGACCGACCGTGCCGCGCGAGTGCATGTAGTGCTGCCAGTGCGCCCATCGGTCGTGCTCGATCGCGGCGAGGCGCTCCAGCAACTGCGGTGAACGAAGCAGATCCAGGTAGTACTGGCTATCAGCAGACATCGTCAGATCAGATCACGGTCGACGAGGCTCCAGTAGTGCTGGCCCAATACTGTCAGCTCGCAGGACTTGCTCTCCATCGCGGCGTGCCACATGTGTGGGGCCCCGAACGGCCGAACCAGATTCACACGCACCAACTCCTGCAGGACCCTGAATGTCCGCGTGTTCTCTTCGTCGGGCTCCGGGACACCCTCGGCCCGCTGGTCGGAGTTCCGCTCCGGTTCGTAGGTCGGGTCCAGCTGGAACTGGTGGTCCGGTGTCGGGAAGTGCTTAGTCAGGGAGTGCAGGTGCATCAGATCGATCGGCGCCTCTGCTCTCCGGAGCGAGACGAATGTCTTGACGTTGGTCTTGAACACTGGTCGCTGCTGCCACGGCCCGAGTGATTGATCGATATGGGCGTACACACTGCCCGGTGTGATGTCCCCGACCAGATTCGCCGCCGACCCGCTCAGCGCGTCGACGAGCAGGGTGGTGAAGACCCCTGAGCCATTCTTCTCCTCGGAGTACTGGTGCTCGGCCGAGGCGGTCAGGATTGTGACCCCCTCCGCCAGTTCGCTGGTGCTCGGGGTCAGCGGCCTGCTGCCCAGAACTCCGCTATGGCAGCTGTCGAGAATGATGATCTTGTTCTTTGCCTTGGAGCCGTTGGCGAAGGTCATGACGTCGTTCAGGGATAGACCGTCATCAGCACTGGCGGTGTCGCTGGCTATAAGGTATCCGCCGGTGGACTCGATGTAGCCGTGGCCGGCGAAGTAGAACAGCGCGATGTCCGAGTCATCGACGAACAGCTGTCGTACGGACTCCTTCAGTTCCTGTTTGGTCACCGCCTGGTCGGGCCGGGCCGCGGTGAGGACCTTCGGCGACAGGAAGTTCACCTTGCCGTCAGCATTCCGCTCAAGGACGGCCTTCACAGCGAGAGCGTCGTTCACGCAGCCTTGCAGGCAGCCGCCGTGTTGGTAGTAGTCGATACCGACAATGAGGGCCTTACGCACGTCGACCCCTAGACCAAGTCGATGAAGTCGGCGATGTTCTTATCGGTCCACGGGAGCGTATTGACGCCGACCAGGTTGGTTCGGTCGGCTGAGTAGGCCCAGATCCCGCGCACCGGCGTCCCCTCCTCTTTCGCGCACTGGATCTCCCATTTCTGCCCCTCGGAGGTCAGGGAGTTCTTGCTCACCAGCGCGATCACGCCATGGCAGCGCCGGATCCGGGTGCGCACCTTGGTCTTCCAGTCGGTTTCGTACGCCTCTTTCACCGACAGGTCGATGAACTTGTACGGTCCGCGAGGGCTCAGGGACTGCCCTTTCAGAAGGTCCCGTTGCCGCTCATCTTCTATCGCAAACGCAACGAAGATGATCTTCTCGTCAGCCATGCAGATTCCTATCTGTTACCGGAAATCACACCAGCTCAGCGGCGCATTCCGATCCCAGCGAAGGCGCGAGCCGAGGTATACCGCTATTCGATCGAACAACGATCGGAACTCGTTACGCTCCCGCGAGCCGAACCGAGCTGCGGCGGTGCGCAGTTCAGCGCAACAGCCGCCGCCACGGCGTGACCTGCTGTCGCATAACCAAGGTTTCGAGACACCTCTCGGGTACCTCGGCCCTCCTCCGGAAGGCACCGGTTCCGCCCGGCCTGGACAACAGGGTTCCCAGCCGATACCGGCCTCGATCGGTTCGTTATGCCGGTTAGAGGTCTGTCCAGAACCTGGTCGCCAGCGCCGCGAACTCGTCGGCACGCTCGATCTGTGGCACATGCCCGGTGTCGCGGAACAGGTGGGTGCGGGCGTGTGGAAGGCGCGTCCGGGCAGCGTCGAGGTGTGCGACGGGGAAAATACGGTCCTTGTCGCCCCAGACGACGAGCGTCGGCACGGCGCGGGCGGCCATGCCCTCCAATAGTTCCGTGCGCCAGCCCGCGCGGGCGCCCCGAGGGCTATTCAGTGCGGTCACGGTCTCAAGGAGAACCCGCGTCCCATCCGGGCGCTGGGCCAGGCGATATCCGAGCTGGATCCGCTCTTCGGTCACCATCGCGGTGTCGTGGAAGAGCGACTTCTCCAGGCGCCGCGCAGCGCTCGGACTCCACCTGCGCATTATCAGCCGGCCCAGCGGCGGGATCGACAGTATCCGCACTGTAAGGGCGACTTCTCGGCCGAATCCGGCGGGGGCGGCGAGGATCAGCGAGCGAACCCGATCGGGGGCCTGCGCGAACAGTTGCATGGCGACGGCACCTCCCAATGAGTTGCCCACCACGTGAGCCGGCTCCGCGATTCCCACGGCGTCCAAGAAGTCCGCGACGAACGCCGCAAGCGCGGGAATACTGTAGGGCTCGCTCAGGGGGGCGGATTCTCCGTACCCGGCCAGATCCATGCTGATGACCCGGAGCCCGCGGCCGGCGAGCAACCGGTGCTGTTCGATCCAGTCCTCGAGGCTGCGATTGATCCCGTGGATCAGAAGCGTGGGGACCCCGGTCCCCTCATCGAGGTAGCGGGCTCGCCGGCCGCGCACGGCGATCTCCCGTGTGCCGGTCGCCCGCAGGCCTTCGGACGGATCGGACGCCGGTCGCATCAGACCCTCACCTCCGCCCCGCGGCCAGCAGCCGCGGGCGAGAGCTCATCACCTGGTCATCGACCAGCAGATAGATATAGGCCTGCCCGATCTTGCCCCCACTCGGCTCCCACACCTTCTCCGACGCATCGTGAGTGATGACAGCTCCCCTTCCCTCCGATCCACCCGCCTGGTCAGCCGCACGATACGACCACCACCCCGGGAAGCCGAGCAGACACACCGACCCTGCGGAACCGATCGACCACCGCCCACCCGCCCAAGGCGGCACGCACCGACGTCCCGGGCGACTGCCCAACAAGTCCCTTTGATGAACGGGTGCGATCGGAGCGACCTGAGTCAGTGGTGGATCACCTCACCGAGCCGTGGCAGGACGACTCGTTTCCATCTGCGCTCGGTAGCGTTGCGTACCATCTTCTGTTGACGGTCTTCGATGTCGAACCCTGTCTGCATCAGCAGAAGTCGCGTGCCCAGCCCCTGCGGTCGCAGCGTCCAGTCGACAATCCAGGAGGCGGGATATGTGGCCTGCGGATACAGCCAGCTGTAGGTCAACTGCTCACACGGTCGGGCCGCCAACACTTCGCAGAGGATCTCGTGGTTCGCCGAGTGCGGGCTGGTGAAACGGAAGCGGGTTCCGGCCTCGGCGGCGAACCCGGCCGGCCGAAGCAACCACCTCTCCAGTAGATCCGGCTCCGTCAACGCCCGCCATACAGCCTCTGGCGTCTGTCGGAAGAAGCTGCCGAGCTCGACTGCGGCGGGATTCAATTGTGGGTCGGCAATCACCAGCTCACCACCTGGGCGAGGGGTGAGGCCGCCCAGCATTGGTCACTGCGCCTGGCCTTCCTTGAATTTCGCTTCCATTTCCGCGGCCAGTTGCGGCTGCTCGGCCTCCA
>NZ_BAGJ01000231.1 GCF_000308775.1 Nocardia testacea NBRC 100365
GCTAACACCTACACACTGTCCTGACCTACGGATATGTCAAAAAAGATTCATAGAATCTGCGTAAATCGCAGGTCAGATGGTCGAAAAAGTGTCCGGAGGGGGATACAGCGGCTATCCACAGAGATCGACCTGCGGAAACGCTGACGGTATCTGGAAATCGTCGACCCCACATCCACTGCCCCCAACTCGTGCGTGCCGCAAATCGGCGGCGCGCAGCGCCGCCGATGCGCCTGGCTCGCCTAATTGAGGTTTCCGTCCGGGATTCCAGCCGTGGAGGCCGTTACCTGGTACCGGGTAACGGCACACGGCACCACGCCCGTATCGACAAGCCCGCGTAGGTCCCGACACCTTAGACCGCGGAAACGATTTGAACGACGACCGCGACCACTGGCACCGATCCGGGGTGGTCGGGCCGGAGGATGATTGGGACCAAGTTCGTGATCATCGGCCGGAGCGGGGAATTTGGCGCTGGACCTGGTCGGATGCCACGGCTTGGTCTACGTCTTCGTTCGGGACGAAGACGTAGACCTCAAACGGCCAAATAATGTCAACCGCCTCTACGGCGCCATTAGAGGCCGATGGCTGCCTGGGCAGCCGCAATCGCTACCTCGGTGCCAATTGCGGTGGCTGCACCCAGCACCCATTGACCTGCCATGGCGAGATGGCCCATCGCCTTGTCGCGATCACCTTCCCGGGCGGCAATCTGAGCGTGCCCAACCTCGGACAAGGCGACGTCTTCTTCGACAGTTCCAGTCGACGTCGTGCGCAGGTGACGGCGCACAAGATCCAACTCCTCGGCTAGCGCAGCGAGGTCTATCTTTTGGAATTCCTGGTGGTTTTCTTGATGAAACGACATATGTGCAGCCTGTGATCTCGGTCCAACAGCCCCGGCTTGACCGACGGTGTACTGATCTCCCACAATGCTCCTATCATTGTTCTCATTCTTGATGATCGCTGTGATTCGTTGTATAACGGGATTCTCCCTGCTGGCTATCGGATTTCCCTGTAGTTGAAGCTCAATTATGTCGAGCTGACGAAGCATGATCAGGAAGATCTCGTCTTCGTGCTTGCCCATCAGGCCACCGCATCCCGTGCGCGCGCAAGGTTATCGCGCACGATCTGAGTAACTTGAGAATTGGCCCCCAGCACAGAATTTGCGGTGGCAAGAGTCTGCTCCAGAATCTGGACCGCCATCTCCAGGTCTCCCGATGCGCGATAGGCGGCCGCGAGATTATTAGAAGTCGTCAGTGTGCTGGCGTGCTCGGGGCCAAGTATTCTGCGCTGATCAGAAAGCAGCCCTGCAAATTCTGCGATAGCACCGCGAAAATCGCCGGTGTCGCTGCGCAGACCAGCGAGGTTATTACGGGTACTAAGCGTGTCGGGATGGTCGGTGCCGAGCACCCGTTCACGGGCCGCGAGCAGCCTTTCATAGAGCAGCAGAGCTTCCGCGGGACGACCGACTTCCGCGTAGACGTGAGCGAGGCTGCTGCGGGAGGTCAAGGTTTGAGGATGCTCGGTGCCCAGGATCCGCTCCGAGTCCGCGACGGTCCGCTCCAGTAACGGGATCGCTTCCGCGGGACGACCGACTTCCGCGTAGACGTGAGCGAGGTTGCTGCGGGAGGTCAAGGTTTGAGGATGCTCGGTGCCCAGGATCCGCTCCGAGTCCGCTAGGTTTCGTTCCGTGAGCGCGAGTGCTTCGGTCGGTCGCCCCAGCGACTGGAAGACAAACGCCAGGTTGCTGCGGGAAACCAAAGTATCGGGGTGGTCTGGGCCGAGGATCTGTTCGCGGTCGGTGAGGTTCTGTTCGTAAAGCGGTACCGCCATATTGACCTGACCCGCCGATGCGTAAGCAAAGGCAAGATTATTGCGCGACTTCAATGTGTCGGGGTGGGTAAATCCAAGCACAGATTCACGAATTCTCAGGATTTGCTCAAAGAGAGGGATAGCCTCACTCAATCGACCCGCCGACTGGTAGGCGGTGGCAAGATTATTGCGAGAAGCAAGAGTATCAGGGTGCTCCAGGCCGAAGATGCGCTCCGAATCAGCAACCACAGATTCGAAGAGGGGGATAGCCTCACTCAATCGACCCGCCGATTCGTAGGCGGTGGCAAGATTATTGCGAGAAGCAAGAGTATCAGGGTGCTCCAGGCCGAAGATGCGCTCCGAATCAGCAACCACAGATTTCTGGATGGAGATATCGCCACCGACTCTCACCCCGCTGATAGTTATGGAACGGTCCGCGAACGAATCAGAAGCACGCACACCTACGCCAGCTGACGCGATATCGCTGATTTGGAGATCGTTGCCAGCCCTCACTCGCTCCAAACGCACACCCGCTATGTCCGCGGCGCGCGGAGTCTGTTCCCCGACCACCCGCAGCAACGCCTCCGCCGCAGCTACTACTTCCTGATCGCCACCAGCTCCAGCCTCACCGAGTTTTTGTGCCAGGCGCTGGCGCAGTCCCTGTGCGTATGGGTCATCCTCTGCCTTGCTCGCTTCGTCCTCGATCTGGGCGTAACGACGCGCAAGCAAGGCCCGGAGCGCCTGATAGGAAGCAGTCAATGCACGGCCATAGGCCCCATTGGCTCCCGCTGCGGCACCCGCAACCAGTGCAGCAGCAATCAATGTCACCGGATCCATCGCTGCGGACCTCCCCTACGCGAATGGGCCGTAACCGACCAGCACCAATCTAGCCGAAACTAGTTCTTGACGAGGTCATTCGAGGAGTTGCCTCGGTAGAATCACGAGGAGTCCAGCGACGGTGTCGCTATCGCCCGGCCGAGCTGCTCCAACCTCGCCCGCGACCCCCGCAGGCCTTGGAGGGTGTCTTATGTGGGGAGCTTCTTGTAGCAGGTGAGAGCTGCGGCGAGTTGGAGAAATGCTGCGAAGAGTCGGCCGTGGCGTTCGTAGCGGATCGTCAGCCGCCGGTATCCGGTCAACCATGCGATGGTGCGTTCGATCTTCCATCGATGCCTGCCCAGTCTCGTGGGATCCTCGATCCCGCGGCGGGCGATGCGGGGCACGATGCCACGGGTGCGGAGCCAGCGGCGGTGGACGTCGTAGTCGTAGCCTTTGTCCGCCCGCAGTTTGGCGGGTTTCCTCGACGAGGGCCACGGACCGACCGGACTTTCGGAATCGAGGCGACCATCGGTTGCGGCATCACCGAATCGTGAGTGTTCGCGGCGGTGACACCGGTGACCAGCGGCATCCCGTCCGCGTCCGAGATGACGTGGATCTTGGAGCCTTTCTTGCCGCGATCGACCGGACTGCGACCGATCAGCGATCCCCTTTTTTCGCCCGCACGCTGGCTGCGTCCAGGATCGCTGCGCTCCAGTTGAGATCGCCGGCGGCTCCGAGCCGGTCGAGTATCTCCCGGTGCAGCGCGTCGAACACTCCGGTATCGGCCCACACCATGAACCGGCGATGCGCGGTCGGGACACTCACTCCGAACGACGGCGGCAGATGCCAAGCACACCCGCTGGTCAACACGAACACCACAGCAGTGAACACTGCCCGCTCGTCCACCGGCGCGGTCCCACCGCCCTGCGGTCTGGGCGCGAACTCGGGTAGCAGCGGTTTCACGATGTCCCACAACGCATCCGGGGCCAGCCGCTGGGCAAGCCTGTCGACCACGGGTCACATCATGCCGGACAACGAATTACACCCACGTAAGACCCTCTTATGCTCAGCAGGATGCAGGTGACCAGAATCAATCCATCCTTGCCCAGCATGCACCCGGGATGACCTGGTCGACCAAGGCGCGAGCTGCCGCCAGCGTCAGGAGTCTCCGAATACTCTCCGCACTCGCACAGCTCGACTCATCCCTTCGACCAGCATCTTCCCATCGGTGATCTCGGCCTTCGGTCTGTAGGCGTAGAAATACTCATAAAGGTACTCGTCCTGGCGCCATTTCGAGAAGTCCGTCAGCTGGACAACCGTACGCCCGTGCCATCCCTTCCAGGCTCCGTTCACGTAGAGCGTCATGAGAATCTCCTCGTGGCTTGATGCAACTCGATGTATGCCGAAGGCTAACCAGGATGACTGACAATATGTCGATGCCGAGTGCAGCATCGATCCCCAAATGGTGATTCTCGGAGGAAACTTAGGCGCCGAGCTGACTGAGGCCTTCGGCGAAGATAACTCCGATCCTGTTCAGTGCCTTCTCAACAGGCGGTCTGACTAGTTGTATGAGGCCATAACGTTGGTGACACCGGTGCGGAGG
>NZ_BAGJ01000230.1 GCF_000308775.1 Nocardia testacea NBRC 100365
GCGCCTCCGGCGTCACGCCGCGCGCGGTGACCGACGCGACCGACGCCACGAATTCTCCCGTGCTGTCGGCGATATCGATCCCGATCCGCCCGTCGCCGTGCGCGACGATACGGGCCCGCGCGGCCGCCGCGCCCCGGCGGCCGAGCCGCACTCCGGCGAACGAGAAGGGCAGCGGGACCTGGCCTTCCGCTACTTCGCCGGTCAACCCCTCCAACGCCGCGTGCAGGCAGGAGTCCAGCAGTGCCGGGTGCACACCGAACCCGGCGACCGGACCGCTCGCGGTCTCGTCGAGGGAGATCTCGGCGAAGATCTCGGTCTCCCGCTGCCACAGCGCGGTGACACCCCGGAAGGCCGGGCCGTAGTCGAAGCCGCGCGCCGCGAGACGGTCGTAGAACGCGGAATCGTCCGTGCGTTGGGCACCCTGCGGCGGCCACGCCTGCTCGTGCCACCCCGTATCGGGTTCGGTCCCGGCGGCCAGCACCCCGCTCGCGTGTAGCACCCAGGGGGTCGCGGCGGGGGCCGCGCCGGTATCGGCCGGGCGGGAATGGATCTCGAAGGTGCGCCGGCCGGTGCCGTCGGGCACCGCCAGGCCCGCCTGGACGTCCACCTCCGTGTTCCCGGCGAACACCAGCGGCGCGGCCAGGACCAGTTCCTCGACCGTATCCAGGCCCAGCCGCGAACCGGCGGCCGCGATCATCTCCACGAACGCGGTCCCGGGCAGCAGCACCGAGCCGAGTACCGAATGGTCGGCGAGCCACGGATGGGTGCGCAGCGACAGGAGGCCGGTGAACAGCCACTCGTCCTGTGCCGCGCGCGGTACCGCGGCGGTGAGCAGCGGGTGGCCGAACGAACCGGTCGCCGGTTCGGGGGCCGGTTGCGGCCAGTACCGCTGTCGCCGGAACGCGTAGGTGGGCAGATCGACCCGGTGGCCGGGCCGTCCGGCGAACAGTGGCGCCCACCGCACCGGGCCGCCCGCCACCGACACCTGCGCGAGCACGGAGACCAGTCCGCGCACCTCGCCGGCTGCTCGCCGCACCGAGGCGGCCACCACCGACCTGGCTTCGACATCCGGCTGCTCGGCCAGGCACTCCCGGGTCATCGCGGTCAGCACCGCGTCGGGGCCCACCTCGACGAAGGTCCGCGCCCCGGCCTCGACCAGCGCGTCCACCCCAGGCGCGAACCGCACGCATTCGCGGACCTGGTCCACCCAGTGCCCGGGGTCGGTGAGTTCGGCCGCGCTGAGCCCGCCGGTGAGTCCGGAAACCACCGGCAGCAGCGGCTCCCGATAGGTCAGGCTCCGGGCCACTTCCCGGAATTCGTCGAGCATCGGTTCCATGAGTTCGGAATGGAAGGCATGGCTGACGCGCAGCCGCGACGTGCGCACCCCCTCGTCGGTGAACCGCTGGGCGATCTCCTCGATCGCGTCCTCCTCCCCGGAGAACACCACCGAGGACGGCCCGTTCAACGCCGCGATCGACACCCGGCCGAGGTAGCCGAACGCCACCTCGGTCGCCTCGGTCTCGGTCACCGCCACGGCCACCATGGCGCCGCCCTCCGGCAGGGCGCCCATCAACCGGCCCCGCGCCGCCACCAGCGCACAGGCGTCCGGCAGCGACCACACCCCGGCCACGTACGCCGCCGCCAGTTCACCGATCGAATGCCCGGTGACCAGGTCCGGCACCACTCCGAAGGACTCCAGCAGCCGGAAGAGCGCGACTTCGAAGGCGAACAGCGCCGGCTGGGTGAATTCGGTGCGGTCCAGCACGCCGTCGGGGTCGGTGAACATCACCTCCCGCAACGACCGCCCCAGCAACGGATCGAACTCCGCACACACCTCGTCCAACGCCGCCGCGAACACCGGGAACACCTCGTACAGTTCCCGGCCCATCCCGGCCCGCTGCGCACCCTGGCCGGTGAACAGGAACGCCGTCTGACCCGGCACCGGCCCACCGGACACCACACCCGGGCCGCCGGCGCCGGAGGCCAGCGCGGCCAGGCCCGCCAGCAGTTCGGCGCGGTCGCCACCGAGGACCACCGCACGCCGGTTCAGCAGAGCCCGCGAATCCAGCAGCGACCGCGCCACCGCCCAGGAATCCGCTTCCGGCCGGTCCGCCAGCCAGTCCCGCAACCGCTGCGCCTGCGCCCGCAGCGCCTCGTCGGTTTTCCCGGAGATCCGCAGCGGTACCACGGGAATGTCGAGCGGTTCCGTACCCGCGGGGCCGGCACCGGTGCCCGGCCGTGTACCCGGCGCGGTGGGTGCCTCCTCGATGATCACGTGCGCGTTGGTCCCGCTGATCCCGAACGACGACACCCCGGCCCGGCGTACCCGGCCGGGCGTCGCGGGCCAGTCCCGGGCCTCGGTGAGTACCTCCACCGCACCCGCCGACCAATCCACATGCGGGGACAGAGCGTCCACGTGCAGGGTCCGGGGCAGTTCTTCGTGCCGCAGGGCCTGCACCATCTTGATGATGCCGCCGACACCCGCCGCGGCCTGGGTGTGGCCGATATTCGATTTCAGCGAGCCGATCCGCAGCGGCTCGGAACGCTGCCGGCCGTAGGCGGTGAGCAGTGCCCGCGCCTCGATCGGATCACCGAGCGCGGTGCCCGTACCGTGGGCCTCCACGGCGTCCACGTCCACCGGCGCCAATCCGGCGTCGGCCAGCGCGGCCGCGATGACCCGTTCCTGCGAGGGTCCGTTCGGCGCGGTCAGCCCGTTGCTGGCACCGTCCTGGTTCACCGCCGAACCGCGCACCACCGCGAGGATTCGATGACCCGCGCGCTGGGCGTCGGACAGGCGTTCCAGCACCAGGACTCCCGCGCCCTCGGCCCACGCGACCCCGTCGGCCGCGGCCGAGAAGGATTTGCACCGGCCGTCGGCGGCCAGGCCGCGCTGCCGGGAGAAGTCGACGAACACCGAAGGTGTCGACATGACCGTCGCCCCGCCCACCAGCGCCAGCGTGCTCTCGCCGGCGCGCAGCGCGCGGCAGGCGGTGTGCAGTGCCACCAGCGACGAGGAACAGGCGGTGTCCATGGTCACCGCCGGTCCCTCCAGGCCCAGGGCGTAGGACACCCGGCCCGACACCACACTGCCCGCCGCGCCCGTCGCGATATAGCCCTCCATCTCGGGCCCGGCCCGGCGGGTCAGGGCGTCGTAATCCTGATACATCACGCCGGTGTAGACACCGGTATCGCTGCCACGCAGCGACACCGGGTCGATACCCGCGTGTTCCAGTGCCTCCCAGGACACTTCGAGCAGTAACCGCTGCTGCGGGTCCATCGCGACCGCCTCGCGCGGGCCGATACCGAAGAATCCGGCATCGAAATCCGCCGCGTCCAGCAGGAAACCGCCCTCACGCACATAGGACGTGCCCGGGTGCGCCGGGTCCGGGTCGAAGAGCCGCTCCAGATCCCAGCCGCGGTCGGCGGGGAACCCGGTGATCGCGTCCCGCCCGGACGCCACGAGCTCCCAGAGCTGGTCGGGAGATTCGACGCCGCCGGGGTAACGGCAGGCCATACCCACGATGGCGATGGGTTCGTCGGCACGCGTCCGGCGCCGGGCCGTCCGGTCGGCCGGGGCGGCGCCGGCGAGTTCGGCGCGGACGAAGCCGGCGATCGCGGCGGCGGTCGGATAGTCGAAGGCCAGGGTCGAGGGCAGGCGCAGTCCGGTCGCCTTGCCCAGCCGGTTGCGGAATTCCACCGAGCCCAGCGAATCGAAGCCCAGTTCGCTGAAGGGCTTGTCGACCTCGATGAGCGCTCCCGTGGCATAACCCAGTACGGCCGCGACCTGGTCGCGCACGAAATCCAGGACGAGCGCGTCCTGTTTGTCGGCCGGGGCGGCGGCCAGCCGGCGCGGCAGCTCGCCGCCGCCGCCCTCGGCCCGGCGCGAG
>NZ_BAGJ01000229.1 GCF_000308775.1 Nocardia testacea NBRC 100365
TCTAGTGCCTCGTCCAGTTAGGTTGCGTCGGTAATCCGGGTGTCGGTTTGATCCTTTGCTCGTCGGCGGTGATGCTGCCGGTGGAGGTGGTGTCGATGGCCCGGAAACCGGAAGTATTCGTGCGGGAGCTGGCCCCGGACGAGGGACGCAGACTGCAGAAGATCACCAAAACGAGCCGGCAGCCGATCAGAACGCGGCGTGCGATCGTGTTGATGGCTTCCGCGCACCATCAGCCGGTCCCGGCGATAGCCCGGCTGATGCAGGTCATGGAAGCATACGTGCGGCAGGTGATCCACGACTTCAACGAACGGGGGTTCGAAGCCTTGGACCCAAAATGGAGCGGCGCAGGCCGAGCAAGGTCGATCGGGCGACGCGTGAACGTATCGCCTGCATCGCCCGGTGCTGCCCCCGCGATCTCGGTCGGCCGTTCTCGACATGGAGTCTGTCGAAACTACGAGACATGCTGGTCACCAGCAAGATCGCCGATATCAGTCGTGAAACACTGCGCACGATCCTGCGGACCCACGGCGTGCCGGCGTTGTCCCAGCAGATCCCGGTAGCGCCCATCGACCGGTGCAGGCCATGACGACGGCAGGCCGCTGCCATGGCCGAAGCGGTGTATTGACTGCCGCGATCGGCATGTAGAACGATTCCGCGGCCACGTCCGCCGCGTGCCGCGACCGCCATGTCGAGGGTGTCGGTGACCAGTTCGGTGCGCATATGGTCGGCCACCGACCAGCCCAGCACCCGTTTGGAGTGCTCATCCTTGATCGCGCACAAATACATGTCTGCTTCCCCGCAGTTCAGGTAGGTGATATCGCTCGTCCATACCGCGTCGAGCCGGCCCTGGTCGAACCGGCGGCCGACCAGATCCGGCGAGAACGACGCACCCGGGTCGACCACCGTGGTCGTGACCTTGAAGGTGCGGGGGCTGATCCCCTCGATTCCGATAGAGGCCATGATCTTGGCGACGGTCTTCTCGGTGACCTTCTCACCGGCCTCGCGTAGATCGGCGGTGATTCGTGGGGCACCGTAGGTGCCGTCGGATTCACGGTGATGGGCCACGATCTTGACTGCCAGGTCCGCCCGGCGCTGCGCCGCGGGTGTCAACACCGGCGACCGGCAGCGTTTCCGGTACTCGTAGTACCCCGACCTCGACACATTCAACAATCGCGCCATCCGCGCGACGTCCTCACCAGCAGCGCCGGTGAACGCATCAGCAGCGGCGCACTCTGCCATCAGCTCGAACCGGGCCGGTTCTGCTGCATCGCGGCAAAGTACGCCGAAGCTTTTTTCAGGAACGCGATGTCTTTGTCCTGCTCGGCGACCTGCTTGCGCAACCGCAGCAACTCCGCCCGCTCCGCACCGGACAACGGCTGTTCACGATGCACCGCAGCCGCTTCCATGCGACGGCGTTCATCAGCAACCCACCGGCCCAGCAGACTCTCGTGCACGCCGAGCTCTCTCGAGACCTCGGCGACCGTGCGACCGGAATCGATCACCCGATGAGCAGCCTCGACCTTGTCCTCGGTCGTGAACGACCGACGTTTCCGAGACACAGCAGACATCCTTCCGCAGGATCAACGATCCTGATAACTCGGTGTCCACTACCCGGGGGGAGCCTCAAGCTTTCTCGTCAGTAAGAGCTTCGGTGTAGGCCAGCCGGGAGAATCCGTCGATCGCCGAGTGCAGATATACGTATCCGGCGCGGGCGCCGGCGGTCTTTGCCCGGCCGACCTTCTTGGCAAGTTCGCTGCCGCGGCCGTGGGCTCGCCAACCGCCGCCGCCGGGGATGCGGCCGACCTTCTTGATGTCGACGCGGACCATGTGGCCGGGCCAGCGGGCGATGATCCGTCGTCGTGCGCGGTTGCTCTCACCGGACGGGTCGAGGAACCTACGCTGATTCAACCCGAGGTGGGCCAGGTGCCGGCTGACGGTCCGCACCGAGATGGCGATGCCGTCGTTGGCGAGTGCGAGGGCGTTGCGCCGGGCCGACCACTTCTTCTCGCGCCGCAGCGTCTCGATCTGGGCGACTACTTCGACCGGAGTGGCGGTTGGTTGGCGGTGCGGCACGCTGGGCCGGTCGAGCAGGCCGGGCTCTCCGAACTCCCGGTAGCGGGCCACCCCGTTACTGGCACACGCTCGTGAAATACCCATTTCAGCGGTGATGTGCGAGATAGGGCGACTCTGACAACGCTGCACGAGCCGGCGACGGCCTTCGACGGACAGCGGCGCGTTTCAGTGAGTCATCGGCGCAGTCTCGGAGTGAGTAAGAAATCTCGTATCCGTGTGGCAGGCATCAGTACGCGGTTCCCATCACAGCGTGCACTTCCTCAAGGGTGCGGGTTGCCTCCACGTTGGCGCGGCGGTTCCCGTGCCGCAGAACACTGCACACGAATTCAGGGTCGCGCGCGAAGTCGGTGCGGCGTTGACGGTGTGGGGCGAGGAACTCGTTGACCGAGTCGGTGGTGAGCTTCTTCAGCGCCCCGGCCCCGGCGTCGCCGATGTCATCGGCCAGGTCTCTTTCATCGCGGCCGGAACACAATGCGGCCGTGGTCAGCAGCGCGGACACGCCGGGACGATTGACAGGATCGAATGTGATGAGTCGCTGGGAGTCGGTCGGGGCCCGGCGGATCAGGGCCGCCGTTTCGTCGGCGGTCATCGACAATGCGATCGCGTTGCCGTAGCTCTTGGACATCTTTCGCCCGTCGAGACCGGGAACTTCCGGTGCCGAGGTGAGCAGTGCCTGCGGTTCGGGGAACACCGCGCCATAGCGTTCGTTGAAGCGCCGCGCGATCACCCGGGTCAGCTCGACGTGCGGCAGGTTGTCCTTTCCCACGGGGACCAGGTTCCCCTTGCAGAACAGGATGTCGGCGGCCTGGTGGACCGGGTAGGTCAGCAGCAGTCCGCTCAAGGCACGACCGGACGCGACATGTTCCGCTCTGACGGTGGGATTGCGGTGGAGTTCGGCCTCGGTCACCAGGCTCAGGAACGGCAGCAGGAGCTGGTTCAGCGCCGGGACCGACGAGTGAGTGAAGATGGTCGCCCGGTTGGGGTCGATGCCAGCAGCCAGATAATCCAGCACGGCGCTGTAGACGTTCTCCCGGACCTGCCCGATCGCGTCACGGTCGGTGATGATCTGATAGTCGGCGAGGATCACGAACGTGTCCACGCCCAGACGGTGCAGCCGCACCCTTTCGGAGATGGTCCCGAAGTAGTGGCCCAAATGCAGAGGCCCGGTGGGGCGTTCGCCGGTGAGGATGCGGTACCGGCCGGGGTGCTCGGTGACTGCGGCACGCAACGTGTTGCTGCGCTCGACAGCGGCAGAGAAGGTGTTCAATGTACAGCTCCTGGATGGTCAGGGGCTGTACATACCTCGTTCAGGTCAGATGACATGCGGGCTGCGTACAGCCCGCGGACATGGTTAGACGGGCTGCTGGAGCAGCCACCACCATGCCTGTCGAATATCGATCACCCGGCAACGATAACACCACGGCGCGACCCCTACATGCCACCAACGTCATGACCCGCAACACCTATTGTTCCGCGCCTGAAATCCGTTGGATATATCGGGCGAGGGAGTCGAGGATCTCCTCAG
>NZ_BAGJ01000228.1 GCF_000308775.1 Nocardia testacea NBRC 100365
CGTCGAACGGGTCACCCCGGATTCGTCAACGACCTGATCCCTTTCGCACTGGCTTCCACCTGCCGGCAGATCGAACAGGTGCGCTGCCTGGAACTGGCGGACTATGCCACCTATGACGGCTCGACGGTCATGTTCGATGTGATGGGGTTCGGCACACCCCTCGATCGGACGCCGATGCTGCTGCAACCGGGTGTGCTCGGTATCGCGTGGGGTGCGGGGATGCGGGCGCTCGCGGCCGGGCTCGGTGTGCAGATCGACGAGATCACCGAGACCTACGAGCGTGAGCCGGCCCCGGAAAGCTTCCGGGTCGCGGTGGGCGAGGTGCCCGCGGGCACACAGGCCGCGCTGCGGTTCGAGATCACCGGGCATGTGGCGGGCCGGGCCGCCATCGTGGTCGAGCACATCACCCGGCTGCGCGACGATCTGCGGCCGGACTGGGCGCGACCCGCGCAGCCCGGCGGCTCCTACCGGGTGGAGATCACCGGCGAACCCTCGTACGCGGTGGACATCTGTCCGTCCAGTCGTCACGGTGACCACAACTACGCGGCGATCCTGGCCGGTGTGGGCCGGGTGGTCAACGCCATACCCGCCGTGGTGGCCGCCGAACCGGGTATCCGAACCACCGGTGACCTGCCGTTGTACACCGGGCCCGGGCTGACCGCGCTCGGCTGACCGCAGGGATCCCGCCGCGGATTCGGCGGCGATCCGGCAACGCACCTAAGCTCGGATTCCGGAGCGTACGAGCCGCTGGCTCGGCGCCGAACATCCAGGGAAGGTGCGCAGTATGTATGAGCCCGAACGGTCCGGCCATCGCGAGCCGAACCTGACCGAATTGCGCGAACGGGCCGCGCACGGTGATTCCGACGCCGTGGCGCAATTGCTGGATATCGGGGACGAACGCACCGATGCCGTGGACCTGAGCGAATACGACCTCGGCGTGGACGCCGAACAGAGCGCCGAGGCCGACAAATAGGACGCCGCACATGGAGAAGCGTCGCCGACCCGGCCGGAGCACCGTGCGCACGGTGCTCCGGCCGGGTCGCTTGTAGGGTGGGTCGACATGGGAACCGCTCCGGCACTCACACCGGAGCGAACGTCTATCCGGAGCCGGGCGGTCGTGCCGGCGCGCGCACGGGCCGCGCTGTGGCGCCGGCTCCGGGCTCCCGGCGTCGTCGTGTTGTGGTCGGCGGCGGGGTTGATCGCGGCGCAATCGGCGGTCCGCGCGTGGGTGACCGCGAACGGATACTTCTATTGGGACGATCTGATCCTGGCGGGCCGGGCCGGGACGCTGCCCCTGCTGTCCGGTGATCTGCTGCTGCACGATCACGACGGCCATTTCATGCCGCTGGCGTTCGCGCTGTCCTGGCTGGTCACCGCCGTCGCCCCGCTGAACTGGGGAGTGGCGGCGGCCGTGCTGCTGGCCGGCCAGCTGGCGGCCTCGCTCGCGGTGCTGCGCATGCTGCTGGTGCTGGTCGGGCGGCGCCTGGCATTGCTGCTCCCGCTGGCGTTCTACCTGTTCTCGCCCCTGACCCTGCCGGCCTTCGCCTGGTGGTCGGCGGCGCTGAACGCTCTACCGCTCCAGTTCGCGCTCGCCTGGGTGGTGGGCGACGCGGTGCTGCTGGACCGGACCGGCCGCCGCCGATACGCGATCTCGGGAGTCCTGGTCACGACGGTGGGGTTGCTGTTCTTCGAAAAAGCGGTCGTGGTGCCGTTCGTGGCCTTCGCCGTGGTATTGCTGCGGCGTTACGTCGACGGGCGCCGCCCGGCCGTGCCGGAGGTACTGCGACGCGGTGCGGCGTTGTGGGCCGGTGCCGCCGCGGTCCTCGCGCTGTGGGCGGTGTTCTACCTGGCGGCGGTCGGGCTCTCCAGCGGCGAGGGCGGCTCGGCCGACCTGGCCCATATGCTGCCCCGCGCCGCCTGGGCCGGCGTGGTGACCGCACTGCTGGGCGGGCCGTGGGGCTGGGAACGGTGGGTGCCGTCGGCGCCGTGGGCGGTCGCTCCGGGCTGGGCGGTCTGGGCGGCGTGGGCGCTGCTGGCCGCCGGGATACTGCTGACCGTCCGAGCCCGGCGCGTGGTCTGGCCGGTGTGGGTGGCGGCGCTGGCCTACGTACCCGCGGTGCAGATTCCGGTGGTCCTGATGCGGGCGGGGCCCAATACCGTCGACGAGCTCATGATGTCGCTGCGCTATCTGGCCGATGCGGCGGTGGTCCTCGCCGCCGCGGGCGCGCTGATCGTGCGGGCATTCGCGCGTGACCGTGCGCCGGGCGGAGCACCGCGTGGACACGCGCCGGAGGACGTGCGGAGCAGCCGGTGGCGCGGGCCCGTCCCGGCGACCGTCTTGGTGGCGGTGTTCGCGCTGAGCAGCCTCTGGTCCACCTTCACGTTCACTCGCAGCTGGTCGGAAGGGCCGACGAAAGCATATGTGACCACGGTGAAATCCGAACTCGCGCGGTGGGACGGGTCTCCTCTGCTCGCCCAGGAGGTGCCGTGGAACGTGCTCAATCCGACGGCCTATCCCGAGAACGAGGCCGGCCGGGTGCTCTCGTCGATCGCGCCGCCCGGCGCCTTCGCCGCCGCCACCGACCACCTGCGCATGATCACCGATTCCGGTGAACTCGCCGACGCCCAAGTCTGGTGGAACCGCGGGATCCGGCCCGGTCCCGAACCGGGCTGCGGTTACCGTATGACCGGTGCAGACCTGTCGGTCCGGGTCCCCCTCGACGGCCCGATGCTCGCGCACGAGTGGACCGCCCAGCTCAATTATTTCGCGGATCGCGACGCGATGCTCAGCGTGGGTCTCGAGCGCGGTGACCGGGTCGAGGCGCCGGTACGGGCCGGACTGAACACCGTGTATGTGCGAATCGTCGGCAGCGGCTCGGCATTGATCATCCGGAACACGACCCCTGGAACGGTGGTGTGCCTGGGTACCGGCCCGGTGGGAGTCGCGTCGTACTCGTAGCGAGGTCCCGGCGCGCTCGTGGCCCGCGTGCCGCGGGTGAAATACGCTGCGCGAATATGCCTTCCCAATCCCGGTGGTAGCGGTGGGGAGTAACGGTGGTTACGTGTCGGATGTCGTGTGGTGTCCGGACCCACGGCCGAGAGGCCGAGTCGATTCGCGTCGGCGGTATGAGGTTTCGTGCGCGGTACAGCGGCTGCGGCCGCCACTACCGGGCCCGATGGTGAAGTGAGGCGGTGACGATGACCGAGGACGGCGCATCCGTGGACTCCGTCACCGGAGAGTTGGCCACCAGACTGGGCACGGTCGGAGGGCATGCCGGCGAGGCGATGCGCCGCGGCGTGCGGGACGCGGCCGGTGGCGCGCAGACGATCGCATTACTGGTGCAGGCGGACGCGGCGGCCGCCAAGCACGTCGAGCCGGCCGGTACCGCCGCCTCGTCCGCGCCGGCCCCCGCGGCAGCCTCCGCCCCTGTGGAGCACCCCCTCCCGGAGGCGCGGACTCCGCTCTCGGAGGACACGAGCACCCTCGGCCGGGAAGCGCCCATGACAACCGGTGCCACCGAGCACCGGCCGGGC
>NZ_BAGJ01000227.1 GCF_000308775.1 Nocardia testacea NBRC 100365
TTGTCATCGTCGCCTTCCTGTCGGGGCCGATCGGCCGCGGTCGGATCGGGACGCGGGTGGCGTCCGGACCGGGTGCCGCCTTCGATGGCGGCCATCAGATTGCGAGCCTGTTCCGGTGTGCGCGCCCGCGGGGCCTCCTCGGTGACCGGCGTTTCCGTGGCCTCCGGCTCGGCCTGCTGCCGACGTCGGCGCGGGAGCGCGGGACGGGTGCCGTCACCGGGTGCGTGAGCGACCGACGGCGCGGAGTCGGTCTGCGGCCGCGGAGCGGCGCTGTCGCCGGCCGCGGTGCCGGGAGAAGCGGCGGTGGTCGCCGCGGCGTAGGCGGGCTCGGCGGGCGGCTCGGTGGTGCCGCCGGTTTCTATGAGCGCGGCCGGGATCACCACCACGGCCTTGATCCCGCCGTAGACCGAATCCGCCAGCCGCACCGACACACCGTGGCGGGCCGCCAGGGTGGCCACCACGAACAAACCCAGACGGGTCTCCCCGGTGAGCGCTGCCACCCCGAAATCCGGTGGTTCGGCCAGCAGACCGTTGCGCTCGGTGATCTCCTCCGCCGACATACCCAGCCCGCGGTCGGCGACCTCGACCGCCACGCCGCGGCCGACGACGGCGGCCGACACCTCGACGCGGGATTCCGGCGGCGAGAAGGTCGTGGCGTTCTCCATCAGCTCCGCGAGCAGATGGATCAGGTCGGCGGTGGCCGGCCCGGTGATCTTCAGGTCGGGTATCTGGCCGGTGTGGATACGGGTGTAGTCCTGGCTCTCGGCCGCGGCGCCCCGGATCAGGTCCCACAGCGGCACCGGTTTGCGCCAGCGGCGGCCCGGCTGCTCACCGCCCAGCACGATGAGGTTCTCGGCGTGCCGCCGGGCGCGGGTGGCCAGATGGTCGAGTTCGAAGAGGAGCTCGAGCTGGTCGGCGTTCTCCTCTTGCCGTTCGGCCTTGTCCAGCAGGGCGAGCTGGCGGTGCACGGCCAACTGGTTGCGGTGGGCGATATTGAGGAAGACCGTGCGGAAACCCGCGCGGGTCCGGGCCTCGGCCACGGCCGCGGAAACCGCCGCGACCTGCGCACGGTTGAACGCGTCGGCCACCTCGCCGAGTTCGTCGGTGCCGAAGTCCAGGTGTGCCACCTCCGCGGCCGTATCGATCTCCGCCCCGTTGTCGAGGCGGCGCATGAGATCGGGCAGACGGACGTCCGCCAGTTCCAGGGTATCGTCGCGCAAACGGCGCATCCGGGCGATGAACCGGTTGGCGCCGATGAGCGCGGCCAGCAGCGCCACCGCCGTCACCACCAGCACGGCGATACCGCCGGCCAGCGAGAGCCCCGCGGTGTCGGTGCCCTCGGAGCGGGCGATGGCATGGGCATCGCGACTCTGGTTCTCCCACAGGCTCAACAGGGCCGTGCTCAACCGCACCGAGGCATCTTGCCACGCGGGCACCGTCATCGGCAGCGGAGCGGGCTCGGTCTCCGCGGAGTCGTAGCCGGAATCGGAGGACTCCGCGGTGGCGTCACCGGCGGGGAAGGGACCGCGCAGAATGAGCGCGTCCTGCATGGCGGTCACCTGCTGCCAATCCGGGGAATCGGTGATCGCCCGCAGCTGGTCGAGGCGCGAGCCCGTCAGCACCGTGGCGGAATAGGCCACCTGCGAACGGACTTCGCCGGCGTAGCGGGTGAATTCGAGCAGTTCCGCGGCGGTGATCGCGCCGCGGGTGACGGCGACGGTACCGAGGGTATCGGCCTGCGAGAGTGCCTCGGCGGCACGCAGCGGCTCCACGCCGTAGCCGAGGGCGATACCGAGTTTGGCATCGGGCGCCACCCGGGCCGCGACCAGTGAGGCCTTGGGAATCGTGCCGATCACGGTGCTGAAGAATTCGAACACTTCGGCGTGCGGCATCGCGCGGGAGTCGATCGCGGTGCGCACACCGGGTACCCGGTTGTAGAGCGGGCGGAAGGTCTCGAGATCGGCGGCCGATCCGTCCGGGTTCAGGCGCTGGGCCGCCTCGCCCTTGGCGATCACCGCGGCGAGGGCGATATCGGAGCGCTTCCGCGCGTCGACCAGACGCTCGGCCGCGATCGGATCGCCCGCCAGATGCAGCAGGGACAGCCGGCGCTCCTCTTCGAAGGTCTGCACCATCGCGATCACCGGGGTGGTGGTGCCGCTGATCAGGTTGGCCCAGATCGTCGCGATGACACTGGATTTGACCAGATATCCGGCGGCGCCGACGCCCACGACGACCAGGGTGACGCTGGTGATCAGCACGATCGACAGGAGGCGGGCCCGAATGCCCAGCCGGCCACGAGTCGCGTCTGCGCCGGAACGGAACGCCCGCACCAGTGCCTCGGGCAGATGCCGCCGAACAGCCACGATAGATCAACCCGTTCCGGGCGTGCGCCGGTGCGACACCGCGGTGACCGGCGCGTCACCCAATGTTCTCGGCATTGCCTTTCTCCGGCAATGCATCAGCTCTCGTCGGAGACCATAGCGAAAGCCGGGCGCCGATTGGAGACCGGTCTCACCGAGCGGGGCTCGGGGTATCGGTGTGAGCGCGGCGACAGAAGCCGCACAAAAGTTAAAGGGAGATCCTTCGGAACCAGGGGTGCCAGGTCCGGGCCGTGGCGATCGTCGGATCCGGTTTCAACCACCCCGCAGACTGTTGGCGATGGTCCGCAGCAGACCCAGATCGGGCGTGGCGCCGAGGGTCTCGGTGGGGGCTCGCACGGCCAGCCGGCCGTCATCGATCAGATCGCCGACGAGCACCTTGGTCATGGCCAGCGGAATCCGCAGCTGCGCCGAGACCTCCGCCACCGATTGCGGGACCCGGCAGAACCGGACGATATCGACGTATTCGGGATCGGTCCGCCGTGGCGCGAAGCCGGCGCCGACATCGACCACCATGGTGTCGAGGGTGAGTTCGGTGCGCGCGGTGCGTCCCCGGCCGCCGGTCATCGCGTAGAGCCGTGCGACCGGACCGGCTTCCTCTTCCTCCCAGGGTTCGCGCGGCCCGGTCACGGCTGTCTCGCACCGCTGTGCC
>NZ_BAGJ01000226.1 GCF_000308775.1 Nocardia testacea NBRC 100365
CCGCCCTTCTTACAGCCGACCGCGACGACCGGAAACCAGGACGATGAACAACGGCACCTTGAGGTTGCGCGGCCAGTCGAACTCGGCCAGATCAGGATCGGCGGTCAACAGCAGCATCGTGTCGACCTCCCCGGTCTCGGCATAGCGCACGAGCTGATCCTGCACATCCACGTCCTCGGAAGCCCACAACCCGGCGCACTTGATCTCCACCCCGACACGGTGCAGGTCGTCGTAGTGGACCAGGAAGTCGATCCGGCTTCCCCGCGCCGCCGAGGTGCCCTCGGCCAGCGTCCGCTCGTGCTCGATGGTGACGTCGTTGTCGACGCCGGCATCAGCCCACACGTCCCGGACGAGTTCATGGAACTCCTCCTCGCTGCAGTACCGGAACTCGTGCGGATGGTCGGCGAACGGATCCACCAGCGGCGTGATGTAGGTGTTCCAGATCGGTGAATCGTGCTTGTCGCCAGGCCTCAGGAAAGCCTGATGCACATAGTGCTTGTCGATGTAGTCGAGCCCATCCTCGCCATTTGCATTCCACCCCATGACATTTCCCCTGCTTTCAACGTGGTGCAGCCCTCAGGATGGCCTACGGGTCCGACATATCGGGCTGCTTCGTCGCCACACTCGGCGCCCGAACCGGCCACACCAGCAGCGTTGCCACCGGCCTGCGCCTGCGGGGCGGGGCAGGACTCGTCCGCCGTGCCCTCGCTGCTGGCCCCGATAAGCGACCCTCACCGGCTCTTACATCGGATGGCCAGTGCGTGCTCCGGGATCACCAAGATTCTTCCAGTATTTCCTCGACGTACTTCCATCCGGCTGGAGTGAGGCGAGCGACAAGGACGCTCCGCATGATCTCGTACTCCACGTCGAATACCTCGGAGTCCCTCTGCGAGGTAAAAGCGTCGAGCATCCGAGTTTCCAGCAGGCCGCGGGCTTCGAGTGCTCGGATGCTGCGCCGCACGCTCGCCTTATCGGCGCGACTGCGTGAAAGACCGTGCCCGGGGTCCGTATCCAGGTAGCCGATCCGGGAGGCGCGGACCCAGCGATCACCCGTGACCGGGTCGACCACCGAGTCGTGTCCTGCCCAGCGGAGGCTCAGCTCCATCTCGACGTCGACCAACACCGCTCGCTGGCGGCTTCCCAGTCCTCGTGACACGTTCGGATTTTAAGTGCATCCCTCCCCTGGGTTCTGCGTGATCCAATAGATTCGCTCCTCCAAAAGAGTGCTGCCTCTACCTGTTCCAGCAGGTAGAGGCAGCGTTTCAACCCAATGCCCGTCGCGAAAGGAACATCGAGGCAGTAATGAGCGTAGCCAACAATTCGGCTCCTGAGCACACCCATTTCGCCAGATCCGGGAACGGTCAGCGCGGTACCTGGGCGGATCTGGCCGGTCTGGTCGCAATTCTTCTTACGACGGTCGCGCTGGTCATGCTCGTCGGGCCTGCCGCCGCGACCGTACTGGCCGCCGCCGGCGGTTTCGTGGCGGTGGCGTTGAGGTTATGGCTGCGCCGTAAGTAGCCGATCGGATCGCCCTCGGCCGCGTCGCTCATTCGCGCACGCTGGTGAGTTCAGGCAGGTACTTGTACAGCGTGGTCCGCGAGACCCCCAGCAGCCGCGCGATCGAGGACACCGACTCATCCGGTCGAGTCAGCAGAGCGCGGGCCTGCCGGATCTGCTCCTCGCTCATGGCGGGCGGCCGGCCCAGCCGCTGCCCCCGGGCCCGGGCGGCAGCCAGGCCCTCGTGGGTGCCGTCGATGATCAGCTCGCGGATGAACTCGGCCAGCGCAGCGAAGACATGGAACACCAGGCGCCCACCGGGGGTGGTGGTGTCGAGCGCTTCGTGCAGCGACCGGAACCCGATACCGCGGCGGCGCAGGTCCGCCACGATCGAGATCAGGTCCTGCAGGCTGCGGCCGAGTCGGTCCAGGGAGGCGACGACGAGGGTGTCGCCGGCGCGCATGTAGTCCAGGCACGCCGACAGCTGTTCGCGCTCGGCGTCCTTTCCGGACTTCTTGTCGGCGAACACCTTCTTGCACCCGGCCGCCTTCAAAGCCCGGGTCTGCCGATCCAGATTCTGGTCCCGGGTCGACACCCGGGCGTACCCGATCAGCGCTCCTCCCCCGCCGATCGGATCCAGGGCATCGCCCTCAAGGGAAAGCGGTTCAAGCGCATCGGTCTTCGTCACTCGATAACCGTACACAAAAGGGTGATCCATCGTTCTTGAACATCCAGACTTTACGACACGTTTTTTGAACAGTCGCCGATTTCGGTCGACCTGGACTTTCGCCCGCCGGGGCCTGTTTCGGTCTGGCTGTCCATAAAACGATCATTTAATGAACAACTGGGCCGAACTGGGCTCCGCTCAAAACAATGTCTCAAGTCCGGCTGTTCAACGCTCGTGTCTTGCCCTGAGGCCAGAATTTGGATCGGCAGTGGTTCTGACTGGGCGCCCGGCGCCGGTCATCTTCGCGCTGTGCGCGGGCAGGTCTCGGGATGGCGCCAGTGCATGGAGAAGCGTGGTGGATTCATGGGCGCAAAGGATGGTTGGGTGCCTGTGCACTGGCGAGGTTGGTGGAGTGGGCCAGCGCGTTGTACAACCAGTCGTGGGCTCGCCCGACGGTGACGCGAGTGCCGAAGAACTGTGCTGTCA
>NZ_BAGJ01000225.1 GCF_000308775.1 Nocardia testacea NBRC 100365
GTGAGCATGATCGGGAGCAGCACGACTGAACACCACGTGCACCCCGATCTGGGATTCCCAATAGGTCCAGTTCACCCCGGCTGCCCGCCACCCCCAGTCGGCGGCACCGTACATATCCGGACTGGTCAGGGCCTGGAGGCCGAGTCCGTCCTCGGCCAGCTGGTAGGCCAGGCCGAGCGCCACCAGGCTCGGCCACCCGCCGCCGGTCCGGACCACGGCCTCGCGGACCACGAGGACACCGGCGCCGTACATCACCATCAGCAGCGGCAGGAGCAGCCAGGTGAACGGGACGGCGACCGCGGTGAAGGTGAGCTCCGCGCACAGGGTCGTCAGCAGCACCAGTGTCCACGCGGCCCGCAACCTTCCGCGCTCCGGCGGACCGTCCCGACCCCGCGCGGCCCGTTCCGGGGACGGGAACACCCGCGCCGGATGCGGCGTGGCGGACTCGAATCGCCCGCTCATCGGTCGCGGGCCTCGCGCAGACTCCGGATATCGATCCTCGTCATGGCGTGGACGGCGGTGAGAATACGGTCGGTCGCGGCCGGGTCGGCAGCGGCCAGCAGCTCCGCCATCGCCGTCGGGACGACCTGCCAGGTGACCCCGAAACGATCGGTGAGCGAACCACCCGGGCCCTCCTTGCCGCCTTCGGTGAGTGCCGCCCACGCGCCGTCGACTTCCTCCTGGCCCTCGCATTCGAGGTACAGCGAGATCCCACCGCTGAAGGTGAATTGTGGTCCGCCGTTGTGGGCGATGCAGCGTTGCCCGCCGAGCTCGAACACGACGGTGACGACGCGGCCGTCCGCATCGCGTTGCCGGTCCAGGATCGCCGAATCGGCGACCACGCGGGTGTAGAGTTCGGCGGCCTCCTCCGCGTGGCCGTCGAACCACAGGAATGTGCTCGCTTGCATGATCTTTCTCCTCTGTGTCGCTTCTTCTCAGTGATGTGCCGGCATGCGGTAGTCGTCGAGTTCGACAGTGTTGGCCACTTTCTCCATGCCGCGGCCGACGAGATGCCGCGGCAGGTAGCGCAGGGTGCGGACCGCCTGGTTGCGCAGCCGGAGCTGCAGGCGCGAATCCGGCATGAGGCCGCCGTCGCCGGCGCTGCGCGCGAATTCCTGGGCGCGGTCGACGAAGCGGCGCATCTTCGCCTCATAGGTGGGGTAGGCGACCGTGTGGTCGCCGTCGGCCGCGGCGAGTTCGCCCGCCAGGATGTAGGCGCCGACGAGCGCGAGACTGGTGCCGATACCGGACATCGGCGACGCGCAGTAGCCGGCGTCCCCGAGCAGCACCGTCCGCTGCCGCGACCAGACGTCCACTTCGACCTGGACCACTCTGTCGAAGTAGAAGTCGGTGGTATCCCGGATGCCCGCGAGCATGCGCGGGACCTCCCAGCCGTCACCTTCGAAGGCGCGGACCACGATCTGCTTCTGTTCGTCGATATCGCCCCTGTCGTAGGACAGCGGTGCCGAACGCAGGAAGAACCCGGCCAGCGCGGTACCGGGTTCGGGTTTCGGGTAGAAGGCGGCGGTCCGGCCGGGCCGGCCGTTGCCCGCCGGCACGGTGTACATGAGCCGCCAGCCGTCGTGGTCCCGTTCGGTGGCGGTGGTGTACAGCGATATATAGGAGCCCAGGTCACGCAGGAAGCGTTCCGCGGGACCGAACACCAGCTGCCGGACGTTCGAATGCACCCCGTCCGCGCCGACCAGCAGATCGAACCGCCGGGGTGCGCCGTGCCCGAATCGGACGTGGACACCCGCGTGATCCTGTGCGATCGCGCCGATCGTCTCGCCGTAGACGTATTCGACATCGGCGCGGGTGGTGTCGTAGAGGATTCGGGCGAGATCGGTTCGCAGGAGCGACATCTCGGCGACGGGTCCGCCCGAATCGCCGAACACCCGGGTGCTCATCGTCGCCACTCGCCTGCCCGCCGCATCGACGAACGCCATGCCCCGCGCTCCGGTGTTCGCCGCCCGGACCCGGTCGACGATCCCCATCCGTTGGGCCACGTCCCGGGCGGTACCGCGGATATCCACCGGGTGTCCACCGCTGCGGGGGGTGGGAGCACGCTCGACCACGGTCGGGTGGAAACCGTAGCGGTGGAGCCAGAACGCCAGGGCGGGCCCGGCGATCCCGGCGCCGGATATGAGGATGTTCCGGTTCTTCATCACTTCTCCTGTTCTCCCGTCGAGGCCGCCGTGGCGTCCCGGCCGGGTGGTTCCGGGCGCAGGGGAGGGACGACCGCGCGAAGACGGTGTACTAATACGGCGTATCTATACGGTCGGAAGAATAGGGTTGAAGTATTGCGCTACACCAGTTTTGAACGAAAATAGTGCACTAGGACGCATGCCGGATGTACTAGTACACTTTTATCGAGGTCTGGATGGTGCACACGACAAAGGGGTGGTTATGCCGGCGCAGGAACAGCATGCGGAACCGCCGTATCGGGCGATCGCCGCGCAGCTTCGTACCCGGATCGAAAAGGGTGAACTCCGGCCCGGGGATCGGCTGCCCTCGGTGCGGCAGATCGCGCGGCGATGGGGAGTCGCGGTCGCGACCGCGACCAAGGTGACGGCCGTGCTGCGCGCGGAGGGCCTGGTCGAGGCGAGGGTCGGTTCGGGC
>NZ_BAGJ01000224.1 GCF_000308775.1 Nocardia testacea NBRC 100365
AGCGGGGCGAGCGCCAGTACTGGTGGCTCGGCCCGGAATCCGGTGAGAACACCGTGGCCACCGACGACGTGGTGCAGGCGGCCGCCGACGCGCTCGACCCCGCGACCGGCCGCAATATCCATTTCGTCGTCACCGGTACCGAACCGGCCCGGCGGCTCGTGGTGGTGGCCAACGGACTGGCCGTCGACGACCGCTCGTGGCGGATCATCATCGACGAGCTCCTCGCCGGCTGGTCCGGCGCCGAACTCGCCCCCGCCACCCCCGAGAACAAACTCCCGCAGCTGGTGCACGCCCTGGACGCGCACGCCCGCTCCATCGAACTCCTGGACGAGTCCGGCTGGTGGCGGCGCAACCTGGCCGGCGCCCAGATCGCGGCCCCGCTCGGGACCGCCGATCTCCGGGCCCGCCGCCGGGTCTCGCTGGCCATCACCGCCGAGGGCACCGCCGCGGTGACCGCGGCGGCCGCGGCCTACGGGGCCACCGTGCCCGAGGTGCTGCTGACCGCAGTCGCCGTCGCCCTGCACACCGGCGCGCAGGGCAAAGTCGCCCGTGCGATCGGCTCCCTGGTGCGTTGTGACGCCGACGCCCGTTCGTTCGCGAACGGAACCGGCGATCTGGTCGGCGGATTCGCCACGGAGTTCCCGCTGTCGGTCCGGATCGTCGATATCGATACCACCGAGGCGCTGGTCGGTGGGTCCGCCGCGGGCAGCGCGCTCGTTCAGATCCGTGACCTGTATCGGTCGGTACCCGACGGCGGTGCGGGTTACGCGCTACTGCGCTACCTGAACCCGGAGACCACCGCCGAGTTCGCCGCCGCCGAATCCGGCCGGCTCACCCTGCGCTATCGGGATCTGCGCCCGGCCCGGGTGCACACCGACGGCCCGGCCGACGGCGTCCCACTGGCACTGAGCGTCGACGCCACCGACGACGGCCTGCTGTGCCGGTTCGACTACGCGACCGACGTTTTCGCCGGCGAGGACGTGAAAACTTTCGCCGAGCACTGGGTCCGGGCGCTCGGCGGTCTCGCCGAGCACGGTCTGCGCCCCGATGTCGGCCTCGCCGGACCGGCGCCCGCGCCGCAACCCGCGGCGGAGCCGGTGCCCACGCAGATGCCCGAACCGGTACCGGACGCGGAGGTCACCTCACTGCTCCGCCCGGTCACCGGCATACCGGATGCCGCGGCGCACGAGTCGGGTCACGGCGCGCTACCGCGTCGTCACGCACAACCCGCGGCCGCCGCGAACCCGCTGCCGGATACGGCCGGCGCGCCCGATGCGGGCGAACTGCCGCGGCGCCGGATACCGGATGCCGAGACACCCGTTCCGGGTACGGACGCCGACGCGGCCGGGGCCGGCCTCCCGCAACGGGGAACGGCCACCGGAACCGGCGCGTCCGCGCAGCCGGAACCCGGACCGGAGCAGACCGCGTCCCCCACGGGCGACACCGTGCCCCCGGCGGCGACCGGAAACGACGCGGACGAGCTCGATTCGGCCGCGACAGCGACAGCGTCACCGTCCGCGCTCCCACAGCGTCGTCGGCGACCGGATGCGGATGCGGAGTTGGCAGCCGAGCCGAGTTCGGTTTCGTTGCCGCAGCGTCGGCCGGAACCGGATGCCGAGGCGGCGCCGGTGGACGATCCGGGTCCGGTTTCGTTGCCGCAGCGTCGTCCGGGACCGTCGCATTCGGCGCCCGACGCCGCGAGTCCGGAACCGGTCGCCCGATCCGGTGCCCTGCCGCAGCGCCGGCCCCGGCACGACAGTGGGCCTGCCGGTGAGCCGGTATCGGAGCAGGCCGCCGAGTCCTCGGTGCCACCGCAGGCCGGGCCCCGGTACGGCGGTGGTGCCGCCGGCGAGTCGGCGGCTACCGTCGATCCCACGCCGCCGGCGCTGCCCGGCCGCCGGTCCGCTGCCCGCGCACAACCGGAACACCCCGGCACAGAAACGGGTTTCCCCGAGGCCGGCGCCGCGACACCGAAACTGCACCGGCGCAGGCCGCAGCACGACAACGGCTCGCTCGCGGAACCGGAACCGGCCGGGGTATCCGATCCGGCACCGGTGTCGTTGCCGCAACGCCGGTCGCGGCTCGGCGCGCAGCCCGACGTGGACTCCTCGGCAGTGCTTTCCGAGGCCGTGTCCGCCGAGAGCGGTCCCGGCCCGGAGCCGCTGCCGGAGCGCCGTTCCACCGCGGCAGCGGGATCGGCGCCCACCGGCACCGGTTCGGAATCGGCGAGCGCCCCGGCGCTGC
>NZ_BAGJ01000223.1 GCF_000308775.1 Nocardia testacea NBRC 100365
GCGCTGGGGGCCGATGGCGGAAGTGTCGGTGGCCGGTGGGGCGTGGGGCAGGTGCGCGGTCGCGGGATCGTGGGTGGCGGCCGCGCGGACGCCGGCGGGCTGCAGTTTCTCGGTCAGCGCCCGGATATCGGCGTTGGCCGCCGCCAGATTACGTTCGGTGGCCTCGACCCTGTTCAAGGTCCGCGCGAGTTTCTCCTGCGTCTCACGGCTCGGCGCGCTCGCGTGCTCGGCCAACGCGGCACGATGCTCGGCCAACGCGTCCTGATGCTGAGCATACCGGATGATCGAGACCTGCGCCTCGGGCGCATCGGCATACAACGCGTCATCGACCGCGGTGAAATACTGCGCACTACCATTCCCGCCACTACGCGCCGTCCGGTTCTCGACCTGGATATCCACCGCCCGCGACTCCGCCGACCGCCCCGAGATCAACACATGCAACCCACCCTCGGCATCCACATCCGCGGCCACCGGAATATCCACCCCCCGACCCCCCTGCCGATTGATCACCAACACCTTGCCCCGCTGACCGGCCTCAGCGAAAATCTCCTGCAACTTCGCTTCCGCGTCCACCCCGTGACGCAGAAAGAACTTCGCATCCACCGCGATATGTTCCACCCCCGCCTCACCCAGCATCGCCGACAACCGAGCCACCTCACTATTGCGGTTACACACCGCCAACTGCGGAATACCCGAAGGCTGCCGCTCGGCGATACTGGCCGCCATCGCCGCCAATTTCGCGTCCTGATGACTGATCACCCCCTCGCGACCCACAGCCACATAATCCTCGGCGACCCTCAACTGCAATTCCTTGAACCGCGGAATATCGACCACCCGCGCACCGTAGTCATTGAGCAACTCACCCGCGACCGCATCAGCGGTCCCCGACAAACCGAACATCTCATCACTCTTATCCGCCGAGAACAACTCCCGCGCGGTCACCGACGCCGAACTGGCCGGATCATCACGGACCTGGATACCGTGCTTGGCCTCCACCGCTTGGGCCAGCCCACCATTCCACCGACTCTCGGTCGAGGTCTCGGCATCGAACATCACCTTGTGCGACGTCTGATCGATGATATAGATCTTATGGGCCTCCGGATTCAGCACCCGCACACCGTCGGCCGTGGTGACATACTCCGGACCGAGTTCGCGGTGATGCCACACCACATAATGATCATTCTCGACATACTCGAACTCCGCCGCCGCGGCCATCGTCAACCGATTCGTTTCTTCCTCGGTCAACGCCCGGCCGAGTATCTCCTCCACCTTCGCCCGACCGGCATCGGTCAACTCGGTACCACCACCCACCCGGCCCGGCTCCCGCCCGAAATCGAACTCGGTCAACAACCCCGCATCCCGGGCACCGGTGAAAAAAGCATGCGCATCCGCCACCGCCGCCGCCACCTCCACCCCGGCCGGATTCCCCGAACCCTCCGACAACACAAACGTGGTATTCGCGAACACCAACGCCTCATCGATCTCATCCACACCATGCGACCGCGCCGAAGGCACATTCCCCCGCAACTCCCCGAACCCCAAATCCTCCATCGTCCCGATAAAGATCGTCGGCCGCCCCTCCACCGGCTCGGCATACGAACGATCCGGATTCATCCGCACAATATCGAACCCATGATCACCCAAAATAGTCCGATACTCACCGAACGCATCATGAGCCAACCCATCACGAGTCGTAATAATCACCACCGGCTCCCCCCGCGCCGCCTTCAACGCCGCCGCCGCC
>NZ_BAGJ01000222.1 GCF_000308775.1 Nocardia testacea NBRC 100365
CTGCGATCGGGTCCTGGGACCCGACCACCCCACCGCCCTGACCTCCCGCGCCGCCCTCGGCAGTGCCTACGAATCGGCGGGCCGGACTCCCGAAGCCATCTCGCTATTGGAACAGGCCCTCAACGATTGCGAGCGGGTCCTGGGACCCGACCACCCCACCGCCCTGACCTTTCGCAACAACCTCGCCGACTCCTATCGGGCGGCGGGTCGGGTCGGGAAAGCGATCTCGCTCTACGAGCGCACCCTCGCCGACTGTGAGCGGATCCTTGGCCCTGAACACCCGAACACTCTGACCTTTCGCAACAACCTCGCCGACTCCTATCGGGCGGCGGGTCGGGTCGGGGAGGCAATCCCGCTCTACGAGCGCACCCTCGCAGACTGCGAGCGGATCCTGGGGCCTGACGACCTGAACAGCCTGTCCTCCCGCAATAACCTCGCTGCCGCCTACAAGTTGGCGGGTCGGGTCGGGGAGGCGATCTCGCTGCTGGAGCAGACTCTCGCCGACTGCGAGCGGATCCTGGGTGAGGAGCACCCGAACACTCTTATGGCCCGTAAGAATCTCTCTGCAGTGCGGGAACTGTGAGTGTCGGGTTGGAGTAGAGCCTAAATAGACACCAGGCGCCGAGACGAAACGCGTAAAAATAGAATCCCCTGCCGCGTTTATTGACAGTTGTCCACTAGATTCTTAGAGTCCAAGTTGACAACTTGAGTGCGGGAAGGGATTTCGGCATGCGGGTCGGCTACATCCGGGTGAGCACACTCGACCAGAACACCGTCCGGCAGCTCGACGGCGTCGCGGTTGAGAAGACGTTCACCGACAAGGCGTCCGGGAAGGACGCCAGCCGGCCGAAACTAGATGAGCTGCTCGCGTTCGTCCGCGAGGGCGACGAGGTGATCGTGCACTCGATGGATCGGCTCGCCCGCAACCTCGACGACCTCCGCCAGCTGGTCCGCACCCTGACCGGCAAGGGCGTGAAGGTGGTGTTCGTCAAGGAATCGCTGACCTTCACCGGGGAAGACTCCCCCATGGCGAACCTGCTGCTGTCGGTGATGGGGGCCTTCGCCGAATTCGAACGCGCCCTGATCCTGGAGCGCCAGCGCGAAGGGATCGCCGCGGCCAAAGTTCGCGGCGCCTACACCGGCCGAGCACCGGCACTGGCTACCGAACAGATCACCCAGCTGCGTGACCGGGCAGCTGCCGGGGAGTCGAAGTCGGTGCTGGCCGCCGAATTCGGAGTCACGCGCCAGACGGTCTACAACTACCTGCGCAGTTCCGCAACACGGTGACGCGGAGATCGAGCGACTTCTATTGTCCGTTCACACCCCGCACCGGGTAGCTGCCGCACGAATGACTGCTACCACGCTCTACTGCGGAGGTTGTTCATCGCGATCGGTGTTTCCGGCGTCGGTGGCTTTGCGGTACCAGGCCTCTGCCTCGGCCTCATCACCGCGTCCATGCAGCAGGATACCGAGGTTGTTCATTGCGTCGGTGTTTCCCGCGTTGGCGGCTTTGCGGTACCAGGCCTCTG
>NZ_BAGJ01000221.1 GCF_000308775.1 Nocardia testacea NBRC 100365
CCGTCGGGTTCGCCCAGTGCGCCGGCGACCACGCGCCGGTACCGGCGGAACGCGACCGGCCCGGCCGACCGGCCCGGCGTCCGTCCCTCCGGCCGGGCGCCGGCGGCCGGTTGTCGTATCCGGCGTGTTCTCCGGGGCCGGATTCCCCACCGACCCCGTCGGGGCCGGTGTCGGTTTACCCCTCCACGACCGGGGTAGCCGGAGACGCGGGAAGGCTACGAGGAGGTGGAGGACAGTGCGATCGATGATCGGCCGACACGAGACCCGGCCGGGCGGCGAGCACAGTGCGCCGACCGGTGCGGCCGTCGAACACCCGCCTCTGCTTTACCGCGGCGCGTCCCCTGCCATCCACACTCGAGAGCAACGATGAACAACGATCCTCGGCCGCTCAGCGGCTATACCGCCACGATCCTGGCCTATACCGGAGCCGTAGGCGCCGTGACACTGCTGGGCGCACTCACCGGCCGTCGCCTCCCCGACTCGATGAGTACTCGCGACCTGGTCGTCACGGCATTGGCCGCGCACAAGCTCTCCAGGCTGATGACGAAGGGGACCGTCACCGCCGCCGTCCGCGCCCCGTTCACGCGGCCCACCGGCGACGGCGGCCCCGGAGAAGTGATGGAGCAGCCGAAAGCCGCCGACGGCATCGGCCACAGCCTCGGAGAACTGCTCAGTTGCCCCTTCTGCTTCGATGTCTGGCTCATCACCGCCATGACCATCGGGCACATTTTCGCACCGCGGGTCACCCGGACGGTGACCGAGGCGACGGCAGCGCTGGCCGGCGCCGACTTCCTGCACCTGGCCTACGCCACCGCCCAGCAGATCGCCGAAGGAGACCATCCGGCGGCCGGCCCCACCGGCGCGCCCGAGCCCGATGGACGGGCATAGTGCGATATCAATCGCGCCGATTGCCCGGGGCGGACGCGCATGCCAGGCTGTCGGCGTGCTGTTAGCCGAGGTCGCCGCCGCATCCGCCGATATCGCGTCGGCGTCGGCTCGGCGGACCAAGATCGAGCGTCTCGCCGCGCTGCTCGGCCGCAGCGCGGCCCACGGGGGCGCGCGCCTGGTGGCGGTGACCGCGTCCTGGCTCTCCGGCGAATTGCCGCAACGCCAGATCGGCGTGGGATGGGCGGCGCTGCGGTCGCTGCCGCCGCCCGCCGCGACACCGACGCTCACCGTCGCCGACGTCGACGCCCGGTTCACCCGGATCGGCGCGGTCGCCGGGAAGGGGTCCCGGACCCTGCGCGCCGAGCTCCTGCGCGAGCTGTTCGAGGCGGCCTCCGGCTCGGAGCAGATATTCCTGCGCCAGCTGCTCAGCGGCGAGTTACGCCAGGGCGCGCTGGCCGGAGTGATGTCCGACGCGATCGCCCGAGCGGCCGGTATACCGGCCGGCGAGGTCCGGCGAGCGGCGATGCTGGCCGGCGGGCT
>NZ_BAGJ01000220.1 GCF_000308775.1 Nocardia testacea NBRC 100365
GGGACTGTGGATTTAACGGTGTTTCCGGCCTGATTCGCTGACCGGATGGTCAGCGGGAAGGTGCCGTGATGACGACACTTGATGCCGTGGCAAGGAAGAAGGCCGAAGCGTCGGCCGAACAGCTGGCGGCAGCGGAGCTGGTCCGGATGGCCAAGGAACAAGGACTGTCCTTGACCGGGCCCGATGGACTGCTCCAGCAGTTCACCAAGACAGTCCTCGAGACCGCGCTCAACGAGGAAATGACCGAGCACGTGGGGTTCGAGCCGAACCAGGCGCCCGAGGATCGGGAATCGACCAATGTGCGTAACGGCACCAGGTCGAAGACGGTGCTGACCGAGACGACCGGACCGGTGCCGATCGAGGTTCCCCGCGATCGCGACGGCAGCTTCGAGCCTCAGATTGTCAAGAAACGGCAGCGCCGGTTGACCGGGGTCGATGAAATCGTGCTGTCGCTGTATGCGAAAGGCCTGACCACCGGGGAGATCTCCGCCCATTTCGCCGAGATCTATGGGGCGTCGGTGTCAAAAGAGACAGTCTCCCGGATCACCGACAAGGTGGTCGCGGAGATGCAGGAATGGTCGAGCCGTCCCCTCGACCAGGTCTATGTCGCGATCTTCATCGACGCCATCGTGGTCAAGATCCGCGATGGACAAGTCGCCAACCGGCCGATCTATGCCGCGATCGGGGTCACCGTGACCGGTGAAAAGGACATCCTCGGACTCTGGGCCGGCTCCGGTGGCGAGGGCGCGAAGTTCTGGCTCAGTGTGCTCACCGAGATCCGTAACCGTGGGGTCAAGGACGTGTTCTTCCTGGTCTGCGACGGGTTGAAAGGCCTGCCGGAAGTGGTCGGGAACGTGTGGCCGCTGGCCACGGTCCAAACCTGCATCATCCATCTGATCCGCAACACCTTCCGGCTCGCCGGCCGCCAGCACTGGGACGCATTGAAGCGGGATGTGAAACCGATCTATACCGCGGTCAATGCTGATGCCGCCCGGGCTGCGCTCGATGAGCTGACCGAGCGGTGGGGCACCAAATATGGTGCCATCGTGCGGTTGTGGAGCAACGCGTGGGAGGAGTTCATCCCGTTCCTCGACTACGACATCGAGATCCGGAAGGTGATCTGCTCGACGAATGCAATCGAGTCCTTGAACGCCCGCTACCGGCGGGCGATCAAGGCGCGCGGCCATTTCCCGACCGAGCAGGCCGCCCTGAAATGCCTGTATCTGGTGACTCGTTCGCTGGATCCGACCGGGGCCGGTCGGGCACGATGGACGATGCGCTGGAAGCCCGCGGTCAACGCGTTCGCGATCACCTTCGCCGACCGCTGGCCCGACGCCCGAACCTACTGAGAGAAACCGCCGGAAACACCGTTACCGAGATAGTCCC
>NZ_BAGJ01000219.1 GCF_000308775.1 Nocardia testacea NBRC 100365
AAAAACACCAACGTCTTCCCCTCCCCCGCCTGCATATTCCCCACACCCGCATCCCGCGCCACCAACATCGCCATCACCTGAGTCCACCGCAACACCCGATGCTTCGGATCACCCCGCCGAATAATCTCCACCATCGCCGCCGCCGACTCGATCCGATCCGGACTCTCCCGAATCATCCAATCCAAACCCTCCGGCGACACCAAACTCCAATCCGTCCCCACATGCCGCGCAAGCACCTCATGCGCCTCCCCCGAATACCTCCCCTCCAGACCCACCCCCTCCGAAGTCCCGTCCTGCGGGTGCGGGACACCCTCGGATTGCGGTTCATTCTGCACACCAGCGGATTCGGGATCCTCCGACCTACCCGGCCCGATGGAGTCATCGGCGGAATCAGTGACGACTCTCGTCGCCGCCCCCTCTTCGGCGCTGCGGGCATCATCCGTTGCCGCTGGTCTCGCGGCCGGATCCTCAGCGGCCTTCGCAACCACACCGGCCTCGGCATCACCACTCGTCGATTCCGGTTTCACCACCGACGGCTCGGAGGACTTGCGCGACGGATCCGCCGAAACCTGTCTTTCCGGGTAGGCGGGCGGCTTCTCGACCGGCTCCACCTTGAAGACGGGCGGCTTCGTATCCGTGGATGTCCTGTTCAGGGGCGGCTTCGGAGCGCCGGCCGGTCCATCCTGACCCGCGTCTGCGGACGCCCGCGAACGAATGGGCGGTTCGGCCGCCGCCGCAGCCGGCCTTACCGGCGTACCGGCGAGCTCCGGACGCTGCGCACCATCGACCTCGGACCGCCGAACTGCCGGATTCTCAGGTGACTCCGCCGATTTACCCACTCCGGCTGTCACCTCGTCGCCACCCTCGGACACACGCGCGGGGGCGTCCTCGGATCTCCCGGTCACCATCACCGGACGCTCCGGCGGCTCAGCAGACTTCCCGGCCGAAGGTGCATCCTCCCCACCTGCGGACATACGCGACACGAGGACATCGATCGGCAGACCTTCCCCACCGATAGCGTCACCGGCCGAGTTCAGGTCGGTGACGATATCGCTCGCCGGTTTCTCCGGTTTCACCCCAGGGCCTTCGAGCGTGTCCACCCGGGCACCGGGCAACTCGTTGAGATCCACTCCCTCGGGAATCAGGGACTTGTCGGGTTTCGCAGCCATCGGCATCCCCACCGACTCGTCGCCGCCGAGGTGCTGGAGCAACCGGGCATGCAATTCCCCCGCCGGCCACACACCCCTACCCGGCTCACCGCCTGGCCGGGCAACCGCACCATCCGCACCCGGCGACACCGACCGCCCCGAACCGGTATCAACGCCCGCCTCCCGACCCCCAACCGACACAGA
>NZ_BAGJ01000218.1 GCF_000308775.1 Nocardia testacea NBRC 100365
CTCCTCTCCGGCGGCCGAGGCCCGGGAGGCGGGCGCGGGAATCGAACCGGGACACTCGGTGCGTCCGGGTGCGGATCCCGAGGCCGCTCGCGGCGACAGCAGCGGAGGCCGGGCTGCGCAGCCGGCGGGAGAATTGCATGCTCGTCTGCTGCAGCGGCTGGCCGGGGAGGAACCGGTCGGCGAGCTCTCGGCTGTCAAACCGGACAAGCCTGCGGCGTCGGTGGGCACTGTCGTCAATGAATCGCCCGGTGGGCGTGTGGATATCGGCGACGGCTCTGTCGCGAAGCCGGGTAAACCGGCGGGCGCGACGGCCGGTGAGGTGAACATCTCGGGTGGGCGTGATGTGCGTGCCGGGTCGCTGCAATCCGAGGCTTCCGGCGGACGCGTGCCGGGAGCCGGAGACGAGGGTGGGGTAGCGCCCGCCAGGTCCGGAGGCTTGCCGGAGGAACCGGCCGGCACCGGGAAAGCCGAGGCCGATATCGGGCGTTCTGCCGCCGATGGCGACGACCCGGTTGTCGGTGCGGGTAGATCTGCGGAGTCACCGGAGGCCACGGCTGTACCGCGGCTCCCCGGGGCCGCCGATGAAGTAGTGGTGCGTGAGCCCGTCGCAGGGGCGGCGAAGGTGACCGCTACGCCCGAATCGTCGGCCCCCGCGCGTTCCGGTTCCGAAGCCACGCCGGTCAAGCCGCCCGATGCGGTGAAGCCGGCGGTGAACAGGTCGGATGCGGTCGGTAAGCCGCTGGGGTATCCGGATCGAGCGGTTTCGGCCGACGCGTCCGGCGGAGCGTCCGAACCGCCGGTGGTGAAATCGGAGCCGCCGGTCGGCGCCGGCGCGATGGATACGGCGGTGCAGCCGTCCGGCGAGTCGCCGGCGAAATCGTCTGTATCCGCCGAGGAGCCCGGACGGGCAGCCGAAGACGGTGGCCCATCGCGGCTCGACACCGAGTCCGCCGATGATTCCGGTGGGGGGACGGGATCGCGGGATTCGGAACCTGTTGACGGGCAGGAAGCGCCGTCGGGCGGGGACGGTTCGGAGGGGGCGGATCTGGCGGCGAGGTATTTGCGCGAGGCGCATGAGGTGCTTGCGCGGCATGCGGCGACGGATTGGAGTTTGGTGTCGCCGGAGGGTTTCGATTGGATGATTCGGGAGAGTCCGGATCGGATCGAGTCGGCGGCGGCGATGGTGGAGATTATTCGGCGGGGTGATCCGAAGCATCGGGTGTTGCGGTGGACTCAGGTGATGGCGATGTTGGTGGCGCGGGATGCGGGTGTGGGGAATATGCAGGCGGGGGAGGGGAAGACGTTGGTGTTTCT
>NZ_BAGJ01000217.1 GCF_000308775.1 Nocardia testacea NBRC 100365
TGAGTTTTGTCTCTGCTGTTGCCGTGGTGGTTGCCGCCGTCGGTTTTAGAGGTTGTTGCGGGTCATTTTCCGGAGGCTCGGGAAGATGCGATGCGTCGGGAGGCCGACGAGTTGTCGGCGAAGGCGGAGCGGTTGCGTCGGGGGGCGGAGTTTTTTTCGGGTAGGGCCGAGGGTGCTCGGGTGGGGTTGGGTGGGGTTGGTGGTGATCGGTTCGCGGGGGCGTGCCGGGAGACGGCGGCAGAGTGCAATCTTCAGGCTGATCGGTTGGATGCGCAGGCCGAGCAGTTGTATGAGGGGGCGAATGCGTTCGAGGTTCAGAAGTGGACGGTGATCGGGTTCGCGGTGATTTTGGCGTGGACGTTGTTTCATGCGGCGGTGATGTTCGCTTATGGGGGTGGGTTGGTGGGGTATGCGCAGGCGATGCGGACGCGGACGGTGTTGGAGATCGCTTCGCGGAAGTTGGTGGAGTATTTCGCGGGGATGAGTGCGCGGGCGGCGGCGGAGCGTGGGGTGTTGGCGTTGTCGGTGAGGGCGGGGGGTTTGGGTGCGGTGCAGGGTGGGGGGATCAATCTGGGTGTGCAGCTCAAGCAGGTGGGTTATGGGCAGCGGGGGGAGGTTGCCGGGATGGATGTGGTGGTCGCGGGGTTTGCGGGTTTGTTCGGTGGTGCTGCGGGTGTGGTGGCGGGCAAGTGGGTGGGGGATCGGTGGGTGGTTCCGTTGACTGTGGCGCGTGCGGAGTTGGCGGACACGGTGGGCAAGCAGGTGGGGGTGCAGTTGGGTGGGGCGTTGTTGACCGGTGGTGCGGGTGGGTTGGCGGGGGGATTGTGGGGACGGGGGTGGCGTTGATGATGTCGGGGGAGGAGTTGACGTGGGGTGCTTTTACGGAGTCGTTGGTGCCGGCGGTGGCGGGGGGTTTTCTGGGGGCGGCGGGTCATGGTGTGGCGAGTTTGCGGGCGGCGGGGCCGGTTGGTGCGGGGTCCGGTGGTGGTCCGGAGTCCGGTGGTGGTTCGGGGGCGGGGGTGGTGTCGGGGCCGGAGCCGGGTGCGCCGGCAGGGGGTGCGAGTGCGGGTCGGCCGTTGGTCGAGGCGTTGGTGGCGCGTGGTGGGTTGCGGGGTGTGGATCCGGGTGGGGTGCCGAAGTCTCATCGGCAGAAGTTGAACGAGTTGTTGTCGGGGTTGTTGCGGGATGTCGATACCGGTGTCGGGCAGGTCAATTCGGTGGATTGGCGGCCGGGTGGTGTTTCGGTGCCGGAGAACGTGAGTCCGGTGAAGGGGGATTCGCTGGCGCCGCGTGCGGGG
>NZ_BAGJ01000216.1 GCF_000308775.1 Nocardia testacea NBRC 100365
CGGGGCGGGGCCGGGCGAGGAGACCGCGCGGGGCGAGGGCGCCGGCTCGGACGAGACAGTGCCGCCCGCCGCTACTGTTCCGAGCGCCGAAGCGGCTCCCGCCGGCGAATCCGGCGCGCAGGCGCCCTCGGCCGGTTCGGAACCGGAACCGGCGGCTCCTGACAGCCGATCCGAGGGTGATTCCGGGCAGGCAGGCGACGACGCTCCCGATGACGTGAACGCGGCGGTTGCGGCGACGCCGGCCGAGGAGGACACGGAAGCGGCGACCGGTGCGACGGCAACGGCGTCCGGGGAGGACGGTGACGGGCCCGTGGGCGCGGATGCTTCCACCGGCCCGGCCGAGCAGACCACCCCGGCAGCGGCGGCGCAGGCCGGAGCCGATGAGGTCGCTGCCACGGAAACCGTTGTGGAGAAAGCGGGTTCGGACGGTACCGCCGCGTCTTCGGTCGACACGGAGGTCACCGAACCGGTCGCCGGCACGGCGGCGGCACCGGTCGCCTCCTCGGAGGGAACCGACACTCCAACCGGTGGTGGCGAGCAGGCCGGTGCGGCGGCGGGGACTGCCACGTCGGCCGGAGATGTGGAGGGAACCGACACCTCGGCCGGTGGTGGCGAGGAGGTCACTGCGGCGGCGGGGACTGCTGCGTCGGCCGGAGATGTGGAGGGGGCTGCCGCATCGGCCGGTGGTGGCGAGGAGGTCGCCGCGGCGACCGGTGCTCCGGCGGAGGATGTTGCGGCCTCGTCCGGTGATGCGGTGACGGCCGCCTTCTCGACCGGTGGCGCGGGAGAGGTTGCCGCGTCGGCCGATGGCGCGAAGACGGCTGCCGGACGCGATGCGGCGGACGGCGCCGGAGCGGATGCCACCGCCGAGATCACCGCGAGCGAAGACGAGCCGGGTTCCGGCGCGGCGGAGGAGGTCGCCGAAACCGGCCCGGGCGCGGATGCCGCCGCGGAACAGGCCCAGGCCGAATCCGCCGCGGCCGCCGGCGACGATGCCGAGCCCACCGACCCCACCGTCGAACTCGAGTCGCCGGCCGGCACCGAGGCGAAGACAGTGGTGATCCCCCGGCCGCAGCGGCCGGAGGAGGCGCCGACCGAATCCATTTCGGTGCGCAAGCCCGATCCGAATGCCACCGAGCGCATCGATATGAGTCAGGTGCGCAGCCCCGGACGGCCGGGGACGAAACAACCGGGTGGTCCGCAAGGTCCGGCCCGCACCGACCGGGTGGGGCCGGGTGCGGCGGGGCCGT
>NZ_BAGJ01000215.1 GCF_000308775.1 Nocardia testacea NBRC 100365
CCTAGTGTTCCGCGCCTGAAATACGTTGGCTAATTGTAGGATTCGTCGGTGGCGAGGACTGGGCGCCCGAGATCGGGTCCGGATTTGGTGGTGACCGAGGCGCAGCGGCAGGAGTTGATGCGGGGTGCGAGGGCGGCGACCTCGACGCAGGCGTATGCGCTGCGGTGCCGGATCGTGCTGGCCTGCGCGGAGCCGGGTGCAGCGAACGCGCATGTGGCGGCAGCGGTCGGTGTCACGCCGATGACCGTGGCGAAATGGCGCAAACGCTTCATCGAGCACGGTCTGCCCGGGCTGGCCGACGAGCCTCGGCCGGGCCGGCCGCCGTCGATACTTTTGGACCGGGTGGAACAGGTGCTGGCGTTGACCCTGGAGCAGACCCCGCGTGATGCCACGCATTGGTCCCGGTCGTCGATGGCGGAGCGGACCGGGCTGTCGAAATCGACGATCGGGCGGATCTGGCGGCGGTTCGAGCTGAAACCGCACCTGGTCGACGGGTTCAAACTATCGACCGATCCGTTGTTCGTGGAGAAAGTGGTCGATGTCGTCGGCCTGTACCACAATCCACCCGAGCGGGCCGTCGTGTTGTGTGTGGACGAGAAATCGCAGATGCAGGCCTTGGATCGTTCCCGGCCGGTGCTGCCGATGATGCCGGGCATGCCCGAACGCCGCACCCACGACTACGCCCGCCACGGCACTACCAGCCTGTTCGCCGCGTTCAACATCGCCGACGGCACCGTCATCGGCGAGCTGCACCGCCGCCATCGCGCGACCGAGTTCCGCAAGTTCCTGGTCACCATCGACAAGACCGTGCCCGCCGAACTCGAGGTCCACCTGGTCTGCGACAACCTCGCCACCCACAAACCCCGATCGTCAACGAATGGCTCGCCCGCCACCCCCGCTTCCACGTCCACTTCACCCCCACCGGCTCCTCCTGGCTCAACCAGGTCGAACGCTGGTTCGGATACCTCACCGACCAGCTCACCCGCCGCGGTGTCCACAAAAACGTCGCGGCACTGGAGAAAGACGTCACCACATGGATCCAGCACTGGAACGAGAATCCCCGGCCGTTCGTCTGGTGCAAGACCG
>NZ_BAGJ01000214.1 GCF_000308775.1 Nocardia testacea NBRC 100365
GCGCGGGCAGGCCCGCGGTGCGGCGGTTGTGGGCCAGGGCGTCGAGGAAGGAGTTCGCGGCCACGTAATTACCCTGTCCCGGGGCTCCGAGGACTCCGGCCACCGACGAGTACACGACGAACGCCGCCAGCTGATACCCGCGGGTGAGCTCGTCCAGATTCAGCGCACCGTCGACCTTGGGGGTGAGCACCCGGTCGACCTGTCCGGTGGTGAGGGTGTCGATGGTGGCGTCGTCGACGACACCGGCGGAGTGGATCACCGCGGTCAGCGGATGGTCGGCGTCCACGGTGTCCAGCACCGCCGCCACACTCGCCCGATCGGCGACATCGCAGGCGGCGACCCGGACCCGCGCACCGAGTCCGGCCAGTTCGGTGACGAGTTCGGCGACACCGTCGGCCGCTTCTCCCCGGCGCGAGACCAGCAGCAGGTGCCGTACGCCGTGGGCGGCCACGAGATGCCGGGCGGTCACCGCGCCGAGACCACTGGTGCCACCGGTGATCAGCACCGTACCCGTCCCGAAAGCGCCGGCCGCCGCGGCCGGTACCGCTGCGGCGGCCGGCGCGGCCGGGGTCAGGCGTGGCACGAGCATCCGCGAATCACGCAGCGCCACCGACGGTTCTCCGGCGTCCAGGACACCGCCCAGCACCGCCGCGTCCAGGCCGCCGTCGTGGTCCAGGAGCAGGATTCGGCCCGGATGTTCGGATTGCGCGCTGCGCACCAGGCCGGCCACCGCGGCCGCGACCGGATCCACCGGGGTATCCGGCAGGGCCGCCGCCGCTCGGGTCGCGACCACCAGCCGGATCCTGGCGGTCCGTTCCGCCGACAGCCAGGACCGCAGCAGCGCCAGCGTGGCGTGTACCGCCTGCCGCACCGCGCCGGCGCGGTCCTCGCCCGGTGCCGGGCCGTCCTCGGGCAGCGACCACACCACGACCTCCGGAACGCTCGCCGCCGCGATGAGTTCGGTGGTGTCGGCGAAATGCCGCTCGATACCGGGTATCCGCAGCGCACCCAGTGTC
>NZ_BAGJ01000213.1 GCF_000308775.1 Nocardia testacea NBRC 100365
GAGTCCAGTAACGGTGAATGCGGTGGTCGGCATCGGTCGCGTTGATCAGCAACTGCTCGCGGAAACGCGGGGAATCGCGTTTCCCTCGCGCGTGCGCGTGGGCGTTGACGAACCGATCGAGTTCGCTTCCGGCGCGTGGTCGCACGCCTTTGGATACGAGCGGCACCACGTCCACCGCCACGTCGCCTACCTCGCTGTACAGTTCGCGGCGGTCGCGGATCAGTTCCGACTGGTTTCGCCAGTATTGCTGCCGTACTACATGGTCCATTTCCGGATCGGCGACGAGGGCGGCCAACTCTGCGTAGGCACAGAGCTCGTCGACGGACGGTTCAGCCGGTGGCTCCGGGACGTTCCAGCCCACCCACCTGTCGACATCGCGCCGGGGTATCGATGCGAGGATGCGCCGCCAGAACTGGACGAGGGAATCGTGCACGCCGCCACCTTCCTGCGCGGCGGCCAGCAACGCAAGCCGCTCCGCTCGCCGCGTCGGTGTCACCGTCTCGATCGCCTGTAGTGACGCCCGTCGCCATGCCAGTGACTTGATCTCGATATCGAGTCGCGCGCTCTCGGCGGCGATCGCCTCGTCGATCGACAGTTCGCCCTGCAGCACGTTGCCGATCGGCTCCAGCCCGAGGCCGAGCGCGCGCAGCTGCCGTACCAGCAGCAGTCGTTGGGTGCGCTGTCGGCGTCGAACATCCGATGCCCGCCCGCGCTGCGCTGGGATTCCAGGATTCCTTCGTCGCAGTAGAACCGGATCGTTCGCACTGTGAGGCCGGTGGTGCGCGCCAACTCCCCGATGCTC
>NZ_BAGJ01000212.1 GCF_000308775.1 Nocardia testacea NBRC 100365
GTGCTCATGGGAGTGGTGGTCGGTTTCCTCGCCCAGCCGGTCGCCGGGGCCCTGCTCGCGGTCAGCGGAGCCCTGCTGGTGCAGCTGGCGGTGCTGCGGGTGGTCGTGGACCAGCACGGACTCACCGTCGGAACCGGACCGCTCGGCCGGCCCCGGTGGCGGCTGCGCCCCGGCGACATTACGGACGTGTCGGCCGACGACATCTCGCCGCTCCAGTACGGGGGTTACGGCATCCGGATGATCCCGGGCGCCACGGCCGTGGTGCTGCGCGCCGGACCCGGCCTGGTGGTGACCCGTCGCTCGGGTCGCCGGTTCGTGGTCTCGGTCGACGACGCCGCGACGGGTGCGGGCGTACTGGCCGGTGTCGTCGCGCGAGCGGATCGAACCCGGTGCTGATCCGTGTCGACCCGACCCGGCCCGAACCGTTGGCCGACCAGATCGCGGCCTGTGTCCGGCGCGCGATCGCCGACGGTGGCGCGCCCGCCGGTACCCGGCTGCCGGGCGCCCGGGAACTCGCGGCATCGTTGGATGTCAGCATCCACACCGTGCTCGCGGGTTATCAGCGGTTGCGCGACGAAGGACTGATCGAGCTGCGTCGCGGGCGCGGCGCCACGGTCCGCGCCGGGGCGCCGGACGGACGGGCGGCGGTGGTCGAACTCGCCCGGCAACTCGTGGATGCCGCTCGCCGCATCGACCTCGACGAGACCGAACTGCTCGAACTCGTCCGCGCCGCCGCGCGCTGACCGTACCTACACGGCGACTCGGCCGCGGGGTAGGT
>NZ_BAGJ01000211.1 GCF_000308775.1 Nocardia testacea NBRC 100365
CCGCGCCCGCGCCCGCGCCGGCCGCGGCGGCGCCGCCGCGGCTGGTCGTCGGAGTCGCCCTGCTCGGACTGGTCCTCGGTGTCGGTGTCGGCGTCGTTCTCGGCGGCGGAATCGGGCTCGGGCTCCGGTTCGGGCTTCCGGCGGCGGCGCAGCTGTTCGGCGGCCGCGGCATCCGGGGAGAGGAACAGCGGGGCCGCGACCACGGCGGATTCGAAGACGATCGGTTCGGCCGCGGCGGGCTCCTCTGGCACCGGGCTCGCGAACAGGTTCACCGCGGCCGTGAAGGCGGGTGGCGGGGTCACCGGAGCGGCCGGGGTGTCACTCGCCGGAGAGGTATCCGCGGGTGCGGAGATCTGGGCCGACACGGACACCGAGGGCGCGCCGACGTCGCTCCGGGCGGACGTCCCGGAATCGGCGGTGCTCGCCGCTTCCGCGCCGGGTCCGGCCGCTGCTTCCGGCGCCTGTGCGGCGGCGTCGGCCGGCGCGGGCTCGGTGCCGATGCCAGGGATTTGCCCGGAGCCGGTGCCCGGCTGCGCGGCGGGGCGGTTCCGGCGCGGCCGGAGCAGCGGCGGCCTCGGCCTCC
>NZ_BAGJ01000210.1 GCF_000308775.1 Nocardia testacea NBRC 100365
TGCTGCCCATCTCGGCCGAACACATGACCCGCAACCGGCGGCGCCTGACCACCCCGGAGCTCGGGCGAAGTTCCCGGGGACCCACCCCCATCGAACACACGGCCCGCACCCGGCGACACCCCACCACCCCCGGGCTCCGGCGAAGTTCCCGGCAATCGCCGCCCATCGAACTCACGACCCGGAACCGGCGGTACCTCACCACCCCCGGGCTCCGGCGCAGTTCCCGGCAATCGCTGCCCATCGAACTCGCGGCGCGAAGCCGGCGGCAACTCTCCCCCGAATTCGAGTCCAGTTCCTTGCTGCCCACCTCGGCCGGATTCACGGCCCGGAACCGGCGGCACCCCAGCGCTCTCGAGACCCTGGGAAGTTCGCGACAGCCCACCCAGGTCGAACCCACGGCCCCGAACCGGTAGCTCCTGGCCCGCGGGCCGCCGCGAACGTTCCGGCAGCGCAGCACGCCCGGCCTCCCCCGCCGACGCCGCCGCCTCTCCCGCACCCGACCCGCGCGACCGCTGTGGCAGCGCAACGCGCGCGACCTCACCCTCCGATGCCGCCCCTTCTCC
>NZ_BAGJ01000209.1 GCF_000308775.1 Nocardia testacea NBRC 100365
CGAGGCGAGCACACGACGACGACACACACGACGACGACGACGACGACGACGACGACGACGACGACGACGACGACGACGACGACGACGACGACGACGACGACGACGACGACGACGACGACGACGACGACGACGACGACGACGACGACGACGACGACGACGACGACGACGACGACGACGACGACGACGACGACGACGACGACGACGACGACGACGACGACGACGACGACGACGACGACGACGACGACGACGACGACGACGACGACGACGACGACGACGACGACGACGACGACGACGACGACGACGACGACGACGACGACGACGACGACGACGACGACGACGACGACGACGACGACGACGACGACGACGACGACGACGACGACGACGACGACGACGACGACGACGACGACGACGACGACGACGACGACGACGACGACGACGACGACGACGACGACGACGACGACGACGACGACGACGACGACGACGACGACGACGACGACGACGACGACGACGACGAC
>NZ_BAGJ01000208.1 GCF_000308775.1 Nocardia testacea NBRC 100365
TCTCCGGGGGTTGTCCTGTGGCCGCGGACCGGGCGCCGGATCCTGGGTGTCTCGGGCCTGTCGTCTGGCCGTCCGGAACTCTCTCCTTCGAGGCCGATGCGCGATGCCGAGGCGGCTCGCGCGGTGTGCCGTGACTCTGCGTGACACTGTGAGCCTTGACACAGCTCATCCTTGCTGGTGACTATGCGCTTATTCACTTTCGGCTCATCCCTCGGAAGAGTTGAGAAGCATGTTCCGCACCACATCGCTCCGCGCCGGTCTCCCCGCCGGTGTGCTCGGGCTGACGGCCGCGGAGCCCCGCTGGGTCTGCTGGCCGGTGCGCTGTCGGTGGCCCTGCTCGCGCAGGTCGTCGCGGTCACGGCCATGCCCGACTACTTCACCCAGTTGCTCTACGCTGCCCTGCTCGGAGCGATCGTGGCCATCGAGAGCCCCGAACTGCATCAGGCGATGGACCGGCTCCGAGCACACCGCGCGGACGCGACGCCGCACCGG
>NZ_BAGJ01000207.1 GCF_000308775.1 Nocardia testacea NBRC 100365
TTTACCGGTCTGTGGAACACCCACTCTTTTACCGTCGTGATGCACGTTCGAAGATACAAAGATCTCCTCGACCTCGGGGTGATGATACATGGGCTGGTAATACACTTGGGGCACACCGAACCGCTGTCCCAAGGCAACAAACTGGTATGGGGTAAGCTTCTGATTCTTCAAAACAACGATCTTCTGTTCGTAGACGCTCCGTCTGAGAATGTCCACGTCTTCGTCGCTCGAAGACAAGGCATCAAAGCCCTCAACAGAAACACCGAACTTGGCATCTTGCTGTCGTCTGATATGCATATTTTTATTCCTCGGTATACTCCCGATCGAGTGCGTCATAGGCAACGGTCAACCACGCCCGCGATGCGGCCCACAGGGCGCGCTGTGAGTGGCGTGGACACGACGCGCGGCCCGCGTGGAGAGGGATCAGCGGTTGGCGGGCTCCAACCCGCCCTCCACGGCCCGGTCCAGGAGCTCGGCAGGACAGAACTA
>NZ_BAGJ01000206.1 GCF_000308775.1 Nocardia testacea NBRC 100365
GGGGTGATCAGTCCTGCGTCGTCCAGGGTGCGCAGGAACGCTTGGGTGGTGCCGAGCATGTCCGCGGCCCGGCCCATGGTGTAGGCGGGGTAGTCGTCATCGTCGAGCTTCTCGTTCGCGGTCGTGGGTTCAGAAATCTTGGGGTCTCCAGACGCCGAATGGCCCCGGCGCCAACGGCGCCGGGGCACTGAAAGGGGGAATTACTTCGTCTTCCGACATGTAACCGATACGTCGGCGATCGCCCGAACCACATAACTTCGCGGGCGACCCGACGGGCAACGCCTCCCTTCTCCTCGGGGTGTTACTTCCACTTCTTTCCGTGCAACTTCACTTGCTTCCCGGCGGGCGGTAGGACCGTTGTACATGCTGGTCCTGTGGCCGCGCCCGCCGGTCTTACTTCACGGGCAGTTCATCATCTCCCGTGCCGTATGGACACTTCCTTCGCTTCCAACGACACAGAA
>NZ_BAGJ01000205.1 GCF_000308775.1 Nocardia testacea NBRC 100365
CCGAACCGCCACCCGAAGCGGAGCCACCACCAGAAGCCGAACCACCACCAGAAGCCGAACCACCACCAGAAGCCGAACTACCCCCGGAACCGTCTTCATCACGACGCCCGGATTCATCGGGTGTCGCTGGACCGTCGGCTGTCGCCGGACCATCACCGGTCCCCGGCCCAGCTGTCGGACCATCACCGGTTGCCGGGCCACTTACCGTCGCCGGACCATCACTCGTCCCCGGGCCGGCCGCCGGACCATCACCGGTCGCCGGGCCACTTACCGTCGCCGGGCCACTTACCGTCGCCGGACCATCACTCGTCCCCGGTCCGGCCGCCGGACCACTGACCGTCGGCGGACCATCACCCGGCCTGCCCGTACTCGTTGCCGGACCGCTGGCCGTCGCCGGG
>NZ_BAGJ01000204.1 GCF_000308775.1 Nocardia testacea NBRC 100365
AATTCTGCCATTTGCGATTCGACCGGCAGGTCTCACATAATCGGTCTCGACTATCGGCGTGATCAGACCATCCTGCATGAGCAGGCGGGTCTCCGACTACTCTCTCGATCGGGGAATGATCGACGATGCGTTTCGAGCAGCGTGCACCCGTAGGCCGAATGCCCCAGCTGTGTGCCCATGGCCGGCCCATTTGCGCCGAATGCCGGGAAGGCCGCGGTCGAATTCGTCCGAGTCGGGTCGGGGATGGTGGCGAGGTAGCGGCTCGGGTAGCCGGGGTCGGAGGATACGGTCTGCGCAGGCTGCCGGGCATATGGTGATCACGGCCTGCCGAACCGCGGGGAGAACCCGCTT
>NZ_BAGJ01000203.1 GCF_000308775.1 Nocardia testacea NBRC 100365
GGGCCGCCGGGTCCGCGGGCGCCCGCGCGAAACGATCGCGGTGGCACGCAACCGTTCCCGGACCACGGGCGACGCCCACAGGCGCTAGGGGTCCGGGTTCATTCCCCGGCCATACGCCTCGAGGGAGCCCGCCACATCTATCGAAAATATGTTCGAACTCGGGTACGGTTACCCGCATGCCCGAACTCGCCCCCATCCCGTTCGCCCGGCTCAATCTCGAACAGGTACGGGAACGACTCCTCGCCGCGGCGGCCTTCGGCGAGTCCCTCTCCCCCGATCAGCTCGAGGCCCTGGCAGGCAAACTCAGCACCGGCCTCAGCATCTACATCGAGGCGACCCAGAAC
>NZ_BAGJ01000202.1 GCF_000308775.1 Nocardia testacea NBRC 100365
GCGGTCTCGGCGAACCCGAGCACCACCGCGTCCTGTTCGCCGAGGACCGCGCGCACCAGATCACCGAGGCCCTCGCCCGCGTCCCGGACCCGGATGGGATCGGTCGGCAGGTGTTTGCCCAGCACCGTGGAGACCAGCAGATGCGCGCGCCGCGGATTCTTGCGCAACCCCGGCTGCACCAGATCGGCGATCTCCGGTTCGGCCGCCAGGGCGTCCCCGGGCCGGAACGCTTCCCGGTGCCGCAGTTCGATACCGAGGGCGCGTGTCGCCCAATACGCTTCGCCGGACCGGTCGCTCATACCGTGACCAGCGCCGAT
>NZ_BAGJ01000201.1 GCF_000308775.1 Nocardia testacea NBRC 100365
CGAACGAGCGTCCATATCCCCCACCGCGTCCAGGGTGGTCGCGCCGAAATACGTTGTACCGTTTTCCTCGATCACCGTGCCGTTGGCGAGCTGGTGCCCGTCCGTGGTGAGCCCGGCGGCGACCAAGGCGACGAGTTCGGCGCTCGCCGGGGCGCACCGTGGGTCGGAATAGGCGGCCGCGGCCGCGGGGGGCGCAGACGCGGTTGTGGAAGTCTGCGGCGGGGCTGCCGGACTGCTGTTC
>NZ_BAGJ01000200.1 GCF_000308775.1 Nocardia testacea NBRC 100365
CTCGTCTTCGACAAGACCGCGATGAATTTCAATCCGCTCGCCGCCATGGCCGGGAAGGTGACCATCGCCCAGGTGGAACGACTCGTCGAGCCCGGTGAACTGGACCCTTCGCAGATCCATCTGCCCGGCGTCTTCGTTCAGCGCATCGTCTGTACCGGGCCGCAGGACAAACGGATCGAGAAGCGCACAGTCCGGGAGGTATCGGTATGAGTTGGACCCGGCAGCAGATGGC
>NZ_BAGJ01000199.1 GCF_000308775.1 Nocardia testacea NBRC 100365
GGTGATCTGGGTGTCGGAGTCCACGACGAACGAAGTCGCCGGGGTGGCACCGAAACTCACCGCGGTCGCACCCGTCAGATTCGTCCCGGTGAGCACAACCGTGGTGCCCGCCGGTCACCGAACCCACGTTGGGCACCGCCGTGGTCAGCGTCGGCACTGCCGCGTAGATGTAGGCGACCCCGTTGCTGGTGCCGCCCACAGTGGAGACGGTGACCGATATC
>NZ_BAGJ01000198.1 GCF_000308775.1 Nocardia testacea NBRC 100365
TAAGACGTCATCGCCGGGCGAATCCGCAATAACGATCGAGGGGTTGACTGGCGCATGGCCGTGGGTCGCATCAAGCGATTGCTCGCAGTAGCCGGGGCGGCCGGATGCCTGGGACTACTCGGGGGGCCGACACTCGCTCAAGCGAATCCGGGCCGGGGGCCGGTAACCGAACAGGGCCCTTCCGGTAGCGGAGGTGAGGGTGTCGTACCGCCCCGACCGG
>NZ_BAGJ01000197.1 GCF_000308775.1 Nocardia testacea NBRC 100365
CGTCCGGCTGCGGGAACTGGCCACTGCTGTGCCCGGCGTCCGGGGTCGCGAACTGACCCGGGCCCGCCTGGAACTGGCCGGGGTCGGGTTGTGGGAACTGGCCGCTGCCGTATTCGGTGTTCGGGGCTTGGAACTGGCCGGCGTCCGGCTGCGGGAACTGACCACTGCCGTTCCCGGCGTCCGGGGGCTGGAACTGGCCCGGGGCCGGTTGCGGGAACT
>NZ_BAGJ01000196.1 GCF_000308775.1 Nocardia testacea NBRC 100365
TGTCGGAGTCCACGACGAACGAGGTCGCCGGGGTGGCACCGAAGTTCACCGCGGTGGCTCCGGTCAGGGCTGTTCCGGTGAGGACGACCGTGGTGCCACCGGCCACCGGACCTGCGTTAGGGGCGATGGTGGTGAGGGTGGGCACCGGGATGTAGGTGTAGGAGACCCCGTTGGTGGTTCCGCCGGCTGTGGTGGCGGTGACCGATACT
>NZ_BAGJ01000195.1 GCF_000308775.1 Nocardia testacea NBRC 100365
GTACTGTCCGGCGGCCGCGGCCGGGGACGGACCGGCCCCCTCGGTGCGGCGGCGGTGCACGCGGTCGTCGAAGCCGCCCGGGGCGCGGGCGATCTCGTGGTCTGCGATATCTCCGGCGAGCGTGGGCCGCATACCGATCGGATACTCGATGCCGCGGATCTCGTGGTGCTCGTCGTGCCCGCGCGGTTGCGCGCGGTGGCGGCAGCC
>NZ_BAGJ01000194.1 GCF_000308775.1 Nocardia testacea NBRC 100365
CTGCGGTGGCGCCGGTAAGACCTGTTCCGGTGAGGACGACGGTGGTGCCGCCGGTCACGGGACCGGCGTTGGGCACCGCCGTGGTCAGCGTCGGCACCGCGACGTAGGTGTAGGAGACGCCGTTGCTGGTTCCACCGGCTGTGGTGACGGTGACCGATACTGTTCCGG
>NZ_BAGJ01000193.1 GCF_000308775.1 Nocardia testacea NBRC 100365
CTCGGGTGGTCCCGGCGGTCCCGACGGTCGCGGACCGGCCCAGAAACGCAAGAACCGGTGGAAGATCGCGCGGCGGATCGCCTACGTGCTGGTCGCACTGGCCATCGTGGTGCCGAGCACGGTGTTCCTGATCGCCTACTCCACGGTGTCGGTG
>NZ_BAGJ01000192.1 GCF_000308775.1 Nocardia testacea NBRC 100365
GCCACCCGGCCCACGCGACCGCTGCGGCAGTACACCCTGCTCGACCTCACCAGCCGACGCCACCGGGACCGCCCCCGCCCCGACCCCCCACGGACGTTCCGGCAGCGCTGCCCGCTCGACCTCACCGGCGGAAGCAGCCGCCCCTC
>NZ_BAGJ01000191.1 GCF_000308775.1 Nocardia testacea NBRC 100365
CCACCCGAAGCCGAACCACCGCCCGAGGCCGAACCATTACCGGAAGCCGAACCGCCACCGGAGGCCGAACCGCCGCCCGAGGCCGAACCGCCACCGGAGGCCGAACCGCCGCCCGAAGCGGAGCCACCACCGGAGG
>NZ_BAGJ01000190.1 GCF_000308775.1 Nocardia testacea NBRC 100365
CCTCGGCTCCAACCACCCCAGCACCCTGACATCCCGAAACAACCTCGCCTACGCCTACGAAGCGACGGGCCGCACCACCGAAGCAATCCCGCTCTACGAGCAGACCCTCACCGACCGCGAACGAACCTCGGTCCC
>NZ_BAGJ01000189.1 GCF_000308775.1 Nocardia testacea NBRC 100365
CCGCGGTGGCTCCGGTCAAGGCTGTTCCGGTCAGCACCACTGTGGTCCCGCCGGCCACCGGACCGGCGTTCGGGGCGATGGTGGTCAGTGTCGGCACCGCGACGTAGGTGTAGGAGACCCCATTACT
>NZ_BAGJ01000188.1 GCF_000308775.1 Nocardia testacea NBRC 100365
GACCACCCCGACACCCTGGTCTCTCGCGGCAACCTCGCCTGCGCCTACGGGACGACAGGCCGCACCACAGAAGCATCCCGCTCTACGAGCAGGCCCTCACCGACTTCGAACGAATCCTCGGCCCC
>NZ_BAGJ01000187.1 GCF_000308775.1 Nocardia testacea NBRC 100365
CCGAACCACCACCCGAAGCCGAGCCACCACCCGAAGCCGAGCCACCACCCGAAGCGGAGCCACCACCGGAGGCCGAGCCACCACCGGAGGCGGAGCCACCACCGGAGGCCGAACCACCACCC
>NZ_BAGJ01000186.1 GCF_000308775.1 Nocardia testacea NBRC 100365
CATCACCGCGTTCAATCAGCAGGATACCGAGGTTGTTCATTGCGTCGGTGTTTCCGGCGTCGGTGGCTTTGCGGTACCAGGCCTCTGCCTGACTCGACTCGCCGCGCTGCT
>NZ_BAGJ01000185.1 GCF_000308775.1 Nocardia testacea NBRC 100365
GGTGTCGCCGTCGTGGTGGTACCCGGCGAGGTCTTCCAGAGCCGCGTGTCCGGTGAACGGTGGAGCGGCCGGCCGGTGTTGCCGTCCCGGTCGGTAGTGCGGCCGGAC
>NZ_BAGJ01000184.1 GCF_000308775.1 Nocardia testacea NBRC 100365
AACCGGCCGGGCACCGGGCAGCCTTCCGCGGTCGCGGTGGCGGAGAAACCCGCCGCGGACAAAGCTCCCGACAAGGCCGACAACAGCCAGGCCAAGCTGCTGAAGGATTCCGGGTCGATCGCGATCGCCACCCTGATCAGCCGTATCACCGGTTTCGGTAAACAGCTGCTGCTGCTGGCGGTGCTGGGCCCGGCCATCGCCAGCTCGTTCACCTCCGCCAGCCTCATTCCGAACATGATCGCCGAATTGGTGCTGGGTGCGGTGCTGACGGCGATCGTGGTCCCGACCCTGGTCCGGGCCGAACAGGAGGATCCCGACGGCGGCGCCGCCTTCATCCGGCGCCTGGTCACCGCGGCCTCGGTGATCCTCGGAACCGCCGCGCTGCTGGCCACCGCGGCGGCGCCGATTCTGGCCACCCATGTCTTCGTCTCCGCCAACGGCAAGGTCAACACCGCCCTCACCACGGCGCTCACCTTCCTGCTGGTGCCCGCAGTGCTGTTCTACGGGTTGTCCGCGTTGTTCACCGCCATCCTCAACACCCGCGGCGCCTTCAAACCGGGCGCCTGGGCACCGGTGCTCAACAATGTGGTGGTGCTGGTCGTGCTGGGCCTGTACGCGCTGACACCGGGGGAGATCACCCTGGACCCGGTACGGATGAGCGATCCGAAACTGCTCGTACTGGGTTGTGGCGTCACTCTCGGCGTGATCGTGCAGGCGGCCAGCCTGCTACCCGCGATCCGCCGCCAGGGCATCGACCTGCGCCCCCTGTGGGGGATGGACAGTCGCCTCAAGCAGTTCGGCACGATGGCGGCCGCCATCATCCTGTATGTGCTGATCAGCCAGATCGGCGGCATCTTCGCGAACAATATCTCCTCGCAGGCCGACGAGGCCGGCCCGGCGATCTACCAGAACGCCTGGCTGCTGCTCCAGTTGCCCTACGGCGTCATCGGCGTCACCCTGCTCACCGCGATCATGCCCCGGCTGAGCCGCAACGCCGCCAACGACGACACCCCCGCCGTCGTCGACGATCTCTCGGCCGCCACCCGGCTGACCATGATCGCGCTGATCCCCATCGTCACCTTCCTGACAGTGGCCGGTCCGCAGGTCGGCGACGCGCTGTTCGGTTACGCCCGGTTCGCCGAAGACGCCTCCCGGCTCGGTACCGCGGTGAGCTTCTCGGCGTTCACCCTGATCCCGTACTCGCTGGTGCTGATCCATCTGCGGGTGTTCTACGCCCGCGAACAGGCGTGGACACCCACCTGGATCATCCTGGGGATCACCACGATCAAGATCCTGTTCTCGGCGCTGGCCCCATTCATCGCCGACAGCAGTGAGCAGGTGGTGATCGTGCTGGGCGTCGCGACCGGCCTCGGCTTCACCACGGGCGCGGTGATCGGCGGCTACCTGCTGCACCGCAGTCTGGGCGATCTGCGGATGGCCAATGTCGGGCGGACGGTCAGCCGGGTGCTGCTGGCCTCGCTGGCGGGCGGTGCCGTCATGCTCATCGCCGACCGCGTCATGGGACTGGACCGGCTCACCGAATCGCTCGGCGGCCCCGGGTCGTTCATCCGGGTGGGTATCACCGCGATCGTCATGTTCGCGGTGGCGTTCGGATTGATGCGCCTGGCCGGTATCCCCGAGGTGGTCGCGATCACGGTGGCCGTCTCGCGCCGCCTCGGCATCACCCCGCCGGCCCCCGAGATCGACCTCGGACCCGCCGAGGACGAATACGCCACTCGCGTTCTGCACCGGCCGGATCCGTACCTGGCGTACTCCGGTTTCGACTCGGCCATGGACGCGCAGAGCACCATGGTGCTGCCGGTGATCCGGCCGGACTCGGTTGAGCGCACCGGCTCGGGTCAGTTCCCGTACCCTGTTCGGCAGACGAGCACAAGAGGCAGGACCGCTGAAGTTGCGGCATACCAGGGCGAAGGAGGTCCGAGGGTGAGCGACGACGCGGTGGGCGAGCGCCCAGCCGCCGATTCTTCCTCGAATCCGGCGAGCGGTCGCCTGTCCACCGATGTTCCCCCGGAGCAGTCGGCACCGGGCGACCCGCACACCCAGCGCGGGGTCGGTGGACCGCCCGCGCACGATCCGGCGTACCCGGTGGAGCAGCGGACGGAATCGGGGGGTTACCCCGACGACGATGAGACCGCGCGCTTCACCGGCGGATCGGACGACGGATACGAACCGGAAGAGCCCGGCGAACACCTGTCGGAGGAGCAGTTGCACCAGACCGGTGCCACGGTTTCGGCCACCGACCCGGTCTACGACACCGGGATGATCCCGGTTCCGCCGATGACCCGGTCCAGCCGGGTTCAGCGCGGACCCGAACTCATCCCCGGCGCCTCGGTCGCGGGCGGCCGTTACCGGCTGCTGGCCGGGCACGGTGGAGCGCGCGGGCTGCGGTTCTGGCAGGCACTCGATATCAAGCTCGACCGTGAGGTCGCGCTGACCTTCGTCGACGCCGATCAGAAGGCCGCCGGTAATTCCGGCCAGGACGGCCCGCAGGCGATCCTGTCCCGGACCCTGCGGCTGGGCCGGATCAACTCCCCGGGTCTGGCCCGGGTATTGGACGTGGTGCGTGGCAGTTCCGGCGGCATCGTGGTCGCCGAATGGACCCCGGGCCGTTCGCTGCGCGAGATGGCCGAAACCGTCCCGTCGCCGATCGGTGCCGCGCGCGCCATCCGCGTTCTCGCCTCGGCCACCGAAATGGCCCACCGCAGCGGCGGAGCCCTGTCCATCGACCATCCGGACCGGATTCGCATCAGCGCGTCCGGCGATGCGGTCTTGGCCTTCCCCGGCACCCTGGGTGACGCGGACCCGCAGAGCGATGTCCGTGGCCTGGGGGCCATGCTGTACGCCCTCATGACCGCCCGCTGGCCGCTGCGCCAAGACGGGATGAGCGGTGCCGCCGCTACGGTCGGCGGCCTGCACCTGGCCGATTTCGGTCCGGACGGCACTCCGGTGGAACCCCGCCAGATCCGGCCCGAGGTCCCGTTCGAGATCTCCGCGGTGGCGGTGCGGTCACTGGAACCCAATACGGGCGTCCGGACCGCCGCGACCATCCAGCATGTGCTGGAGCAGGCGTCGGTGGTGGACCAGAAGACCGATTTCATTCCGGTGCTGCGACTCGGTCAGCGGGCCCCGGCCCCGGCCGACGAATCGCTGGCCGATCCGGAGCTGCTCGCCGCCGAACGCGAGAAGTCACAGCGGATGATGTGGATCATGGTGGCCCTGGGCATCCTCACCGCCCTGGTCGTCGGCATCGTCATCTGGTGGCTGGTCAGCGTTTTCGCTCCGGGTGACTCCAGCGAGCCGCTCAACGAACAGAAGGTCATCGGGCTCACCACCAGCCGGGCGCCGGATGCCTCGGAGACGCCGGCCGGCCCCACGTCGGCGCCCGCCGCGGCCGCCGGGGTGCCGGTGCCGGCCAGCGGAGTGGTGGTGTTCTCCCCGGAGGGCACCCCCGACGATCCGTCCGGCGCCGCCGCCACCACGGACGGAGATCCGGCCACCGCCTGGCGCACCGACCAGTATTTCCAGCAGTTCCCGGCGTTGAAGAAAGGGGTGGGACTGCTGGCCACCCTGCCCAGTCCCGCGAAGCTGACCAAGGTCTCGATCACCTCGTCCACCCCCGGCACCAATGTCGAGATCCGCACCTCGCCCACCGAGGCGGCCACCCTCGACCAGACCCAGCTCGTCGGCACGGCCGTCCTGGGCGACGGGGTGACCGAGGTACCGATCCAGACCGATCAAGCGGCGCGCTACGTCCTCATCTGGGTTACCGGGCTGGGTAATTCGGGGGCGCAGTTCCAGAGCTCCATCGGCGAACTCGGGTTCCAGGCCGAACCCTGACCGGCGCGTACCGATCGGCTCGCACGTGTGCGCGTACGGGCCGAGATCGGTTGCCGCCGAATCATTTGCCGGGATATGATCTCGATCCGCGCTCTCAGCAGGGAGCCCGGCGGGATCAGGGGTTCGATTCCGCACGCTGCGCACCGCAGGGGTTGTCGGTTCCGGATCGCCGGCCGTCGTTGCTGCCGTGAGCGCTGTCCAAGGGGTTGGCTATTGGCGTCCGAAGTGAACGCGGGGGGTCGTGCCGGGATACGAGCCGCCGCGGTGGGAACAGGGGAATCCCAGCTGGGTACAACAACCGATACCGAGCTGCTGCGTGCCCACGCGAACGGCGCCCCACATGCCTTCGCCGAACTGATCCGCAGGCACAACGATCATCTGTGGCAGACCGCCGTACGAGTCTGCTACACCCCGGAAGACGCGGCCGACGCCCTCCAGGAGGCGCTCCTGTCCGCGCACCGCAACGCGGGCTCCTTCCGGGCGGAATCCGGGGTGCGCACCTGGCTGCACCGGATCGTGGTGAATGCCTGCCTCGACCGGATCCGCCGCAATCGCGCGCGTCCCACGCTGTACCTGGCGCCGGAGGTCTGGCCCGAGATCTCCGACGACTCCGATGATTACAGCCGGGTCGATATCTCGCTGGTGCTCGAACGCGCCCTCTTCCAGCTCCCGCCGGACCAGCGGGCCGCGGTCGTCGCGGTCGATGTGGAAGGCTATAGCGTCGCGGACGCCGCGGAACTGCTCGGTGTCCCGGTGGGCACCATCAAGAGCAGATGCGCGCGGGCCCGGCAGCGTCTGAAGACCGAACTGGATTCTCTGCAGGTGGAGAGGAACCGGATGTAGGGCCCCCGCGTCAGTACCAGTGACACATTTTCCCTCTCCAACGGTATGTACCCGAGGGAGTACAGAAAAACCGGCCGCAGGAATCGGTATTCGAGTCAGATGGACGCAGCAGCATTGGAGGTGTGCAGGTCATGAGCCCCATTCCGCAACCTCCTTTCCCGGCTGAGTTGCTCGCGGATCTGCACGCCGGAAATATCGATCCGGAGCTCAGTGCGCGCCTGTGGCCCGCGGTACAGCGCGACCCGGAGGCGAGACGTTATCTCGACTCGCTGGACGAGCTCCGCGGCTCGCTGGCGGCCCTGGGCGCCGCCGAGCGGATCACCCGCCCGATTCCCGGTGATATCGCCGCCCGGCTGGACGTACTGGCCGAATCGCTGGGCCGGCCGGGCGGGGATTCCGGAATCGACGCGGCGTGGACGGGGCCCGCCCACCCGCCGGGCCATTCCCCACCGGAAACTTCCGACCTCTCGCCATCGCTCCGCCATCCCGCGCCCCCGGCGCCCGACGAGGCCGGTCCCGCAACGCCTTCCGAGCACACGCACCTCGCCGCACCCGTCTCCCTGGACACTCGCCGCATACGGCGTCGTCTCGCGGTCGCGCTCGCCGCCGCGGCGGTACTCGTGGTCGCCGCCGGTGCCACGTTCTTCACCATCGGAGGTACCGACACAGATACCGCCCCCACAGCGGCTCCACCGCCCTCCGCGAGCATCGAACCGGGCCCCGGCCTCGATACCACGGTGGCGCTGCGCGCGCTCGGTCGTAACGACGTCGGCGGTCGCCTCGCCGATCCCGCCGCCCTCACCGCCTGTGTTACGGCCGCCGGCATAGACCGGCCGGTGCTGGGGTCGGCCGATATGGACTTCCACGGCCGCGAAGCGGTCCTTGTTCTGGTCGGCGGGCGCAACGGAGCACAGATCACCGCCCTGGTGGTCGGTCCCGGCTGCGGCCCCGGTAACGCCGATGTCCTCGCCACCACCGATATCGGCTAGCATCCGCACCGCCAGTGGTGCGGGCGGCCTTCGCTCGCCGGCACCGCCGGGCGCGGGGGACCGGGAACAAAGCGCGTCTACCCTGTTGTTGACCGAATCGTCCCCGCTAGCTTTTCTGGAAGGGTCCCATGAGCACGCCAGTTCGCGACCTGATCATCGTCGGCTCCGGACCGGCCGGTTACACCGCCGCCGTGTACGCCGCCCGCGCCGAACTCCAGCCGCTGGTGTTCGAGGGCACCCAGTTCGGTGGCGCGCTGATGACCACCACCGAGGTGGAAAACTTCCCCGGATTCCGCGACGGCATCATGGGCCCCGACCTCATGGAACAGATGCGTGAGCAGGCCAAACGCTTCGGCGCCGAGATCCGCACCGAAGATGTGGACGCGATCGACCTGAGCGGCCCGGTGAAGAAGGTCACCGTGGGCGACGATGTGTACGAGGCGCACGCGGTGATCCTCGCCATGGGTTCGGCCGCCCGCTACCTCGGCGTCCCCGGCGAGCAGGAGCTGCTCGGTCGCGGCGTGAGCGCCTGCGCCACCTGCGACGGCTTCTTCTTCAAGGGCCAGGACATCGTGGTGGTCGGCGGCGGCGACTCGGCGATGGAAGAGGCGATCTTCCTCACCAAATTCGCCGCCAGTGTCACCGTGGTGCACCGGCGCGAGGAGTTCCGTGCCTCCCGCATCATGCTCGAACGCGCCAAGGCCAATGAGAAGATCCGGTTCCACCTCAACGCCGAAGTCGCGCGGGTACACGGCGAGACCAGCGTCACCTCGTTGACCCTGCGTGACACCCGCACCGGCGAAACCTCCGAGCTGGCCGCCACGGGATTGTTCGTGGCCATCGGTCACGATCCGCGCAGCGAACTCGTCCGCGGCCAGGTCGAGCTGAATGCCGAGGGGTATGTGCAGGTGCGCGAACCGGGTACCCAGACCACCGTCGAGGGCGTTTTCGCCGCCGGTGACCTGGTGGACCACACCTATATGCAGGCAATCACCGCCGCCGGTACCGGTTGCCGCGCCGCCATCGACGCCGAACGCTGGCTCGCCGAAAAGGGCGATATCACCAGCAATACGCTGCGGAACGCCGACCAGCCGGTCGACGTCGCCGTAGCGAACTGACCCGCGGGCGCGTCGCGCCCGGGAGATCGAGGAGAACACCCATGTCCGAAAGCACCAACACGGTCACCGTCACCGACAAGTCGTTCGCCGACGATGTGCTGCTGAGCGAGAAGCCGGTGCTGGTCGATTTCTGGGCCACCTGGTGCGGGCCGTGCAAGATGGTCGCCCCGGTGCTGGAGGAGATCGCGGGCTCGCACGGCGAGAAACTCACGGTGGCCAAGCTGGACATCGACGCCAACCCCGAGACCGCCCGCGATTATCAGGTGATGAGCATCCCGACTATGATCCTTTTTGCCGGTGGCAAGCCGGTGAAACAGATCGTCGGAGCCAAGGGCAAGGCCGCTCTCCTGCGGGAACTCGAAGACGTGATCTGACGTCTCGAATACGCCAACAGGCGGCCGTGACACGGCGACGCGCCGTAGTATGCCCTGACCAAGATTGTCGAATTCCGGTCCGGGTCTGACAGAATCGACCACGCTCCGTCGTGCGAGGGTGTAGGCCGTCGCATGAGTGGGTACCCGGGATTGACGGAAGGAAGGGCCCTCACGCATGCACCGACTTCGTCACGGCGACACCGGTCCAGCCGTAGCAGAGGTTCGGAGCACCCTGGCAAGTCTGGGGTTCCTGCACGCGCACAACGGCGTGGACACCGATAGCGCGGGCGAATACTGGAAAGACACCGAAGCCACCTTCGACTATCAGCTCGATTCCGCGGTGCGTGCCTTCCAGCAGCATCGCGGATTACTGGTCGACGGCGTCGTCGGTCCGGCCACCTACCGGGCGTTGAAAGAGGCGTCCTACCGCCTGGGCGCCCGCACCCTCATCTACCAGCTCTCCGCACCGCTCTACGGCGACGATGTGGCGACGCTGCAGCGTCGGCTGCAGGACCTCGGATTCTACGTGCACCGGGTGGACGGGTTCTTCGGTCCGCACACCCATGAGGGATTGACCTCGTTCCAGCGCGAGATCGGCCTCTCGGCCGACGGGATCTGCGGTCCGGACACACTGCGTTCGCTGGAACTGCTCGGCGCCCGGGTCACCGGCGGTAATCCACACCGGATCGCCGAGGAGGAAGTGGTGCACCGGGCGGGACCGCAGCTCACCGGTAAACGCATCGTCATCGATCCCGGTCTGGGTGGAGACGACCGCGGCCGGGCCGTACCCACCGAATTCGGGGACGTGTACGAATCGGAGGTTCTGTGGGATCTGGCCAGCCGGCTGGAAGGCCGGATGGCGGCCACCGGGATGGAGACTTTTCTGTCCCGCCCGTGGGGGAGCAATCCGACCGATGTGGAGCGCGCGGAAACCTCCAATGCCTTCGACGCGGATCTGATGATCTCGTTGCGGTGCGCGTCCAATTCCAGCCCCATGGCCAACGGCGTGGCCGGATTCTACTTCGGCAATTCGCACGGGTCGGTCTCCATGATCGGCCAGGTGCTGGCCGGGTTCATCCAGCGTGAGGTGGTGGCCCGTACCTCGCTGCAGGATTGCCGGACCCATCCGCGTACCTGGGACCTACTACGTCTGACCAAGATGCCGACCGTTCAGGTCGATCTCGGCTATGTCACCAACCAGTACGATGCCTCGGTGCTGGCCAGCCCCCGGATGCGCGACGTCATCGCGGAGGCGATCCTGATCTCGGTGAAGCGCCTCTATCTGCTCGGGCAGGACGATCAGCCCACCGGCACATACACTTTCGCCGAGCTGCTGGCCGAAGAACTCGCCGCCGCCGACAGCGGATAGCGAGTCCCCCGGCCGCGCGCGGCTGCTACAGCGTGAGAACCCGGGTCGGCACGGTCATCGACGCGGCGGCCAGCAGCTGATCGAGGGCGTGCTCGACATCTTCCTTCCAGCCGTGGTCGGAATCGAGTTCGAGCCGCAACCGCGGGAAGCGGTGGTGCGGCGCCACCACCTCGAATCCGACCTCCTCCAGGAAGTCGGATTCGATCATGCAGTTCTGGGGGCTGCACTCCAGGCCGGATCCGCGCGTCCCGCGATCGGGGGCGCCGATCCGTTCCATCAGGCGCATCGTCCCGGTGGGCCGATCGGACAGGGCGGTGCTCGGCGGGGTTCCGCGGATACCGAAGGCTTCCAGAGCGCGCACACCTCGCCGGACCAGGTCGGTGACCACCCCCTGCACCAGACGGTAGGCGATATCGCCGTCCAGGTCGGGATACTCCGTGCCGAGGGTGGTGAGCAGTACCGCATCGGGGCTCACGGGGGAAGTGGGGAAGAGGCCGGCACGCGGAACCACCCGGGGTGGCGCGTAGATGGCACAGCCGACGGTCTTGTCGTCGATGGTCGCCAATTGCCCGCAGGAGCCCCATTCGAGCATGACCGTCGAAATCCAGGCTTCCTTCTCGAACACCGGATCGCTGAATCCGCACGAGTCGGCAGCTACCGCAGGGTCCATTTCCCAGAACACACAGCGGCGGGCATGAGCCGGTAGCCGGCTGATGCTCTCCAGGGTTAGTCCTGTGACGCTGGTCGACACCGCTCTGCTCAGCCTCCAGCTATCCGATTCGTCTACGCTCACGCCGCATCATAGTTTTCTCGACAGCCAGAATATGCGATCAAGCGAACTCGCCTCATTTCGCGTCACCGTGATCTTCGATCATTCCTTGTAGCCGCGCTCCGACCCCACGACCAGCCACTGTCACAGTGACGTTTCAGCTCCCAGGGAGAGGTTGCGCGGCCGACACGGCGAAATTTCAGTTTTCGAGTGCTGACTGCATCATCAGCTCTACGATTCGTTCCAGATCGTCCACCGATCCGAACTCGACCACGATCTTGCCTTTACGTTTACCGAGACTCACCGAAACCTTGGTATCGAACGATGTCGACAAGCGGTCGGCCACATCCTGTAGTCCAGGGGAGTGGATCGGCGGGCGCTTCGGCGCCGGCGGTTTGGGCGGCTCCTCTTCCCGGTTCGCCAGCTTCACCGCTTCTTCGGTGGAGCGCACCGACAGCCCTTCGGCGACGATCCGGGCTGCGAGCACTTCCTGTGCGTCGGCACCACCCTCGAGACCGAGCAGAGCACGCGCGTGCCCGGCAGAGAGCACCCCGGCCGCGACCCGGCGCTGCACCGGAATAGGTAGCTTCAACAGCCGGATCATATTGGTCACCACCGGCCGGGACCGGCCTAGCCGGGTCGCCAGTTCCTCCTGAGTGACCCCGAACTCCTCGAGCAGCTGCTGATAGGCCGCTGCCTCTTCGAGCGGGTTCAGTTGGACGCGGTGGATATTCTCCAGCAGTGCGTCCCTGAGCAGGGCATCGTCGTTGGTCTCACGGACGATGGCCGGGATGGTTTCCAGACCGGCCTGCTGGCACGCCCGCCACCGCCGCTCACCCATGATGAGCTGATATCGGCCACTGCCCGATTCGATCTCCCGGACCACGATAGGCTGCATCAGCCCGAATTCCCGGACCGAGTGGACAAGTTCCGCGAGGGCCTCGTCGTCGAAATACTGACGCGGCTGCTTGGGGTTCGCCTCGATCTTGTCCGGTGCTATCTCTCGATAGACCGCGTCACCGGCCGAAGCCAGCTCCGGTACCTCCACGGGTTCCGGAACCTGATGCAGATAGGTGGATGCCGGTCGAGGCCCGGGATCCAGTCCGATCACCGCATTGGCCGCCTCGGTCCCCAGACCCGCCGCGACCGGCGCCGGTCCCGTCGGGATCAATGCTGCCAGACCGCGTCCCAGCCCACCCTTTTTCGACTGACTCACCGGCCTACCCTTTCCCTTGCCCGCGTCCACAACCACGCCCGATCACACTCGCTCGATCCATTCACTCCGCGCTATCCGCCGCCGCGGCATACTTCACCGCACCGCGTGCGGCAAGTTCCCGACCGGCATCCAGATAGCTCAAGGCACCACGGGAGCCCGGATCATAATCCAGAACCGTCATCCCGTATCCGGGCGCCTCGGAGACCTTGACACTGCGCGGGATCACCGAGCGCAACACCACATCGCCGAAGTGACTGCGCACCTCCTCGGCGACCTGGTCCGCCAGCTTGGTGCGCCCGTCGTACATCGTGAGCACCACCGTCGATACATGCAGGTCGGGATTGAGATGCGATTGCACCAGACCGATATTCCGGATCAACTGACCTACACCTTCCAGCGCGTAGTACTCGCACTGGATCGGGATCAGGACCTCGCGCGCCGCGACCATCGCGTTGATGGTGAGCAGGCCGAGCGAAGGCGGGCAATCGATCAGGACGTAGTCGATGTCGTAGCCGGCGATATTGGCTTCCTGGATGGCGCCCTTGAGTCGGGCTTCCCGGGCCACCATGGACACCAGTTCGATCTCGGCCCCGGCCAGATCGATCGTCGCCGGAATGCAGAGAAGATTATCGCTGTGCGGGCTCTGCTGGATCGCGTCCTGAACCTTGATCTCACCGATCAGCAGTTCGTAGGTGGACGGGATACCCGAATGATGCTCGACCCCCAGCGCGGTACTAGCGTTACCCTGTGGATCGAGATCGATTACGAGCACCTTCATCCCATGGTGCGCCAGAGCTGCGGCCAGATTCACCGTCGTCGTGGTCTTACCCACCCCGCCCTTCTGGTTGGCCACGGTGATGATGCGTTGCTCATGCGGTTTCGGCACGGTCACCTTTCCTGGATGCATTAGCTGGCTCGCGCGGTGCGCCTCGGCAGCAATCGGCGTCTCGGTGGGGGAGATGTGCCCGTATGGCGTACTCCCGAGGGTTTCCGGGCCGATATTGCTGTTGTCCAGCATTCCCGGTACGCGTGATGTTTCCCGTGAAACATTCGCTGAACCGTTCGACATAGACCGCTCCTAACGCGAGAACTGCAAGTCACGTGGCCTGACGGACGCCGGCGCCGTGTCGTCGAAACAAGCCGTACTGGTTCGAATCATGCTCCACGACGACAACCTCGGCATCTGCGCTCGGACCGGACGGCTTCGCTACGATGCACGGTCACGCGAAGCTACCTCCTCCGACGCTGACGCTCAGTCGCCAGTCGACCGAGCGGAGCTTTCGCCGCTGCAACACCAAGATTCCTACGTGGCACCGACGCTCACGCCCGACGCTCAATAGCTTGCCAGCCGCGGGCGCGATTAGAAAGCTGAATCGCTGCGACGCGCCCACGACACATACAACTTTCCGCGTTCCGGCTCCCGACAACGGTCACCGACGAGTTCTATCGCGATGTTTCACGGGAAACATCGGACACGTGGCGCGTCGTTCAGCCGGAGCGCTGCGACGGAATCGGTGCCCGGAAACAGTCACCGCGGATCATCCAGACAGCCTCTATGTCATTCATTCCGGGTCGGCGCAAGGCGATCTGAGAGCAGCAAACGAGCGGCCTCGACGGTCGGCGCGTCGAGTGGAACCTCCGCCGCGAGAGATAGCAGCGCACCGAGTTGTCACAGTGACGGTTCGGCGGATGGGTAGGGCCTACACCCACAGCCTCGCGTCGAGGGCCCCTCGACGCCGTGTGGCTCTGTCCCTTCGCAGTACAGACATCGGCGTGGGGCAAACCAAGGGGATCGACCGGCGTCATCATTCGCCGGGGACACCGGGGGCTGGGTGCGATGACCGCCCGCAGAGGATCGGCCAGGAGTTGACCGACTGCGGCCGGCCGCTAACGGCGAACGGACGCCCGAACTATGTCGTCCCTGCCGGGTCCACAGGTACGACCCGCCGCGATGACTCAACCCGCGTAACCCGCCTCGGATAACCCGACCGAAGCGACCCGACCCGCATGACCCGACCCGCATGACCCGACCCGCATGACCCGACCCGCATCACCTGACCCATAACTCGACCCACGTGACCTGACCCCCATGACCTGACCCCCATGACCTGACCCCCATGACCTGACCCACGTGACCCGACCCGCATGACCGACCCACGTGACCGACCCACGTGACCGACCCACGTGACCGACCCGCATGACCGACCCACGTGAACCCAACCCGAATGAACCCGACCCACGTGACCCGACCGAGCTGTCCCGACCTTCGTGACTCGTCCTATCCACCCGACCCGCGGGACCCGACCTGCCTGACTCAAACCTGCCTGACCCGACCGGCGTGATGCATCAGCGTGGTTCGCGCGCGTGACCCCACCGGCATAACGCACCCCCGCGACCCTCCCGGCTCCTGGCTCACCTCGTTGATGCATCTCGTCGCGGTCACGCATGTTTCGTCGAGACCGGAATCCGGTCTCGAACAATGCCGCCGATCCTTCTCGTGCAACCACCCGACTGGGTTCCGCCACCTGGTATGCGAATTCGCGACATCGGTGCGCGCGGCGTTGTCGTAGCCGGGGTTCGTATCGGCGACCAGGAGTGGCTGTCCGGCGTCTCCCCGCACATCCCGTGGAACCGCAACCGCCCGACCATTCGGAGATCCAGCCGACCGCCGGTGGCGAATCGACCATCCACTTTGTTTCAGCCGGACCGCACTCTGTCGTCACCTTGCGGCCGCCCGCGGTCGCGAACGCCGGCGGAGCCGGGCGGATGATCGTCGGCGCGGCGGCGAACCGGTTCTCCGACGCCTCTCAGAAGCTGTCCGCGCGTGAGCAGGTTCGGGGGGCCGCCCGAGCCGGGGCCAATCGCCGGGTCAGAATCCGCCGGCCTCGACGGCCCGAGGTGTGCTGGTGCGGCGGCCGTCATGGCGCCGTTCCATGCGCCCGCACGGTGTCGGCGCGCAGTGGGCCCGGTGGCTTCGATGTAGGCGCGTTGTCCGATTCAGCTCACACAGAACCCCGAGCGGGAAGTCGCTACCCGCTTCGATATCCGTACCCGAACCGAACCACAAACCACATCAGAAGGGTGAACCGCGGCGGCAGGGGAGCGGTTCGCGGCAGACAGAAAGCAGTCCATGACAAGCCGAAGAGCGACTGGGGGCTCCCGCCCGGGGCCCTGCCATCGGTCGTGCGAGCGGGAGCATCACCCCGCGCTCCTGACAGGTCCGTCCCATCCCGCATGGCGCGGCGCACTCGGTATTCGCATGCACCGCGAAGCGAATCCGAGGATCGGGGGCAATCGCTGCATCGCATCACCTCCCCCGAACCAGCCAAAAGCTCCCTCGACAACGCGGAGTCGCCGACTTACGGCAACCCGGACTCGACCGGCCGACCGCGCCGTTTCACGTGAAACCGACGTCATGCGCATTCGACCGCCATGACAGCCTGCCGCCCAGCCGAACGGACCAATATATCCGGACGCCTGCCGTTTCGATGGCGCCAAGCTTGAAGCCGCGACAGTAACCGGAACACCCGGATACGGCGACGGGTGAACACCGCCGTATCGAGAAGCGTGCGATGCCCGCTCAAAAGGGCCGCTCTTCCCGGCCTGAGCGTCCACGACGCGTCGGCCGCTCCGCCAACCGCCACGGAACCGACTGAGGATGAACAGCAGACCGGACAGCCACACGCGCGCGGGTCCGCCCTGTGCGCCCGGCATCAGTGCGGTGGCGCCGCGATCGTCGCGTGTAGTCGAACTCCACTCCGAGCAATCACCGGATCGGAGCTCACCCACCGATAGTGGTACCAGCGCTCGACTCGCGACGAGAATCATGGAAGAAAGCGGGCCACCGGCACCACAGGAATAACAGTCGAATTCTCGCCCCCGCGCGGGCGGGCCTCAGCCGCCTGCCACCGACAGCGGACCGAGTAGCCGACCGCGAGCCAATCGAGATCAAAACAGCACCCACGATCCCGACCTGCAGAACCAAACAAGCACTCCGGACGA
>NZ_BAGJ01000183.1 GCF_000308775.1 Nocardia testacea NBRC 100365
GGGCCTCAACCCTTTCAGGTGTCTCGTAAAACTCGACACATGTGGTTGCGTGAGCATTCGAGGTCCGGATCGGATGCCGACTCGATCGCTCGGGTCGGCTTGCGGTGACGTCGGCATTCGAGGTCCGGATCTGATGTCGACTCGACCGCCCCGGCCGACCTGGCGGCTGATCGCTTTCACGAACAGCAGCGCTTTCTCGGTGCCGAGTTTTACGAGGCCCTCAAAGGGTCGAGGCCCGTCCCGCCGTTCAGGCCTCGAAAGCGCCCGCGCGAAGAGCAAGTCTCGAGGCCTGAACGGCGGGACCTTCGGGGGCCTCGACCCCCGCGACGCCGGAGGCGGCGCCAATAAACACTGCTCTAGTATTGCGTAGTGTCTCCGGCCGATCGTGCGAACAGTAGACGCCGCCAGCCGCGGCGCCGTGGTTCGGCGGGTGGTGCGGCGAAACCTCGTATGCGTACCGTGCGGGAGACCTCGGCCGGGGGTTTGGTGGTCGATGGCCTGGACGGCCCGCCGGAAAAGCGCTGCGCCGCGCTGATCGGCCGTACCGACCGGCGGGGCCGGCTGCTATGGTCGCTGCCCAAAGGACATATCGAAGAAGGCGAATCCTCGGAACAGACGGCGATCCGGGAGGTCGCCGAGGAGACCGGTATCCAGGGCGTGGTGGTCGCCGAATTGGGCAGTATCGATTACTGGTTCGTCACCGAGGGTCGACGGGTACACAAAACGGTGCATCATTTTCTGCTGCGTTCGGTCGGTGGTGAATTGTCCGACGCGGATGTCGAGGTGACCCAGGTCGACTGGGTACCGCTGAGCGAATTGAACTCGAGGCTGGCCTACGCCGATGAGCGGCGGCTGGCCGAGGTGGCGAACCGCCTGATCGACCGGATGGAGACCGGCAAGCGATGACGCGTGGACTGAGTCGGATCATGCTCGTGATCCTGACCATCCTCGGTTCGGCGGCGCTGCCCGCGCTGCTCGGATCCCCGGCCCACGCCCAGCCCACGGGGTCGGCAGAGGACGATTCGACGCCGCAGTTCCTGAAGTTGTCCCTGGATTCGGTGGGTCCGGGTACCGTGACCGCGCAGAGCGAGCCGGTTCTCACGGTGGCGGGCACGGTCACCAATATCGGTGACCGCGGGGTCGACGAGGTGGCTGTGCGGGTGCAGCGGGCGCGGCCGGTATCGGATCCCAGCGAGTTGCGTACGACGCTGAAGCTCGATCAGGTGAACTACGAGCTCTCGACGCCTTTCCAGGACGTCGCGCTACGGCTGGAACCGGGGCAGCGCCAGCAGTTCACCATGACCGTCCCGCTGCGGGACGCGTCGGGGACTTCGCTGAATATCACCGAGCCGGGTGTGTATCCCCTGTTGCTGAATGTGAACGGCACTCCGGATTACGGCGGCCAGGCGCGGTTGGACGATGCGCGGTTCCTGCTGCCGGTGCTGGGGCTGCCGGCCGCCGCGGACGGGAGCGCGCCGCCGCTGCCCGCGCCCGCCGCGCCGCCGGTGCAGACCACCCTCTTGTGGCCGCTGGCCGACCGTCCCCGGATGGTGGCCGGCCAGACCGGCGACCTGGATCGGGAGGTCGAGCTGACCGATGACGAGCTGGCGGCCTCGGTGAGCCGTGGCGGGCGGTTGGACGAGCTGGTGGGCGCCCTGGAGTCGGTCTTCGGTGACGATCGGGCAGCCGGCGGGCCTTCCTCGGCGGTCTGCCTGGCGATCGATCCCGACCTCTTGCTCACCGTGCAGGCCATGACCAGCGATTACCGAGTGCTGGCCAGCCCCTCCGATCCGGACGGCGCGACGCGTCCCGGTTCGGGGACCGAATCCGCGAAGGCCTGGCTGGACCGGTTGCGGAATCTGGCCTCCTCGATGTGCACGGTGGCGTTGCCCTTCGCCCAGGTCGATATCGCGGCGCTCGCGGCGGCCGCCGATCCCGCGCTGACCGCGCGGGCGCTGGATTCGCCGGCGACGATCGTCGATTCCATCCTGAACACCCGATCCGTTCGCGGTGTGAGCCTGCCCGATGCCAGCAGCCTGGACCAGGGCGCCGCGCAGCTCCTGAAGAACCAGGGCTTCGGGACCGCGGTACTGGCCGCCAACGCCGTGTCGCCCGAGGGCGGTATCGGCGACCCGTACGCGGCCGTACCCGATCTGGTGCGGCTGCCCGGGGTACCGGGCACGGTTGCGCCGCCCGCGCCGGCTCCCGATTCAGGCCAGACCCCCGATGCGGTACCCGCCGGTGACACCGGGGACGACGATGTGCAGCCGGATACCGGTACGCCGGCGCCGGCGCAGACCCCCGCGGGAGCAGCACCGGCGCAGCCGGACAGCGGCGGTTCCGCGCCGGCCGATCCGGCGCTGCGGGTGGCGACCTTCGACATCTGGCCCGCGGCCGCGCTGGCCGGGGTCGGTTCCAATCCGCCCACTCCGGCCTATGTCCCGGAATCCGCGCGCTACGCCGTGACCAACGATTCCCGCACCGCGCGTCTGCAGGACGCGCTGGGGGCGGTGTCCTGGCGAGCGCTGCAGAACGATCCGGGCCGGCCGCGGTCGCAGTTGATCATGCCGCCGCAGCAGTGGGGAGCGAACCGCGACGAGGCCGCCGCGCTGCTGCACCAGCTCGACCTGCTGGTCGAGAACAAACTGGTCGACCCACGGCCGTTCGACGATCTCGTCGGCCAGGCGCCCGATCCCGTCCCGTATCAGCTGGCTCCGCTGCCGGAGGCGGCTGTGGAGGCGGTGCCGGTCCATTTCGCGGCCCCGGCCCGCGACCAGTCGCACCGGATCTCGCAGCTGTTGCAGGCGATGGTGGAGGTGCCCGAGGCGGCGCCGACCCCGCGCGCCTATCTCGATCCGCTGCGCGACGATCTCGTTCGCGCGCTGTCGCTGTCCGATCGGCGCGGCGGTCCCACCGCGCAGGCCGAGGTCTTCGCCGCGCGCCGGATCGAGAAGGCGACAGCGACGGTCGACGAGATCTTCCGTTCGGTGTCGGTGCTACCGCCCGGCGGGGTGTATACGCTGGCCTCCGAATCGAGTCCGCTGCTGCTGGTGGCCCGCAACGATCTGCCCGTTTCGGTACGGATCAGGTTCCGGATCGACGCACCGGCGGAAACCAAGATCACCGACATCGGCGAGCAGTTGCTTCCGCCGCGGGGCACCCGGTCGTTTCAAATCCCGACCGAGGTGAGCGACAGTCGCAAACTCGTGGTGCCGATCTCGCTGAGCACCCCGGACGGAGTGCCGCTGGGCTACGCCACCTCGATATCGGTCCGATCCAACGCCTACGGCCAGATCCTGGCGGTCATCACCGCGTGCGCGGCCGCTCTGCTGTTCCTGCTGGCCGGGCGCCGGTTGTGGCGGCGTTTCCACGGAAAACGCGATCCCGCGGACAAGGGCATCGATCCCGGCCTGCGGCAGCGGGTCGTCCGGTTGGGCCGGGCCCGGCGCCGCGGCGCCGGGTCCGGACCGCAGGCCGGCGCGGCGGCCCGAGAGGCGACTCGTCGGCAGGCCCACGACCGGGAACGGGTGTAGCGGCGGATTCCCCACACCCGGTGAACGCCGTGCGCGGCCGGGAGGGTGACCCGGGCCCGCGGCCCATGGAAGATGGAAGGGTGCGCACCGGCCGTCCGGGTTCGCCCCGGTACCGGTGCGCAGTCGGAGGCATTGCCGCCCGTTCGTCGCGCGCGAACGCCGGGACAATGTGTTCGACGCGACACAGGGGACAACCGCCGCGCGGGGTCCGGGCGATACAGGAGGCATGATGAGCGACGATGAATCCTCCGCTCATCGGCAGCAGCCCGGTCGACAACCCGACGGTCCACGAGCCCGCCGGTCTCCCAGCGCACGCGCACCGTGGGAGCGAGTGCCTCGAGCTCCCGGCCCGGAGACGGATATGACCGGCCATCCCGGCGATCCGGAACCGGACCGCGACCGCCCCGGCCCGTTCCGGGAGCCGCCTCCGCAACTGCGCCGGCCCGAGCGTCCCGGCGCTCCGGCGGATCGATCCGTCCCGCCCGGCCCTCGTCCGGGCCCGGGTCCTCGCCCTGGTCCGCATCCGGGGGAAGACCGCTATGCCGCCAACCGGCCGCAGCAACCCGATCCGCGCATGCCGCGGAATCAGCCGCCCGGGCGACCCGCGAATCCGCAGCCGGGTCCCCGCCCGGCCA
>NZ_BAGJ01000182.1 GCF_000308775.1 Nocardia testacea NBRC 100365
AGTCCGGGCAGCGGCGGCAGGACCGGCAGCCCGTCGGCGGCGGGAAGCCGGCGCGGTTTCACCTGCTCGGGGAGGTAGCCCGGATCGGCGACCGCGGGGGCGGTGGCGCAGCTCGGACCGGCCAGATCGCCGTAGCGCGGGCAGTCCGCCACGGTATTGGGGTTGAACGGAGTGAAGGTGACACCCGCGTTCCAGACCATCTGCCGTTGCGGACCCCAGGTGAACACCGTGCTCAGCTTGCGCGACGAGTTGTTCAGGTTGCTGATGGCGTTGGTGATCGACGACGGGTTCGCGGCCAGCGCCCCGAAGGTCTGGTTCAGCCCGACGGTGAGCTCTTTACCGACATTCGGGTTCCGGGCGAACAGATCGTTGATCTGATCGGCCATACTGCTGGCCCCGGTGATCACGTTCACCAGTTCCTCGCGCCGGTCGGCGATCGTGCTCGCGGTCTTCACCGAGGACGCCAGCACATCCATGAGTTCCGGCGCCGATTCGTTGAGCGCGTGTGCCGAACCCGAGAGGTCGGCCAGGAAGACGCCGAGGTCGGGGATGGATTCGTCGACCGAGGTCACCCAGCGGTCGATCCGTTCGATGGTCGATCCGGGCATCCGGCCGCTGCCGTCCAGCGCGTAGGACAGGGTGCCCAGCACCCGGCCGAACTGCATCGGGTCGATGGCGTCGAGGATGTTCTGCACGGTGGTCAGCGTGTCCTGCAGGGCGATGGTGCCCTGGCTGCGGTCTTCCTCGATGGTCGAGCCCTCGTCGAGGTGGTCCTGGCTGGGCCCGTTGTAGACCAGTTCCACCGAGGTGACGGCGAACAGGTTGCTGGGCACCACGCGGGCAGTGACCGTGGCCGGGATTCCGTCGGCGAATTCGGGCTTCAGTTCGATATTGACCTGCTGCAGTTCGCCCTGGGCGGCGACCGACACGTTCTTGACCGCGCCGACCAGCACCCCGCGGAACTTGACGTCGGCTTGTTCGGGCAGCCCGTCACCGGTGGTGGTGAGATTGGCCGTGACCCGGACCTTCTCCACGAAATAGCCCTGATACCGAGCCATCAGGAAGCCGAGCACGACCGCGAAGACGATCAGGCCGCAGACGCCGGCGATCAGCAACTGCTTCATCGTGGGCCCACGCCCACTCGGATCGATGATCATTGCCTACCCCGAGATCCGGATGCCGGGGTTGACACCCCAGATGGCCAAGGTCATGAAGAGGTCTACGAAAACGGTCGCGATGATGCACATCTTGATCGCGCGACCGGCCGCCACACCCACACCCTCCGGGCCACCGGAGGCGAAGAAACCGTAGTAGCACTGGATGAAGGTGGTGATGGCGACGAAGACGATCGCCTTGAGCAGCGAGTACAGCACGTCCGTCGGAATCAGGAACTGATAGAAGTAGTGCTGGTAGGTACCGCTGGCGGTACCGCCGATGAGCTGCACGGTCAGCGCGCAGGAGATGTAGGCCATCGCCAGGCCCAGGCAGTACAGCGGCAGGATGGTGATCATCGCCGCGATCATCCGGGTGCTCACCAGGTAGGGCAGCGGGCGGATGGCCACCGACTCCAGCGCGTCGATCTCCTCCGAGATACGCATGGCGCCGAGCTGGGCGGTGAACCGGCAGCCCGCCTGTGCCGCGAAGGCCAGTGCGGCGAGCAGCGGGCCGAGCTCACGGGTGGTGGCGAAGGCCGAGATGGCGCCGGTGATCGGGCTGAGCCCGAGCAGGTCCAGCGAGGTGTGGCCCTGGATGGCCACGGTCATTCCGCCGAACGCGCTCAGAATGAGCACGACGCCGATGGTCCCGCCCCCGACGATGAGATTGCCGTTGCCCCAGGTGACATCCGAGAGCAGGCGCCAGACTTCTTTGGGGTACTGCTTGAACGCCAACGGCATCGAGCCGACCGAGCGCAGGAAGAAGAACACTTGGTGCCCGAGCCGGGCCAGCCAATCGACCGGGGCCCCGGCCGCATTTCGCAGTTGCTGCAGTGGTTTGAGCAGCGGGGGCACATAGGTTGCGGACACCGGCTCACACCACCTGCGGGGGGAACAAAGTGTTGTACACCTGGGTGAAGATCACATTCACTCCGAACAACATCACCGCGGACATGACAACGGCGGTATTCACCGAGTTGGCGACACCGCCCGGACCGCCGCGGGTGTTCAATCCGGTATCGCAGGCGATGATTGCCGCGAGCAGACCGAACAACAGCGATTTCACCAGCGCGACAAGCAGGTCGAGCGTTATCGCAAACGAGGCGAAGGTCGCGATATAGGAACCCGGTGTGCCGCCCTGGGCGAAAATATTGAAAATGTATCCGGTCAGAAATCCGACGAAGACCACGAAACCGCAGAGCAGCACGCTGACCAGCATTGCGGCGCCCAGCCGGGGTGCCACGAGCCGGCGCAGTGGGTCGACACCCATGACTTTCATGGCGTCGATTTCTTCACGGATGGTCCGGGAGCCGAGGTCGGCGCAGATCGCGGAACCGACTGCGCCCGCGATCATCAGCACGGTGACCAGTGGCGCGCCCTGCTGGATGATGCCCAGGCCGTTGGCCGCGCCGATGAACGAGGTGGCGCCGACCTGCTGCGCGACCGCGCCGACCTGGATGGATACGATGACACCGATCGGAATCGCGACGAGCAGTGTGGGCGCCGCGGCGACGCTAGCCATGAACGCGCACTGGCGGATGAACTCGTCGAGGGGGAACCGGCCGCGGAAGATACTGACCACGAGTTCGGAAACCGCTTCGACACCCATGGTCATCTGCCGGCCGAGCGTCTCCAATGAACGTCGAGGGTGGTCGCGCCAGTAGTCCCGCGTCCACTCGACCGCTCCGCTCAACCGAGAACCTGTTGGTGGACTCTTGGTCGACTGCACTGACTAACCCCTCTCGACGTCGGTTACCTACCCCGACGGCTGGTTTGCTTGAGGCACCTTACTACGTAGTAGTGCGGAACACACCATAGGCGCGAGACCGCGGTCACAGATGTTCATCACTTTGTGGCGTGACCACCGAGTTATCCCTGATTCCTTGGTGTGTATCCCAACGAGAGTTCCGCGGCACCAGAGGAACATACCGTTGACCGGCCTCGAATGCAGCAAGGACCGCGAGAACGGGTGCGAATCATGGTTCACTTAAATAACGGACGATATTCCGGGAAATTAACCCTTTCGCGGCAGTGTGGAGATTCGACCGTTACTCGACCCGCGCGCCCAAATCCGGGACAATTAATAGCGTTCGGCTATTCTTCCGAGGGTTATCGTGGCCGGAGTTCGTGCGGTACGCACCGCACGCCGAGTACCCCGGCCGAATGCACGACCGAATAGCCGAACCCCTCTGTTACGCAACGGAACTCGCGGGTAACGGCTACTCGGGGCGCGCGTCGGGGCCTTTGCTGCCACGATGAGGTGCCACACATTGATATCGTGCGGCTTCAAGGTCTGGAGGGATATGTTCAGGAAACTCGCCCAGGCGGCCAGCGCCGTCTTCGCCGTCGCGCTGAGTACGGCGCTCCTCGGCACCGGGACGGCAGCCGCCGATCCCGCCCGGCCCGTACTCGGTGGTGGCTCAGGGCTCATCATCTCCTCCGAGTCCGGCCATATGTCCGAGTATGCGATCCAGTGCACGCTCACCACGATCGGTCACGACGGCGCCGGCAGACTGGTCGGCCTGACCGCGGGACACTGCGGAACGCCTGGGCACGAGGTCTATTCGGAACAGGACCCGGGCGCGGGCGCACTCGGCCGATTCGTCTACTCCAACCAGGACCTGGACTACGCGGTACTCGAATTCGATCCGGGCCGGGTGACCCCGGTCAACCGGGTCGGCAACCTGAGCATCACCGGGGTCGGCGCGCCGGCCCAGTTCCCCAATATCGTTTGCAAGGAGGGCCGCACCACCGGCAACACCTGCGGTCTCGCCTACGGCGACATCTTCGCCAGCAGTATGGAGACCTGGTCGCAGATGTGTGTGATGGAAGGCGACTCCGGTGCCCCGGTCGTCGTCGGTTCCACCCTGGTCGGCATGGTGAACGCCTATCTGGCGATCGCCTGCTTCGGCCCGGAGGTCGGCACGAACATGACGACCATCATGGGTGATATCGACAGTCGCCACGGCATCGGCGCCGGCTACCGGCCCATCTAGCGGCTACCGGAGAGACAGGAACGAGGCGGGCACCCCTGGTGCCCGCCTCGTTCGTTTCCGCATGTCGGGCGCCGCCGGGCGGTCACCTTGCGGATCGGTTCTCAGAGTTCGTCGACGCACACCACGAAGCGACGTTCCGGGTACACGTATCCGGAACTGCCCGCGCCACACGCGTTGACATCCGTGGCGCCCTGCTCGATCGCGACGACCTTCACCCCGTCCGCGGCCGAGGTCTCGGTGCAATCGATACGCTCGGGGCCGGTGGTCCCGCCGCCCACATCCATACAGCCGCCGACCACCCAGTCGATATCGAGGCACAGCGCACCCATCTCGATACCGTTGCGGCTCTCGGCGTAGTAGTTGTCGGCATCGCCGACACACTGGCTGCTCTGCTCGGCCTTGCCGATCACCTTGTAGTTCGACTCATTGCTACCGCAGGACGCCTCTTCGATACTGGCGTCGGTGGTGGTACCGCCGAGGGTCACGCAGTCACCGATCTCGGCATCGAAACTGACGTCGCCGCCCTCCGGGGTGGTGGTCGGCGCGCTGGAGGTGGTGGTCCGCGAGGTCTCACCGGAGCCCGGGGTACCGGTCACGTCCACGGCATCCACCGTGCCGGTCTCCATCGCCGGCTGCGCCCGGCCCTCGATGGTGGAACTACAGCCCGCTACCGCCAGGCCGGCCGCCACCGCGGCCCCGGCGATCGCCACCGACAATCGAGATGATGCCCAACCAGACACGCACAGTCCTCCCGCTGTGATGCCGAACTCTGCCTCCGCATCGAATCCGCGCCTCACTACAGCTCCGCCAGCAATATCACGCCATGAATACACCATGGCGGGCCGAGCGTCGACTCCGATGACGCCGCCCGCGGGGAGTCCGGCCGGCCCGGCGGACGGCCGCGGCGCGGAGACAGCGGGCTGACGTGACATATCTCATCGGCAGGTTTGGTAACGCAGATCACCTTCACGGTGACCGGACACACCGTCCGAACAGGAATCCCCGGCCCACCGGGCATCCAGCGGGGCGGGGAACGCCACCCCGGGGGAGCGTGGTACGACACACCGGTCATGCATAACGGCTATGTAACGGAAATCGGGACTGGTCACGACTTCGTAAAGGCAGTACGAAGGAACTCGGAGCGGAGGCGCATCAGCTGGATCCAGCGAGCTTCCGCGATGCGCACCAGCCCGTCGGGACCGCTCCACAACTCTACGACCGGCGGGCCCGCGGACGACCAGACGCCCACGGGCCGGGCGGCCGTGGAGGGGCTCCACAGAACTCCGCGAACACTCGCCGGGGTGCTCCGAAGGACGTATCGGCGGCCCACAGGCCCCGTGCGCTCCAGAGTCGAATGGACGGACGAACACTCTTATGCATGTCTTCGACAACACCGGGTCGCTGCCGACCGGCCGCCGTGCTCAGCGGCGGCTTCGGCATGGTGTCCTGTTGACGGCCGCGCTCGCCGCAGCCACCACGGTGGCCACGGCCCCCGCCTACGCATTGCCGGCCCTGCCCTCCGGATCGGCGGCAGGCGCCGTCGAACCCGCGCCGCCGGCGGCCAACTTCGCGCCTCCCGCCATCAACCCCTCCGAAGGCGAAGAGGTCGGTATCGCGCAGCCGATCATCATCAACTTCAAGGATCCGGTCGAAGATCGGGCCGCCGCCGAGCGCGCCATCAAGATCACCTCCTCCACCGAGGTGCCCGGACACTTCTACTGGTGGAGCGATAAGCAGGTGCGCTGGCGGCCGACCGAGTTCTGGCCCGCGCAGAGCGACGTCGTGGTCGAGGCCGGCGGCAGCCGCAGCGCCTTCCACGTCGGTGACGCCGTGATCGCCACCGCCGACGACAACACCAAGATGATCACCGTGACCCGTAACGGCGAGGTCGTCCGCACCATGCCGACCTCGATGGGCAAGGTCGACCACGAAACGCCCAACGGCACCTACATCGTCGGTGAGCAGAAGCGCGAAATGGTCATGGACTCGTCCACCTACGGTGTCCCGATCGATGCCCCCGAGGGCTACAAACTCGATGTCGAATACGCGACCCGCATCTCCAACAGCGGCATCTTCGTCCACGCCGCCCCGTGGTCGGTCGGCTCCCAGGGTTATGCGAACACCAGCCACGGCTGCCTCAATGTGAGCACCGAGGACGCCAAGTGGTTCTACGAGAACGTCAAGAAGGGTGACGCTGTGATCGTGCAGAACACCCAGGGCGGCACCCTCAACGCCGGCGACGGCCTGGGCGACTGGAACTGAGTTTTCGGCGCCGCCTCCGGCGGCGCGGGGTTGAGGCCCCCTTGTGTCTCGCCGTTTCGGCCTCGAGACTTGCGCTTCGCGCGGGCGCTTTCGAGGCCGAAACGGCGAGACGGGCCTCAACCCTTTCAGGTGTCTCGTAAAACTCGACACATACGGGTTGCGGCGGCATTCGACGGCCGGGTCGGCGTGTAGCTCGCACGCACCCGCCCATAAGATGACGGCCGATTCGGTTCCGATTCGCCGCACAGCGGCGATCGGGATATCGCACCGCCAACTTCCTCGGCTCTCGGGCATCGCCCGTATCTATTGCCGTTCGCAAACGGCATCATCCGCTGCGCAGCTCCCATTTTCCGCATTCGCCTCGGCACCGCGCGCTTGCGCGCCTTCACCTTCTCGGCGCCGAGTTCAGCGAGGCCCGCAAAGGGTCGGGCCCGTCCCGCCCCCTCGGCCGAAGGTGCTCAATGGCCGCAGTCTATGGACGGCCCACCGCACACTGCATGCGCCGAGGGCGCGAGTCCCGGGCGCTGAACGACGGGACCGAGAGGGGCCCCGACCCCGCGGCCGGCAACACCCTCACCAGATCTTGACCCGCTCCTCGGGCGCCAGGTAGAGGGCGTCATCGGGGGTCAGTTCGAAGGCCTCGTGGAAGGCGTCGATATTGCGGACCACCGCGTTGCAGCGGAATTCCGCGGGCGAATGCGGGTCCACCGCGAGCCGGCGGATCGCCTCCTCCGGCCGTGCTTTGGTCCGCCAGACCTGCGCCCAGCCGAAGAACACCCGCTGCAGCCCGGTCAGGCCGTCGATCACCGGTGCTTCCTGCCCGTTCAGGGAGATCCGGTACGCCTGCAGGGCGATGGAGAGCCCGCCCAGATCGCCGATGTTCTCGCCGATCGTGAACTCACCGTTCACGGTGTGCTCGTCGGACAGATCGGCGGGGGAGAGCACGTCGTACTGATCGATCAGCGCCCGCGTCCGCTTGGCGAACTCGGCGCGATCGGTATCGGTCCACCAGTCGACCATATTTCCGTCGCCGTCGTACTTGGCGCCCTGATCGTCGAAGCCGTGGCCGATCTCGTGCCCGATCACCGCCCCGATCCCGCCGTAGTTGGCGGCGTCGTCGGCGTTCATATCGAAGAACGGCGGCTGCAGGATGGCGGCCGGGAAGACGATCTCGTTCATGCCGGGGTTGTAGTAGGCGTTCACGGTCTGCGGGGTCATGAACCATTCGTCCCGGTCCACCGGGCCGCCGAGCTTGTTCAGATCCCGATCGTGATCCACGGCGTAGCCGCGGCGGTAGTTACCGACCAGGTCGGCCGGCGCCACGGTGAACGCGGAATAGTCGCGCCAGCGCTCGGGATAGCCGATCTTGGGCGTGAACTTGTCCAGTTTCGCCAGCGCCGCCTGCCGCGTCGCCGGGCTCATCCACTCCAGCTCGGTGATATTGCGGCGGTAGGCCTCGCGCAGGTTCTCCACCAGCCGTACCATCGCCGCCTTGGCCTCGGGCGGGAAATGCTCGGCCACATATAGTTTGCCCACCGCTTCGCCGAGCAGGTCCTGTACCAGCGACACCCCGCGCTTCCACCGCTCCCGGTTCTCCTGGGCGCCGGTCAGCGTACGGCCGTAGAAATCGAAACTCTCCTCCACCACCGCCTCGGTGAGGTAGGGCGCACGGGACCGCAGCACCCGCCACTGCGCCCACAGCTGCCAGTCCGCGAGCGATTCGGCGGCCCACAGCTGCGCGAAGGTCCGGAGGAAGTCGGGTTGCCGGACCACCAGCTCGGCCAGCAGATCCGGACCGCCGCCCGGGACGCCCTCGGCGAGACCGGCGGCCCAGGCGGTCCAGTCGAACTCCGGATGCGCGGCCGCCAGATCGGCGAAAGTGGTGAGGTTGTAGCTCAATTCGGCGTCACGGCGGCGCACCACGTCCCAGTGCCCGGCCGCGAGTTTGCGTTCGAGCTCGAAAATGCGGGTGCCCACCGGCCCGGAGGGCAGCAACTCCGCGATCCGCGGATCGGCCGCCGCCAGCGCGAACATCCGGTCGATATGCGCGATATAGCGCTCGCGGACCTCGGCGTAGTCGTCGGAGCGGTAGTAGGACTCGTCGGGCAGTCCGATACCGGACTGCGTCGCGTAGACGAGGTAACGCTGGGAGTTCTTGTCGTCGGTATCGACGTAGACGGCGACCGCACCGGATACGCCGACCCGCTGCAACCGGCCCAGCAGCCCGGCGAACTCACCCCGATCGGTGGTCCGGACGATCCCGGCCAGTTCTTCGACGACGGGGGTGAGCCCCACGGCCTCGACGGTATCGGTATCCATGAAGGAGGCGTACAGGTCGGCGATCTTGCGGGCGTCGCTACCGGGTTCGCCGGCGGCATTGCGGATGATCTCCTGGACATCCAGCTCCGCCTGGTCGAACAGGGCACGGAACGCGCCGTCGACCGCACGGTCGGCCGGGATCTCGTACCCGGCCAGCCAGGCGCCGTTGACATGCGTGAACAGATCGTCCTGCACCCGGACGGCCGGGTCGAGATGGGTCAGATCGATACCGGAGGGGCTCGTCACGTCGGAAGTCACAGCACCCAGTATGCCGGTGCCGGGCCGATCCGGGCGGGGACCGGCCCGGCAGCTCAGTTGGTGGGCTCCGGCGGGGCGATCGTCACCCCGTACTGGTCCTCGATGCGCTGGTTGAACTCGTCCTCACACCGCGACACCGCACTCTGATCACCGCCCGCGTTGCTGACGCAGTCGACGAAGTCGCGGCCACCGGAATCCGACCAGATACCCCAGCCGACGATCCCGACGACGATCACCCCGACGATGGCGAGCAGGCCGAGGATCAGGCCGATCGCGGCCATGACCCCGCCGCCGCCGGTTCCGCGATTCGCCTTCACCAGGGCGATCACCCCGAGGATCACCGCGACGAGCCCGAAGAGGACGCCGCCGACGATGGTCCAGAAGCTCAGTACGCCGAGGATGCCGAGGACCAGCGCGGCGATCGCCATTCCCTTGCGTTTCGGCGATTCCTGCCAGTACTCGGGCTGCCCGCCGGTGCCGGGGTAGGGTCCCGGCGCGGGATGGCCCGGGGGCGGTGGATAGGACATACGTTCCTCCTCAGCTGAGCTGGTCGAGACCCTGCCGGTAACGCTCGAGCGGGCTCGGTCCGCATACCATTGTCGAGGGTCGATCAGCGACGGGTCGACCCTATCCGGACTTTTCGGACGTTACCCGGCGCCGAGCCGGGCATGCATCTCCCAGATCAGCACTTCCGCCGGTTGCCGCGCGATCAGCCGCTGGCCGCCGGAAAAGGTCAGGCGCACCGCGTCACCCACGTCCAGCAGGCCCACACCCTCCATCTCGACCGCGCCGCGGGCGACGAACACGTGGACATAGGGCGCCTCGGGCAGCTCCACCGAGTCCTGCGCGTCCGGTGCGAGCCTCGCCACGTGCAGCGCCGAATGCGAGCTGTTGATGGCGATGGCGGTCCGATCGCGGTACCGCGGCAACCCGGACGCCACGGTCACCAGACCACCCGCGGCCAGCTGGTCGTCGATTTCGAGTTGCTGGTAACCCGGCTCGATCCCGGGTTCATCGGGCAGCACCCACATCTGCACGAAATGCACCGGTTCATCGTGTTCGGGAAGGTTGCCGTCCACTCGCCACGAATCGTTCTTCTCCGAATGCCGGATCCCGGTGCCGGCACTCATCCGCTGCGCGAGTCCCGGGTATATGACACCACTGTGGCCGAGCGAATCCTGATGAACCAGGGAACCCTCGAGCACCCATGTCACGATCTCCATATCGCGGTGCGGGTGCGTATCGAAGCCCTGGCCGGGAAGGACGATATCGTCATTGTTCACCAGCAGCAGACCGTGATGGGTGTTCTCGGGGTCGTAGTGCTCGCCGAAGGAGAACGAATGCTTGGAATCGAGCCAGGAGATCCGGGTTTTCATACGATCGCCCGCACGATGGACATCGATATGCGGCCTCGGCAGCGTGGACATCGCACGACTCCTCTCCGGCTCGGGCACAATTACCTTTCCCGTATGTAGTACCTCGGCGATACCACGACCTCGTCGATTGTCCGCTCACGGCATTTTACGCGAACGACCTGGGAGTGAACGGCCGGTGAGCAACCGGGGCGGTAACAGCGGTGTGGCATACGTTTCACGAGAATGGATCCATACGGAACCGGGAGGTGAAGGATGCGCCCCGAAGCGCTCGCGCGGACCGAGCAGCGGCTACGTGCCGCCGCGCGGCGCGACGGCATCACCGACCTGGTCGTCGGCGTCGCGGTGTTCCGGGACGGGAAACTGCTGGTGGTGCGCCGGGTACCGGGCGGCTATCTCGGCGGGATGTACGAGCTGCCCGGTGGCGGGGTCGAATCCGGTGAATCCCTCACCGAGGGAGCGGCGCGGGAACTGTTCGAGGAGACCGGCCTGGTGGCCAGCCGGATCACCGATTTCCTCGGCTGGTTCGACTACGCCACCCGCACCAAGGCCAAGGTGCGGAAATTCAGTTTTCTGGCCGAAGCCGAACCCGGTGAGATAACACTGGACCCGGACGAGCACGACGATTACGCCTGGATAGACGCCGGCGCGCTGGGCACCCTGCCGATGGCGCCCGATATGCGCGAGGCCGTCGACCTGCTCATCGCCGAGCGGATACCCGGACCGGCCGGAATACCCCCGGGCCCGCGGGGCGGGTAGCGTCGCGGCGGTGTCCAGCTCTGCGCCCGAACCCACCACCACGGACCGGACACCGGCGGGCGGCGGACGGCGGCACGACCTGTTGGCGCTGCGCGCCGCGATCGGCGAGAGCCCCGGCGCGGTCCGGCTGACGCTGGTGCGCTTCACGAGCCAGTTCGGTGACGGCATGTTCCAGGCCGCGCTGTCCGGGGCGATCCTGTTCAATCCCGAACGCGAAACCGACCCGCTCGCCGTCGCGGCCGGTTTCGCGGTACTGCTGCTGCCCTATTCGCTGATCGGACCGTACGCGGGCGCACTGCTGGACCGCTGGGACCGGCGACTGGTCCTGCTGATCGCCAACCTGATGCGCGGCCTGCTGATCGCCGCGGTGGCACTGGGCCTGCTCGCCGGCGCCCGAGCGAGCTTCCTACTGCTGCCGGCACTGGCGGTGGTCGGGATCAGCCGGTTCACCGCGGCCGGCGTCTCGGCGGCGCTGCCGCGGGTGCTGGCACAGCACCGGCTGGTGCCGGCCAACTCCGTACTCGCGACAGTGGGCTCGGCATGCGCGGCCGGGGGCGCGGCGGCCGCGGTGGCGGTGATCGGCGCGATCGGCGCCGGCGATACCGGTTCGGCGGTCGCCGTGGCGCTGAGTGTGACCGGCTCGGTGGCCGGAGTGGTGCTCACGGCCGGGTTCCGGCCCCGGACCCTCGGCCCGGAATCGGAGCCCGGCGACACCGCGGGCGCGGTACGCGCGGTACTCACCGGGCTGCTGGTCGGCGCTCGCGCGGTCCGGGATTCGGTCGATGTGTCCACCGCGATGATCGGTATCGGTACCCACCGGGTCGTATTCGGCGTCAATACCCTCGTCATGGTGCTGGTGCTGCGGGAATCGCCGTCCCAGGGCGCGGCGGTGGACAGTGGATTGATCGGTTTCGGGGTCGCGATCACCGCGACCGCTGCCGGAATGCTGCTGGCGGCGCTGCTCACCCCGCTGCTCATCCCCCGCCTGGGCCGGCCCCGGACCATTCTGCTGGCCCTGTGCGGTGCGATCGCGGTGCAGCTGACGCTGGTGCTGCCCACCGCCGTCACCCACTCGGCCGACAGCGTGCCCCGGGCCCACCAACTCCTGCTCGCCGGGGCTTTCCTGCTCGGGCTGGCCGGGCAGGCCATCAAACTCACCGGTGACGCCGCCATGCAGATCGATATCCCCGACGACCGCCGCGGCCAGGTTTTCGCCCTCCAGGACACGGTGTTCAATATCGCGTTCGTCCTGGCGGTCGCGGGGACGGCCCTGGTCGTCCCGGCCGACGGCAGGTCACCGGCCGTGGTCCTGGCCGGGGCGGGCTGCTACGGGGCAGGCATTGTCGCCCTGCTGCTCAACAATCGCAGGAGGATTCGGCCGCCGTCCGGCGCCGCCGGATGAGAAGGAATGCTGCCGGCTGCCCGGCTACGCCCGGGTACCGGCCGAAGCGCGGTGCGCGGCGGCACCACCGTGTGAACAATGGAGGCAGAGCCGGAAGGAGGCCATGGCATGGGTCTGGACCTCAACAGCGATCTCGGTGAGGGGTTCGGGGCGTGGAGCATGGGCGAGGACGCCGCCATGCTCGATATCGTGACCAGCGCCAATATCGCGTGCGGATTCCATGCCGGCGATCCCTCCATCATGCGGCGCACCTGCGCGACGGCGGTGGAGAAGGGGGTGCGGATCGGGGCGCATATCGGCTACCGGGACCTGGCGGGGTTCGGGCGGCGGGCGATGGCGGTGACGCCCGCGGACCTCCGGGACGAGACGCTCTACCAGATCGGCGCCCTGGACGGCTTCGCCCGGGCGGCGGGCGACCGGGTGCGATATGTGAAACCCCACGGTGCGCTGTACCACGCCGCCGCGGCCGATGCGGCGCTCGCCGATGCCGTGCTCGCGGGCCTGCGGGACTACGACCCCGCCCTCGTCCTGCTCGGACCCGCCGGTACACATCTCGAGAAGTCCGCGCTGGCCGCGGGCACCACGTTTGTGAGCGAGGGTTTCGCCGACCGCGCCTATACCGCCGCGGGCGGTCTCGCGGCGCGCGGCACCCCGGGCGCCGTGCTCGGGGCCGATACGGCGGTCGCCCAAGCCGTCTCACTGGCGGAGAACGGTACCGCCCGGGTGCTGGGCGGCGGCACCGTGGCTGTCGCGCCGGACAGTATCTGCGTACACGGCGACACCCCGGCCGCGGTCCGGATGGCCCGGCGGATCCGGGCCGCGCTCGAGGACGCCGGGATAGCGGTAGCGTCGTTCACCTGAACAACGGGTGAGGTGATATGTCGCGAGCACCACGAATCGGGGAAGCGGCGGCGGTACGGTGTGCCGGCGACCGGGCCTTCCTGCTCACCCCGGACGATCCGGAGCAGGTCGGCCGGCTGGTCGCGGAATTGGCCGGACGTTCGGTCGCCGGGGTGGTGGACGTCCTACCCGCCGCGGAAACCGTGCTGGTCACCGTGGATTCGGTACGGTCGGCACCCCGGGTGCGGCGGGAACTGGAACGCGCCGTCGCCGTGGTGAGCGCGGCGAGATCCGATGTTTCCCGTGGAACATCCACGCCCGCAACCGAACCTGTGCGGATACCGGTGCGCTACGACGGTCCCGATCTGGAGTCGGTGGCCGAGATGCTGGATCTGCGACCGGACCAGGTGATCGCGGCGCATACCGCCGCGACCTGGCAGTGCGCGTTCGTCGGCTTCGCGCCCGGCTTCGGCTATCTCACCGCCGGCGACTGGCGGTACCGCGTCCCCCGCCGGGATACCGCGCGCACCCGCATACCGGCAGGGTCGGTGGGGTTGGCCGGAGGCTGGTCGGCCGTGTATCCGCGGGAGACGCCGGGTGGCTGGCAGCTCATCGGCACCACGGCACTGACCATGTGGGATACCGAACGGGACCCACCCGCCCTGGTCCACGCCGGTGCGCGGGTGCGCTTCGTCGACGTGGGCGCCGCCGCGTGATCGTGATCGAGCGGGTCGGTGCCGCGGCCACCGTCCAGGACCTGGGCCGCCCGGGGTGGTTCCATTCCGGCGTGGGACCGTCGGGCGCCGCGGATCGCGGCGCGCTACGGCTGGCGAACCGCCTGGTGGGAAACCCGGAGGGATACGCCGGGATCGAAGCCCTGCTCGGCGGGCTCACCCTGCGCGCGGAAACGTCGGTTCTGGTTGCGGTCACCGGGGCGCCCGCCCCCGCCACCCTCGACGGGACCCCGGTGGGTCACGCGAGCGTGCTGCACCTCGCGCCCGGCCGGCGCCTGCGGCTGGGCACGACCCGCACCGGACTACGCAGCTATATAGGGGTACGCGGAGGAATCGCCGTACCCCCGGTACTGGGTTCCCGCAGTTACGACACTCTCTCGGGTATCGGCCCGCCCCCGTTGCGCGAGGGCGACACCGTCCCCATCGGTCCACCGCCCCGCGACTGGCCGAATATCGAGCAGGCGCCGCTACCCGGGCCGGACCCAACGCTGGAGATCCGCGCCCTGCCCGGCCCCCGGGACGACTGGTTCACCGATCCGGCCGCCCTGTTCGCCGGCCACTGGTCGGTGAGCGCCGATACCGACCGGGTCGGGGCGCGGCTGGACCGCGCGGACGGGCCGGCGCTACAGCGGAAATCGGCCGGCGAACTCGCCACCGAAGGGATGGCGCTCGGGTCGGTGCAGGTTCCGCCCAGCGGTCAACCGGTGATCTTCCTGGCCGACCACCCGATCACCGGCGGTTATCCGGTGATCGCGGTGGTCGCCGACGCCGATATCGATCGGGTGTCGCAGGCCCGGCCCGGCCAGCGGCTCCGGTTCCGCCGCGCTACCGGCCCCGGCTGATCTCGCCGACCTCACGAAGCCGGTGGCTCGTCCGGCGGTGCCAGCCGGGCGTGCAGGAGATACACGTTGTACGAATCCCACGCCGACAGGGCGAAATACAGATCCCGCGAGGTGGACCACGGATGGAGGAAACCGCCGTAGGCCTTCGGATAGTCGGCCGTCGATACCAGCTGCACCGGTTCGGTCCAGCTGCCCTGGGGGCCGGCGGCGGTACGCAGGACGATCGCGCCGCGCGCGGAATCCAGATAGCTCATCTGCCAGTGTCCGGTCCCCGGGTCGACGCGGACCGACAGCTCACTGGCGATACCGGCCACCAGCGGGGTCGCCTGGTTCTCGGCCGCCGGGGCCCAGGTGCCGCCCACCCAGTACTGGTACGCCGACTTGTTCAGCACCTCGTCCTTCGGGACGCGCGCCAGCCCGATGACCCCGATCCGGCCGTTGGGGGTGCCGAACATGTAGACGTAGTCGCCGTCCGGCACCATGGCCGTCACCTGGAACCGGCCGAGCCCGAACAGGTTGTCCCAGCGAGCGTGCTGGTCCTTGACCCAGGTGCTGCCGCCGTCGTCGGAGTAGGCGATACCGCCGTAGTTCGTCCACCACAATCCCGGCACGCGGCTCCAGCGGTTCACCGACATGAAGCTCAGGTACTGCCGCCCGCCGAGGGCGAAACCGGAGGTCGGGATGGTGGTGGTCTCCCAGTTCTTGATCTTGCGACTACCCAGCAGTTCGGCCGCGTGGCAACGGCTGTCCTGCACCATGGTGTCCAGCGCCAGACCGTCGGAGAGATCCCGGTCGGTGCTGTAGGCGAGCACATTACTGCGCCAGTCGTCGTCCGGGCCGCCCACACCACCGGCCGACCAGCCCTTTCCGAAGGTATCGCCGAAGACCATGGCGATCCGGCCGGGTTCGGTCTCCCACATCAGCCCGAGGTCGGTGCCGTCGACCTGCCAGCGCATATCGGTGCGGTTCGCCGACCCGGGCCCGGTGACCTGCTCCACCAGCCGTACCTCCTCGACCCGGGGTGGCGCCACCGGTGCCGCGACCGGACCCGGTTCGGCCGGATGCACCACCGGCGGCGGCGCCGGTTGCGGCGGCGCGCCCTCGCCACCGGGCACCGGGTACGGGATCGGCTCGATCTCCGGCTTCACCCGAACCTCGGGTAGTCGCCACGGCGTTCCGGAACCGGACGAACCCGAACCGCTGCCGTTCGCCGAGCCACCACCCGGCGCGGCCGGGGGAGGCGCCGGCTCATCGGGCGCGGGCGGCACCGGTTTCGGTGTGTCACGGATATCGGGGCAGGGGTTGTGGCAGGGGTCGGCGGGCAGTGGATCAGGGGTGATCCGGGTGTTGTCCGGCGGCGGATCGGGGACGGGCACCGGTTGCAGCTGCGGCACCGGCACCGGGATATCGATCACTGGAGGCACCTGCACCGGCGGCGGAGGCGGGGCCGACGGATCGGGTTCCCGGGCCAGCGGGTCGAAACCGGTTTCGCCACAATCGTTCACCGGAGGTGGCGCCCACGGATGCGGCGCGGCATGAGCGGGGACCGGCACAGCGACATACCCCGCGAGCACCAGTCCGAGGAACGCGAGCCCGACACGACCGGGCCGCGGACCCGATATCACCCCGATCACAACTTCTCGCAGTCTCTGGTCGAGTCCCATTGCCGGACCGAACCTACCCGAACCGGCCGGTCTCCGTGCCGATTGATCGACGCGGGTCGTGGTCGGGCCTCCGGGAAGTCCCGCCAGGCCCGACACGACAGGGTGACCCGGGCGACTCCGCGTGGTCGGGTCCCCACCGACCCAGTACCCTCGAAAGTGATCATGGCCGCCTACTCCGATCCCCGACCGGCCTCCCTGTTCTCCGCACTGCGGGCCGTAGACCTGGGTAAACGACTGTTCGAGCAGACCCGGCTGGAACAGTGGATCAGCCTGACCACCGCCTGGATGGAACCGATGGCCGACCTCGGCGCCGGCACCGTCACCGCACTGCTCCCGGACACACTGCTCACCGTGCTCAGCGAAGGAATACTGAGCCGATTCGGCGGACAGAAGATCAGCGCGACACTGCTGGGCCATCGGCTGACCGGCACCCTGGACCTGCTGAAAGTGCGCCGCCGCGGCGCGCATTTCCAGACCAGGGCCGTCCTGCGCGGACTGCGCTGGGACGAAAGGCCCATCGACGAGGTCACCGTCGTCTCGCACGAGGTCCGGCTGGTTCCGGGCGTCCCGACCCGGGTACGCGCCAACCGGGTCGATATCGAGGGCACCATCGGCCTGGTCACCGTGGTGGAGTGGCTCGCGAGCCGACAGCGGGAATGGGAACTCGCGGTGACCGAGCAGGGTCTCGTCCGCGCGGTGCACCGCCGCAAGCGCATCACCGCGGATCTGGACGCCTCGGTCACCGAGGATGTCCTGCACCTGTTGGTCCGGCGCGCGACCTGGGCCGGGCTGCCGGTTCCCCGGCGGTGGCGCACGATGAACCCCATCCCGATCGGTGAGTTGCCCCGTGGCGCACGGGTCCGGTGGGCCGTCCGTGACGACGCGGTGGTGCGGTTCCGGATAGAACTCGCGCCGGTCAGCGGCTCGTTCGACCTGGCCCAGATCCGTTCCGCGATCGTGGCCGGCACCACCCTGATCGTTTTCTGAGCGGGCGGCTCACTGCTGGGTCTGCCACCACTGCTCGAGCGCCGCCTCGGCCTCGTCCCGGGTGAGCGGTCCGCGATCCAGACGCAGCTCCTTCAGATAACGCCAGGCCCGCCCGACCTCGGGTCCCGGCGGCAGTCCCAGCAGCTCCATGATCGCGTTACCGTCCAGATCCGGCCGGACCCGGGCCAGATCCTCCTGCTCCTGCAGCCGCGCGATCCGCGCCTCCAGCTCGTCGTAGGTGGATCGCAATGCCGCCGCCCGGCGTTTGTTCCGGGTGGTGCAGTCCGCGCGCACCAGTTTGTGCAGGCGGGGCAGCAACTCGCCGCCGTCGGTGACGTAGCGGCGGACCGCGGAATCGGTCCACTGCCCCTTGCCGTAACCGTGGAACCGCAAGTGCAGGAACACCAGCCGAGCGACATCCTCGGTGAACTGCTTCGGATACTTCAGCGCGCGCATCCGCTTGCGCACCATTTTCGCGCCCACCACCTCGTGATGGTGGAAGCTCACCCCGCCGCCGGGTTCGTTGCGTTTGGTGTCCGGCTTCCCGATATCGTGCAACAACGCCGCCCAGCGCAGCACCAGATCGGGATCGCCTTCCTCCTGGTCGATGGCCTGTTCCAGCACGGTCAGCGAATGCCAGTAGACGTCCTTGTGCTGATGATGCTCGTCGATCTCCAGCTTCATCGCCGGGACCTCGGGCAGCACCCGTTGCGCCAGACCCGTCTCGCACATCATGTCGATGCCGTCGATCGGGTGCGCCCCGCCGATCAGCTTGTCCAGTTCGGTCCGCACCCGCTCCGCGGTGATCCGGTCGATCTCCGGGGCCATCTCGGTGATCGCCGCCCGCACCCGCGGATGCACCTCGAAACCGAGCTGCGAAACGAAACGCGCCGCGCGCAGCATGCGCAACGGGTCGTCACCGAACGAGTCCTCCGGGGCCGCGGGGGTATCCAGCACCCCGGCCAGCAGCGCCGCCATCCCGTCCAGCGGATCCACGAATTCCAGCGCCCCGTCGGCCGCGATCCGGACCGCCATGGCATTGACCGTGAAATCCCGCCGGACCAGGTCGTCCTCCAGCGTGTCGCCGAAGCTGACCTCCGGATTACGCGAAACGCGGTCGTAGGTGTCGCTCCGGAATGTGGTGATCTCCAACTGCTGCCCGTTCTTGGCGGCACTCACCGTCCCGAACGCCAGCCCCCCGGTATCCCACAGCTGGTCCGCCCACCCGCGCAGCATCTCCAGCACCTGCTCCGGCCGCGCGTCGGTGGTGAAATCCAGATCCGTCCCGAGCCGCCCCAGCACGGCGTCGCGCACACTCCCCCCGACCAGGTACAGCTGGAAACCGCGCGCGGAGAACATCTCGCCGAGCGGCGTCAGCACATCGGAGAGCCGGCCCAGCGTGATCGCGGCCGCCGCGAGCAAACGGGTACGGCGATCCTGCACAACGTCGTCGGACTCGGTCGAAACCACAGCAGAACCTTACCGAGTAGGACCAGATGCGATTTTCCGGCCGACGGTATGGTCGGGCGCTTATGGGTCCGGAGGATTGCCATCGGACGGCGGGGGTTGTGACAGCAGCCCGATGGAAAAGGCGCCGCGGACCGGTCGGGGAAGCCGAGAGGCGAACTCATGACCGGAGAGGCGAGCTCGCGCAGATGAGAACCCGGTGTGCGGGGCGGTGTGCGGGCCGGTGAGGGGCGGTGTGCTCACGTAGGTGAGGGGAGTGTGCGCGCAGACGGGGCGTGGTGTGCTCACGTAGGTGAGGGGGCTTACTCGCCAAGGTCAGAGGGCGGACTCACTCGCCAAGCTGCTGTGTTTTTGGCGGCGCCTTCGGCGCCGCGGGGTTGAGGCCCCCTTGTGTCTCGCCGTTTCGGCCTCGAGACTTGCGCTTCGCGCGGGCGCTTTCGAGGCCGAAACGGCGAGACGGGCCTCAACCCTTTCAGGTGTCTCGTAAAACTCGACACATGTGGTTGCGTGAGCATTCGAGGTCCGGATCGGATGCCGACTCGATCGCTCGGGTCGGCTTGCGGTGACGTCGGCATTCGAGGTCCGGATCTGATGTCGACTCGACCGCCC
>NZ_BAGJ01000181.1 GCF_000308775.1 Nocardia testacea NBRC 100365
AAGCGCCCGCGCCGAAGGCGCAAGTCTCGAGGCCTGAACGGCGGGACCTTCGGGGGCCTCGACCCCGCGGCGCCGAAGGCGCCGCAAATAAACACAGCACAGCTCAGGCGGTGGCGGCGTGGACCTCTTCGGGTTCTTCCTCGGCGCCGAGCAGTTCTTCGAATCGGGCGATGACCTTGTTGTGGTACATCCCGAACAGGTCCTCGAACAGTGCCAGCTGGGCGGGGGTGGGTCCGGATTCCGATTCCCAGACCGCGATCAATGCCCGCCACACCAGGACGTGCAGATCCGCGGCCCCGGCGAAGTAGGCGTCGACGGCCTCGGGGACTTCGAGCACCATTTCGCCGATGGAGTTGAGGATGGCGCGCTGCATACTCGATTCGAGGGCGACCAGCAGTTTGCGTACCACGCCGATCTCGATGGCGAGGATGCGGCGGTAGTCGGGAACGTCCAGGCGCGCCAGCGTTTCCAGGGTGTCGATCTCGGCCTTCAGTTCGGCGAGGTCGACCCCGGCCGCGGCCGCTACACCGTGGGCGAGGCCCGTGTAGGAGAGCAGTGCGTCCATCACGATGCCGCGCTCGACCTCGACGATATCGCGGAACATCTCTATCGCGACCTCGGGCATCGGGATGGAGAACCGGAAGAGGTGGCGGTAGACGTCCAGACCGCCGACCGCGCGGACCTCACGAATGGTGAAACCCTTACCGCGCCGTGCCTCGACGAATCCGTAGGATTCCAGCCTGCCGAGGGTGAGCTGGGCGGTGGCCCGGTTCATTTCGAATTCTTCGGCGACCTGACGGACCGACGGCATCAGCTCACCCGGCTGATACTCCCCTGCGGCGACCCGCCGTGCCAGTTCGTCGGCGACATCGGCGACCACCGTGCGGGATCCCATGGATGCACCTTTCTCGGCAGCTGATACGTCCCAGACAGTCTATGCGCAAATATGCCAGACTGCACAGGAGAACAGGCGAATCGCTTCTGGGGATGAGGTATGAGCAGTCGACGTGATCCCGGCGCGCCACCGGTGCGCCGGGCGCTGCGCAGCGCCAAGCTCGTAGCACTACCGGTCGCGTTCGCGGGCCGGCAGGCGGCCGGCGCGGGGCGCCGGGCGCTCGGCCGCCCGGCGCACGAGGTGAACCGGGATATCCAGACCCGGACCGCCGAGCACATGTTCGAGGTACTGGGTGAGCTGAAGGGGTGCGCGGCCAAACTCGGCCAGCTGCTGGCGATCTACCAGCTGGCGCTGCCCCGCGATATAGCCGCCCCGTATCAGGTCGCGCTGGCCCGGCTACAGGATTCGGCGCCGGTGATGCTGCCCGCCACCGTGCACGCGGTATTGGCCGAGCATCTGGGGCCGGACTGGCGGGAACTGTTCCGCGAGTTCGACGATCGACGGGCAGCCGCCGCGTCGATCGGCCAGGTGCATCGCGGGGTCTGGCACGACGGGCGCGCGGTCGCGGTGAAGGTCATGTATCCGGGCGCCCGGACAGCGGTGGAGTCGGACCTGGTGCAGTTGCGGCGGATATCCACACTGGCTTCGGTGTTCCTGCCGGGCGCGGATGTGAAATCGGTGACCGAGGCACTCTGCGAGAGTGTGCGGGCGGAACTGGATTATGCCGCCGAGGCCGATAACCAGCGGGCGTTCGCCCGGACGTATGCCGCCAGTACCGAATTCCGGGTGCCCGAGGTGCTGGAGCAGCGCGGCGATGTGCTGGTCTCGGAATGGCTCGGCGGGATTCCGGCCACCCGGCTGATCGAATCCGGGAGCCGGGAGCAGCGGGACCGGGTCGGTGAGCTGATGATGCGGTTCGTGCTGACCGGCTGGGAAGAGCACGGGCTGCTGTATTGCGACCCGCATCCCGGCAATCTGCGGCTGCTCGCCGACGGACGGCTGGGGGTGGTGGATTTCGGCGCGTGCGCGCCGTGGCCGCATCCGGGTTTCACCCGGCTGGTGGTCGAGATGTGCGACGCGATCTTCAACGGCGGCCCGGCGGCCGTGGAGACGGCGGTGCGGGCACACGGGTTCGCGCTGCCCGGGCGCGCCTTCGACGCGGTGGCACTCGATGCTGCCCTGTCGGCCTGCGCGGAGCCGGTGCGGCACCCTCGATTCCGGATCACCACCCCGTGGTTGCGCAAACAGGTGCTGCGTACCACCGCTCTGCGGTTGACGAATGTGATGCGTGAGCTGACCCTGCCACCGGATTGCACTCCGTTCGCACGGGCCGCGCTCACTCTGGTCGGTACCTTGAGCCAGCTGGAATGCGAATGCGATTTCGGTGACGAACTGCAGCGGTCGGTGCCCGAGCTCGGGGAGGTCTTCGCGGTCATGCGGAGCGCTCCGGCGCCGGGCGTATCGGCGAACTGACACCCGGTGGCCGGATCGGGACGCCTCACCGTCTGGGACATTTTCCGGTGAGGGAACGTAATTTGCGGAAATTCTATCCTATTTATCCGCGAGAGCGCTCAGTAACCCACCCAACGGCGCCATGCGGGCAGCAGCCACTCGGCGAACGCGGCATATCCCTCCGCCGCGGGATGTGCCCCGTCACCGGCCCGCACCTGCTCCCGCCAGACCGTATCCGCGGCCAGCAGCCGGAACGACGCCGCGTACGGCACGCCGAACTCGGCACACGTCTGCTCGAAACGCCGATCCAACTCCTCGATCCGCCGATTGTGCCCGGTCTCGTCGACCGGCGGCGGCCCCACCACCAGCACCGGCCACTCCTGCGCCTGCGCGCTGGTGAGCAGCACGGACAGATTCGTCACCGAGTTCCGCTCCTCGACCAGGCGCCGCCCCTCGGCTACCACGGTGTCGTTCACCCCGAAGGAGAACACGACCCGTCCGTCCGTCCCCGCCGGCAGGCGCACCAGGCATTCCGCCGACCATCGCGCGACGATATCGGCGGAGGTGTGCCCGCGCACCCCGAGGTTGTATGTGGTCCACGCCGCTCCGGCGGCCCGGGCGTGCGCGGTCAGTCGGCCGGTCCAGCCCAGAGCCTGCGGGTCGCCCACGCCGGCGACGAAAGAATCTCCCACGAAACAGATGCGTTGATCACCACTCACCCCTGGATTCTGACAGCGTGTTGGTGTGTATCGTCCGGCTCGGGCTCCTGCATACTCACCTGCTGGTGGGCGTGACCGGCCCGTCAGCGTCACCTCGATCCGAAAGTACCGATACGACATGCGAGTCGATGGGCGGGAGATCCCGGTCACGGGCAGTCTCCTCCAGCCGCTCACGCGGCGGACCAGCGATATTCTCCGTGTCGTCTTCGCGGCCGTCGGTGTGGCCGTGGTCATCGCCGGTTCGCTGATCACCCGGCCCGAATGGCTCGCGCTGGAACGTTCGGTATCCAATATCGTCGGATTCCTCAACCCCGACCAGTCGAACCTGGTCTATCTGCTGTACGGGATCGTCATCCTCATCCTGCCGTTCGCGATCCTGGTGGAGCTGGCGTTCGGACGGCAGTGGAAACTGCTCGCCGGATACGCCACCGCCGGGCTCACCGCGGTACTGCTGCTGTCCATCACCCCCAGCGGGTTGTCGGCACCGCAGTGGCACCTACAGGTCCCGGAGAATCTGGACGACAAAACCTTCCTGCAGCAGTTCCTGGACGACCCCCGCTGGATCGCCATGCTGGCCGCGGTGCTCACCGTCTCCAGCCCGTGGCTGCCGGTGCGGCCGCGGCGGTGGTTGTGGGTCCTGCTGCTGGCCTTCGCGCCGATCCACCTGGTGGTCAGCACCGTGGTCCCGGCCCGCGCCATGTTCGGCCTGGTGGTCGGCTGGCTGGTCGGGGCCGTGATCGTACTGCTGGTGGGCACCCCGGCACTGGAGGTGCCCCTGGATGCCGCGGTACGCCAGCTGGCCCGCCGAGGCTACACCGTCACCCGGTTCACCGTCGTGCGGCCGGCCGGACCCGGCGCGCTGCTGCTCTCGGCCACCGTGGAGGAGCGCGAGCGGGCGCTGGTGGTCGAACTGTACGGCAAGAACCAGCGTTCGCTGAGCGCGCTGCGCCAGCTGTGGCGCTGGCTGACCTTCCGCTCCAGCGAGACCGCGCCGCTACACGGTTCCATGCATCGCGCGGTCGAGCATCGCGCGCTGATGGCGATCGCGCTGGCCGAACTCGACCTGGCCGCGCACCGGCCGGTCACGGTGGCCGGATTACCGCGCGGCTGGATGCTGTACGCGCATACGCTGCCGGCGGGGCGTTCGATCGAACAGGACCCCGCCGATACCGCGGCACTGGATTCGGTGTGGCGGGCGTTGACGGTTCTGCGCGAGCGCGGGATCGCGCACGGCGAGTTGCGGCCCGCCGAGATCCGGGTAGGACCCGACGGTGCGCTGTTCGGCGGGTTCACCGCGGCGGAACTGTGCGCCTCCGACGCGCAGCTGCAATCCGATATCGCCCAGCTGCTGGTCTCGATGACGGCGGTCTTCGGCGCCGAGGCGGCGGTGCGGTCGGCGATCGACGTGCTCGGCGAGCAGACCGTACTCACCGCGTCGCGCCGGCTCACCAAATTCGCCATGCCCGGCGGGATCCGCAAATCCATTCCGGACTGGAAATCGGTGGTCTCGGCCGCGCGGGAAGAGGTCCGCACCCAGACCGGCGAGGACCGCATCGAAGCCGAGCAGATCACCCGGTTCAACCGCAAAAGCCTCATCCAGCTGGTGCTGCTGATCGGCCTGGTCTATGTGGCCTACCCGTTCATCAGCGCGGTACCGACCTTCTTCACCCAGCTCAAAGAGGCCAACTGGTGGTGGGCCCTGGCCGGCCTGGCACTGTCGTCGCTGACCTACCTCGGTACCGCCGCGGCCCTGTGGGCGTGCGCCTCCAGTGTGGTGAAGTACTGGCCGCTGGTCCTCATGCAGATCGCGAACACCTTCGCCGCCACCACCACTCCCGCGCGCGTGGGCGGGCTGGCGCTGAGCGTGCGCTTCCTGCAAAAGGGCGGAGTCGGCGCGGTGCGGGCCACGGCGGCGGTGGCGCTGCAGCAGGCCGTGCAGGTCTGCACGCATATCGGGTTGCTGGTGTTGTTCAGTGTGGCCGCCGGGACCTCGGCGGATCTGTCGCATTTCGTCCCCTCGCCGACGATCCTCTATCTGATCGCGGGGGTCGGGGTGGGGATCGTCGGCACTTTCATGTTCGTGCCGAAACTGCGTCGCTGGCTGAACAATTCGGTGCTCCCACAAGTGCAGGAGGTGGTCGGCGAGCTGGCGCTGCTGGCCCGCGACCCGAAACGCTGCGTGGTCATCGTGCTCGGCTGCGCGGCTCTGACCCTCGGGCAGGCACTCGCGCTGTTCGCCAGTGTCCAGGCGTTCGGCGGCGGTACGACCTTCGTCACCGTCACCATCGTGACGATGATCGGCGGCACCCTGGCCTCGGCCGCGCCGACGCCGGGTGGTGTCGGCGCGGTCGAGGCCGCGCTGATCGGCGGTCTGGCCGCATTCGGCCTGCCCGCCGCGGTGGCGGTGCCTTCGGTACTGCTCTACCGAGTGCTCACCTGCTGGATTCCGGTGTTCTGCGGCTGGCAGGTGATGCGCTGGATGACCGAGAAGAACATGATCTGAGCTGTGTTGATGGCGGCGCCTCCGGCGCCGCGGGTCGGCGCCCTGTGACCCCGGTTCTTCACTCCAGCGCTCAGTCGCTGCGCTCCTTCGCTCTGTCGCTCCAGAACCGGGGGCGGGCCCCGACCATCAACGCGGACCATCCGGGGTAGAAGAAGGGTCTGCGCAGACGTGCACCTCGACCGGCCTGGTGAGGCTCACTGCACTGTCAATGCACAATCGTCGCCTCTCCGAGCCGCCGGCCGCGCACGCTCGAGAACCGGGACGCACCCCGGCCACAGCAGGGTCTATGCAGATGTGCGCCCCGACCGGCCTCGGCGGGAGGTCTACAGCACTGTCGGTGCTCGATGGCCGCCGATCGGCCGAGGCCCACGTTCAGCCACCCTGGAACCGGTCGAGCGTCGGCGCCGGAGGGTCAATCGAGATCGTTGAAGGCGTCCGCGGTGGTGCGGAGGCCGGCGCTGACGAGCGCGATATTCGCCAGGGAGGCCGTGTGGACCTGGGGGTCGGCGGCGGCGACGCAGTCGGCGACCGTGTAGACGGTGAAGCCGAGATCGGTGCCGTGGCGTGCGGTCTGCTCCACGGTGAGGTTGGTGGCCACACCGGTCAGGAACAGGGTGTCGATATCGTGTTCGGCCAGCCAGCGTGGCAGATCGCTACCGGCCAGGCCGGACAGTTTCTGGTTGTCGACCACCCGGTCGGCCTGCCCGGCGATCTCGTCGATCAGCCGGCTACCCGGAGCGTCCGGCCGGAACTCGTGCTGGGCGGCCCCGACCGATTGCATGAACCCGGTATTGCGCACCAGCCGCCCTTCCCCTTCCGGGACGGTGAATCGCGTGCAGATGATCGGCAGGCCCAGTTCGGCCGCCTGTTTGTGGAAGTCGGCAGCCCGCTGTACCACTCCGCTGGCGGCCACCGGTTCGGCCAGCATCGGGCCGAAGAACCCCTCCGGCCGAATAACGTTCACCTGCCAGTGCAGGGCGAGGACTGCAGCATGTTGATCCGACATGGCGTAGATAATCGACCATGCGCGCCCGGGACGCACCACTGACCGGGAAAGTCCTGGCCACCGGGCGCGCCGGGGCTACCCGCGCAGGTGCGCGCCGGATCGGCGGAACCGATCCGGCGCAATGCTTCACGTGAAACGTTGCCTACGAATCGAGTTTGCGCAGTTCGACTTTCACGACCTTGCCGCTGGCGTTGCGCGGCAGTTCGGCCACGAGCACCAGCTCTTTCGGATGCTTGTAGCGGGCCAGGTTCTCGTTGAGGAACGACTCCAGTTCCGCGAGGGTGAGATCGTCGGCCGGATCGTTGAGCGCGACGACCGCGACCGGGACCTCGCCCCACTTCTCGTGCGCTTTGCCGATCACCGCGGCCTCGCGAATCTTCGGATGCGAGAACAGCACGTTCTCCACCTCGGCGCAGTAGATGTTCTCGCCGCCGGAGATGATCATGTCCTTCTTCCGGTCCACGACGTAGATGAAGCCCTCGTCGTCCTGGCGGACCAGATCGCCGGAGTGGAACCATCCGCCGGCGAACGCGTCCGCGGTCGCCTCCGGCTTGTTCCAGTACCCCGACATCATGGTGGGGCCGCGGTAGACGATCTCGCCGACCTCGCCGGGCGCCACATCGTTCATCTCGTCGTCGACGATACGGGCCTGGATGGTGGGGATGACCTTACCGACCGAACCGAGTTTGCGGATGGCGTCCTTGCCCTCGAGCACACAGGTGATCGGCGACATCTCGGTCTGCCCGAACACCGCGACATTGAAAGCGTCGGGGAATGCCTCGGCCATCGCCTTCAGCACCGTGTCCGACGCGGGGGCGGCGCCCCAGCTCAGCGCCCGCAGGGCGAGTTTGCGCTGCTTGACGGTCGGCTCGTCGCAGATCAGCTGCCACTGGGCGGGCACGCAGAACGCGGAGGTGGCCTGTTCGGCCTCCACGGCGTCGAGGAACTCGGTCGCGCTGAAGGCGCCCAGCGGATGCAGCACCGTCTTCGCGCCGAGCAGGAAAGCCGGTGCGAGGCTGCCGAGTCCGGCGATATGGAACAGCGGCGAGGTGCAGAAACCGATCGACTCCTGCTCCAACTGCAGTGCACGGATACAGGTGAGCGCCTGGGAGTTCATATTGCCGTAGGAGAGAATGGCGCCCTTGGGGCTGCCGGTGGTGCCCGAGGTGTACATGATGAGGCACGGCGTGTCCTCGGCGATATCGAGCGGGGTGTGCGCATCCCCCGTCTCGGCGATCGCGTCCTCGAAGCCGACGACCCCGTCACCACTGCCGCCGCCGATGACGAAGCAGTGCTCGAGGCTCGGTGCCTGCCCCTGCACGGCGGTGGCCAGCGGCTGCAGCACGGTATCGGTGACCACGGCCTTGGCGCCGCTGTCGCCGACGATATAGGCGACCTCGGGCGGGGTGAGGCGGAAGTTCACCGGCACCGCGATCGCGCCCAGAGCGTTGATCCCGAACACGGCCTCCAGGTATTCGGGGTAGTTGAGGGCCAGGATGAGGACCCGGTCGCCGAATCCGATGCCCCGGCGCGCGAGCGCGTCGGCGAATTTCTGCGACCGTTCGTGCAGCTGCCGCCACGTGGTGTCGGCACCGCGGAAACGCAGCGCCACCTCGTCCGGCCGCATCACCGCATGCGTGGCGATCTGGTTGTTCCAGTGGTTGCGACGCGATCTGATCGGCTCGGCGAGGGCCTGCGCACCGGTGGACATCCCACGTACTCCTCTCGGTACCGCGCGTCCCACCGGAGTGTCCGGCGCCACACGCAGTGTGAACATGTCGGCAGAATAACAATTCACATCAGCACCGGCAAGGAAATCGGGCCCGAATAGCGGTTAATCGCGAGGAACCTGACCAGGGAAAGAGTTCGCGCTCGTTGAAGCGCGTATTTGGGGTGATACCCGTTGCCCTGCACGTCACCCAGCTACGCGAGATCCCATCACATATGCGAATCACGACTCACTTCCGGGGTTGATCGGGCGCTGACCCGCGTGGCACCATGCAGCAGACGCGGACTATCCGCGAAAGTAGAGGAGAGCACCGATGCTGCGGACCAGGTTCACCGAGACCTTCGGTATCGAACATCCGATCGTGCAGGGCGGGATGATGTGGGTCGGCCGGGCCGAACTCGTCGCAGCCGTCGCCAACGCCGGTGGGCTCGGCTTCATCACCGCACTGACCCAGCCCACGCCCGACGACCTCCGGCGCGAGATCGAGCGGACGCGCGAACTCACCGACAAGCCGTTCGGTGTGAACCTGACCATCCTGCCCTCGATCAACCCGCCGCCGTACGAGGAGTACGCGCGGGCGATCGTGGACAGCGGCATCAAGATCGTGGAGACGGCCGGCAGCAACCCCGAGCCCTTCCTGCCCACCTACCACGAGGCCGGAATCAAGGTGGTGCACAAGTGCACCAGCGTCCGGCACGCCCTCAAGGCCCAGAAGATCGGCGTGGACGCGGTCAGCATCGACGGCTTCGAATGCGCCGGACATCCCGGCGAGGACGACGTACCGGGCCTGGTGCTCATTCCCGCCGCGGCCCGCGCCCTGACCATCCCGATCATCGCCTCCGGCGGTATCGCCGATGCTCGCGGCCTGGTCGCGGCGCTGGCGCTGGGCGCCGACGGCGTGAACATGGGCACCCGGTTCCTGTGCACCGAGGAGTCCTCCATCGACCGGAAGGTCAAGGAGCAGATCGTCGCCAACTCCGAGCGCGATACCAAGCTGATCTTCCGCACCATGCACAACACCGCCCGGGTCGCCGACAACGAGGTGAGCCGCAAGGTGGTCGAGATCGAGAAGGCCGGCGGGAAGTTCGAGGATGTCCGCGAACTGGTGTCCGGCGCCCGCGGCCGGCGCGTTTTCGAAGAGGGCGACCTCGACGCCGGTATCTGGTCGGTCGGCCTGTGCCAGGGCCTTATCGAGGACATCCCGACCTGCGCCGAACTCATCGGCCGCATGGTCGGCGAGGCCGCGGAACTGATCAGCGCGCGGCTGGCCGGTTTCGTCGCCTCGGCCTGATCGGGCCGGTTCCACCGCAACGGAACCCCTGCGCCTCGTCGGACCAATGGCGATTCGATCCGACGCAGGAACGCGGGAAGCCATCCGGGAAAGGTTGGCTTCCCGCACTCTCCGGCCGCGCGCCCGGGTTCAGCGCGCCGCGAGCGCGGTCACGGCGTTGTAATCGTGTGCGGCGACCACCTCGATACCGTCGGGCAGCGCGTGCAGCCGATGGATGGTCTCGAAGGCGATATCGCGGTCGGCGTCGAACAATTGCCCGGGCATGGGCGCCTTCTCCCGGATCAGTTCGATCTGCAGCCGGTTCCATACCGAATCACCGGCGAGCAGTACCCGGCGCCCGTCACCGGTGGCCAGCAGGACGCCGATACTGCCCGGGGTGTGCCCGGCCAGGTCCACGAGCAGTACCGAACCGTCGCCGAACAGATCCAGGCTGCGCGCGAAGGTGAGTACCGGTGGACCGTCGAGTTCCAGCGGCTCCAGCGGCCGGCCCCGCAGCGGCCCCCGCACCACCCCGGTCGGCGCGTGGGGACCCTCCAGCGCCCAGCCCAGTTCCGCGGACGGCAGCCGAATCGGCACCGAATCCGGTAGTTCGAGCACCCCGGAAATATGGTCCCAGTGCAGGTGGGTGGGCAGTACGAAATCGATGGCGACGGGGTCGAGATCGCGGGCGGCCAGGGCGTCCGCCAATCCGAGCACCGGTTCGTCCGGCGCCACCAGGGACGGAATCGGGAAGGGCAGGCCGGGCAGCACCCGCCGGTGCACGTGCGCACACAGCGCCGGGTCCACGACGAACCGCGCCGACGGATGCTCGACGATATAGGCACCCATCGCCATGGGCAGATGACCGAGACTGCGCACCCCCTCCGCGACGATGGTCGTCGGCGCCGACATCCGCCCCTGTACGAGCACGGTCAGATCCACACTCGCCCGGGCCGCCGGCAACGGCGCGGTGTCCAACGTCGCCAGGAAATCGGTATCGGCACGCCGCGGACGCAGTAGCCGCGCCGGCGTGGCCGCCAGTGCGGCACAGCAGCGCAGGAGTGTCGGGAGAGTGGGGGTACGTCCGTCCACGGAATCGGCCACACGGCAACGGTACCGGCCCGGCCCGGGAAGCAGTGGGAGACCGGAAGCGGGTCGCCGAGGTCTGCCGGCGCCCGGATGGTTCGCTGCCGCCCACCGTGCCGGTACCCTCATCGATCGATCGGTCCGGACCGTTGCCGGCGGAAGCCGCACGGCGCCAACGGTTTCGAAATCCGGATCGCCGAATCTCTCCGGCATAATCGAGTCGTGAGGCCATCCGCTCGCCACGGCCGCCGGGCAATCCGGCTTTCCGCAGTGTCACTACGATGATCGGTTCTCCCCAGGGAGTGCTCTTCCTGTTCCCGGGCGACGGCGGAGAACACGAGCGAATGGGCCGGATGCTGGCCGGCCGTTATCCGGCCTTCGCCGACGCGGTCACCGCGGCCGGGGACGCGGTCGCCGCCGCCGGCGGCCCCCGGGTCTGGACTCCGCGATACGGCTTTCGCCGGCCCGGTGCTCCGGTGCCGGGCGCGGATACGGCCCGGCCGCCGGCACATCCGGAATTCGTCCAACCCGCCCTGTTCGTCTACCAGATGGCCCTCGCCGAACTGCTGATCGCGTGGGGTGTCCGGCCGGATGCCGCCGTCGGCCACGGTCCCGGCGAAATCGCCGCGGCGGTGACCGCCGGTGTGCTCACGCTCGCAGAAGCCGCGAAAGTGGTGGTGGCGCGTGGCCGCGCGGTGGGCCGGGCGGCGGGTTCGAGCACGACAGCCGAACTGCTGACCTCGGAGTCCGAGGTGATCCGCCTGGTGCAACCCTTGGCAGGGAAGGTCACCGTAGCCGCGGTCAACGGGCCGCGTTCGGTGCTGGTCACCGGAACTTCGCGCTATGTGGACGTGGTGATCCGCCGCGCCGAACGGCGCGGTATCGCCACCGCCCGCACCCCGCGCGACCATCCCGCGCACAGCCCGGACATGACCGAGGCGATACCGCGGTTCCTCGACGATCTCGGCCCGGTCCGGTCCGCGGCCCCCCGGCTACCGCTCTACTCCAGCACGTATCCGGGCACAGTCGTCGGCGCGGACGATATGTCCGCCCGGTACTGGGCCGAAAATCTCACCGGCCGCGTAGAACTCGACGCGGCACTGCGGCGGGCAGCCGACGACGGGATGGCGATGGTTCTCGAGGTCGGACCCGAGCCCTTGCTCGCGCCGGCCGTCCGGTCGATACCGCGCTTCGCGCACACCACCTACGGTGCCGCGGACAGCGCGGACGAGGGCACCGCCTTCCTCACCTGCCTCGCCCAGTTCCACGCGGCACGAGCGCTGGGCACGGCAACGAAGGGTGGGAATTCGAACGGCCGCAACGGTATCGAGGAACGATCGGCCCCGGGAGCCCGGGCGATCACTCCGGCCGGGCGGCGGCCGGAGCAACTCGGGAGCGGAAGACACTTCCCGGCAGCGTCTTTCGATGATTGCGATCCGACTGCTCCGGCGAACCCGGCCATGGCCGGGCCCGGCCGGCTGTCCGGTGGGGAGGATTTGCGGGCGGAGGTCACGGGTGCCGGAACGCTGGCATCGATACGGCTCGCCGATGACCCCCCACCCACAGATATCATCGCATGGACCCGGGTGGTCGATGCCAATAGGGCTATCCGCTTCATGGCCGGGCGCGTCGCCCTCGATCCGCCGATGATGATCGATCGAGCCGGAACCTATGTCGTCAGCGGTGGTCTGGGCGCCCTGGGCTCGGTGATGGTTCGCCGTCTGCTCGCCGCGGGAGCCCGGGACGTGGTGGTGCCGACGCGTTCGCCGCGCCCGGTACCACCGCTGCTGGAGGGGTTCGAAGAGCGAATCGTGGTGGTGCGCTGCGATACCGCCGACCGCCACGACCTCGACAACGCGCTGCGGGATATCCGGGAGACCGGATGCACCATTCGCGGAGTGATCCATGCCGCGCAGGTTTTCGAGGACACGGTGGTCGATGCCGCTGTATCCGGCGATATCGCAACCGGTTCGGCGATCATCGCACCGGAATCATCGGTCGGACATCGGGATTCGGCGCTCGACGCGGGACGGTTGGCGCGGCGATTCGCCCGAATCTCGGCATCGGCGGCCCATCTCATCGAACTCACCGCAGCCGATCCGGTGGCTTTCATCGCCGTCTTCGCCACCCCGGTCATGGGGACGCCCCGCTCGACCGACAGCCCCTGGGCATATACGGGTACCACCGACTCCCCGGACCCGCCGCCGGTACCCGCGAACACTGAACCTCCGACGTGGCCCGAGCACCTGGACCACGCGCCGGAGCGGTAGAGATCGGATCTACCGTTGAGCGAGCAGATGGACGACGGCCCCGGGAAGTGGGTCAGTGATCGGTCCGGCCGAGCAGCCGGTCGGTTTCGCGGCGTTCCCGCTTCGTCGGGCGTCCGGAGCCGCGGTCTCGTTGCGGTAGGGCAGCGAGAACTTCTCTGGGCGGCGGCGGTGGACTGCGGTCGATCAGGCATTGGGCGGCGATCGGAGCACCTACCCGTTTCGTGATCACCCGCTCCACGATGACGATCCGCTCGACACCGTTGTTCCGGATGCGGATCTCGTCGCCCGGATGTACCGGCTGCGCGGGTTTGGCCGTCGCACCGTTCACCCGCACATGGCCACCTCGACAGGCAGCCGCGGCAGCCGACCGAGTTTTGAACAGACGGACAGCCCAGACCCAGGAGTCGACCCGGGCGTGGGTATTGCCGTCGTTCGGCTCGGTAGCGCCTCGGCTCACCTGCTATACGATACGACGCGCGGTAACCACATCGTCGGGGGAGAGGTGGGTGTAGGAGACCGGCTCGCCGGACTGCACCGCGTTCAACAGCAGGCCGTCACCGGCGTACATACCGACGTGACCACCACCGTTGGTGATGACGATATCGCCGGGCTTGAGGTTGGAGAAGGCCACCGGCGCGCCCACATGGGACTGTTCGAAGCTGGTACGCGGCAGTTTGATGCCCGCCTGCTTGTAGGCCCACTGAACCAGGCCGGAGCAGTCGAAGTTGGCCGGGCCGGCCGCACCCCAGGAGTACATGGCGCCGACCTTGGTCTTGGCGGCGTCGAGCGCGATATCGCCGAGGGTCTGCTGCTGGACCGGGGCGGGCGGCGCGAAGTTGGGCAGCGCCGGAGCGGCGGGCATGGCGTGCGGGGCCTGCTCGAGGGCCTGGTTCAGCTGCTGGTTGAGCTGATCCGCCTGCGCGGCGAACTGATCCGGTACCTCGACGTCGAATTTGCCGATACCGGGAACGTCGATCGTGGTCGTCGCGGCCGAGGCGATCGCGGGCATGGTGCCCGTAGTCGCGGCCAGCGTGCCCATGACCAGTGCGCCCTTGACAGAATTAGGCAGCTTGGATTCTCGCTGCAAGCTGTGCTTACCCACCGAGCTACGTCTCCGATCTTCGTGCTCTCCCGCTGCCCCGGTCGCGCGTCCTACTCGATTCGCGGCGGCCGACTGCGGCGGTGACCAATGGCGCCGCCTCACTTACGAAACGACTCGACTCCACTAAGTCACAAGAAGGTTACGATGCCACCCGGGTGTTGTCCAGCCGAACGGGTGTCCTTTTCGCGCCAACAGGGAGTACATGTGTAAAGCGCTGGCGCGCCAGCGCTTTTCGGGCCTGCGACAGGTCACGCGAAGGTCTCGGCCGGGCGTGTCCGCCCGGTGCCGCGGCACCCTACCGGGATGCGCCGGATGGCCGCTGGACCTCTCTAGAATCCGGCGTAGATAGGGCCAGATTTTCCGATCGTTTCGCTACGGTGTGAGGGTATGGACCCCGTGCGGAACCCCTATGCGCCCGGCGCTGGTCAGCGTCCACCGGAACTGGCCGGGCGCGGCAAACAGCTCGACGCGTTCGATATCGTCCTCGAGCGGGTCGCGCGGGGTCGCCCGGAGCGCAGCGTGATGCTCACCGGGTTGCGCGGCGTGGGGAAGACGGTTCTGCTCAACCAGTTGCGCTCGGCGGCGGTATCCCGGGGTTGGGGCACCGGCAAGATAGAGGCCCGCCCGGACCAGGAACTGCGCCGCCCGCTGTCCTCGGCGCTGCACATGGCCGCGCGGGCCATTGCCAAGAACCATCACAACCAGGAACGCATCGACGACTTCCTGGGCATCCTCAAAGCGTTCGCGTTGCGCGCCACCGCGGACAAGGGCATGCGGGAGCGCTGGCAACCGGGTATCGACGTACCGGCCGTGACCGGACGCGCCGACTCCGGCGATATCGAGATCGATCTGGTGGAACTGCTGATGGAGGCCGCCGCACTGGCCCAGGACGTGGGCGCGGGTATCGCCGTCTTCATCGACGAGATGCAGGATCTGGGTCCGGCCGATATCTCGGCCATCTGCGGCGCCTGCCACGAACTCGGCCAGGACACCGCGCCGTTGATCGTGGTGGGGGCGGGTCTGCCACATCTGCCGGCGGTCCTGTCGGCGTCCAAGAGCTACTCCGAACGGCTCTTCGGCTATCACCGCATCGATCGGCTGGACCGGGAGGCGGCCGACCGCGCCCTGATCGCGCCGGCCGAGCGTGAGGACGTGAAGTTCTCCGACGAAGCGCTCACCGCGCTCTACCGCAAAGCCGACGGTTATCCGTATTTCGTCCAGGCCTACGGCAAGGCGACCTGGGACCAGGCGCCGGGCAGCCCGATCACCGCCGAGGACGTCGAGGTGGCGGCGCCGGCCGCCGAGGAGGAGCTCGCGGTCGGGTTCTTCGGCTCACGGTACGAACGGGCGACCCCGGCCGAACGCGAGTACATGCGTGCGATGGCGGACCTCTCCGGGGACGACGGTCCGGTCGCCACCTCGGCGGTGGCCGCCGAGCTGGGTCGCAAACCCGCATCGCTGTCGCCCGCCCGCGACGGGCTGATCAAGAAGGGTCTCATCTACTCCGCGGAGCGCGGCACCATCGGGTTCACGGTCCCGCATTTCGGGCGCTACCTGCGAAGTGTCACCACCTGACCGGCCGACTCCGGCAATCTATCGGGCTCACTACAAGATTTCGTAGAAAGCCGCAGAGAGCCCGATAGCGCACGATCTTATATCTTTATTCCAGTTTCTATGCTTTTCAGTAGAGATGCTTATAAACCGGTCGGCTCCCTCTTCGAGCGGTGTATACGTATTTCTCGCCTCAGAGTTAGACAGGCATATACGACGCCATACCGCCGCGACGACTCCCGTCGGAGTTGTACACATCGGCCCCCAACCGAGATCCGATCTTGATCGTGGGACGAGCCGGAATCGGGATTTTGCCGTACTGTGTTGTAGATCACCTTGTGTGGTCGGTCACAAGCGCGCCGGGCGGCCGGGGTAGTCCGGGCGGCGTTCGCCACCGCGACCGGTCAGCAACTCAGGAGGTACCCATGACACGTAGCGACATCGCGGAGCTCCGATACGCCGTAAACCAGCTTCGCCACTCCATCGGGGTGCTGCGCACCCACTACGGAGACGCCGGCTCCGTGCGCCGGCTGGAGAACGATCTGGAACGGCTGTGCATCGATGCCGACGAACTGGAGAAGAGTCCGCCACCACAGGTGACGGCACGCCGCGGCCAGGAACCCATCTACGTCCCGGACAGCAAATCCGACGAATCGGCGTGGATGGGCGCCCAGGACGAGGGACTCGGCTTCCACTCCCGGCCGCGCACCCAGTAACCACACGGAGTTCACCGCCGGATAACTGGACACCGGACATCGGGTCGCAACCCGATGATCTTCGGACGGCCGGTCGCCGCACAGGCGACCGGCCGTCCTCGTTTGCGACGTGTTCACCGGAGCAAGATCGTCAGTAAATGTGGCGCAAATCACTGTGGCTCGAGGCCATCGAGATTGCGCAGACCCTGCTCATTCGATAGCGGGCCGGGCGTATGGTGCTCAGCATCACATTCGATCGCGGAGGTACCCATGACCACCCGCACCGCCGATCAGCGAGGCATCGACCAGTGAGTGCCGCAACGACCACAACCGCTCCAGAAGCGGGTACAGGCGTATTCAGCAGGACCCGGGCCCGGATCACCACCCGGACCCTACGCACGGATCGGTGGTGGCTGCCGCCGCTGATCACCGTGATCGGCCTGGCCGCGTTCGTCGTCTACGCGACCATCAGATCATTTGTACGAACGGCTTATTGGGTGCCCGACTACCACTATCTGACGCCGTTCTACTCCCCCTGCCTGAGCACCTCGTGCGTCGAGGGCGCGAGTCACTTCGGCACCCCGTTCGGTGACCTGCCGATGTTCCTGCCGCTCGGGTTCCTGGTGCTGCCGTTCCTGCTCGGGTTCCGGCTCACCTGCTACTACTACCGCAAGGCCTACTACCGGTCGGTGTGGTTCTCCCCGCCGGCCTGCGCGGTGGCCGAACCCCACGCGAAGTACACCGGGGAGACCCGGCTGCCCCTGATCATCCAGAACGCCCACCGCTACTTCTTCTATGTCGCGGTGCTCATCTCGTTGATCAACACCTATGACGCGGTGATCGCCTACCACGGCAAGACCGGTGGCTTCGGGATCGGCCTGGGCAGTCTGATCATCACCGGCAATGTGATCCTGCTGTGGGCCTACACCCTGTCCTGCCATTCCTGCCGGCATATCGCGGGCGGACGGCTCAAACACTTCTCCGCGCATCCGGTGCGGTACTGGTTCTGGACGCAGGTCTCCAAGCTCAACACCAGGCATATGCAGCTCGCCTGGACCACGTTGGGCACCCTCGTGCTCACCGACTTCTACGTGATGTTGGTGGCCGGCGGCACGATTTCCGATCTTCGCATCATCGACTGAGGAGTTTGCACGGCTATGCCCGAAGTGGAGCGGCACACCTACGACGTCGTGGTGATCGGTGCCGGCGGCGCCGGACTACGCGCGGTGATCGAAGCCCGGGAACACGGCCTGTCGGTGGCGGTGGTGTGCAAATCGCTGTTCGGCAAGGCCCATACCGTGATGGCCGAGGGCGGCTGCGCGGCGGCGATGGGCAATGCCAACGAGAAGGACACCTGGCAGACCCATTTCCGCGACACCATGCGCGGCGGCAAGTTCCTGAACAACTGGCGGATGGCCGAACTGCACGCGCGGGAGGCCCCCGACCGGGTCTGGGAGCTGGAAACCTACGGTGCCCTGTTCGACCGGACCGCCGACGGCCGGATCAGCCAGCGCAACTTCGGTGGCCACACCTACCCGCGGCTGGCACATGTGGGCGACCGCACCGGCCTGGAGCTGATCCGCACCATGCAGCAGAAGATCGTCTCGCTACAGCAGGAGGACTACGCGCAGACCGGTGACTACGAAGCCAGGATCAAGGTCTTCGCCGAATGTACGATCACGGATCTGCTCAAGGACGGTGACCGGATCAGCGGCGCCTTCGGCTACTGGCGCGAATCCGGCCGCTTCATCCTGTTCGAAACCCCCGCCGTCGTGCTGGCCACCGGTGGCATCGGCAAGTCCTACAAGGTGACCTCGAACTCCTGGGAGTACACCGGCGACGGCCACGCCCTGGCGCTGCGGGCCGGCGCCCGGCTGATCAATATGGAGTTCCTGCAGTTCCATCCCACCGGGATGGTGTGGCCGCCGAGTGTGAAGGGAATCCTCGTCACCGAGGGTGTCCGCGGTGACGGCGGCGTACTGAAGAACACCGACGGCAAGCGGTTCATGTTCGACTACATTCCGGCGGTCTTCAAAGGGCAGTACGCGGAGAGCGAGGAAGAGGCGGATCAGTGGCTGCGCGACAACGATTCGGCGCGCCGCACGCCCGATCTGCTGCCCCGCGACGAAGTGGCCCGCGCCATCAACGAAGAGGTCAAGGCCGGCCGGGGTACCGAACACGGTGGGGTCTACCTCGATATCGCCTCGCGCCTCACGCCCGAGGAGATCATCCGCCGGCTGCCCTCGATGCACCACCAGTTCAAGGAACTGGCCGATGTGGACATCACCAAGGAACCGATGGAGGTCGGGCCCACCTGTCACTATGTGATGGGCGGCATCGAGGTGGATCCGGATACCGGCGCGGCGCATGTACCGGGCCTCTTCGCCGCCGGTGAATGCTCGGGCGGTATGCACGGGTCCAACCGGCTCGGCGGCAACTCGCTGTCGGATCTGCTGGTCTTCGGCCGGCGGGCGGGTCTGGGCGCGGCGGAGTATGTCGCCGGGCTCGCCGAGCGGCCGGTGGTGGCCGATACCGATATCGCGACGGCGGCCCAGACCGCGCTCGCCCCGTTCGACCCGCCGGAGGGCGCTTCCGGGGAGAACCCGTACACCCTGCACACCGATCTACAGCAGACCATGAACGATCTGGTGGGCATCATCCGCAAGGAACACGAGGTCCGCGAGGCGATCACCCGGCTCGAGGCGCTGCGCGACCGGTTCGCGCACGTCAGCATCGAGGGGCACCGGCAGTTCAATCCCGGCTGGCATCTCGCCCTCGATATGCGGAACATGCTGCTGGTCAGCCAGTGCGTGGCGCAGGCGGCGCTGCTGCGCACCGAGAGCCGCGGCGGGCACACCCGCGACGACCACCCGGGTATGGACCCGCAGTGGCGCAACAAACTACTGGTCTGCGCCACCGACGGCGCCGGAGTCGGAGCCGTCCCCGATATCTCGGTGACCGTGCAGGATCAGCTGCCGATGCGGGGCGAACTACTCGCGCTCTTCGACTTCGGCGAGCTGGAAAAGTACTACACCCCAACCGAACTCGCGGGCCATCCGGCCGCGGTGAACGGCGCCGCGGCCGGGTCGGCACCCGCGGGCCGCGAATCGGACAGCAAGGAGGCGTGAGCGGATGAGTTACGACGCCCAGTTCCGCATATGGCGCGGCGATATCGAAGGCGGGGAACTACAGGATTTCACGGTGGCGGTGAACGAGGGCGAAGTGGTTCTCGACATCATCCACCGCCTGCAGGCGACCCAGGCGCCGGATCTCGCGGTCCGCTGGAACTGCAAGGCGGGCAAATGCGGCTCGTGTTCGGCCGAGGTGAACGGCAGGCCGAAGCTGCTCTGCATGACCCGGATGTCCACCTTCACGCCGGAAGATGTTGTCACTGTGACACCGCTGCGGACATTCCCGGTGGTGCGCGACCTGGTGACCGATGTCTCCTACAACTATCAGAAGGCCCGCGAGATCCCCTCGTTCACACCGCCACCGGATCTGGAACCCGGGCAATACCGGATGCAACAGGTGGATGTGCAGCGCTCGCAGGAGTTCCGCAAGTGCATCGAGTGTTTCCTGTGCCAGAACACCTGTCATGTGGTGCGCGATCACGACGAGAACAAAGAGGCGTTCGCCGGCCCGCGGTACCTCATGCGCATCGCGGAGCTGGAGATGCATCCGCTGGATGTGGCCGATCGCCGGGACGCCGCGCAGGAGCAGCACGGGCTGGGTTACTGCAACATCACCAAATGCTGCACCGAGGTGTGCCCGGAAAACATCAAGATCACAGACAATGCGCTGATACCGATGAAGGAGCGCGTCGCCGACCGGAAATACGATCCGATCGTTTGGCTCGGCAACAAACTCTTCCGGCGCTGACCGATTCGACCGGCCGACTTCACAACATCGCGACCACACCGGTCGCGACCAGCCCCACGAGCACTCCCACGAACAACGCCGAGAACACCGAGCCGGTGAGTACGAAAACGCCCACCGCCGATGCCGCAAAGAGCAGGCCGACGATCAATCGTTCGACGCCGTCGCCGGGCCCGAATTTGCGGAGCCGGGGACGGGAATTCTTGATCCCTGGGTCCACATATTGTTGTCTACCCGTTACCTGACGGACCCAAACTCCGAGCTCGGGGTAGGTCGGCCCGGGTAGAGAGAGGTTACGGCCGGTCGAATTCACCGTCGCGTACACCGGCGGTGAAGGCTGCCCATTCACCCGGAGTGAAGACCAGTACCGGCCCGTCGGGATTCTTACCGTCGCGCATCCCGACATGACCGTCGGCGAGCATCGCGATCTCGACACTGTGCGTCCCCGGCGCGGTGACATCTTCGCCGGTGGCGCCGCTCACCCACCGCGCGCCGGAGAGGTCCACGTTCGTACCGTTGTCGATGCTCATCCAGGTTCTCCTTCACCGCCGCGGAAATCGTCGTTTTCGAGTCGAGGGTCCCGGCGCAGCGCGCCTCGAGGATGTAGCGCGATGCTACGCGTCACCCCCACCGAGCTCGGGTTTACACCCGTCTACAGGAAATTTCACGAATCGGTACCGGTAAAAACGCCGAATCTCACCCGATATCGGCCCTTCTCGGCCTATGGTGAGCTGTTGGTCGTATGTGCACACCCGGAAAACCACCGCGGACAACAGGAGTCGACCGCGGGTTCAGAAGGAGGTCGTGTGATGCGGTTGAATCTGGACGCCCCGATCCCCACCCTGCTCGCCTGCGGTGCCGATCCCGGCGTGATGACCCCCGAACAAGCCCATTCGGCAATGCAGTTGCACCTGGACTGCACCGTCGACGAGTGCCGGGTCCGCCGGCGCGCCCGGGCCACCCTGGTGGAAGCGGGCCGCTGCGTACTGGACAATCGCGCCCTCCAATAGCGACCGGGTTCCGCCGTACCGGCCGCTCACCGGCCGATTCCGTACGGCTATCCGGAACAAGAACCCAGATCTCCCGGGCCGCGAACACCCTTATCGGTCAATGCCAGCGATGATCGGTGATGGGAGCGCGCGGGCCGAACCGCGGTTTACGAGCTTGCCCACTGATCTCGAGCAGACGGATGGTGCGATAGCGATGCGGACGTACCGGTTCGAGGTAGTCGACCATCTCGGCGTCGTCCATATCGCGGCCGAGCAGGGTCCAGCCGACGATCGACGCCAAGTGGAAGTCACCCACCGACAGCGCGTCGGCGTCGCCGAAAGCGCGCTGCGCGGTCTCCGCGGCCGTCCATTCCCCTATACCGGGAATCGTGCGGAGCCGGCGTGCGGCCTCGGCCGGAGGCAGCGCCGTCATCCGCTCCAGCGATTCGGCCAGCCGAGCCACCCGCACGATGGTCCGGCTGCGCTGCGGCCCGACATTGGCGCCGTGGAAGCTCCATGAGGGGATCCGGCTCCAGCCCGCCGCGTCCGGCGGTATCCGCATACCCGCCGGGGCCGGGCCGGGCGGCGGACTACCGAACAGATGTACCAGGCGGCGCCACGCCGCGTGGGCGGAGACGATGGTCACCTTCTGTTCCAGGATCGCCGGGATCAGCGCTTCGAGTACCCGCCCGGTGCGCAGCATCCGCAGCCCGGGATACCGCTGGTGCGCGGCCGCCACCGTGGGATGGATGGGCACGAAATCGTCGACCCTCTCGTCCAGGCACAGCATGCGATCGAGCCCGTCGAGGAACTCCGCGGCGCCCGCACCCCAGGCGGCCGCGCCGACGGTCAGTGGGTCTTCTTGGACCAGCCGGTAGGTGACCGGTCCGGTCGGCATGCGTGAGGTGTGCCAGTGCGCCCCGTCCGGGGTGATCTGGTGACAGGGGTCGCCGGGCCCACGACACAACGGCGCGAGGGTGTGGGCGAGGTGGATCGGGGCGGCGGCGGACAGGGTCCGGGTCGCCCGCGCATCGTCGGTGGATCCCGCGGTTCGGACAGGCACCATGCCATTGTGCTCTGCGCGGAGTAACGCTGTCCGATTGCCCGCCGATGAAGACGCAGTTGAGCAAATATGTGGTTTTCGCCGTGACTGGAGGTTCCTATGCTCACCGAAGCGCTCAATTGGTTACTCGATCTGTGGGGTTCGGTTTTCGCCGGTAGCTCCGGCTACGAGATTCCGCCCGGGACCCTCCCCTTCGGGAGCTGAGCCGCACGAGGAGCGGCCGGCCCGCCGAGGTCGGCCGCTCTTCGATACGAAGAAACCCGGGGTTCACCCGGAATCAATCGTCTGCCAGCAGAATCTGTGCCATATGCCGACCCCGCCGGGCAGTGAGCTGGGCAGCCTGGGTACGGCAGGAGAACCCGTCGGCGACCACGACGGCATCCGGTTCGGCGCCTTCCAGTGCCGGCAGCATTCCGTTCGCCGCCACCGCCGCCGATATCTCGTAATGCCCCTGCTGCATTCCGAAATTGCCCGCCAGACCACAGCAGCCGGCGATCTCTGTCACATTCACGCCCATCTGGGCAAATATTCGGCGATCCGCGTCGAAGCCCAGCACCGAATAGTGGTGACAATGCGGCTGGACGACCATCGACCGGCCGGGGTACCACGGCGGACGCCAGTCCGGTTGCGCCGTGAGGAACTCGGCGAGGGTGCGAACCGCGGCCGCGACCGGCCGGGCACGCGGGTCCTCGGGCAACAGCTCCGGCAGATCGGCTCGCAGCGCGGCGGTACAGGAGGGTTCGAGGCCGATCACCGCCCCGCCGCTGCGCACATGTTCGTCGAGGGCGTCGAGCGTGGCACGCAGCCGAGCCCGGGCGCCGTCCAGCTGCCCGGTGCTGATCCAGGTCAGGCCGCAGCACACCGGCCGGTGCGGCACGATCACCCGGTAGCCGAGCGAATCGAGCAGGCGCACCGCCGCCACCGCGATATCGGGGTCGAAGGCATTGGTGAAGGTGTCCACCCACAGCATCACCGTAGGCGCGCCCGATTTCCCCACCTGCTGCTCGGCCATCTCGCGTCGCCAGATCCGCCGGAACGGCACCGGCGCCAGCTCCGGCACCTCCCGGCGTGGATCGATCCCGGCGGCCCGCAGCCCGAGCCGGCGCAACGGTCCGGCGCCGGCCAGCGCGTTGATCAGCCGCGGCATCCGAGTCGCGGCGGCCAGCCAGCGCGGGAGCATACCCAGCGTGTAGTGGTCGCGGGGGCGCGGCCGACGCCGGTAGCGGCGGTAGAGCGTCTCGGACTTGTAGGTCGCCATATCGACGCCCGCCGGGCAATCCGTCCCGCAGGCGCGGCAGGACAGGCACAGGTCCAGTGATTCGGCCACCGCGGGCGCGGCCCAGTCCAGTTCGCCCCGGACCACCTCCTGCAATACCCGGGCCCGGCCCCGGGTGGTGTCCTTCTCGTCGGCCGTGGCCAGGTAGGAGGGGCACATGAAACCACCCGTGCCGCGCGTATCGGCCCGGCATTTGCCCACCCCCACGCAGCGGTGCACCGCGGTGGACAGATCCCCGGCATCATCGGCGAAGGCGAAGCCGCCCGCGCGCGGCAGCGACGGAAGACCCGCCAGCCGCAGATCGGCGTCGAGCGGGCGCGGCCGCACCAGCACGCCCGGATTGAGCAGGTCCGCGGGGTCGAACAGCGCCTTGTAACCGGCGAAGACGGCGCGGACCTCGGGTGAGTACATGATCTCCAGCAGCTCCGACCGGGCCCGGCCGTCGCCGTGCTCCCCACTCAGCGAACCGCCGTGGCCCACCACCAGATGCGCGGCGTCGGTCAGGAATGCGCGGAACCGTTCCGGCGCGTTGGCGATGGGCAGGTCCAGCCGCACATGGATACAGCCGTCGCCGATATGCCCGTAGAGCATCCCCTCGACCTTGTGCTCGCGGGTCAGCTCGTCGAAATCACGCAGGTAGGCCCCGAGTCGGGCCGGTGGAACCGCCGCGTCCTCCCAGCCCGGCCAGGCCGGCTCACCATCACGGGTGCGGCCGGCCAGACCGGCGCCGTCGGCCCGGATCCGCCACAGCGCGGCCGCGGCGCCGGAATCGTCGATGATCCGGCTGTCCAGCGCGTCCGCCGCCCCGCACAGCCGGCGGGCGGCGGCGTGGGTGGCGGCCGCGTTCTCCCCCGCCAGCTCCACGAACAACCAGCCGGTGCCACGCGGCAGATCGGGGACCCGCCGGCCGTGTGCGCGCACCATCTCGACCAGCCGGGCATCGATACCCTCGACCGCCACCGGCGCGACCGAGACCACCGCGGCGATATCGTCGGCGGCGGCGGCCAGATCGGGGTAGCCGAGCACGACCAGCAGGGTCGACGCCGGGATCGGCACCAATTCCACTTCGGCTTCCAGCAGCACACCGCAGGTCCCCTCGGTGCCGACGAACGAACCGGCCACCGAGCCGCCCCGTTCCGGCAGCAGGTATTCGAGCCCATAGCCCGAGGCCTGCCGGTCGAACCGGCCCAGGTCGGTGCGCAGCACGGCGAGGGCCTTCGCGGTGAACTCCGGCAGCCCGGGCACCTCGTCCAGCGAATCGGCCAGGCGGCGGGACGCTCCGGTACCGTCGATGATCCGCAATTCCCGGACCCGGTCGGAGGTGCGACCCCACGCGATGGCGTGCGGACCGCAGGCATTGTTGCCGATCATGCCGCCGAGGGTGCAGCGGTTCTGCGTGGACGGGTCCGGGCCGAAGCGCAGCCCATGCTCCCGCGCCCGGCGCTGCAGATCCGACAGCACCACCCCGGGCTGTACCCGGGCGGTCCGGCGGTCCGGATCTATCTCGGCGATTCCGGTCATATGCCTGCTGAAATCGAGAACGATGCCGGGACCGACGGCATTACCCGCGACGGAGGTGCCGCCCCCGCGCGCGGTCACGGCCCGGCCCTCGCTCCGCGCGACCTCCAGTACGGCCGCCACATCCGCCTCGGACCGGGGAAAGACCACCGCTTCGGGTAGCACCCGGTAGTTCGAGGCATCCGAGGAGTACTCCACGCGCCGGCGGTGGGAGATATCCACCGCGTCGATACCGATCCGCGCGCGCAGATGCCTTGCGAGAGTGTCCCGTGCGTCCTGGTCGGTCACACGGTCCAGCCTAGGCCGGAGTGGCGGATCACTCGGCCGACTCGCGTCACCGGGCCGTAGGCCGCCCGGTACCCACGGAGCACGTTTCGAACACCACGCCGCCGGGGCACGGTCCGGGCCACGCGGCGCGCGCCGTTGCGATATCCCCCTTCTTGTCACCCGGTAGGAGTAAGACGGTCTCGTGGCCCGCTGGCTGTTACACGTCGACCTCGACCAATTCCAGGCCGCGGTGGAATACCGGCGTCATCCCGAACTACGCGGGCAGCCGGTGATCGTGGGCGGAAACGGCGACCCGGACGAGCCCCGCAAGGTGGTGACCTGCGCCTCGTACCCGGCGCGCGCCTACGGGGTGCGGGCGGGTATGGCGTTGCGGTCGGCGGCACGGAAATGCCCGGATGCGGTCTTCCTGCCCTTGGACGTGCCCTGCTACGAGGAGGCGTCCGAGGAGGTCATGGCGCGGCTGCGGGCGTTCACCGATCAGGTGGAGGTGTGGGGGTGGGACGAGGCGTTCGTGGCACTCGATACCGAGGACCCCGAAGCATTCGCCCGGGCGATCCGGGCCGCGGTGGCAGAACTGGGTCTCACCTGCGCGATCGGCATCGGCGACAACAAGCTCACCGCGAAACTGGCCACCGGTTTCGCGAAATCGGTCGGGAAGCCCGGCGTCACCGCCGCCGACCATCCGGGAGCGCACGACGGCATGTTCCGGCTCACCGCCGCGAACTGGTCCGAGGTGATGGCCCATCGTCCGACGAACGCGCTCTGGGGAATCGGCAACCGGATCGCGGCCCGGCTGGCCGAACTCGATATTCATACCGTCGGGGAGCTGATGACCGCCGATCGGTCGCGGCTCGCCGCGGAGTTCGGTCCGGCGAACGGCCCCGCGCTGTGGGTGATGAGTCGCGGCGCCGGTGATACCGAGGTGGTGACGAAACCGCCACCGGCGGTGGGGCGCAGCAGATCGCAGACCTTCGCGCGGGATCTCACCGATCCGGCCGAGATCGGCGCGCAGGTGGCCCGGCTGGCGGTGGAGGTCGCGGCGGAGATCATCGAGGCGGGGCGGATCGCCACCCGGGTCTCGGTCACCGTGCGCACCAGCACCTTCTATACCCGCAGCAAACAGTCCAAATTGCCGGAGCCGACCACCGATATCCCCGTGATCGTCGAAGCCGCGCTGCGGGTGCTGGATCGGTTTCCGCTGGATCGTCCGATCCGATTGCTCGGGGTCCGTCTCGAACTCGCCCCGGTCGCGCCGGCACCCGGGAACGGTGGCGGCCCACCGTCCGCCGCTTGACCTGAACAATGGTTCAGCTTCTAGTGTCGGTGTACCGGAGTTCAATCGTGCTCCGGAGCGGAAGGACATTGTCAGATGAGCATGGAATCGGTGGCCTGGGACCAGATGTACCGGCGCATGCACGCCCCCGAGGAGACACGGTCGTTCAGTCTCGCGACGGCACGGCGCATTCTGCGCTTCGCCCGGCCGCATCGACGGCGGCTGATCGCCTTTCTCGTGCTCAGCGTGGCCGCGGCGGTGCTGGTGGTCGCCACGCCGCTGCTCGCGGGCCGGGTGGTCGACGATATCTTCGCCGGGTCGCCCCCGCGGACGGTGATACTGCTGGCGCTGGCCATCGCCACGCTGGCCGTTCTCGACGCCGGCCTGGGCCTGGCCATCCGCTGGCTGTCGGCGCGGATCGGCGAGGGCCTGATCCTCGACCTGCGGACCGCGGTCTTCGATCACGTTCAGCGGATGCCGATCGCCTTCTTCACCCGGACCCGGACCGGCGCGCTGGTGAGCCGGTTGAACAATGATGTGATCGGGGCGCAGCGCGCCTTCAGCGACACCCTGTCGGGGGTGGTCGCCAATATCGTCACCGTGGCGCTCACCCTGGTGGTGATGCTCCAATTGTCCTGGCAGATAACCCTGCTCGCGCTGCTCCTGCTGCCGGTATTCGTGATCCCGGCCCGGCGGATGGGCGACCGGCTGGCCGATATCCAGCGGGAGGCAGCGGGATTGAACGCGGCGATGAGCACGCAGATGACCGAGCGTTTCTCCGCGCCGGGCGCGACCCTGGTGAAACTCTTCGGGCGGCCTGCCCAGGAATCGGCCGAGTTCGCGCTGCGGGCCCGGCGGGTCCGGGATATCGGCGTGCGCACCGCCATGCTGCAGACCGTTTTCGTCACGGCCTTGACACTGGTTTCGGCGCTGGCCGTCGCGCTGGTATACGGCCTCGGCGGCTGGTACGCGCTGCGCGGGCAGTTGGACGCCGGTGCCGTGGTGGCCCTGTCGCTCCTGCTGACCAGGCTGTACTCTCCGCTCACCGCGCTGGCCAGTGCCCGGATGGAGATCATGTCCGCGCTGGTCAGTTTCGAGCGGGTCTTCGAGGTCCTGGACCTGAAGCCGCTGATCGAGGACGCTCCCGGCGCCCGGCCGGTGCCCGCGGGTCCCGTCGCGGTGGAACTCGACGATGTGCGGTTCGGATACCCGGCGGCGGACAAGGTCTCGCTGGCCTCGCTGGAAGAGGTGGCGACACTGGACACCCGCGGCGGTGAGGAAGTGCTGCACGGGGTGTCACTGCGCGCCGAGCCCGGTCAGCTGATCGCCCTGGTCGGCTCCTCCGGCGCCGGTAAATCGACCATCGCGCAGCTGGTCTCGCGGCTCTACGACGTGGATTCGGGCGCGGTCCGGCTGGGCGGCACCGATATTCGCGAACTCACCACGCAGTCGATCCAGGAAACCGTCGGCCTGGTCACCCAGGACGGCCATCTTTTCCACGACACCATCCGGGCCAATCTGCTGCTGGCCGCCCCGGAGGCCGGGGAGGAACAGCTGTGGGACGCGCTGGCGCGGGCGCGCCTGAGCGAGCTGATCGCGAGCCTGCCCGACGGACTGGACACGGTGGTCGGGGAACGGGGCTATCGCCTCTCCGGCGGCGAACGCCAGCGCCTCACCATTGCCCGGCTGCTGCTCAAACAGCCGCGGGTGGTGGTATTGGACGAGGCGACCGCTTCGCTCGACTCGACCTCCGAGGCCGCGGTGCAGGCGGCACTGACCGAAGCGCTTCAGGGTCGTACCGCCCTGGTGATCGCCCACCGGCTCTCGACCGTGCGGGCGGCCGATCAGATCCTGGTGGTCGAATCCGGACGCATCGTGGAGCGTGGCTCCCATACCGAACTGCTCGCCGCGGACGGGCGCTACGCCGAGCTGTACCGGACCCAATTCGCCCAGGCACCGGCGCCGGTGGCGGCGTAGTGGACCGGGACGGTCATCGTCACCCGACGGTGACCGTCCGGCTGTGCCGGCCCGTGGCACCGTCCGGGACCGGGTCGGCGCGCTCCTCGGTCTGCACCCGGCCCGCCCCGTCCGTGGCTCGTACGCGCAGGGTGTGTGAACCAGGTGCCGCGTCCCAGCGCCAGGTCCACTGCCGCCAGGTGTCCAATGAATACTCCGGCGCCAAGTCGGCCGGCTGCCAGGGACCGTCGTCGACCTGCACCTCCACCGCAGTGATCCCGCGATGCTGAGCCCAGGCGACCCCGGCCACCACCACCGGCCCCGGACCGATACGGCCGAAGGCCGGCGGAACATCGATGCGGGAGGCGGTTTTGATCGGGCCGAATGCCGACCAGCCCCGCCGGGTCCAGTAGGCCTGGGCGCGATCGAATCGGGTGACCTCCAGGTCGACCACCCATTTCGTCGCGCTGACGTATCCGTAGAGACCGGGTACCACCTGCCTGGCCGGGTAACCGTGCTCGACCGGCAGCGGTTCGCCGTTCATACCCACCGCGAGCAGGGCGTCGCGACCGTCGGTGAGGGCCGCGACCGGCGTGCCGGCGGTGAAACCGTCGGCGCTGGTGGACAGCACCATATCCGCGTCCGGCCGGACCCCGGCCTCGGCGAGCAGGTCGGCGAGGGGGTATCCGATCCAGCTCGCGTTGCCTACCAGGTCACCACCGACCTCGTTGGACACACAGGTCAGGGTGATCATCTTCTCCACGGCGGGCCGCCGGAGCAGATCGTCCATGGTGAGCCGGATTTCGCGCTCCACCATGCCGTGGATCCGCAGCTGCCAGTCGGCACTGGTCAACGCGGGTAACCGCAGGGCGGTATCGATCCGGTAGAAGGTGTCGTTGGGGGTGCGGAACGGGGAAAGCCCCGGGACGGGCGGGTCGACCCCTGGAGGGACGGGCGCGGCCGCCACCTGTGGACGCGGGACCACGAACCGCCGCAGGTCCGCGGTCACCGCGCGCGCACGTTCGCCGGCCCACCGCCCGGCCGCGGCGGATCCGGCTGCCAGGACAAAGGCCCCGGCGGCCAACCCCAGGAACCGCCGCCGCGAGGCATCGGTTCCGTTCGAGCCCGCGGCGTCTCCCGCGGATGCGCCCCCCGACGCCGGCCGGCGCGGTGCCCGGGCGATCAGGATCCGCAGGGTGCAGATTCCGGCCACGGCACCGAGCAGGATCGGCACGGCGAACGCCGCGGTGGCGTTCGGCCGCCGCAGCGCGGCGAGACAGACGGCCACCGCGAGCCCGGCCAGCAGTACGCTGCCGTAGGGCCGGCGTCGTTCCAGCAATCCCGCCGCCACCGCCGACACCACCATCGCCGCACCCATGCTCAGGAACAGGACGAGCTTGTCCCGGGTACCGAACTGTTCGATCGCGAACTCGCGCAGCGCCTGGGGCGTGTGATCGACCACGGTCGCCCCGGTGGCCAGGAAGGGCGAAGCATCCGGGGCGATGAGGGCCGCGACGAGTTCACCGACCCCGAGCACGACCGCGGCGGCCAGCAGACCGCTCAGCCCCGCCGCGCAGCGGTCGATGGTGCGCCGATCCTGCTGATCCGGCCCGGGAGGACCGGGCGAACTCGTCGTGTCCTGCATCAGCGTCCTCGTTCATCCACCGGCGCGGGGCCCTCTGCGGATGGTTTGACTTCCTCCCGGCCGTGAACGGCCGGGATTCCTGCCATGCCGCTACGCGGCATCTCGGTGGGTTCCTGTTTCATTGGGGCTTGCCTTCCGCTAGGCGGCTGGACTTACGGCCCCTCCGCAGGCGTTTGAATTCTCCGCAAGCCCTGCGGCGAGTATATTCTTCGCGGCGTTCAAATCCCGGTCGTGGACGGCACCGCATCGGCAGATCCATTCCCGGACGTGCAACGGTTTCGGTCCGTCGATAGCTCCGCACACCGAACACAACTGCGAGGACGGGAACCAGCGATCCACCTTGCCGAAGGTCCGCCCATACCTGTGGGCTTTCTCCTCCAGCATGCGGGTGAACATCGACCACCCGGCATCGTGGACCGACTTCGCCAACCGGGTCCGGGCCAGACCCTTCACACACAAGTCCTCGACATACACCGCTTGGTTGTCGCGGATGATCGTCGTGGAATGCTTGTGTGCCCAGTGTCGGCGCGTATCGGCCACCCGCGCATACGAGCGAGCCACCCTGATACGGGCCCCGGCCCGGTTCTTGCTGCCCTCCTCCTTGCGAGAGAGGGCCTGTTGCGCCTTCTTCAACCGGCGTTCGGCCTGCCGCAGAAAACGCGGCGAGACGATCGTTTTCCCGTCCGAGCAGACCGCGAACGTGGCCGGCCCCAAGTCGATACCGACCTCGGCCTCCAACTCGGGCAGAGGCCGATCGTCGGCCACCACCACGAACGACACGAAATAGCGTCCGCCCGCATCCTTGATGACGGTCACCGACGACGGATCGGACGGCAACTCCCGCGACCACGAGACTTTCAGCTCCCCGACCTTCGCCACATACACCCGACCGTTCGGACGCAACGAGAACCCGTTGCGGGTGAAACGGATCGCCTGCCGGTTGTCCTTGCGGGACCGGAACCGCGGCTTGCCCAGTTTGGCACCCTTGCGTTTCCCGGACAGCGAATCCCACCAATTCCGGTAGGCGGCGCGTGCGTCCTGGCAGGCCTGGACCAAAACCACGCTCGACACCTCCGCCAGCCAGGTTCGCTCCGGCGTGCGTTTGGCTTCCGTGACGACGAGACGTTGAACGTCGGTGTCGGAGAGCTTCACCCCAGTCGCATGCGCTTGCTCGCGGGCGCGGAGATTGTCGTTGTACACCACCCGGGCACACCCGAACGCCCGCGCCAACGAGATCCGCTGACCCGGCGTCGGATAGACCCGGAAGTTGTACCGGAGCTGCACGACCACAACCTAACACCGGGTGCCGACATAAACCCGCGTGAACACCACAGCACGAAATGATGCGCTGACCCGGCCCTGAAGGACCGGGCTTGCGCGCTACGTTTCCTGGTCACTCCTGGCTGCGGCAGGGAAGACGCCGGTGTAGTCGGCGCCACTGGGCCCGGCGCTGGAGGCCGGATCGCTGGAGGCCGGATCGCCGGAGGCCGGCGTCTCGGAATTCGCCAGCGGACTGCTCGTGACCCGGGCGGCCGAATCGGTGGCTGCGTCGGCGAGACAGGCCGTCGATCCCGGCTAGGGCGGTGGTCGAAACGATCGCCGGATCGCCGCAAACGAAAGGGCCGCGGCACCCGAACGGGTTGCCGCGGCCCTCGATCGTGGATCAGGCGCTGGCCGCCAGGGTGCGCTCGCCCAGGGACGGTTCCCGCACCGGTTCGATGGCGTAGGCCAGGATCTCGGCGACATCGCCCACCGGGCGGACGTCGAGCTCGGCCAGCACATCGGCGGGGACGTCGTCCAGGTCCGGCTCGTTGCGGGCCGGAATGAACACCGTCTTCAGTCCGGCACGCTGCGCGGCGAGCAGCTTCTGCTTCACCCCACCGATCGGCAGCACCCGGCCGTTCAAGGTGACCTCGCCCGTCATCCCGACATCGGAGCGCACCGGGCGCCCCAGGGCCAGCGACACCAGCGCGGTGACCATGGTGACACCGGCCGACGGCCCGTCCTTGGGCACGGCGCCGGCGGGCACGTGGACGTGCAGGTTGCGGTCCAGCACCGCCGATTCGATGCCGATCTCACCCAGGTGCGATCGCACGTAGGTCAACGCGATCTGCGCCGATTCCTTCATGACATCGCCCAGTTGGCCGGTCAGGGTCAGGGCCCGCTCGCCCTCGGCGGTATTGGCCTCGATGTAGAGGACGTCACCGCCGAGCCCGGTGACCGCCAGACCGGTCGCCACACCCGGTACCGCGGTGCGTTCCGCCGAATCCGGGGTGAAGCGCGGACGCCCGAGATATTCCTTCAGATCCGCGATATCTATGGTCAGCGGTGATGCCGTGGCCCCGGAGTACGGGGACTCCGTATCCGTCCGGGCCTCCTCGGTGGCGCCGGTCTCGGACAGGCGGGTCGCCGCCTTGCGCAATGCCTTGGCGATCAGCCGCTCGAGCTGCCGGACGCCGGCCTCACGGGTGTAGTTCGCCGCTACCTCGCGCAGTGCCGCGTCGGTGACCCGGACCTCCTCGGCAGTCAGCGCGTTGCGTTCCAGTTGCCGGGGCAGCAGGAAGTCGCGGGCGATGGCCACCTTGTCGTCCTCTGTGTACCCGTCGACCGTGATCACTTCCATCCGGTCCAGCAGCGGGCCCGGAATGGTCTCCATGACATTGGCCGTGGCCAGGAACAGCACATCGGACAGGTCGAGGTCCATGTCCAGGTAGTGATCGCGGAAGGTGTGGTTCTGCGCGGGGTCGAGCACCTCGAGCAGGGCCGCCGCCGGGTCGCCCCGGAAATCCGAACCGATCTTGTCGACCTCGTCCAGCAGGACGACCGGGTTCATGGAACCGGCTTCCTTGATCGCCCGGACGATCCGGCCGGGCATCGCGCCCACATAGGTGCGCCGGTGACCGCGGATCTCCGCCTCGTCCCGCACACCGCCGAGGGCGACCCGGACGAACTTGCGTCCCAGGGCGCGGGCGACGGATTCACCGAGTGAGGTCTTACCGACCCCGGGCGGGCCGGCCAGCACCAGTACCGCGCCGGATCCCCGTCCGCCCACGACCTCCAGGCCGCGTTGCGCCCGCCGCGCCCGGACCGCCAGATACTCGACCATCCGGTCCTTCACCTCGTCCAGGCCGTGATGGTCGGCGTCGAGCACGGCCCGGGCAGCGGCCACATCGGTGGAGTCCTCGGTTTTCACCTGCCACGGCAGTTCCAGGACGGTGTCCAGCCAGGTGCGGATCCACCCGGTTTCCGGGCTCTGATCACTGGAGCGCTCCAACCGGCCGACCTCGCGCAGCGCCGCCTCGCGCACGCTGTCGGGCAGGTCGGCCTGCTCTACGCGGGTGCGGTAGTCGTCGGCGCCGTCCGGCTCGTCCTCGCCGAGTTCCTTGCGGATGGCGTTGAGTTGCTGGCGCAGCAGGAATTCGCGCTGGCTCTTCTCCATGTTCTCGCGGACCTCGTCACCGATCTTCTCGGTGACCTCGGCCTCGGCGATATGGGCCCTGGTCCATTCGATGAGCCGGTTCAGCCGCTGTGCGACGTCCGGGGTCTCGAGCAGTTCACGTTTCTGCTCATCGGTGAGATACGCGGCGTAGCCCGCGGTATCGGCGATGGCGGACGGATCGGTGAGCTGGTTGAAGGCGTCGATCATCTGCCACGCCTCGCGCTTCTGCAGCACCGAGACGACCAGCTTCTTGTACTCGGCGGCCAGTTCCCGGGTGCGTCCGTCGGCGGCGGGGGTATCGACCGGTTCGGCCTCCACCCACAGTGCGGCGCCGGGGCCGGTGACCCCGTGACCGATCTTCGCGCGCCGTTCCGCCTTCAGCACCGCGGCGGGCGTACCGCCGCGCATCCGGCCGATCTGTTCGATGGTGGCGATCACGCCGTAGGCGGCGTAACCCTCGGACAGACGCGGAGCCAGCAGCACGGTCCCGGTCTGCGCGGCCTGCGCGGCGTCGATGGCCGCCTGCGCGGATTCATCCAGTTCGATCGGCACGACCATCCCGGGCAGCACGATGGGATCGGTCAGGAACAGCACCGGAAGATTCAGTGGTGTAGTCACGAACACAACCTCCAATAGTTGAGCTACACCCACTCAACTTGGCCGGGTCCGCCTTTGTTCCACCCCGTGCCCGTGTTCGCCCACGGCGAAGAAGAATCGTTCATCACAGCGATTCGTAGACGGCGGTCACGAGATCGTGGGCGCGGGTGTCCCCGTCGAAGGCGTCACGGCGCAGGTTCGGTACGAAACCGAAGGCGATCCGGCGTTCGGGGTCGGTGAACCCCAGCGAGCCGCCGGCGCCGGGATGGCCGAACGCGCCGGCGCGGGCCGGTCCGGGCAGCCGCATGGTTGCCGCGGGCAGCATGTAGCCGAGTCCGAACGCGCTTTCCAGCATCAGCACCTCGTCCGGACCGCGTACCTGTTCGGTGGCGGCCGCGCGGAGGATGTCCCCAGGTAGCAGGGCGCCCGCACCCAGGTCGCGGTAGAAACCGGCCAGCGCCCGGGCGGTGGTGTGCAGGCCGCTGGCCGGCCAGCCACCCGCCTGCACGGCGGGATCGGAGTAGGAGGGGCGCGGGTTGGTCGAGCCGCGCATGATCAGCGAATCCGGATCTTCGTAGGCACGCATCAGCCGCGCGGCGACGCCGCCCCCGGCGGTATCGACGGAGAATCGGGCGGCGCCGGAGCGCTCCGGGAAGGCGGTGCGCGCCGGGGCGACCCGCGGTATGCCGAGACACAGTTCGGGCCCGAAATGCTCGGCCACATAGGTCGCGACCGAATCACCGGTGTGCCGCCTGACGAATTCGCCGACCAGCCAACCGAAGGTCAGGGCGTGGTAACCGTGCCGGGTGCCCGGCTCCCATACCGGTCGCTGTGCGGCGAGCCGGTCGGCCATGGCCCGGGGGTCGGCCGCCTCGGCGACGGTGACCGGCCGGTCGAACGCGGGCAGACCGGCCCGGTGGGCCAGCAGATCCGCCAGCGTGGTGGCTTCCTTGCCCGCGGCACCGAACTCCGGCCACCACCGCGTCACCGGTTCCTCGACGCCGATCCGGGTCTCGGCACTCACCCGCAGCGCGGCGGTCGCTGTCAGTCCTTTGGTACACGAGAAGGTGACGCAGGGAGTGTCGCGTTCCCACGCCCGTCCGGTCCGGCGATCGGCGATTCCGCCCCACAGATCCACCACCGCGCGGCCGTCGACGAATACCGCCACCGCGGCCCCGAGATCCGCGCCCGCCGCCAGATTCGCCGCGAAGACCTCGCGAACCGCACCGAAGGCGGGGTCGGCGTGTCCTTCCACAGTCACGTGAATAATTAGAACACGTTATCGTTCCGCCGAGTCCGATTCCCGCTTCGTGACCGGACTCGACCGGATTCAGTGCCCGGCGAACGCCTCCGCGAGCCACCACGCGCCACCGTCGCTGGTGATCTTCGCGTCGATCACCAGCGGCCGGGCCCGGCCCGTGCGCCGGTATCGCTCGACCCATTCGCGGACCGGGGCGAGATCGGCCTCCGAACGGGCGGTGACGCCGGTGGCCCCGAAACCTTGCGCTACAGCGGCGATATCGGTCTCGGGGAAGGTGACGGTGCCGTGGTCGGCAGCACCGAAATGGTGCACTTCGGCGCCGTAGGCGGAGTCGTTGTAGACGATCACCACCAGCGGAAGCGCGCAGCGCACCGCCGTTTCCAGCTCGGCGATCGCCATGAGGAACCCGCCGTCCCCGGTGCCGAGCACCGGGAGCCGGTCGGGCCGGGCGAACGCCGCACCGATCGCGGTGCCCAGTCCGAGGCCGATCGACTGGAACGCCTGGGTGAAACAGAATCCGTTCTCGTCGGGCACCGACAGATGGGTGGCGGGGTAGCCCATGAAATTCCCGGAGTCGATCGAGACGATCCGCTGCGCGGGCAGGATCTCGTCGAGCGCGATGGTGAGCGCCCGGGGATCGATCCGCTCGCCGGTGGACGAATCGTCCACCGGGACGTCTTGCCAGCGACCCGTACGGGCGATGCGGGCCGCCACCTCCGGGGTGCGGTAGCCGCTCACCTGCCGGGCGCCGGACCGTCCCCATTCGGCCAGTACGTCCCGGGCGGTCGCCGCGCAATCGCCGAGCACGCCGAGATCGACCGGGCGGTGCGCGCCGATGGCGTCGATATCGTCGTCGACCTGCACCACCCGGGCGCCGGGCCCGATCAGGCGGCCGTGCCGCATGGTCCACATGTTCAGCGCACAGCCCCAGCCGACCACGAGATCGGCGCCCGCGATCAGCTCGGCGCTGGTCGGCGACGAGAAACCCCCCGAAATCCCCAGCGCGAACTCGTCTTCGGCGAAGAGTCCGTTCGCGACGGCCGAAGTGGCCACCAGCGCACCGCAGGCCCGCGCCAGAGCGGCGATCGAAGGCCCGGCGTCCCGGGCGCCGCGGCCCGCCACGAAAACCGGCTTACGCGCACCGCGCAGCGCCGCCGCCAACTGCGTCACCGCCTCGGCGCCCGGCCGGACCGGCGGCAACGGCACCGGCGCCACGACGGGCCCGGTCGCGGCGGCCGGGGCGGCGGCGACGTCGATCGCCACATTGAGGACCACGGTGCGGCGCCGGGCGACCGCCGTCCGGAAGGCCCGGGTCACATCGGCGACCGCGGTCTGCGCCGCGAACACCCGGTCGCTCACCGCGCCGACACTCCCGGCCAGCGCCTCCTGATCCACTCGGAAATTGGACCGCAACGCCGCCGCCGGACTGTCCGCGGTCAGCACGATCATCGGGGTGCGGCTCTTGGCGGCCTCGCCGATCCCGGTCATGGCGTTGGTCAGCCCACAACCCTGGTGCACCGACAGCACTCCGACCCGCCCCGACATCCGGGTGTAGGCGTCGGCCATACTCGCCGCGCCGCCCTCGTGCCGAGCCGCCGTGAAGGGCACGCCGCCGCGGCGCAGCGCGTTGGTCATCACGAAATTACCGCTGCCCACGACCCCGAAGCAGTGCCCGGCGCCGAGGTCGGCCAGCACCCCGCCCACCACATCGGCAACGGTCGGGCCGTAGCCGGGCCCGCCCGCCCGGGCATTCGCCGAGCCGTCCCCCGTCACGCCGCGCCGGCCCGATCGAGCACCGCGAGAACTCGCGACGGGCTGCCGGTACCGCCGACGATCGGTAACGGACTCACCACCAGCATCGCGCCCACGGCGGGGAGCCGGCCGAGATTGCGCAGCGAGGTGAGGCCGTATTTGTCGTGGCCGAGGAAGTAGTGGTGCACCGGGAACGCGGGATCGAAACCGCCGGCCAGACCGGCGTCGACCCCCACGGTTTCCACCCCGAGCCCGGTCAGCCCCCGCTCGGTGGCCAGCCAGCGCGCACAGTCGACCGCCACCCCCGGCGTATGCGAACCCGTCTCGTCGGCATTGAGGAATTCGGCCTCGGAACCGCCGCGCGATTCCCAGCCGGTGCGCAGCAGCAGCCACGCCCCGTCGGCCAAACGGCCGTGCCGCTGCTCCCAGGCCCGCACCTCGGCGATGGTGAGCAGATGGTCCGGGTCGGCGGCCACCTCGGCGGTCAGGTCCAGCACGGCGGCCGGTCCGATGAGCCGGCCCACCGGGATCTGCGACACATCGTCACCGTCACGGCCGGTGACCCAGTGCACCGGGGCGTCGAGGTGGGTGCCGATATGTTCGCCGGTGTGGATGTTGTTGTGCCGCCAGAACGGGCCGGACTCGTTGTAGGCACTGACCTCCTCGAGACTGAAATCGATCAGATTGGCGAACGGCTCGGGCAGCCGCAGGGCCGGCGTGGAGCTGCTCAGCGGTGTGGTCAGATCGATCACTTCCAACCGCCCGTCGGCGAGGGCGGCGAGGAAAGCGGGGAGTACCGAGGTCTCGGGGTTGCTCATGTCGGCACCCTATTCCGGTTTTCCACGGCACGGCGAGGGCCGTGGGGGCCGGTGAGCCCTGATTGACACCCGGGACGGGCCGATGACAATGTGATGATCTCGAATACCCGATCCGGCCCAAGGGGAGCGCGCGATGATCACACTCTCGTCCGGAGTGTTGATCAATTGGGAAGAACTCACGGGTCAGAGCAAGTTCGTCGTAGATCTGATCAGTTTCCCCATATTCAGCGCGGCGGCCGGTTGGCTCACCAACTGGACCGGTGTGCTGATGCTCTTCTGGCCGCTGCTGTTCCGCGGTATCCGGATTCCCGGCCTCGACGTGCTGTATCCCTATCTACCGCGCCGGGTCCAGGTGCTGCCGACCTTTTCCGAGGACGGGTCCCGGCTGGGCTTCCAGGGTTTCATTCCGGCCCGCGCCGAGAAGATGGCCAGTATCTGTGTGGACAAAGCCCTGCTGCGGATAGGCAGTCCCCGGGATTTCATCCACGAACTGGACCTCGACGGTATCGCCGACTATGTCGCGGCCCTGGCCCGCAAACAGGTCAAGAGCATTGTCGACGAGGTGATGAACCGGGAGAACCCGGATCTGTGGAATGCCGTGCCGCGGGCGATGCGGCAACTGATCTATCAGCGGGTGGAACGGGAACTGCCCGAACTCACCGGCCGGGCATTCGATTCGCTCGGTGACAATGTCGACCAGCTCATCGACGTGAAGGGTTTCGTGATCCGGTATCTGCAGGAGAATCCGCAGATCCTCAAGGACCTCACCACCACCATCGCGGCGCCGGAACTGAAGTTCATGGTCCGGATCGGCCTGCTCGGCGCCCCGTTCGGGCTGCTCCTGGCGCTCTACCTGCATATCCACTCCGATATTCCGGTGTGGGGCTGGGTTCCGTCCTGGGTGATCGTGCTGGCGGCCTCGGCGCTCATCGGCGTCATCGTCAACATCATCGCCGTGCGGGTGGTGTTCACCCCCGGCGATCCGCAGCCCCGCTACAAATACATCTGGAAACAGGCGCTGCTGGCCAAACGGCAGCCGCAGGCGGCCACCGATCTGGCCCATATCCTCGCCTACCAGGTGCTCACCCTGCCCAATCTGTCCAACGAGCTGCTCAACGGCCCCAACGGCGACAAGACCCGGCTGCTGCTCGAACAGCTCATCTCCGACGAGATCCACCGCCAGCTGGGCCGCACCACCTCGGTGGTCCGGGCCGCGTTCGGCCGGCGCCAGTTCGACAATCTGAAGGTCGGAGCGGCGGGCGCGGCGGTCGGCCTGGCACCCGCGCTGGTGGAGGACGCCGATTTCATCCGGGAGCAGGCCGAGAACATCGACGAGTTCGCGGCCCGCAAGCTACAGCAGCTGACGCCCGGTGAATTCATGGAGATGTTCTACGCCTCGGTCGAACAGGACGCCTGGCTGCTCTATCTGCACGGAGCCGCGCTCGGGCTACTGGTCGGCGCCACCCATCTGCTGATCTTCGGCTGGTAGCCACCGCACCGATCCGCTGCGCATCCGTGCCGCTGCCGGTGACCTCTCCCGGTGGCACCGCGGTCGGGGTCGCCGGACGTTCGACCGGGGAGTGCGGTGCCGCTGCGGGCACCTTGCTCGCGCTCCGGAAACACGCGTCGGCTGCCGGGATTCCTGGCGTCCGGGTCGGCCGTGCCGTGGCCCGTATCTCCGGTATCGACCGCGAATGCCGCGATGGCCGGAACAGCGGAAAATACAAGCAGGCGTGCTTGTATTTTTCTCGGACCGCTGGAATGCTGAACCCCGCACCGACCTGCGCGTAACGGGAATGAGGGAACCGATGGCCGATCTGGACGCGTTGCTCCGCGACCTCGCCGCGGAAGGCGCCGAGCTCGAGGCCCTGGTCGCCGGACTGACGGAGCCGGACTGGGCCCGGCCCACCCCGGCGGCCGGCTGGACCGTCGCCCATCAGATCGGACATCTCGCCTGGACCGACGAGGTGGCCGCGCTGGCCGCCACCGACGCCGCGACCGGCGGCAGCGCCTTCACCGACCTGCTGACCGCGGCTGCGGCCCGGGTGGCGACCTTCGTCGACGACGCCGCCGCCGAAGCCGCCGCGACCCCGCCCGCGGAGCTTCTCCAACGCTGGCGGCGCGGCCGGACCGAACTCGCCGCGGCATTGCGCGCGGTCCCCGCGGACGCGAAGGTGCCGTGGTTCGGACCGCCCATGCGCCCCGGGTCGATGGCCACCGCCCGGCTCATGGAGACCTGGGCACACGGCCAAGATGTCGCCGACGCGCTCGGGGTCCACCGCGAACCCACCGACCGGCTCCGGTCGGTGGCCCATATCGGTGTGCGCACCCGGGATTTCGCCTACACGCTTCGGGAGCTGCCGGTACCCGGCACGGAGTTCCGGGTCGAGCTGCGCGCGCCCTCGGGCGAGCTCTGGGCATGGGGGCCGGCGGAGGCCGGCGAACGGGTCACCGGGCCGGCGCTCGACTTCTGCCTCCTGGTGACCCAGCGCCGGCATCCCGACGATCTGGCGCTGCGGACCACGGGCGCGGAAGCCGCGCGGTGGCTGACCATCGCCCAGGCTTTCGCGGGCCCACCGGGCACCGGCCGGGAACCGACCCGGAAGGACTGACAGGGCCGGCGAGCGTCACACCAGGTTCCCGGGACAGTCGGACATCGTTGGCCGGATAGCTCATCACGGCAATCGAGTACAGCGCCCGCCGGCGGGTGATAGGTACCCCCTGGGCGGTTCGTGAAACCCGCCGGTGGTCGCTGATCGGCACCGCCGTTCGCACCGGCCCGGCGCGGCTTTGACGCGCGTCTCGAGTGTTCAGGGCACTTGTTCTCCGACCCGCCCGGCCTCACCGGCTCTGATACGCTCGCCGGACGTTTCGGCGCTGTGTCACATCTGCGCCGCGCGGCTATCGAATCCCCCTCGGCCTTAAATAAACCGGAAAGCTATAGTACTTTTATCGGGCAGCCGTGGAGGGAGGGCCCGTGGGCTTCATCAAATACGCGAGCGACGTAACGGCGCCGATCACCGTTGCCTTCGCCTACGCCGACGATCCCCTGTCCATCCCGAACTGGATGGCGGGAGCCGCCGAGATCACCCGGTGTGGTGATCCGGAAGGCGGTATCGGGGCGAAGTACGAGATCGGTTACCGGCTCGGGCCCTGGCATCCCGTCCTCCACTGCGAGGTCACCGAGCACCGCCAGGACGCGGTGCTGGGTTACGCCCTGACCGGTCCCTTCACCGCCCGGCTGACACTCCGATTCGACCCGCTCGGCCGCGGCCGCTCGGTGCTCACCTCCGAACTCGACTTCCCCGCTTCCACGGGATTCGCCGCGGCGCTGCGCGAGCGGCCACGCGCCGCACTGCTACGCCGGGCACTGCGGCGCAGCGAATCCCGATTGCGCAGGGCGATAGAGGAATTCCACGGTACCGATCTTGTCGGCCGACTTGCGTAGGGTACTGCCATGATCATCGTGAGTACCGACGGATCGTGCCTGCGCAACCCCGGCGGGGCGATCGGCTGGGCGTGGGTGGACCACGCGGGTGGCGCGGAAAGCGGCGGCGCGGCATCGGGTACCAATCAGATCGCCGAGTTACGTGCCGTCCTGGAGGCGATCCGGGCACATCCCGGCACGGATCCGCTGCTGATCGAGAGCGATTCCCTGTACGCGATCAAATGCGCGTCCGAATGGCTGCCGAACTGGCGCAACAACGGCTGGCGCACCTCGAACGGGTCCGCGGTCAAGAACGTCGAACTCATCCGGGAAATAGACCATGCCATCGCGGGCCGTCCCGGCCCGGTGCGGTTCCGCTGGGTGCGCGGACATGTCGGTAACTATTTCAACGAACAGGCCGATGCACTGGCCGGAGCCGCCGCGCGTAAGGCCGCGGCCACGTCGACCGTGGCCACCCGGACCGTCAACCGCGTCGCCCCCGAAACCTCCGCGGCAGCAGGGAAGGCTGCGGAACCGGCGGTCGTACCGACCGCCGACTACGCGACAACGGCGCAGGCGCTCCACCTGTTCTGAATCCCGTCCGGGATCGGAGCGCCCGCGCTGTTGTCGTCGTAGAACTGCTGGATCCGGATACCAACCGAATAGCCTCCGGCGGTGGTGGCTCGACCCACCGCCGGGGGCGCCCGGGTTGCGTTTTCTGCTTCTACCTCGACGTATTCGGAATCCGTAACCTCTGGTCCGCAACCGATTCTCGATATTCCGGGCTCCGGCGTGCCCGAGATGCGCCCACGAACGTGCACATGTTGGGATGGGATCACACTCGAAAGAGCGCGATTGTCAGCCAGGTCAGTGCGACGACGAGCAAGAGCAGGACAATATCGGCGCCGGTCACGGTTCGACCACCGGCCAGCGATGCCCTCGCGGATAGACCTGCATTGGAGTGACGAGCTCAGCGATATCGGTAATCGCGTGACGCACAGCGTCGGCGTGCTCGAAGGATGGGACCACGACCGCAGTTGCACCATGTTCCATGACAGAGCCGAACAAAATCAGTGCGGTTGCCAGCGGCCCTGTATCGAGGCGGACCGTCCACACCAGTCGGAATCCGTGCTGCTCCGCGACCCGATAGACGTCCACCCCATCCCCCTGTACATCCCTGCGGATCAACGCGATAGCCCTCGGCTGTTCGCCGGTCATCGTGCACCCCTGCTTCCCGACCCTGCATTGGAGTTCACTCGACGCCGGGGAGTCGGGTCGACCCGGCGGCGGGTGCGGGTTTCAGGTTCAACTCAGTGACTGCTGTGAAGTACCAAGGGTTTTTGTCATGCTGTTGTCAGGGGCCGAGACAGGATGGGGATCGATGAGCACAGAGGTGGGCGTCGGCCAACGCGTGGCGGAGATGCGAAAACTGGTGGGTTGGTCGCAGCCGCGGCTTGCCACGGAAGCGCACGTATCGGTGTCACTGGTACGCGCCGTAGAACAGGGCCGAGCGCCGGCCGGCGCGGCATTCGTAGCGTGCTGCGCGCGAGCTCTGAAGGTGGCGCCCGCCGAGCTTTTGGGACAGCCTTATCCCCGGACCACGACCGAACAGAGCGATGTTGCCGCGGGTATCGCTGTGATCCGTCTCGAGCTCGCGGCGCATGATCTCCCGGCGACCGGAGTGGTGCCGCGACCGTTCGCGGCGATCGTTGCGGACGTCGCCCAGATACGAAAGCACCGCCGGGAAACGAACTTCTACCGGCTGTCCAGCGACCTACCCGCACTCCTGACCGAGGTCCGAGCCTTGGTCCACGGCACACAGGGCCGGGAACGTGAGAAAGGCTTCCTGCTGCTGTGCGAGCTGTACACCTCGTCGCGAAGTCTGGCGCACAAGCTCGGGTACACCGATCTTGCGACGCTGGTTGTCGAGCGCATGGCGTGGGCTGCGGCCCACTCCGGGTCACGCCTGTGGATGGCCTGTGCGCAGTTCCACCGGGCATCGGTGCTGACCTCGGCAGGCGACTGGAACACTGCTGCGGCCTACCTCGACCAATGCCGCCACGACCTCGAGCCGAAGGTAGCGGGTACGGACCCCGAAAGCCTCATTTCCTGGGGAACCCTTCACCTGCAATCCGGACTTGCCGCGGCCCGCTCGGGAAATCGCGATTCCGCAGACGCCCACCTGGCAGAAGCACAGTCGACGGCCGCGCGTGTCGGTACCCGTGACTTTCATGACCCGGTGATGAACTTCGGCCGGGCGAATACGGAAATCTGGTCGGTCGGTCTTGCGGTTGAAATGCTCGACGGAACCGAGGCGATCAAGCGGGGCGAGAAGCTGGTCCTCCCCGCGAATACTCCGAAATCTCGAGCCGGGCACCTCTATATCGATCTCAGTCGCGCGTTCCTGCTGCACGGCGACCGGACCAAGACCCTCGATGCACTCAACACCGCCCGCAAGATCGCACCGACTCAGACCCGATACCACCCGATGGTGCACGACACCGTTCGTGTACTGGCGCGACAGGAAGCACGCAGCACCGAAAGCCTGCGTGGTTTCGCGGCGTGGTGCGGTGTGGGATAGGTCAGTGATCAAGTTTCTCGCATGCCAACCGCGCATCGCGCCGAATCACCGGCGTCGGCGCTGCGTCGTGTCCACCCGGAGATGACAGGGTGACGCCCCGGAGGGCGTCACCCTGTCTCTGGTTCGATTCAGTTACCCGGCTGCGGGGCCGGCTGCGCGCCTTCGGGGGCGGCCGGCGCGGGACCGGCGGGCGCGGGCTGTCCGCCCTGGCCACCGACACCGGCGAGCATGGCCAGCTCCCACTGGTTCACGATCCAGCGGTCGCCGTCCTTCTCCAGACTCGCGGTCACCGCGATGTCCTGGCGCTTCGGCTCAGGGGTCACCGAATTCGTCTTCATCAGTCCGATATTCACGAGCACCTTGGCGGATTTCTCGTCACCGGACTGGAAACCGCAGGTCGCCTCGTCGACCCAGGATTTCACCTTGGATTCGGTGAGCAGCTGGCGCAGAACATCCCAGTTCTGTTCGAGCGAGGACACCACATTGTCGGTGGCCCCGTCCTTCATCGCCTGCATGAATCCGTCCAGGTCGCCCTGGTAGTCGTAGGTGTTGGTCGCGCGGGCGAAATCGCAGGCGGCACGGGCGGACTGGTCCTGGGCGGCGAGTTCTCCGCGGTTCTGCTGGAACGCCCGGAAGTACACGACACCGGCGGCGACCAGCGCCACCAGCACCACGCCCGCCACGAAGGCAACCACCACCGGCAGCAGTCCGGACTTGTCGCCGGTGTCCGGGGCCGCGGTCTCGTTCTTGGCCATAGCTTCGAGTCCTAACGTCTGTTCGTCTCGCGGCGGCAACTACTGCTGCATCATCGGCGTATCGAAGTCGGCGACCAGCCAGGTGCCGTCGACCTTCTGCATGGAGACATTCGCGGCCACCTTGACCTGTCCCGGCCCCTGCTCCTGCGGCACGTTCGCGGTGGTGAACTGCTGGTCGATGACCAGCACCACCCGCGCCTCGTCACCGGAGCCGGATTCGTAACCGCACTGCACCCCCGTGGCGGTGGAGCTGACCTTGGATTCGGCGAACCGGGTCTTCAGGTCCGGCCCGATCTGCGATACCAGCTTCTTCCACTCACCGGTGGCGGATCGATCCAGGCGCTGGATGTAGTCGTCGGCCTTGTCGCCGGTGTAGGTCGCGAAATTGTTCCCGAAATCGCAGGCCGCCTTGGTGGCCGCGGCACGTCGGTCCAATTCGTCCTGCTTGTTCCCGGCGAGGAAGAAGAAGACCCCGACCGCGACCAGAGCGGCGACCAGCAGCACCGCGGCACCGATCAACGCGGGCAGCGGGAACGGTGAGCGGCGGGCGGCGGGCTTCGCGGCGGCGCCCGGGTCCTTCCCGGACTCCGGTTCCGCCTCGGTGGCTCCGGCCGGTTTCTTCGCGGTATCGGCCTTCCCAGCGGTCGCCTCCGCTTTGCTCAGCGCGACCGTGGCGCCGGAATCCGCTTCGTCCGGGGTACCGTCGCCGGCGTCCGGCGTCCCGGAGCCCGACTTGCCGACCACGACGGTCTCGTCGCCGGCCGCCGCAGGCTTGCCGATGACAACGGTCTCGTCATCGGCTCCGGACCTGCTGGCCACGGCCGAATCGGCATCGGCGGGCGACTTCGTGGTTTCCCCGGCCGGTTCCGCGGCATCGACCTTCTCGGACCGCACCGTGGCATCGGGATCACCGGCGTCCGCCGCGCCGGTATCGGTTTTGCTGTCGGCTGCTCCGCCGCCGGTCGCGGCGTCGGTCTCGTCTTTTCCGGAAGGGGCGTGCTCAGCCGCGGCGTCCGCTGGCACACCGGTGCCTTCCGGCTCCTGGGGATCGGAGACGGGTTTTTCTGAGGACATCTGTACTGTTCACACCTTCCCGGCGCGGCTTGGCAAACGCGCCGTAATCTACCGGTCGAAAACGACCGCCGGGTGTGGCGGGCATCTCTGCGAGAGTATGCACCGTCGCACCCGGCGCGCGGCGACCGGACCTCCTACCGCACGGGCGGCAGCGTACGTTCGTTCGGATCCACCCCCGGCGGAATGGTGGCGCCGTTGTTCGGGATGTTCGGTCGCGGTGCGTTCACCGCGCCACGGATCTGCTGACCCGGGCCGGGGCTGTCGCAGTAGTTCCACTTCGGCAGCGTGCCGTCCTGCACCACCTGGGTCTTCATCGGAGTGGACTGGTACTGGCAGTACGGCCGGAACCAGATATCGAGGATGGTGTGGAACTCGTTGTCGTGAGCGGGGACACCGAGCGCGGCGCCACCGATCTCGAGTGCCGGGAACAGCGCGGCCAGCGCGGGGGTGCGCAGCTGCGCCGCCCGGGTCACCGCGAGGAAATTGTTGGCCAGCGCGGTGATCGGGTCACTGGTGCTGTCGAGCGTGGCGGTCACGCTCGCGAACTGTCCCGGGGCCTGGTCGAGCACATTGATCAGTTCGGCGTTGGCCTTGTTGAACTGATCGAACAGCACCCGCGAATTGGCGGTCAGCGTCCCCAGGTCCGGCTGGGCCTGGGAGGTGGTGCCCGCGATGGTGCGCAGATTGGCGATGAGGTGCGTGGTCTGCGGGAGCAGCGAATCCATCCCCGCGGTGACCAGGCTGACCCCTTCGATCAGCGAACGCAGCTGGTCGGGCCCACCGCTGAGCGCGATATCGAGCTCGTTCAGGATCACCGCGAAATGTTCCGGGTTCACCTGGGCGATGAGGTCGCTGGAATTCTCCAGCACCGCCGAGATCGGAACCGGGGTGCTCACGCGCTCGGGATCGAAGGTGACCTCCGAACCGTCGGTCAGGTACGGGCCCTGGTCGGCGGCCGGCCGGAAATCGATGTACTGCTCACCGGCACCCGACAGCGCCTGTACGGCCACCTTGGTATCCACCGGAATGTCGTAGCGGGAATCGATCTCGGCTTTCGCCTGGATACCGGCGCCGTCGTCGACGAGCTGGAGATCGCTCACCTCGCCGACCCGGAAACCGCGCAGGGTGACATCGTTGCCGGGCTGCAGCCCACCGGACCGGTCCAGGTTCACGATGACGGTGTAGGTACTACGCAGCGGATTCACCCGCATGACGTTGACCAGCAGGTAGGTGCCGCCGATCAGCAGGGCCAGCACCAGTCCGATATTGGACAGCAGGATCTTGTTCTTGGACAACATCACTGGCCTCCCACGCGGTACTGCACGACCTGGAGGATCTGGAGCAGGCTGCCCGCGAAGTCCTGCAGATCGCGCACATCGTAGAAGTGGCTGGTGCCGGGCGCGGTCAGCATGGCGATATCGAGATTGGTGACATTGACCTGGGCGGCCAGGCTGCTACCACGGAAGGTGGCGTTCACCGGACCCTTCAACTCGTGCAGGGCGTCCAGCAGCGCGCCGAAGTTGTCACCGGTGGCCGCGAGCGCCGCCATCAGATTGTTCAGGTTGTCCAGCGTCCCGGCCAGATCACCGCCGGTGGTGTTCGCGTAATCACCGAGCGCCGCGCTGGTGGTCGCGATCTTGCCCAGCAGATCCCCGAGCGCCCGGTTGTTCTCCGCGATCGCGCCGATCATGTCCGGCAGCGTGTCGGCCACCTGACCGAGCTCGGTCCGCCGGGCGTCGAGAGTGTCGGCCAGCACATTGAATTCGCCCAGCACGCTGTCGATCTGCGCGGAGTTGGCATTGATACTCGAGACCACACCGGTGATCTCGTTGACCAGATGCACCAGCTGATCGCTGCGCCCGCCGACGATCGAGTCGAGTTCGGTGCCCAGCCGGGTCAGATGGGCGATACCGCCGCCGTTGAACATCAGCGATACCGACAGCAGCAGTTCCTCCACCGTCGCACCGGCCGAGGTCTTCTCGATGGGCAGCGTATCGCCGTCGGTGAGCAATCGGCTGCCCTGTTCGGTGGGCGGTTTGGAGACCGCGATGAACACATCGCCGAGCGGGGTGGCCTGGCGTAGTTCGGCGGTGGTGCCCTCCGGGAGGTCGATATCCTTACGGATCTCCATATCGACGATGGCCTGGAAGTTCTTGGTCTCGATATTGGTGACCACACCGACATCGGAACCGCCGATCTTCACCTTGGCCTGGTCGGGCAGGTTCAGCGCGTTCTCGAACACCGCCTTCAGCGTGAAGGTGTCCCCGCCGATACCGGGTTTCGGCAGCGGGATGTCCTCCACGGTCAGACCGCATCCGGAGGCCAGCACCACCGTCCCGGCCGCGGCGAGGGCGGCCATGGCGCGGCGGGCCCGGCGGATCGTTCGCATCATTTCGTCAGTCCCAGCAGTGCGGCGGTGAGTCCGAAGTCGGGTCCGAAATCTTCGGGCCGGCCGGTGCGGCAGCCGTCGGACTTCATCTGTATCCGTTCGCAGAACAGGCTGACGAGTTCGCCGTTGGCGAGATTCGTGCCGATCAGCGCGTGCAACCGGACGTAGCCCTGTTCGTAGTTCATCGACCGGTGGATACTCTGCAGCAGCATCGGCGCCACGTCGACCACCTCGGTGACGCCGTGCGCGTTGGCCCGCAGCTGCTCGATCACGGTGTTCATCCGGTTCAGCGTGTCCACCAGCTGATCCTGGTGCTGCGCGAAGACCGAACTGGTGTTGTTGAGGAAGTCGTAGAGCTGCTGCAGGGTGGCCTGCAGGCCCGGCGCCTGTTCGGCCAGCATGGTGGTCATCTGGGTGGCCTGGTTGCTGAAATCGCGGACCGCCTGGTCGTTCTCGGCCAGCATCGTGGTCAGCTCGTTGAGCTTGATGATGATGTTCGAGATGTGGTCCTTGTTGTCGACACCGACCTTCAACGCGCTCGACAGTGCGTTGAGGGTGTCGCGCAATTTCGCGCCCTGGCCGTTGAGCATCGGGTACAGCACCCGGCCCGAGAGCGGGCCGACGCCTTCCTGACCCTCCTGGGGTTTGAGCGCATCGGCGAACTTGTCGATGGTCTTGAGCATCGTGTCCAGTTCCACCGGAACATCGGTGCGTTCCAGCGGCAGATGATCGCCGCTCTCGAGCGTGTCCCCTTCGACGTAGCGGGGCGTCATCTCGATATGCCGGTCGGTGACGATGGAGGGCGAGACCACCACCGCCATCGCGTCCTTCGGGATCTGCACATCACCGTCGATGGTCATATGGACCTCGACCAGATCACCGTGCGGCACGATCTTGTCGACCTTGCCGACCTCGAGCCCCAGCACGGTGATCGGGTTGCCCTCGAACATGCCGGCGATGTTCTCGAAGTCGGCGGTGATCTTGATATCTCCGCCGGTCACGCTGTTCACCACCGAACAGCTGCCGAGCGCGACCGCCGAAACCCCGATGAACAGCGCCTGGGCGGTCCGCTTCACGATCCCGATCTTGTCCTTGATCATCCCTGGCACCCCTCGGCGACTTGGGCGAAGCACAACCAGTTGTCCGGGAACAGCCACGGAATACCGACCTCGGCGTAGTTGCCGTTACCCCACGCATTGGCCAGGTAGCGCACCGACGGCGGCATGATCGACAGCAGCCGATCCAGGTTGTCCTTGTTCTTCTGCAGGCCCGACGCCATCACGTTCAGCTGGTCGAGCGTGGTGCCGAACTGGTTGTTGTTCTGGGCACCGATCGCCTGCAACTGGGCGGTCAGCGTGGCCACATTGTCGAGCAGGGTCCGCAGCAGCTGCTGCCGCTCCACCACCCGCGAGGCGATGGCCTCCCCCTGGGTGATGATCAGCAGCGCGCTGTTGCGGTTGTCGGCCAGGATCGTGGTCACCCGGTCGAGGTCCTTGAGCAGCTGAGAGACATCGTCCTTGCGCTGATCGATCACCTTGGCCAGCGCGCCGATGCTGTCCAGCGACTGGACGACCAGTTCCGGCGACCCGTTCAACTGCTCGTTGAACAGGTTCAGCGATTCGGCCAGTTTGCCGGGATCGAGTTCCTGGAACTCCGGGGTGCCCTTGGAGACCACATCGGCGAGGTCGTAGGGGACCGCGGTATTGGTCTTCGGGATCCGGTCGTCGGGCAGGCCGGAACCGTCACCGGGATCCAGGTCCACATAGCGGGCGCCGAGCAGGGTCGCCATCTTGATGGCGGCCCGGGCGTCCGGTCCGAGCTTCACGTCATTGCTGACCTGCAGGGTCAGCAGTACGTGATCGCCCTCGAGTTCGGCGGCCGCGACCCGGCCCACCGGCACCCCGGCGACATCGACCTTGTCCCCGACGGTGATACCCGCGGACTGCACGAACTCGGCCTCGATGGACTGTTCACCGATCCCGAGGTTGCGGAACCCGCTGGAGGCGATCACCACGACAGCGACCACGATGACGCCGATGATGCCGAGGCCGAAATACCGATTGTTGTTGAACCAGGTTTTGAGTTTCGTCATCATGGCCGGCACACCGCCGATTGCGAATTGCCGCCGATCTGGGAGAACAGCCCGCGGGGGAAGAGCACGCCGTAGAGCGAGACATCCAATCGGCAGATGTAGGCGTTGGCGTACGCGCCCTCGGAGGTGAAGCGTCCGGCGTCGGCGAGGATGGACGGGAGGTCGATCGCGGCCTGATCCAGCTTGGCGCCGTTGGCCAGGAACAGGGTCAAAGCGTCACGTGTCGAATTCTGGACGGCCTCCAGCTTCGGCTGGATATTGCCCACCATGCCGACGAGAGCCGTGGTCGCGCCCGCGATCTGCTCGGTCGAGCCGAGCAACTGCTGCCCCTGCTCGTACAAACCGCCGATGAGCGCCCGCGTCTGGGTTATCAGCGTCTCCAATTCGTCCCCTCGTTTGGCCAAACCGGCCATCACACCGCTGAGGTTGGTGATCACATCGCTGAGGATGGCGTCGCGCCGCTGGAAATCGGTGGCCATGGTGGCCGCCTGGGTGATGAACGAGCTCAGCGATACCCGGTCACCCTGCAACGCGAGGATGAATGTTTCCGAGAGCCGGTTCACCTGGGCGGGCTCGAGCACCTCGAACAGCGGCTGGAAACCGTTGAGCAGTGCCGAGATATCGAAGGAGGGCTCGGTGCGGTCCACCGGGATGGTGCCGTCCTCGGGCAGCTGGGACGCATCGCCACCGGATCCCGGCGCCAGCGCGACATAACGCTGGCCGATCAGGTTTTGGTAACGCACCAGCGCCTTGGTGTTGCCGAAAAGCGTCTGATCGTCCTGGACGATAAAACTGACCTTGGCATTGTGGTCGTCGGTGACCTCGATCTTCTGGACCTTGCCGACCCGCACGCCCGCCATCCGGACGTCGTCGCCCTCGCGCAGGCCCAGTACATCGGTGAAGACCGCGGAATACGATTTCGTACCGCCGTCGACCGTCCGGGCCAGCGTATTCCAGACCAGCACCGTGACCAGCACGGATACGATCGCGAACAGGCCGAACCCGATCAGCGGTTTGCGAACTCCCCTCACGAGGCGGCCTCCTCGGTCACGCGCAGGGTTCCGCCTTCCAGAATCGAACTCAGCATCAAGTACTCCATCGAGGACGGCTTACGACCCAGCAGCGTCTCCACCGCGGCGTCGCC